>JACTMO010000040.1 GCA_014584605.1 Bacteroidota bacterium | reverse complement strand
ACCCCGATTCAAATCCGCCCCACGCTCTTTCTTTCGAGAACCAGCGTCCATGCTCGGTTCAGCTCATGTTCGAGCTTCAGTTAACCGGACAGCAATGAGTCCAGATCTATCTGCTGAACCATCACCGTATCTGCTGATATCCAAAGCGCGTGCAACCGTTCGTTACCGATCTGATACTCTACTGCAAGCATCCCCGGTCCTAAATGATGTTGCACCTTACTGATACCCGGCGCAGAACGGGCATAGATCCGGTCGAAAATTCCGGGATTGCTGCGGCGCAGGGTATTGCGTCGGTATGACAGGTCATTGCGTGTGCGCTGAATGGTATCGGCCTTGCTTGTGGGGTCTTTCTCCAGCTGGAAGAGCTTCGCCTCGATGCGGCCCAATTGAGCAATGGCTTCCCTCTGCGTTGGAGCCAGATCCCCCACCCAGGAACGATTCGCTTTGTCGGCCATAGCATTACGAGCCATCTCCATGATCCCAAGAATGCGGTCAAGGTGCTCTGTACGTCCATCCAGACCATAAGCATCAACGTGTGCTCTTATCGCATCGCTTAGAACATCCCAGAATATTCCGGCAACCATCGAACGATTTGTAATGTCAGATGTGGCTTCCAACTGGGCGATGGAGTCCAACGCTCGGTCATAGTCAAGCACGCTCGCGGCCAGATGATCAGCGTCCCCGGTGATCGAATACAGTTCGTAATTCGATCGCGCTCGCTCACCAAGGATCTCTCCATAGTGTATCAGTGGCAGATGCCTGGTGCGCAGGGAGGGTTCGGCCTGGATAAGTCGAAGTGGAAGGTGCTTCTCGATATGATCGGAAGCTCGATCGAAGTACACTCGAAAGCCCACAGTATCCCTCATCGCGGCCGCTATGGAACCACGAATTGAGAATAACTTGTCCAAGTTCACGACCTCCTCATTGTCGGCATATCCGGGTTCCAAGCCGTATCGGTCGAACAGGTTGATGGCCGAGTCGGCGTATGCTGCTGCCTCTTGGAGGTTACCCATGCCTTTCAGGGTGATAGCCATATTCGTGCGCGATGTGCAGGCTTCAAGGTCACGATCACTAAGAAGCTGATCGCTGATCTGGATTATCTCACGGCTATGCGCAAGGGCATCCTGGTAGCGATGTAGGCGGCGGAGCGGGTCGCAAAGCGCACCATGGAGTCTGATCGCGGTCCCCAAGGCTTCGGATCGTTCCTGGCCTTGCAAGGAGGATAGGAGGGCTGCATTCGATCTCAAGCCTCGTTCAGCATGGCTGATGGCCTCCTCATACGCCCCCAATTCGGAAAGGGAATGAGCCACATTCCCTTCGATCGCAGCGATCATTCCATCGGCTCTGTATGGCGGCGGCAACCGACCGCCCTGCTCGTCGAGTAAGCGCAGGCATCGCAGTCCATGCTCCAGTGCGCGCCCATGGTCCAGTTGATCCAAGAAGAACGTATTGAGGAACCATTGATGCATGATCAGATCCAAGGGGGGAATGTCATGATGGCGCTGGAACAGACTGTCCTTTCGCTCGAACAATACCAGCCCGCTATCCGGCCTCCCGATCATGCAATAGAGAATCCCCACGTTGTGCAACACTCTAGGTAGGCGGAGAAGAGTGTCCTGCTGAAGACGGGTTCGGAGCGCGATCGACCGCCATCCTGCGGATATCGCATCCCGCTTACGTCCGGCCTTATCGAGAATGGAGCATTTCATGAACCAGCTATCGCCCATGCCGACCGTATCGTCAGCTTCGACAAAACATGTCAGAGCCGAATCGGTCATGATCAATGCACTATCCAGGGAGCCTCGGCGAACGCAGGCCCTTGCGCGGGATTCCCAGATGCGCCCGATCTCGATATTCGAGCTATCAGTCCTTGTACGCTTGGCACTCGGACGCGTCCGTTCATGGTGATCCTGTCCCGATGGGTCTGTTGAGCGGCACCCTTCGACTATCGGAATAGCGAGCGCGGTCAGCCACATCCCGCTTCGGAAAAGCATCATCGGAATACGATGAATGAGCGGCAAGATCCGATGCTTCAGCAAGAGCATATGCATCAATGAGCAACCAGTTTCGGCATTCCAGATCCTATTGCTGTCCGTACTTCTGACAAGCGCATCCCAATAGCACGTAGGCAGTCCTTGACCGTAAGGACGATTGTCCAGGACAAGGTGCCATTTGAGCATGCCGAATGTAGCTCCTCAGAGCTTTATCAGACGCGCCACGTACGATCGTTCTGCATCAATGAACCGCACCGAGTACATTCCCGTCGGCAGTACGTTCACGTCATACTGCAACGTGCTCGACCGGTCCGCCGGACCTGGTTGCGCATTCGGTTGCAGGTGGAATACCTTGCCCATCTGATCCACGAAAACCGGGCGTTCGATTAGGCCCGAGGCACCGGGTAGTGCGACGGTGAGGAAATCACTGGTGGGATTCGGCTGCAAGATGGATTCATCGAGCGATTCCCATGCGCTAAGGCCCATACAGGGTTCAATACTGACCAGGAATGAGTCCGTCAAGAAGGAGCAATTCAAGCTACTCACTGTTACGTGGTACCACCCGCTGTCGGCGACGGATACTGCGGGGATCGACGCTTGAGGTCCCGTGTCCGGGAGTACTCCAACTGGACTCGACCACGAATAGGTCCCACCCGATATGCTGTCCACCCATAAGGTGACCGGTGCACCAACACAGATGGTTCCAGTATCTGAGGACTGAATGGACAGCGTGTCCATATCCAAGAACCGGAAGTAGTCGAAATATGCATCCGTGCTGGTGGTCGCATTGCCGTCATAGTCATATCGCAGCGCGCAGAGGCCGACGTACTGGACATTGCTCGCTATGGTATCAATGGCCGAGATCCAAACGGGGTTCTGATCGACGCGAACGCGCGCAGTAACGAGGGAGTCGATCTTTTCAAGTTGAATGATCATGGTATCATCGTCCTGTTCGAGTCCACAAAGGAGCGTGTCCAATAGCCAGAATCCATGTGTCGCTGGGCCGCCGCATTGGTCATTGAAGCGACGTTCAAGCCATCGATCACCTTCCATGGCAGTACTCGTGTCATGATCAAGAACTAGGATGCCAGCACCTTGAAAATTGCTGGACATGACCGCCGTAAAGGCGACCTCTAGCCTCCAATTCCCACAAGCTGCTTGAAGGATCCGTGGGCCGTCAAAGTTGGTAGGCATGAAATAATCAGAGCCGCCATCCTCCGGCGATGCGTGTAGATGCAGAGTACCGTCATTCACATCGACAACAGAGGATGGCGTGTTCGGGTTGATCAAGATCCATCGGGGATCCAATGTCGTGCCATCGAACTCATCCGAGAACATTTGCTGCTGGCCATGGGCAACAAGGGCTGCTAAACCACCTATCAATGTGAGAGTAAGCGTTTTCATGTTCTTGTGTTGACGGTTGCTGTTCTACCAGAGCCCTGGCAGGAGCCGTTGCGTGTCTTGTTTCATGTTCAAGAACGCCGCCCCGAACGCCTGCTCTAAGGTGCGCTCCTCCACCGCGATCCTGCGCACGTACACCAGCAGCATGCCCGGCCCCAGGATCACAAGACCAATATAGCTGTGCATGAGCAATGCCGCGCCGATCATCGCGAGCCACGCCCCGGTGTAGCTGGGGTGGCGCAGCCAGCGGTACGGGCCGGTGGTGATGAGCTGCTGCCCCTGCTTGATCTGCACCGTGGCGGCGAAGTTGCTCTTGAGCGTGCTGATGGCCCAGAGGCGGAAGACCGTACCGAAGAGCAGACCGCACAGGCCGGCGATGGCCCAGGGGTCGAGGCCTTGCGGAGCGCCCAGCCGGTAGGCCCAGTCCAGCAGGCTGAGGATCTGGCCCGCGCCGCTCACGGCCAGGATCAACCAGATCGTCCAGCCATCGGTGGCCTTGTGCGCCTTGCTTTCCTCGATACTCAAGGCCGGCTGTGTGAGGAAGAGCACCGTGCAGAATGAGGAGAGGACCAGCACGGGCCATGAGAGTAGCAGTTCCGTCCGCTGCCACAGTGGTGCCAGGTAGAAGATGCAGAGGAAGCCGAAGGTGGTGAGGGTCTTTTTCATCGGTACAGGTTTGTTCGGCATTGTCGCGGCCACCGGTGATCGATGGCCGCGACGGAGCCAGTGTTCCTTCTCAGCGCGCCAGTTCCGTAGCCGTGATCCGATCGATCTCTGCTTGCTGCATACGTTGTCCCCCTTCGATGATCACTAGTTTCAGGGAGAGTGGGTTCATGCTATCCAACGGATCCGATGGCTGAATAATCCCACCATCGCTGCGTTTCATGTTCACGCGGTACTCGCCAACGTCGAAGTATCCGCGGTACATGAGGAGTACATCACCATCTTCCAGTGATCGTTGCCAGTTCAAGGGTGTCCAACCACTGGAAGTGCTCAAATATCCAAGCACCACACCTTCATCAATGATACTCTGTGTTATGAGGCTTGTGGACAGGGTATAGTAGAAGTCCGAAGCCCCTCCTGTATAAGTATCCTCGGATGTTCCCGTTATACTGGTGACATTGGCGCTTCCATCAGCACCGGGGTCCCCTTGTTGTCCTTGCGGTCCAACGGGTCCTTCTTTTTCGCAAGCCGTGAGCATGATCGCCGTGACGGCAGAGAGGGAGATCTTGAGCGTTTTCATGTTGTTTGTGCGTTTGATCGTTCAGTATTGATACCCGGTGCCACGAACAGGTTATCATCTTCACGCGGCGATCGCCCCCGCGATGTTGCGTTGCGGTTGCCAACGTGCGAAGACGACGAGTTTGGAATGCTTGTAGGTCATAAGTACGGCCGGGCCGACGCGCGCGGGGAAGCTTCGACCACCTTCCAGTTCTGTAATGCCCATGCGTAGGTGGAAGTCCCGATGGTGGGCGCTCACATCGAAGATGCCGTTGACGATGCCTTGCTCATGCGCGCAGCGGACAATGCCCATGACAAAGCGCATGACATTACACAGAGAGCGGTGCTCCGGAGCGAAGCAGGGGCGACTGGTTTCCGCCAGGCGGCGACCGACCATGCAATGACCTTTGATGAAGCGTTCCGTTAGCCATCGGCGATGCGCATCCAAGATGCTGAAGAGCGGTAGCGGCTCTGTTGTGTCCGCAAGTTCGATTAGGCGCACGCTGGCCTTCTGCTCGCTGCAGGGAAACCAACCGTAGTGTTGAGCATGGGTGTCGTGGGCATCGATGTCCGTTCCGGTTGTGGGATCAATGAATCCGCAGATCTTGCTAGTGGCATAGAGGGTCCTGCGGAAGGCGTGGTAGGCGGGGTGCTCTTCAGGGGTGATGGGGCGGAGGTGGATCATGACGGCGGGGCGTTGTTCAAGGGTCTATTCCAGGTGCCGCCGACCGGTTATCGATCATGCGTTCCACTTGCTCAAGGCTACCGACCTGGGTGTATACCTACCAGCACGGATCGAGTTTTCCGCACAACGGGTAAAAGGGCGGACCGAGCGGGCGCCGAACGGCGTGAATGGTCCATCCACTTCGCTGCACTACGCCGCCTTGCGTATCGCGCAAGGCCGCTTAAACCCCATCGGATCACGGTCCCAGCCCTGCTTGCACGCGATACGGTCGTAGCTGTAGGTGAGGCAGGTCCACTTTCTTGAATTGACCGATTGTGTGAACTGGACAGCGCCTTGTAAAGGCTCGAAGCCGCAGAGGCGGTAGAAGGGGACATGTGCGTCGTCGCAGTCGAACAGGCCATGCGCATAGCCCAGCGGCTGCATGGTGCGCACCATGGCGAGCACGAATGCGCGTGCGGTGCGCAGGCCCCGGTGTACCGGGGCAAGGCAGAAGCGGCTGGCCTCCAGCATGGGCTGGCCCTGCGCCCGGCGTTCGGCGATGTAGTCCCGAACACGGTCTGCGGCCGCTGTGGCCATGTAGTTCAGCATCGGGATCGGCGTCGCGCTGCCGTCCGCCTCGATGAAGCGCACACAACCGGCCAGCTCGCCGTTGATGTACCAACCGTAGTGATGGGCGCGCGCATCGAAAGCATCTTTTTCGATGCCATCACATTCGGAAACCAAGCCCTTCCAGCGGCTCTCGTTGTAGATCCGGTAGCGGAAGCGGTAGTACTCCTCCAACTTTTCCGGGGCGGTGATGGGCGTGAGGGTGATCATGGCGTTGCGTGTTTCTGGAGGTTCATTCCGTCCGTGAGCATGCGGTTATCACCCGGCCCCGGCGGTCATTCTGGGCCGGTCGCCGAGGCACTTGCCAGACGCACGGCCAAGGGTAGCCGTCGCAATCGCTGTGATCGTGGCGCCGGTCATTGCCCGCCACTTCCGTGCAGGAAGGCCGCGCTGGGCAAGGGCGGCCCACCTATGACCGCAATTGTAATAATCGATGTTAAAATTGCGGTCATCATGGCTCATGCGCTGATAACCAGAAGCCTGATGGCCGTGGTGTTGGAACGGCTTGCGGAGCGGCCCGCCGTTGCCATGCTGGGTCCGCGCCAGGGGGGGCAAGCCCCCAGGCGGGTCAGTTGCGCGCAAATTCCCATGACCCCCGCGCACGGTCGGTGTCCAATTAAAGACCGTAGATGTAATATCTGATATTAGATTTGCGGTCATGGGAAACCGAATACGCACGCGTTACCTGCATGCGGATGCGCTCGCTGCGCTGAAGCGGGCGCCCGCCGTGGGCATCCTCGGCGCGCGGCAGGTGGGGAAAACGGTCCTTGCCATGCAACTGGCCAAGGCCGCGCAACGGGAGGTGTTGTACCTGGACCTGGAGAGCCCTGCCGCCCTGGACCGCCTGCGCGACGCGGAAGCCTTCCTGCATGTCAACCGCAAAAAGCTGGTGGTGATCGACGAGGTGCAGCGCAAGCCGGAACTGTTCCCCTTGCTCCGTTCGCTGATCGACCGGGACCGCCGGGCGGGCCGCTTCCTGCTGCTGGGCTCATCGTCGCCGGAGGTCATTCGGCGCAGCGCCGAGTCGCTGGCAGGCCGCATCGCCTACCTGGACCTGCACCCGTTCTGCCTGCACGAGGTGGCGCAGCGCGACCGCGACAGATTGTGGTTGCGCGGCGGCTTCCCGCGCGCCTTCCTGGCATCGAGCGATGCGCGCGCCTTCGCTTGGGCGCAAGACTATCTCCGCGACTTCACCGAGCGGGAGATGCGGATCCTGGGCCTGAACGCGGATCCCAAGGATACCCGCGCCATGCTGGCCATGCTCGCCTCGGTGCACGGCACACCGCTGAACATGAGCATGATCGCCAAGTCCATCGGCATGACGGGTCCCACGGTGAAGCGCTACCTCTCGTGGTTCGAGCAGGCCATGCTCATCACGGTGCTGCCCAGCTACCACATGAACCTGCGCAAGCGATTGACCTCGGCGCCCAAGGTCTATTTCGCTGATACCGGATTGCTGCATGGCCAACTGCGCATCAACGATCTGGCTTCGTTGCGTTCGGGTATTCTGGCGGGCAACTCGTGGGAGGGCTTCGTGATCCAGCAAGTGCGGGCCTGGTTGAAGGGCCGTGCTGAACTGCACTATTTCCGCACGCACGATGGTTCGGAGCTCGACCTGTTGATCACCCGTTCGTTGCGACCGGTCATCGCCCTGGAGATAAAGACCACCAACTCGCCCGCGCTGAGCAAGGGCAACCACCTGGCCTTTGAAGCGGTGAAGGCCCCCGTGCAGCTGATCGTTACACCTTCATCCGACGACTTTCCGTACGGCAAGGGCATCGAGGTGTGTTCGCTCGGCACGCTGTGGGGTCACTTGGAGAAGGCGCTGCGCTGAGCATTGCCCGGCACTTTCATGTCCGCGCTGGTGCCGGGCGATCCGGTCAGTTCTGGAGAGTTCCAAGCAGCTTGTCGAGCATCGGCCAGGCCCGCTTGCTGAGGGGGGCGGAGAGGCCTTCAATCAGGACCAGGTTGCGGTCCCGGTCCAGGCCGTGCACATGATGCAGCGCCACGATGCAGCTGCGGTGGGTGCGCGCGAAGAGCAGGTCGCCGATCCTTTTACCGCAGCGGAGGCGTTCTTCCAGATCGCTCAGCGCATGGAGCACCACGGTGTTCGGTCCGGCAAGGCAGGTCACGCGGGCGTACTTGTCCTCGGCATCGATGCGCAGCAGGGTGCGTGCATCAAAGACCTGCGGGCCGTGCGCCGTGCGGAGGAGGAGGGGGAAGCGCATGAGCTTTCCAGTACTATTTCTTCGTTCATACCGCGTGGGTCACTCGGCTGATGCCAGCGTTCCTGAAGGAACCATGGGGGCAGGCGTCGGGCTCGGGTTCAGGTCCAGGGTCAGCGCTACCGCCGTGTTGTCCCAGTTGCCGTTGCCGTGCAGCCGCGGCAGCACCTTCAGATCACTGATCACGCATGGTCCGGTGATGAGAAGACTGTCCTGTCCGCCTCCGTCCATGGCATCATGAAGTGTCAGGGTGTAGCCGGCCGCGAGGGTCAGGGAGCTCACGGCGTGCTGCAGGTCGATGCGCATGTCCGCGTATCCAGCGGCCTGCCGAACCACATGCCGCTTTCCCGACTGGTTGGCGTCCGCGTAGAGAACAAGGGCAGCGTCGGACTGGGCGATGGTGGCCTGAGCGGCCAATGCGACGAGGAGGGTGAGGAGCGTTTTCATGGTGTTGTTTGTTCGATGGGTTCAATGGTCAATACCGGATCCGTAGCATGGGTTATCATCCATGGCTTATGCCGCCAGCAGATGCCCCAGTTCCTGCAGTTCCCCGCGGTGCAGGGCGAGCAGCGTCGCGTAATTCCCGCGAAGCAGGTAGCCTTGGTGCGGGCTCCGAGGGCGGTCGTACCCGCTGAAGCCCTCGACCACCTCGAAGCCCATCCGCTGCCAGAAGGCCGCATGGGGCGCATCGCAGGTGAACAGGCAATGATCCCGGCCATACCGGTGGGCGGTGGCGATCACGGCCAGCACGAAGCGGCGCACGGTGGCCAGGGAGCGCTTTTCCGGCGCCAGGCACAAGCGGCTCACCTCGCACACCGGCAGGCCCTCCTTCCGGGCCTGCGCGACCAGGGCCAGAGCCGCTTCCCGGCGCGGGCCATCGGGCAGGTCCTTGAAGAAATGGAGCGGGTCGCGGCCCGCGATCGGGTCCAGCAGGCGTACGCAGCCCACCAGACGGTCGTTCTCGTACCAGCCCAGGTGCAGCGCCCGGGAGTCGTACACGTCCGTGTCGAAGCCCTGCGGCCCAGCCAGGAAGCCGCGCTGCTGACTGTTCGCATAGATGCAGTAGCGGAACCTGTGGTAGTCGAGCAGGTCGGCGCGGGAGGTGATGGGGTGGAGCGTGCATATGGCGTGGGGTTCTTGCGGTCCATTCCGTACGTTCCCCACCGGTTATCGCGCGGTCGGCGGTGGAGGGGGCCTCAGCGGCGTCCGCTCATCGTGCATCCGTACGCAGGGGACGCAGGGCAAGGGCACGGGCCGGTCTTTCTTATACCTTGCCTCCATGACCGCCCGTCACGTCCTCCTGCTCTCCCTCGCGTTCCATGCCGTAGTGCTCCTGGCCCAGCATCCCGGCGGCGGGCAGGTGGCCGGGCGCATCCAGGCCCTGCGCGACCGCGGCGTGGAATTCCCGCCCGTGGCGTTGGTGCATGGGGAGGTCGGGGATGCCCGGACGACGGTGCTCTGGCAGGAGGAGTGCCGGCGGGCGGCCCTGCTGACCCTGGCGCCGGAGGCCGTGGAGGCCTTCCTGGTCGATGCGCCTGCGGCCTTCAGCCTGACGCTGCCCACGCCCGACGGGCCGCTGACGCTGGAGCTGGAACGTTGGGAGCCGCTGGCGGAGGGGTTCAAGGTGATCACCGCCGCGCATGGTGCCGTGCGGCCGGCCCGAGCGGCGCATTACCGCGGCCGGGTCCGGGGCGACAACGGCACGGTCGCCGGGCTCAGCGTGTTCGGCGATGAGCTCATGGGCCTGGTGCACGATGCGCAGGGCACCCTGGTGCTGGGCCGGTTGAAAGGTGCGGAGGCCGGTGTCCACATCGCCTACCGCGCGGCCGACCTGCGGGCCGCCCCCCCGATGACCTGCGGCACGATCGATGACGGCGGCCCCTTGCACGCGGCCGACCTGATGGGGGACCCGGACGACCGCAGCATCCGCTGCGTGAAGTTCTACTGGGAGGTGGACTATCCGATCTTCCAGGGCAAGGGCAGCGTGACGGCCGCCACGAACTACGTGACCGGGCTCTTCAACCAGAGCGCCATCCTGTTCGACAACGACGGCGTGGATGTGCAGCTGCAGGAGGTGTTCGTCTGGGACGTGCCGAGCCCGTACACGGGGCCCACCACCAATGCGTACCTGAGCCAGTTCGGCAGCTACCGGACCTCGTTCAATGGCGACCTGGCGCACCTGCTGGGCTATGCCGGCAACGGCGGCGTGGCCTACCTGAACGTGCTGTGCGGCCCCACCTCGATCCGCATGGCCTACAGCGACATCAACAGCACCTATGCCAACGTGCCCACCTACAGCTGGAGCGTGAACGTGGTGACCCACGAGCAAGGCCATAACCTGGGGTCTCCGCACACCCACGCCTGTTCCTGGAACGGCAACGGCACGGCCATCGATGGTTGCGGGCCCTCGGCGGGCTACAGCGAAGGATGCACGGCGGCCTTGCCCACGGGCGGCGGAACGGTCATGAGCTATTGCCACCTGATCGGCGGGGTCGGCATCAACTTCAACAACGGGTTCGGGCCCCAGCCGGCGGCCCTGATCCGCAACCGGGTGAACGCGGCCGCGTGCCTGGCCCAGTGCGGCACCAGTTGCGATCCGCCGGGCAACCTGTTCACCACGGGGCTCACCAGCGTAAGCGCCACGCTGAACTGGACGAACCTCGGCGTCGTTTCGTACAACCTGCGTTGGAAGGAGGCGTCCGCCAGCGTGTGGAACGTCATGAACGGGCTCACGGCGAACAGCCAGGCGATCTCGGGCCTGACACAGAACACCACGTACGAGTTCAAGGTGCAGAGCGACTGCGGTGCGGACACCTCGGCGTTCAGCAGCACCGCCGTGTTCACCACGCCGTCGCCGTGCCCCGATGCGTTGGAACCCAACGATACGTTCGCCGGTGCTGCGGCGGTCACGCTGCCCACCACGGTGAGCGCCCTCATCGCCACCCCGACGGACGTGGACCACTACGGGTTCACCATCGGTTCATCGGGCACCATCCACCTTCAGCTCTCGGGCCTGATGGCCAACTACGACATGCGGCTGCTGGATGCGGGCGGCGCGCAGCTGGCCCTGGCGCAGAACACGGGGACCTCCGGCGAGACCATCTATTATTCGAACGCATCGCCCGGTGCGTACGTGGTGCACGTGTACGGCGTGGGCGGGGCCAGCAACCCGGTGGCGTGCTACAGCCTTGCGATGAACTTCTGGGCGAACGTTTGCGAGCCGCCGGACATCCAGTGGGCCGACCACATCACCCACAACAGCGCCACACTGCATTGGTCCGGCGTGCTGAGCGCGACCACCTACGATGTGCAGTGGAAGGAGAGCGCCGCACCCTCCTGGACGCTGGTGTCCGGGGTCGTTGGAGACAGCCTGCCGCTCACCGGGCTGGCCTGGAGCACGGCCCATCAGTTCAGGGTGCGGGCGGTGTGCGGAGGCACGGGCGGCCAGGGGGGCAGCTCGTCCTGGACGCAGCCCACCACTTTCACCACCGGAGCACCGCCCTGTGAGCTGGCGCCGCCCACGGTGCTGGCGGCACGGGTGCTGTTGGACGGTGCGTGGCGCAGCGCGGCCAACCTGATGGTGGACAGCCTGCGCCGGCAGGGCGTGCTGCCGCTCACCGAGCCGTACAGCGCCATGGGCCACACGATCACCGGAGCCACCACCACCACTGCTTCGGTCCTGGCGGTCACGGGCGCCAACGCTGTCACGGATTGGGTGCTGGTGGAACTGCGTTCGGCGACCGTGCCGGCACAGGTGCTGGAGGCCCGGGCCGCGCTGGTGCAGCGCGACGGCGACATCGTGGGCACTGACGGCCTCTCGCCCCTGGGTTTCTGCCAGCCGACGGGCGACTACCACGTGGCCGTTCGGCATCGCAACCATCTGGCGGTGATGACCGCGCAGCCCCTGGCGCTGGGAAGCACGGCCACGGCGCTGGACCTGGGCCTGCCGGGCACCGCCACCTGGGGTGCCAACGCGCGCAAGGTCGCCGGCAACCGCGCCCTGCTCTGGTCCGGCAACGTGCTGCACGACGGTGTGGTGAAGTATGCCGGTGGGGCCAACGACCGCGACCCGATCCTGACGGCCATCGGAGGCACGGTGCCCACGAGCACGGTCTCCGGCTACCTTCCGGCCGACGTGACCATGGACGGGCAGGTGAAATACACGGGTTCGGCCAACGACCGCGACCCGATCCTGAGCAACGTGGGCGGTACGGTGCCTACGGGGACGGTGCCACAACAACTGCCGTGATATCCGAGGAGACCCTGCGTTGGATCGACATGCGGCGACGCGCCTCCCACCTCCGATCGTTGGCGCTGCTTTGGACCGCGGCGACATGGATCACGATGGGGAACGCACAGCCCGCGTTGCTGGTGGATGTGGGTCCGACAGTGGTCCAGGGCGGGCTGGTGCCGGGCTATCGGGACGGAGAGGAGCGCAAATTCCTGGGGAGCGATCGGTCACACGCTTTCGGGTTCCGTGCGGGGCTCGCGGTGCTCGTCCGGCCGGAGGGCGGCCGCGGCGGACTGCTGATCGGCCCGGAGGTGTGCTTGGGGAGCCAGCGCGCCATGATCCGCTCGGAGAGCACATCCACGGCGCCATCCTCGCTGCGGAGTGAAGTGTACCGATGGACGGGGCGCTTCGACGCGCACATGTTCCAGGGCGGTCTGGCCGTGCACGGGTGGTGGCAGGCCTTGCCGCCGTTGGCGGTCACCGCCGGACCGGCGGTGCGGCTCGCCTACGTCACGTCGACGCGCGAGGCCGGCACCGTGGAGACCACGACCATCCACTATGATCCGGGCTGGGTGCCGCAGTGGACGGAGGTGACCAGCAGCAGTTACGTCGTGCAGCCATCGGTGGAGGAGCGGATGATGCTGGTGGCCGGTTTGCAGGCCGGCCTTCGCTACCAGCCGCTGCCCGGTTTGCTGCTCAGCCTTGTGGGCGGCGTGGAGTTCGGAGCCACCGACCGGGCCCTTTACGGCGGAAGGCAGGCCTTCGGAGCCTTGACCGTGGGGTGGCTTGCGCCGCTGCAGGCCGCGACCGTCCGGTCTGTTGAAAACTGAGCCCGATCGTTGATAACCGTTCCCCGGAACAACCGACCGGGGCTGGCGGGTGCGGACTTACCTTCGTGGCGCCCCGTCGGAACCCTTGTCCCTGTTGGATCTCCGGCGTTCGGGCCCGGGCGTCCACCGCGTTGATAGGTGCTTCCGGGCCGGGTGGGCGATGAAGCACGATGAGCGAGACCAACTACGGTGAGGAGCATATCCGGTCCCTGGACTGGAAGGAGCACATCCGGCTGCGACCGGGCATGTACATCGGCAAGCTGGGCGACGGCAGCAGCTACGACGACGGCATCTACATCCTGCTGAAGGAGGTGCTGGACAACTGCATCGACGAGTTCGTGATGGGCCACGGCAGGAAGGTGGAGGTCAAGATCGAGGGTCCACGGGTGGAGGTGCGCGACTACGGCCGCGGCGTGCCGCTGGGCAAGGTGATCGATGTGGTGAGCAAGATCAACACCGGCGCCAAGTACGACAGCAAGGCCTTCAAGAAGAGCGTGGGCCTCAACGGCGTGGGCACCAAGGCGGTGAACGCCCTGAGCACCTACTTCAGGATCGAGAGCGTGCGTGAGGGGCAGCTCAAGCGCGCCGAGTTCGACCGGGGTGTGCTGCGCAAGGACGAGAAGCTGATGAAGAGCGAGGAGGCCAACGGCACGCGGGTGGTCTTCGAGCCCGACCCCGAGATGTTCCGGCATTTCCAGTTCCGCGACCAGCATATCGAACGGCTGCTGTGGAACTACTGCTACCTGAACACGGGCCTCACCATCGTGTACAACGGACAGCGCTTCCAGAGCAAGAACGGCCTGCTGGACCTGCTGACCACCAAGATGGACGGCGAGCCGTTGTACCCCATCATCCACCTGGTGGGCGACGACATCGAGGTGGCCATGACCCACGCCAACCATTACGGCGAGGAGTACTACAGCTTCGTCAACGGCCAGCACACCACGCAGGGCGGCACGCACCAGGGCGCCTTCCGCGAAGGCGTGGCCAAGGTGATCAAGGAGTTCTTCAAGAAGGACTGGGAGGCCGGCGACATCCGCACCGGCATCGTGGCGGCCATTGCCGTGAAGGTGATCGAGCCGGTGTTCGAGAGCCAGACCAAGACCAAGCTGGGCAGCCTGGAGGTGGAGCCCGGCGGGCAGAGCATGCGCAGCTTCGTGGGCGATTTCCTGGCCACCAAGCTGGACAACTTCCTGCACAAGCATCCGGAGACCACGCAGGCCCTGCAGTCGAAGATCCTGGAGAGCGAGCGCGAGCGCAAGGAGCTGAGCGGCATCCGCAAGCTGGCCCGCGAACGCGCCAAGAAGGCCAGCCTGCACAACCGCAAGCTGCGCGACTGCCGCATCCACCTGAGCGACCCCAAGAACGATCCGCGCAAGCAGGAGTCCACCCTGTTCATCACCGAGGGCGACAGCGCCAGCGGCAGCATCACCAAGAGCCGCAGCGTGGAGACACAGGCCGTCTTCAGCCTCAAGGGCAAGCCGCTCAACAGCCACGGCCTCACCAAGAAGGTGGTGTACGAGAACGAGGAGTTCAACCTCATCCAGGCGGCGCTCGACATCGAGGACGGCATGGACGGGCTGCGCTACAACCGCATCGTCATCGCCACCGACGCCGACGTGGACGGCATGCACATCCGGTTGCTGCTGATGACCTTCTTCCTGCAGTTCTTCCCCGACCTGGTGAAGAACGATCACCTGTACATCCTTCAGACGCCCCTGTTCCGCGTGCGCAATCGCAAGGAGACCGTGTACTGTTACAGCGATGAGGAGCGCCAGCAGGCCATCGCCCGGCTGGGCCGCGACCCGGAGATCACCCGCTTCAAGGGCCTGGGCGAGATCAGCCCCGACGAGTTCAAGCACTTCATCGGCCCGGACATGCGCCTGGAGCCGGTGATGATCACCAAGGAGGCCGCCGTGCAGCAGCTGCTGGACTTTTACATGGGCAAGAACACGCCCGAACGGCAGGAGTTCATCATCGGCAACCTGCGCGTGGAGAAGGACGTGGTGAACAACAGGCCGGAGGACCCTGTGAAGGCGATCGCCCGCAAACTGGACGAAGTGGAGCAGGAGGCATGAGCACGGAGACCGATCGGACCCGGGCGGCCACAGGGCCGTTCCGCCGGGCGGGAAGCGGACCCGGCGCGGTGGCCGCCGCCCGGCGTTGGCGTACCATGGCCTGGGCGTGGCCGCTCCTGCTGCTGACCGCGGTGCTCGGCACCTGCGGGCCGGAGGCTGCGGCACAGACCATGGGCCAGCTGCGCCTGGTGGTGGATCCCGGGCACGACTTCCAGGTGGTGCTGGACGGCAAGCATCGGCTGCAGGAGCGCGTGCTGGACCTGCCCGAGGGCAACCACCGGCTGCAATTGTGGGCTCCCACCCGGCGGATCGTCGATACCACGGTCTTTGTGCGCGCGGGCAGCAGCCGCGACCTGCTGGTGCGGCTACCCTACGCGCCGGAGTACCTCGAGCACCTGAAGGAGATGAAGAGGTTCCGCGAACGCATGTGGCTGAACAAGGCCCTGCCCACGGTGGCCACGGCGGGCGCCGCCGCATGGGCCACCGCCTCGTACCTCACCTACCGCAAGGCCGGCCGGCGGTTACAGGACGATCGGGACCTGTACGAGCACAGCGCCGACCCCGGGGAGATCGCCGTGCTGAAGGACGAGGTGTTCCCCGACCATCGTGCGGACTTCCGCCGCAGCAAGGTGATGCTGGGCGTGAGCACCGGCGTGTTCGCCGTGGCCGCCGCCGTCACCGTGTGGGCCTATCGGCGTGCCGACCGCCGACCGTTGCCGGTGTTCGACGACCGGGAGAAACTGCGCTTCGAGGGGCTGGTATGGCTGCCGGGTCCCGATGGCCTGGGCGGTGCGTGGGTGGCCGGACTGACGATCCCCATGCGATGAGGAGCACCTGCCGCCCCCTGCTCCTGTGCGCCCTATGGCTGGGGTTTGCCGGCTGTTACAAGGACGACGTCGACGTGTCGGCCCGCACCGACAATCCCTTCGACGCGGACTACACCGGGCCGACGGTCTTCGCACTGGACAGCATCTTCGTGGAACAGGTGGTCGGTCCGCCGTCCTATTCCCGCCAGGTGGTGCAGTTCAAGGTGAACGACGGCCTGTTCCTGGCCCCGGCCAGCTACCAGGTGGAGGTGCATGACCTGCTGGAGGGCACGCGGACCCTGGTGGGCCAGGTGCCGCCGGGGTCGCACCTGTTGCGTTTCCACCGCCTGGAGTTCACGCCCGGACAGGAGGTCTGCCTGGAACTGCGGCTCACCAACAACAACGCATTCGGTCGTCCGGAGACGATCTGTGGAACATGGCCATGAACGACGAAAAGGACGGGTCGGAGGAGCGCGCGGGAGCCGGTGAAGGGCCGGTGGAGGGCGCGCCGCAGGAGGCCGGTGAACGGGGTGTGCCGGGCCCGGCACCGGGCAGCGGCGGTGCCTTCAGCGTGAGCGGCATGTACCGCAGCTGGTTCCTGGATTACGCCAGCTACGTGATCCTGGAGCGTGCCGTGCCCGCGCTCTACGACGGATTGAAACCGGTGCAGCGGCGCATCCTGCACGCCATGAAGGAGCTCGATGACGGCCGCTACAACAAGGTGGCCAACATCATCGGGCACACCATGCAGTACCACCCGCACGGCGACGCCAGCATCGGCGATGCCCTGGTGCAGATGGGGCAGAAGGACCTGCTGATCGACTGCCAGGGCAACTGGGGCAACAACCTCACGGGCGACAGCGCGGCCGCCCCGCGCTACATCGAGGCCCGCCTCAGCAAGTTCGCCAAGGATGTCGTCTTCAACCCGAAGACGACCGAGTGGCAGCTCAGCTACGACGGCCGCAACAAGGAACCCATCTTCCTGCCGGTGAAGTTCCCGCTGTTGCTGGCGCAGGGCGCCGAAGGCATCGCCGTGGGCCTCAGCTGCAAGGTGCTGCCCCACAACTTCAACGAGCTCATCGACGCCAGCATCGCGGTGCTGCGGAAGCGGTCCTTCGACCTGGTGCCCGACTTCCCCACGGGCGGTCTGGCCGATGTGAGCAACTATGCCGAGGGCGAGCGCGGGGGAAGGGTACGCTGCAGGGCCCGCATCCGCAAGGAGGACAATAAGACCCTGGTCGTCACCGAGATCCCCTTCGGCACCACGACCACCTCGCTGATCGAGAGCATCATCAAGGCCAACGAGAAGGGGAAGATCCGGGTGCGCCACATCGAGGACAACACGGCCGAGAACGCCGAGATCCTCATCCATCTGGCCGCCGGGGTGAGCCCCGACACCACCATCGACGCGCTCTTCGCCTTCACCGACTGCGAGGTGAGCATCGCGCCCAACGCCGTGGTGATCGAGAACGACAAGCCGCGCTTCGTGGGGGTGAAGGAGCTGCTGCGCATCAGCACCGAGAACACCCTGCGCCTGCTGAAGCTGGAGCTGGAGATCAAGCTCGAGGAACTGGAGGCCCAGTGGCACTTCAGCTCACTGGAGCGCATCTTCATCGAGAAGAAGGTGTACCGGAGGATCGAGGAGGCCGAGACCTGGGAGGAGGTGCTGAGCTTCATCGACAAGGGCCTCAAGCCCCACATCAAGGAGTTGCGCCGTCCGGTGACCGAGGAGGACATCCTGCGCCTCACCGAGATCCGCATCAAGCGCATCTCCAAGTACGACAGCTTCAAGGCCGACGAGCACATCCGTGGCCTGGAGGACCAGATCGCCGAGGTGAAGGACAAGCTGGCCCATCTGGTGGACCATGCCGTGGAGCATTTCAAGGAGCTCAAGCGCAAGTACGGCGCAGGTCGCGAGCGACGCACCGAGCTGCGCACCTTCGACACCATCGTGGCCACCAAGGTGGCCGTGGCCAACCGCAAGCTCTACGTGGACAAGGCCGAAGGCTTCATGGGCTGGAGCCTGCGCAACCACGAGTTCGTGGACGAGTGCTCGGACATCGACGACATCATCGTCTTCCGGGACAACGGCACCATGCTCGTCACCAAGGTGGCCGACAAGAAGTTCATCGGTAAGGGCGTGTTGCACGTAGGGGTCTGGAAGAAGAACGACGAGCGCACCATCTACCACATGGTGTACCAGGACGGGCCCAAGGGCGCCTACTACATGAAGCGCTTCGCCGTCACCGGCATCACGCGCGACAAGGAGTACGACCTCACCAACGGCACTCCCGGAAGCAAGGTGGAGTACTTCAGCGCCAACCCCGATGGCGCGGCGGAGGTGTTGCAGGTCACCCTGCGGCCGCGGCCCAATCTGCGCAAGACGAAGTTCGACGTGGACTTCAGCCAGCTGTCGGTGAAGGGACGCGCCAGCAAGGGCAACCTGCTCACGCGCTACATGGTGCAGAAGGTGCTCTTGAAGGAACGCGGCGGCAGCACCCTCGGCGCCATCCCGATCTGGTTCGACGAGACGGTGCGCCGCCTCAACGACACGGGCCATGGGCGTTACCTGGGACGCTTCTCCGGCGAGGACCGCATCCTGGCCATCATGAGCAACGGCACCTGCCAGCTCTTCCCCTTCGTGCTCAGCACCCACTTCCCGGACAATGCGGTCACCGTGGTGAAGTGGGACCCCAAGGCCGCAGTGAGCGCGGTGTACTGGGAGGGGGAGAAGCAGCAGTACCAGGTGAAACGCTTCGTAGTGGAACCCTCGCGCGAGATCATGTCCTTCATCACGGACCACCCGGACAGCCGCCTGGCCGTGCACAGCCTGGTGGCACATCCCCGCGTACGGGTGAGCTTCGACAAGCGCAGCAGCGACCGGCCCGACGAGGAGGTGGACCTGGAGGCCTTCATCGCCGTGAAAGGGGCGAAGGCCCTGGGCAACCGGCTCACGCCCTTCAAGGTGAAGGACCTCGAACTGCTCGACGCCGTGTTCATCCCGATGACGCCGGAGCTGGAGGAGGTGCAGGGCATGCTGATCAGCGAGGACGAGATCGGCAACCTCGAGGCGCCCGAGGAGGAAGGCCTGGAAGAGAGCCCCGTGAAACGCTTCAAGCGTCAGCAGGCCGCCCAGGAGGTGGAACGCTCCCCGGAGGACCCGCTCATCGGCTACGAGCCCGGCAAGCAGATCACCCTGGGTCTGGACTGAGCCGCTCCGGGGTCAACGGGCCGGCCCGTCCTTGCGCGAGGTCGGTGCCGTCGATGTAGCTTCGGCGCACAAGCCGACGCCATGATCACCCACGGTCGTTACCTGCTCGCCACCATCCTGGCCTGTTGCGGTCCCGCCGTCCCGCTCCTTGCGCAGAACCTCGTGAACACGCGCCCGAGCGAAGCGTACCTGCTCTGCCATTGGAGGCCCGGCACCGAATGCCCGGGCGATGTCCTGAAGGAGACTGCGGTGATCTACACCGTTCCGGCGGACAGCGCCATTGTGCCCATGCGGCCCGGTGGCGGCGACCGCTGGGTGCTGAACCGGGTGGAAGTGTGTTGCGACTCGCGCTGCCTGGTGCGTTCCGAGGCGATCGTCACCTGCAGCACCGCGAGCGACAAGGGCCGGTGCGGCAAGGAGCCCGTGAAGCTGGTCCGCGAGGAAAGGCGCTACACCGTGGAGTGAGGTCTCGCCTGCGGGCGGGGCCCGAAGGAGCCTGGGCCCGCGCGCTGAACTACGGGCGGGTCACCACCAAGGGCAGCACTTGCGCCTGATCGCTCCGCCACACCTGCACCACATAACGTCCGGGTGCCAGGGTCCGCACGTCGATCGGCAGGGGCGTAAGGCCGCTCACGGGCCCGACGACGGTGCGGCCGGTGGGGTCGAGCACCAGCACCTTCGCCCGTTGCTGCCCCGCCACCACGAGCACCTGGTCCGTGGCCGGGTTCGGCCACAGGTGCAGCGCATCCTCTCCGCCGAGGTCGCCCAGGCCCGTATCGTCCTGCACCAGGATGCTGTCCAGTGCGAAGCCGGTGCAGGGGCCGTCGGTCACTTCGTAGCGCACCACGGCCCATCCCGGTCCGAGCGACTGCGGATCGACGGCCGTGACCGGCACACCGTTCACCGTGTAGGTGCCACCGACGGGTACGCCACCGCCAAGGACCTGGGCCGGTCCATGCAGGTCCACGGTGTCCACAGGCAGATCGAGCGCGACGACCGGGGCGGGCAGGACGACCACTTCGAGCGAGCCGGTGCCGGCACATTCGTCCGCAGCGGCCGCCGTCAGGGTGATGAAGTGCGTGCCGGGGCCGACCGCAGCGGGGTCGAAAAGCCCGGTGGTGCCCGAGCCCGTGGCCGCACCGCCCCAGAGGCCTCCCGGTGTTCCCGTCACCGAGGCCACCGGGTCATTGTCGCAGAAGGGTCCCGCAGCGGTCAGCATCGGCGCCGTCCGGGCCTGCACGGTGAAGGTGCGCGGCAGGTTGCTGCACTGGCCGCCGGTGGCATCGGTGAAGGTGTAGATCGCCACGCCGTCGTAGGGGAGCGGGGAGACGAAGGTGGGGTCCAGCGTGCCGGTGGCCGCGTTGAGCGGGGCCGACCACAGGCCACCGAGCGGCACGGCGTTGTAATCCTGAAGGCCCTCGTCCGCACAGAAGACCGCAGCATCCGGCGGGCCGAACACCGTGGGGCGTCGAAGTGCGGTGATGGTCTGGCTGGCCGTGGTGCTGCAGCCATTGCTGTCCGTATAGGCGTAGTGCAGCACGTAGTTGCCGAACTGGTGGGTGGACACGTCGAAGTGTCCGCCCAGCACGCCGAATCCGCTCCAGGCGCCGCCCAGGGGTTGTGCATGTTGAAGGGCGTAGGGCCCGGAGCTGCTGCACAGGGTGTCGAACGGTGTGAGGGCCACCTCAGGAACGGCATGCACAGTGATCCAGTGGGTGACCGTGTCCGCGCAGAAGGCGCCTCCCTCGGCGGCGGTGACCAGGGGGTAGCTTCCTGGCCCCAGGGCGGGGTCGAACTGAACGGCCAGGATGTGGGGTTGCACGTACTGTACGCCGAACACCGCGCCGCTGATGGAGACCGAGCCGGGGGAGGGGCCGGTGAGGATGAGGGTCTGCGGCGGCTCGTTGGCGCACATCACCGTGTCCACCAGCAGGCTCATGGGTGCCGGTGCGGGCAGGTCGAGCCATAGGCCTTCGCTCGCACAGCTTCCGCCGGCGGCGTCCTGGAACACGAAGATGGCCTCGCCCAGGATGGGGCGTTGCGCCAGGTCCACCAGCCCGGTGCTGTCCACCGGCCCGAACCACTGGCCCGTGGAAGGGCTTGCGACGAGCTGCACGGGTCCCTCCGGGCAGGTGGGGATCGGCGCGGAGAGCGGTTCGACGGTGGGGCCCTCCACCACCTGCAACGCGGCTTCACCCCGCACCGGGCAGCCGCTGCTGTCCACCACCAGGTGTTGCAGGATGTATGTGCCGACGGCCGCCTGGTACGCGTGGAACTCGCCCTGGTCCACCAACGGCCCGGACCAGGTGCCGGTGACGGGTTGTGGTGCAGGCAGCACGTAATCGCCGCCGTACCAGCAGAGCGTATCGAGGGCGGGCATGGTGAGCGCCCATGCCGGGGCGGCCTGCGGCAGCTGGCTGCGGTACCAGCCGAAGGCGTTGGGATAGTTCACCAGCAGGTCGTCGCGGCCGTCCCCGTCCAGGTCGGCCCAGGTGACCCGTACGCCCTTGAGCACGCCGGTCAGCGGCAGCGGGGGTGCCGTGCCCTGTTGGCCGTCGCAGAGCTGTCGCCATTGCGT
Organism: Bacteroidota bacterium; assembly: GCA_014584605.1. Lineage (GTDB taxonomy): Bacteria > Bacteroidota > Bacteroidia > Flavobacteriales_F > PHOS-HE28 > PHOS-HE28. The sequence goes on along the minus strand of JACTMO010000040.1, from coordinate 32,894 downwards.
GGGCGAACCCGGTTCCGTGGGGAAGTTCACCACCGAGGCCCACGGGCCGCAGCCCGGTCGTCCATACGCTGCTTCGCCGGCATCGGGCCCCGAGGCGAAGGGCAGCACGGTGAATGCCGGCCACGATCCCTCGTTGCGCGCCCATTGGAGCACGGGGCCGTGCATCCCGATGTCGAGATCGCCGTCCCCGTCCAGGTCCAGCACTTGGGCGGGGTGCAGCGCATCGGATGGTGCGGTGAACAAGGGGGCCGCGGTCCAGGTGTTGCCGTCACCGGCCGTGTTGCACGCGGCCACGAAATGGCCGGCCAGATCGTTCAGCAGCAGGTCCGGATGGCCATCGCCGTCCAGATCGCCGGTGGCGAACAGGCCGGAACCAGGGTCGGGCAGCACGTCCGGGATGTTGTCCAGTGGATCGAAGCTGCCGCCCAGGTTGCGGCAACGGAACACCGTGTCATGGCCGCCGTAGAGGGCCAGGACCTCGGGGAGGCCGTCGGCGTTGAGGTCCACCACGGCCAGGGCGGTAAAGCCGGTGGGCAGCAGCCGTGCGGGAAGGGTGGCGATGGGCTGGGGCGGTGCGAAGTTCCCTTGACCGTTGGTGGCTTCCAGGACGTAGAGCGTGCTGTCGTTGTCGCAGGCCACCACCAGGTCCACATCGCCATCGGCATCGATGTCGCCCGGGCGCACCAGGAGCCGGAAGCCGGGTGGCTTCGGCAGGATGGTGTGCGAAGGCCCGAAGCTGCCCTGGCCGTCGAGGTTGTCGTAGCGGTCGATCCCGTTGTCCTTGACCACCAGCAGGTCCAGGGCGCCGTCGCCCGTGAGGTCGACGGCCTGCACCTGACCGGCCGCACAGCCGTCCACGAGCTGGTAGCCGTCGAACTGGGCGAGGACCGGCCCGGCGGGAAGGGACGCCAACAGGGCGACCAGTACAGGGTCGAAGCGGATCACGCTCCGGCAAAGGTAGCCCGGCCACGCCGGTCAATGTGCACAGAGCACGGGGATGTCGAACTTGTTCGTGATCAGCCGTTCCTTCTCGGCGTCGGCGATGTAGCGGTACTCGTCGGAGGCGTCGGCGATGAAGGCCAGGCCATGGGCGTTCACCCGTTCGGCGTACCGGATGGTCTGCTCGGCGAACCCCACGGAGAACACGGTGCTGGGCTCGTTCACCTCCACGGTGCGGACGCGGGCCTGCACCAGATGGCGCAGCATGCGTTGCTTGTTGGCCTGCAGTTGCTCGGAAGCCCCCTCGTTGGGTCGCATCACCTGGTACACATGGACCTCGGTGTCATCAAGCCCGGCCAGCCAGGTGATGGCATCCAGCAGCCCGCTGATGTGCTCATGCCCCGAAACGGGTACCACCAGGCGTTCCACCGGGCGTGCGGGGCTGTCCTGTTGCATCACCCAGCTCGGCAGCCGTACGTGGCGCACCAGCTTCAGGATGTCGGCGCCCATCAGGTTCTGGCGCAGCCCACGCGGGCCGTGCGTGCCGACCACCATCACGCCATGGTCCCTTGCGGCCTCTTCGGCGATCTCCTTCATGAAGTTGCCGTCCCGGTACAGGGTCCGCACGGAGGCTCCTTGGCCATGCCGGCGCACCAGCTCGTCCAGTTCGGCGCGGACCTGGTCGCCCACAGGCCCCTCACGCTCGTGCCTGTCGCGCACATGTAGCAGGGTGACGCTCGCCGCCGACCGCTGGGCGAGCCGGACCGCGTGAGCGAGCGCCGTTCCCGCCAGCTCGGTCATGTCCACAGGGCAGAGCAGGTCGCGCATGGTGGCCGGATCAGGGCGGCAAGTTAGCGGCCGTCGCCTGTTTCGCGGCTTCCCTTTCCATCGGTTCAGGATACCCTTCCAACGATCGACGCGGAACGTTGGCGGGCCGGCAGGGGGGCGAGGGGGGTGAACCCCTACCTTGCGCGCATGACCATGCTCCGTCCGCTTGCTGCCTTGGCCACGGTCCTGTGGGCCTGCAGCTTCCATGCCCAGGTGAACATCAGCCTGCTGGGCCATTACGATTACCAGGCCGCGCGCAACAGCCACCTCAGCAACCTGTGGGGCTACACCGATGAGTTCGGCAATGAGTACGCCCTGGTGGGTGTCAACGGCGACGACAATGTGCCCAACTCCGGGGGGCTTTCGGTGGTGGACATCACCGACCCGGCCAACCCGGTGGAGGTCTTCTTCACCCCGGGCCCCAACAGCATCTGGCGGGAGATCAAGACCTGGGGCGACCATGCGTACATGACCACCGAGGCCACCGCCGGCCTGCTGATCGTGGACCTGAGCCCGCTGCCGCAAAGCACCAACCTGCCGGTGACGCTTTTCCAGGGCAACAACTGGGACACCTCGCACTCGCTGTTCGTCGACGAGAACGGGCGGCTCTACCTGCACGGCGCCAACCGCGGCAACGGCGGGGTGATCATGTACGACCTGACACAGGACCCCATGGCTCCCGTGGAGGTGGGGGAGTTCGACACCTGGTACTGCCACGACAGCTATGCGCGCGGGGACACCTTGTATGCCGCCCACATCTACGACGGCTTCTTCAGCATCGTGGACGTCAGCGACCCGGCCAACCCGGTGCTCCTGGGCACCCAGGCCACCCCGGACAACTTCTCGCACAACACCTGGCTGGACGACAGCGGGCAATACCTCTTCACCACGGATGAGCGCGAAGACGCCTACGTGGGGGTCTACGACGTGAGCGATCCGGCGGACATCCAGTACGTGGAGAAGCTGCAGAGCGATCCGGGCAGCAACACCATTCCGCACAACACCTACTGGTTGAACGATTTCGTGGTGACGAGCTATTACACCTACGGGGTGACCATCTACGATGCCACCCGGCCGTGGAACCTGGTGGAGACCGGGAGCTTCGACACGTCGCCGCTCAGCGGAGGCGGCTTCAACGGGGCCTGGGGCGTGTACCCCTTCTTCGCCTCGGGCCGGCTGATCATCTCCGACATCGAGGAAGGCCTGTTCATTCTGGCGCCCACCTACACGCACGCCTGCTGGCTCGAGGGCACGGTCACCGATGCCATCACCACCTCACCGGTGAACCTGGCCTCCGTGACCTTGCTGGGGCCGCTGGCCTCGGACACCACCGCCTTCGATGGGCAGTACGCCCTTGGCACGCTTGCGCCCGGCACCTACGACGTGGCCGCGAGCGCCCCCGGCTATTTCCCCGACACGGTGACGGCCGTGGTGCTCACCACCGGACAGGTGACCTTCCTGGACATACCGCTGCAGCCCATGGTGCCCTTCGTGCTCTCCGGCCAGGTGGTGGAGGTCGGCACCGGCGACCCGGTACCCGGCGCGATCGTGCAGCTGGACGGGACCATGACCGATGGCCAGACCACCGCCGACGCCAACGGCCAGTTCACCTTTCCGGCGGTCTTCGCGGACACCTATGCCCTCACGGCGGGGCATTGGGGTTGGCACACCGCGTGCCTGGCACCCCAGGCCATCGATGCCAACACACCCGCGCTCACCATCGAGCTCGATCCCGGCTATGCGGACGACTTCGCGCTGGACCTCGGCTGGACCGTCGCGGGCAACGCGTCGAGCGGGGACTGGGAGCGCGGGGCACCCGTGGGCACCACCTACCTCGGCGGGCCCTGTGCGCCCGGCGACGATGCCGCCGGCGATTGCCTCAACACAGCGATGGTCACCGGCAACGGTGGCGGGCAGGCGGGCGACGACGACGTGGACGACGGCATGGTGCAACTGACCTCGCCGGTGTTCGACGCCACGGGTTTCCTCGCGCCGGGCGTGCGCTATGATCGCTGGTTCTTCAACAGCGGTGGCAACGGTGGGGCGAATGATGAGCTCGTCGTACTGCTGACCGACGGCACCGACACTGCGGTGGTGGAGACCATCACGGCCACCACTCCGGGCATGGGCAGCTGGCAGCCCGCCCAATGGACCATCGCCGACCACCTCGCTCCGGCGGCCACCATGCAGGTGCTCTTCCGCACCGCCGACGACCAGCCGGGCCACCTCGTGGAAGCCGCCGTGGACGTGTTCGAGGTGGTCGAGACCTGGTCCGAAGCGGTCGCCGAGCGGACGCTCGCGCATTTCGAGCTCTGGCCCAACCCGGCGGACGACCGGTTCGAGGTGCGGGTGCCGGGTGCCCTGCTGGAGGCTTTGGAAGTGCGGGACGCCCAGGGGCGGTTGGTGCATGCCCAGCGCGCCAGCGGAGAGCGGGCGGTCGTGGCGGCCCCGTGGGCCCCGGGCGCCTATGCCGTGACCTTGCGGACCACCGACGGCCGGGCGGCCACGGCGACCTTGATGTTGCAGTGATCAGCGGCGGCCGGGCACGGTGGCGCAGTGCTCCTGGATCAGGGCGTCCACGTCGCTGATACCGCCCAGGATCCGGGCGAGCGACAGGTCGGCGCAGGCTTTCTCCAGGTCGCCCTTGCGCAGGCGCAACAGGGCGCGGGTGCGCAGCGCGAAGGCGTTGGCCGGATAGTAGCGCAGGCTCCGCTCCACGTCCTTCCAGGCCTCCTCGTTGCGGTCCAGGTGCAGCAGGGCGTAGGCCCGGTTGCTCAGGGCCACAGGCTCATCCTTGTCGATGTCCAGCGCCTGCTCGAACATGCCGAGCGCGTCGGTCCACCGGCCAAGGCGCGAAAGCTCGAATCCGCGGTTGGTCCAGTGCCCGGGGTTGCGCGGTTCCAGCGCACACAGGCGTTCCAGCACCACCAGGGCCCCCTCGTGGTCGCCGGTCTCGTCCAGCATCCGCGCCAGCGTACGGTTGGCGTCCAGGTCATCGGGGATCTGCACCAGACCGTCGCGCAGGTCGGCGATGGCCAGTTCGGGGCGACGCAGCTCGGCGAGTGCCTCGCCGTGCACGAGCAGCAACTGGGCGCGGAGCCTGCCCACGGCACCGTTGCGCAGGCCGCGGTCGCTGAACCGTTCCGCCGAGCGGTGGTCCTCGCCGCGCAGGGCGTAGAGGCTGCGCTGGTAGTTGGCCTCCGCGAAGGTGCTGTCCGCCTTCAGCGCCTGTTCCACATCCTGCAGGAAGCGGTCCGTCCGGTCCATGGCGTACCAGGCCCGGGCACGCGCGGTGTAAGTGGTGGCCGATGGGTGCTGGGTGATGGCCCGGGTGTACACCTCCACGGCCTTGCTGAACCGTTGCTGCGCGAGCAGGCTGTCCCCTTCGGCCAGCAGGCGCTCCACCGTCTGGGCCTGGCCGGCCAGGGTGGTCAGCAGGGCCATGGCCAGGGGAAGGATCGGGGAGCGCGGCATGGGCGGCGAAGGTACGGGCTTGCCCGGTGGGCCTCAAGCCTGCGGGATGCGGGCGCGCGGCGCCGTACCCGCATCGGCGATGTGCCCGGCGCGCAGCAACAGGTCGCCCGCCATGGCCACCATGGCCGCGTTGTCCGTGCAGTACGCCAGCGGTGGGATGTGCACGGTCCATCCGCGGGCCTCGGCCTGTGCCGACAGCCGCTGCCGCAGGCCCTTGTTGGCCGAGACGCCGCCCGCGATGCCGATCCGGGTGATGCCGGTGCGCTCCACGGCCAGTTCCAGTTTGGCGAGGAGCTGGTCCAGAATGGCGCCCTGGAGCGCGGCGCACAGATGCGGCAGGAGCTCGTTGGGCACCGTTCCATCGGCCGCACGCAGCGGCAGCACCAGGTTGCGGAAGGCGCTCTTGATGCCGCTGAAGCTCATGTCGAGGCCGGGCACCGCGGTCCTCGGCAGGCGGAACCTGCCGGGCTGGCCCTTTGCGGCCAGGGCGTCCACCTGCGGGCCGCCGGGGTAGGGCAGGCCCAGGAGCTTGGCTCCTTTGTCGAAGGCCTCCCCGGCCGCATCATCCAGGGTGCTGCCGATGGCCACCATGTCCAGCGCGGAGCGCACCTCCACGATCAGGCTGTGCCCGCCGCTCACGGTGAGGTTCAGAAAGGGGAACACGGGAACGGGGCGTGGGTCGTGGTCGCGGATGAAGTGGGCCAGCACGTGCGCCCGCATGTGGTCCACGGCCAGCAGGGGCACGCCCAGCGCCTGGGCGTAGGATTTGGCGAAAGCTGCACCCACGTGCAGGGCCCCGATGAGCCCCGGGCCCATGGTGAAGGCCACGGCCGTGAGGTCCGACGGCTTCATGCCGGCCTGATGCAGCGCCTGGTCCACCACGGGCACGATATGCTCCTGGTGGGCCCTGCTGGCCAGCTCGGGCACCACGCCTCCCCAGGCCCGATGCACGTCCTGGCCGGCCACCACGTTACTTCTTACGCAGCCATCCACCAGCACGGCGGCCGCGGTCTCGTCGCATGAGCTTTCGATCCCCAGGATCCGCACCGGGCCTGCCGGGCGCTCCTGCTCCGCTATTTTCGCCATCCGGGCCCGCGATCTGCTTGTTCGTGCCCAAAACTACCCGCTCCTGAGCAGCTCACCGCTCCTGAAATGGTCCGGCCGCGTGCTTCGCGCCGTGGCGTGGCTGTTGCTCGCGTTGGTGGTGACCGGCATGCTGGGGCTGTTCGCCCTCCGGCTGCCTTCGGTGCAGACCTGGCTGGCCGACAGGCTCGGTGCCTATGCGTCCGAAGCCCTGGGCAGCTGCGTGCAGGTGGATCGTGTGCACCTCACCTTCACGGGGCCGGCCGAGCTGCGCGGCGTGCTGGTGTGCGACCTGGAGGGCGACACCCTGTTCGCCGTGCGGCGTCTGCACCTGCGGCGGTGGCGTGTGAACCCCGAACGCCGGCAGGTGCATCTCCGGGGCGTCACCGTGGAAGGTGCCCGGTGGTACCTGCGCCAGGCCTCGGACGACAGCCCCAGCAACTTCACCCGGTGGACAGCGGCCCTCTCCTCCGGCGACAGCACCGCCGGTGGCGGTCCGTGGACCATCCAGGCCGATGCCTTCGACATCCGCGACCTGCGCTTCACCTTCCACCAGGCCGATGCGCCGGTGCAGCCCTTCGGGGTCGATCTCAAGCATGTGGACGTGGTGGGTGATGTGGCGGGCCATGAGCTGTTGGTGATCAAGGACAGCATCCGTGCGGTGCTGGACCAGGTGCGGTTCCGGGAACGCAGCGGGCTGGCCTGCACGGGCCTGCAAGGCCGGACCACGGTGAGCGGTACGGGCATCAGCGTGGACGAGCTGCTGTTGCGCACCCCGTACAGCAGGGTGCGGGGCCGGTACGCCATGCGCACGGCGTCGTGGCGCGACTATGGCGCGTACATCGACCGCGTGGAGATGAGCGCCGTCCTGGACAGCTCCTCCGTGGACCTGCGCGACATCGCCTGGTTCGCACCGGACCTGGAGGGGCTGGCGGCCACGATCGATGTTCGCGGCCGGGCCCAGGGCACGGTGCGTGAGCTCAAGGCGCGCGACCTGCATCTGGCCTATGGCCGCAACAGCCGATTCGACGGCTCGGTGGAGATGAGCGGCCTGCCGGACCTGGCGGGGACCTTTATCGTGGTGGATGCCCGCACCCTGCGGACCGATGCCGCCGACCTGGCCACCGTGCCCGTGCCCCCCTTCACCCAAGGGCGACGGCTGGAGCTTCCCCGTGAGGTCCAGACCCTCGGCGCCATGGCCTTCAGCGGCAACTTCACCGGCTTCGCTTCGGCCTTCACCGCTTACGGCGAGGCCAGCACCGCCCTGGGCCGGCTCTCCACCGACCTGTCCTACACGCGCGACACGGTGAGCGACGTTTTCCGCTTCAACGGTACGCTGGCCACCACCGGCTTCGACCTGGGCCCGCTGGCCGGGGACCCCGCGCTCGGCCCGATCGCCTGCGATGTGAAAGTGAACGCCCGTGGGCGCAACCTGGCCACCATGCAGGCCGACCTCGAGGGGCGCGTGCCGCTGATCACCCTCAACGACCGCCCCCTGACCGGGATCACCACCACCGGCCGCCTGCAACGGCGCCTGTTCAACGGGCAGCTCACCTGCGACGATCCCAACCTCAAGCTGCGCTTCGATGGCCTGGCCGATCTGCGCGGTCGCTGGCCCAAGGTGGATTTCACCGCACAGGTGGACCGCGCGGACCTGCACGAGCTCAACATCCTGCCCAAGCTCCATCTGGGCGAGGTGAGCGGGCTCGTGCGCGCCCGGGGCGAACTGGCACCGGACAGCCTCAAGGGCCGGTTGGCGATCGAGGACCTGACCTATTGCGACGACCGTGGCGTGCTGGACCTCGGCGACGTGGAGCTGGCCAGCGACCGGCAGCACGGGGAGCCCCTGCTCTCCTTGCGGTCCGATCTGCTGGACGCCCAGGTACAGGGGACCTTCCTGCCCACACGCCTGCCGGTGGCCTTCACCAGCGTGGTGTACAGCATCTTCCCCGCGCTGTCCGACCAGGTGAAGTACGATCTGGAAGAGCAGTATTTCGCCTTCGACGTGCATGTGAAGCGGGCCGAGCCGTTGGTCGGGCGACTCGTGCCGGGTCTGGAGCTTGCTCCGGACGCCCGTTTCCAAGGGCGGTTCGATTCGCGCACCTTCGACATGGCCCTCAGTGCGGACCTGCCGCGCATCGCCTACGGGTCGGTGGGTGGCGACTCGGTGCAGCTGATCGTGGACCGGACGCTGGACCTGCTGGCCTTCAGCATGCGCAGCCAGCGCCAGCAGTTGTCGGACAGCACCTTCTTCGACGGGATCGACCTCTCCGGCAAGGCCTACCAGGACGAAGTGGAGCTGCGCCTGGCGTGGGACGGAAGCACCCACAACACGCGAGGCGACCTGCGCGTGGCCGGAATGGTCAACAGCCGCGAGGATGTGGAACTGGACCTGCTGCCCAGTTCGGTGCAGCTCGGCCTTGGTACATGGAGGAATCCGGAAGCGGCGCGCCTGCACTACCACGACGGTGGCCTGGAGGTGGGGCATCTGTCGGTGGTCAACGAGGCGGAGCACATCGCCTTGGACGGCTGGCTCGCCAACGATCCGGAGCGCTCCCTGGCCTTCAACCTGGAAGGGGTGCGCCTCAAGCACCTGCGCCCCTATTACCAGGGGCCGTCGCTCAGCGGAACAGTGAGTGGCGAAGGCCGGATCTTCGACCTCCTGGGTGATCCGCGCCTGTTGAGCTACTTGTGCGTGGACTCCCTCAAGGTGGACCGGCACCCGGTGGGCGACATTGTGTTCGCGGCCAACTGGCGGAACCAGAGCCGGGAGATGAACGTGAGCGGCACCCTGCAACGCGGCACCTTGAAGGCCCTGGAGTTCGGCGGTCGCATCGCGCCGCAGGCCGAGGTCGAGCAGCTGGACCTGGTCCTGGAGCTCGACTCCTTCGACCTGGCCTTCATCGGGCCCTACCTGCCCGAAGGCGTCAGCGACATCCAGGGGCGGGTCACAGGCGATGTGCGCGTGGGCGGCCGCCTCGCCGAACCACGCGTGGAGGGTGAGGCGCTGCTGGACGAGGCCGGCCTGCGGATCGACTACCTCAACACCTTCTACAGCCTGAGCGACCGCGTGCGGATCAGGCCGGACGGTTTCTGGCTCGACCTGGTGCGCGTCAAGGACCAGGAGGGCCGGACGGCCCGCGCCGTGGGCACCATCAACCACCGGGGCTTTGCGCATTGGGACTACGACGTGACCCTGGAACTCGACCGCTTCCTCTGCTTGAACACCACGGTCAACGACAACGAGCTCTTCTACGGCAAGGCATACGCCACCGGCGACCTTCAGGTGAGCGGCTACCAGGACAACCTGGAAGTGGTGTTCAACGGAAGCACGGCCCCGGGCACCACCATCAGCCTGCCCTTGGGCACGGGCAAGGACCTCAGCGCGATCGACTTCGTGCACTTCCATGCGGGCGACATGGACATCGACTCCCTGGAGGCCCCGGTGGACCTCAGCGGCGTGCGTCTCGACCTGAACGTGGAAGTGACCCCGGACGCACGCTTCGAGCTCATCTTCGACCCCACCGTGGGCGACATCCTGAGCGGCCGTGGCCGGGGCAACCTGGCGCTGACCGTGAGCCCCACGGGCAACCTGTCCATGCGCGGGGACATGGAAGTGGTGGACGGCTCCTACCTCTTCACGCTGCGCAACGTGGTGAACAAGCGCTTCGACGTGGACCCCGGGGGGAACATCACCTGGTACGGCGATCCGCTGGACGCCCAGCTGGCCCTGAACGCGGTGTACAAGTTGCGTGCGCCGCTGGTGGACATCATCCCGGCCGAGCGCGCCGACGGCCTGGGCAAGCGGGTGCCCGTGGAGGTGGTGATGCGCCTGACGGACCGGCTGGCCAACCCGGAGATCGGGTTCGATGTGCGCCTGCCGTCGGTGGACGAGGGCGTGCGCACCCAGGTGAACAGCGTGTTGAGCGAACCGGACGAGATGAACCGGCAGGTGTTCAGCCTGATCGTGCTCAACCGCTTCCTGCCGGTGGACCGCTTGGGGGCGGCCTCCGGGCCCAGTGTGGCGCGCGGCAACGTGGTGGGCACCTCGGGCAGCGAGCTGCTCAGCAACCAGGTGAGCAACTGGCTGAGCCGGCTGAGCAACGACGTGGACCTGGGCTTCAACTACCGGCCGGGTGATGCGCTCACGCAGGACGAACTGGAGCTTGCCGTGAGCACCCAGCTGTTCGACGAGCGGCTGGTGCTGAGCACCAACGTGGGCGTGCAGTACGGGTCGGGGAGCGGGCAGCAGAGCAACGCGCTGGTGGGCGATTTCCAGCTGGAGTACCTGCTGACCAACGACGGTCGCATTCGCCTCAAGGCTTACAGCCAGAGCAACGACCGCAACCTGAACCAGGCGGACCAGGCGGCCACCACCCAGGGGGCCGGTCTGGCCTACCGCGAGGACTTCGACACGCTGCGCGAGTTCTGGCGCAACTTCACCGGCATGCTCGGCTTCCGGCGCAAGGCAGCCAAGGTGCCCGCAGCCCAGGACCCGGCGGGGCAGGAGGGGGCGCCCTGATCAGGCCCGGTCGCCCAGGCGGAGCAAGTGCCCCAGCTTGTGCTTCTTGGTGCGGAGGTAGCGCTCGTTGTGCGGGTTGGCGTCGATCTCGATCGCCACGTTCTCGGTGATCTCCAGGCCGTAGCCGATGAGGCCGGTGCGCTTGCGCGGGTTGTTGGTGAGCAACCGCATGCGCCGCACGCCGAGCGCGTGCAGCACCTGGGCCCCCACGCCGTAGTCCCGGGCGTCCATGTCGAAGCCCAGCATCAGGTTGGCCTCCACGGTATCGGCCCCCTCCTCCTGCAGCTTGTACGCCTTCAGCTTGTTGATGAGCCCGATGCCCCGGCCTTCCTGCTGCATGTACACGATGACCCCCTTGCCGGCCGCATCGATCATCTCCATGGCCCGGTGAAGCTGCGGCCCGCAGTCGCAGCGGCAGCTGCCGAAGATGTCGCCGGTGACGCAGCTGCTGTGCACACGCACCAGCACGGGTTCGTCCGCACGCCAGCTGCCCTTCACCAAGGCGAGGTGCTCCTCCCCGGTGTTGGTCTGGCGGAACGCATGCAGGGTGAAGTCGCCGAAGGCGGTGGGCAGCTGCACCTCCACCTGTGGTTCCACCAGGCTCTCGGTCCGCATGCGGTAGGCCACCAGGTCGGCGATGCTGACGAGCTTCAGGTCGAAGCGGTCGGCCATTTCGCGCAGCTCGGGCAGCCGGGCCATGGTACCGTCCTCGTTGAGGATCTCCACGATCACGCCTGCAGGCTCCATGCCGGCCAGGCGGGCCAGGTCCACGGCGGCCTCGGTGTGGCCGGCGCGGCGCAGCACACCGCCATTGCGGGCCTTCAAGGGAAAGATGTGCCCGGGGCGTGCGAGGTCGACGGCAGCGGTGGCCGGATCGATCAGGGCCTGGATGGTGGCGGCCCGGTCATGGGCCGAGATGCCCGTGGTGGTGCCGCGGCCCTTCACGTCCACGCTCACGGTGAAGGGTGTCTCGTGCAAGGCCGTGTTGTCGCGCACCATCAGGGCCAGGCCGAGCTGTTCGCAGCGCTCCTCGGTGAGCGGCGCGCAGATGAGGCCGCGTCCGTGCCGGGCCATGAAGTTCACCAGCTCGGGTGTGGCGTTGCGCGCCGCGGTGACCAGGTCGCCTTCGTTCTCCCGGTCCTCGTCGTCCACCACGATCACCACCTTGCCGGCGCGGATGTCGGCGATGGCCTCCTCGATGGGGTCCAGCCGGATGTCGTTCATGGGCATGGGTGTCCGGCACGAGCGCCGGAGCGGCGGCAAAGTTAGCCCATCGGCAGGGGAGGCGCCGTACGCAGGGGAGCCGTGATCAGCCCGTCGAGGGTGTCCGCGGCACGGGTCCAGTCGAAGGTGGCCAGCACGTGGCGGTGGCCGTTGGCCGCGATCCGGCGGCGCTCCTCCTCGTCGGCCAGCAGGTGCAGGATGTGGGCCGCATAGTCCGCCGGGCCATGCCCGATCAGGATGCCCTCCCCGGGAACGGCCCCCACCGCGTTGTTGGCCAGTGCGGAGGTGATGCAGGGCATACCCATGGCCATGGCCTCCAGCAATTTGTTCTGCAGGCCGGTGCCGATCTGCATGGGGGCCACGAAGATGCGCGCCGACATATAGCTGCTGCGGATGTCCTTCACCCAGCCGGTGACGGTGATGCGCGGGTCCGCCTCGGCCAGCTGACGCACCCGGGGGCTGGGGTCAACTCCGCTGATCAACAGCGAGACATCGGGCCGTTCGCGCCGCACCAGGGGCAGCACCTTATGCACCAGGTAAAGCACGCTGTCGATGTTCGGCGGGTAGTTCATGTTGCCGGTGAACAGCAGGTCGTGCGTCACCTGGCCCTGGATCGGATGGAAGTGCGCGGTGTCCACCCCGTTGGGGATCACAGTCATGCAGTGGCGTTCGGGGTGGTACAGGTAGTCGCGGTCCTGGGCGGAGATGATGATCCGGTGGTCGAACAGGTCGAACATCAGGTTCTCGTACGCCTGCAGGCGGCGTGTCTCGGTCATCAACAGCGGGCGCAGCAGGGGGCTGGAGGTCTCGGTGCGGCGCTCCATGCCCTTGCTCAGCGTGTCCATGTAGTCCAGCGTCTTGGGCGTGGTGAGATGCCAGCGCACGTATTCGGTGGTGCGCACCAGCTGGCACAGCACATGGTCGGGCTTGAAGCGGTGGATGAGCTCGTCCACCCGTCGTTGTGCGGCGGCATGGTGGAAGTAGGCCACCTGGAAGGGCAGCCGGGAGAAGACGGCGGTGATGAGCTTCCAGACGATGCGCCAGCGGGGCAGGTGGATCACCTCCAGGTGGTGGCAGAAGCTGCGGAGGTGGTCCAGGTGGGCCTCCTGGATGCGCTGGTCGCTGAGGCAGAGCAGGAGCACCTCGTGGCGCTCGGCCAGGCGTTTCACCAGGTGGTAGGCGCGCAGCTTGTCGCCCTTTTCCAGCGGATAGGGCACGCGCGAGAGCAGGACGAGCAGCCTCATGCGCGCTTCAGGCTGCGGAGGAAGGCCACCAGGTCGGCGATGATGCAGCTGTCGCTGTAGCGGGCCACGATGGTGGCGCGGGCGTTGGCCCCGATGGTGGCCACCAGGCCCGGCTCATCCAGGGTGCGCGCCATCTGGCGTGCGAAGGCGGCGGGCGTGTCGGCCAGCAGGATGTCGTGCCCGTCCTTCACGGCGATGCCTTCGGCCCCGATGGTGGTGCTGATGACGCAGCGTCCCATGGCCATGCCCTCGATGATCTTCACGCGCATGCCGCCTCCGCTGTGCAGGGGCACGACCATCACATGGCGGTCGGCGATGTATTGTTCGGCGCTCTTCACACGCCCCTTCACTTGCAAGCCGGGCTGGTCCTGGCGCAGCAGGTCGTCCGGCATGCGGTTGCCGGCCAGGTGCAGGCGGGCCTCGGGATGGCGGGCGAGCAGCCGAGGCCATACCTCGGCCACCAGCCAGCGCACCCCCTCCAGGTTGGGCTCCCAGTCCATGCTGCCCAGGTGGAAGAACACCGGGCGGCCGCCGGGCAGGGGCCGGTCGTGCTCGGCGGGGTCCACCCCGAAGGGGACCGTGGCCACGGGCGTGCGTGTCCCGTGGGCCTCGAAGTGCGCGGCGTCCGCCGGGCTGATGGCCGCCACCCCGTCCACGCGGTCCAGGACGGCCATCTCGTACGCCTTCAGCTGGCGGGCCAGGAAACGGCGGTAGGGGCGCTTGATGGGGTTGCGCTCACCGCTGGCGATGCGCTCCTGCAGCACGTGCTCCAGGTTGTGCGACCGCAGCACCACCAGGGCATCCGAGTACCGGCGGATGGTCTGGATGTACGGGGTCATGAACAGGCTCTCCAGCAACACCACATCGAAGGTCTGCGCGCTGAGCACGCGGATCAGGGCGATGTCCATGTCGGGCGAGAAGAACCGGCTGATGTTGTAGTTGTCCGCGGTGATGAGGTCGGTGAAGGCGTCCACCACGTTGAGGCGCGTGTCCACGAACACGCCTTGATGGTCGGTGGCCTTCACATAGTCGGCGGGAAGGGCCTCGGTGTCCAGCGGATGCTTGGGGGTGTGGATGCAGAGCACCTTCACGGCATGGCCGTCCGCCAGCAGGCCGCGGGTGATGTTGTGCATGGCCTTGCTGCCGCCGTCGATGGGCGGATAGGGAGGCTTATGGCACAGCTGGAGTATTCGCATCGCGCCGTCCGCGCAACAGGGACCTTACCCGGTCCCAGCCGCGATAATAGGCATCACGGTCCAACAGCGGACTGTCGGTGGCCGCCTTCCAGGTGAGCCACAGACCCATGGGCAGCAGCACCAGGGTGCTGGTCCACATGCCGGGCCAGGCCTGGACCTTCAGGCTGATCACGAGCTTCTCGGTGCTGAAGGAGACGATGTGGAAGATCAGGAAGAAGACGATGGCGAACACGGTGGGCAGGCCCATGCCGCCTTTGCGGATGATGGCCCCCAGCGGGGCGCCGATGAAGAAGAAGATCAGGCAGGCCACGGCGAGCATGGGCTTGCGGTGCCATTCCACCTGGTGCCGTGCGATCTGCTCCTGCGCCGCCTTGCGCTCTTCATCGGTGCGCTCCAGGAAGGTCATCGTGGCGCGCGCCATGTCGATGGCCTGGTCGTAGAGGGCGGCCGGGTGCGCCGCATCCCCGCCGGTCGTCATGGCCGCAGCAGCGCCCGGCGCATGGCCGCGCAAGGGGCGGAAGGCGTTGTGCAGGTAACCGTCCTGCATGACCTTCCGCTCGGCGAACGCGGCGGTCAACGAGTCCTCGGTGCGCGAGAGCTGACCGATGGTCTGCATCTTGTAGTTGTCCCGGAACAGGTCCTCGTCGGTCCGCTTCAGGCCCAGGCCGCTCAGGTCCAGCCGCAGGACGTCGGTGGCGAAGGTGCCGTGGACCAGGGCGTCGGGATGCCCTTTGCCGCCGGAGGGGTCGCGGGCATCATAGAAATGGCCGTCGCGCAGGGTGAGGAGCAGGCTGCCGCCGTCGGCGGTGCGCTGCATGGTGCCGCTGCGCGCACGTACCACGGTGCGATTTCCCTGGAAGGGGTCGCGATGGTCGTAGATGAGCACGTCGCCGAGCGTGCCGTCCTCGGCCTTGTCCCGCACCCGGATGCTCAACCCGTCGATGCCGTTGTAGAAAACGCCGGGACGCAGGTTCATGGCCGGCTTCTTGCGCGTCACGTCCCACAGCAGGCTGTGGAAGCGCAGGTTGGCCACGGGCAGCACGTTGTTGCTGAACAGGAAGGACAGGCCCGCCAGCAGCAGCACCACCACGAACAGGGGGCGCAGGATGCGGAACAGGTGCAGGCCCGCCGAGCGCATCGGCACCAGCTCGCTGTTCTCGCCCAGCCCGCCCATGGTCATGATCGAGCTGAGCAGCACCGCCAGCGGCAGGGCCAGGGGGACGAAGCTCGCCGTGGCGTACACCAGCAGTTCGGTGATGGTGTGCCACGGCAGTCCCTTGCCCATCAGGTCGTCCACGTACTTCCACAGGAACTGCATGCTCAGGATGAAGAGCACGATGCCGAAGGTGACCACCAGCGGCCCCAGATAGGCCGCGACGATCATGCGGTGCAGACGCTTCATCGGCAAAGGGTGCGGCGGCGCCGCACCGCAAAGGTACCGGCCTCAGGAGCCGATCACCCGCATGAGATGGGCCACCTGCGACGCCCAGAGCTGGCGCGCGCTCTCCATGTCCTGCGGCCAGGCATGGTCGGTGACCACCAGGGCCACGTCGTTCGTCATGGGGTCGATACGGATGCGCAGTTCGAAGAAGGCGCCGGGGTCCTCGTCGTCGAGCCAGCGGAAGCGCATCAGCTCGCCCGCCCGGCGGCCGATGCACAGGGCTTTCTGCACCTCGCCGTCCCACTCGAACGCGAACTCGTCCCCCCGCACGTTCACGTCGTCGCAGAACCACTCGCTGAACCCGCTGGGGGTGCTGATGAGCTCGAAGAGCACGTTGGGGGTGGCGCGCATGTAGAACTCCGCCTGGTACCGTTCCTTCAACGCACGGCGCAATGGCCCGATGGGGTGTGGGACGGGTTCCACACCCATCATCACGGCATGGACCGGAGCGGGCGGTGGCTTTGGGGCGGGGGCTGTCCGCGGCGCTGTTTTCGGCGCGGGCTTCGGGCCTGGTGCGGCGGGCTTTGCGGCAGGAGCCGTCGGCTTCGCCACCGCCGGCTTCACCGCCGCAGGTTTTGCGGGCGGTGGCGTCGGCGCTTTGCCGACCGGCCGGGCCTGGCCCTTTCCGACCTTGGCCTTGGCCTGGGGCGGGGTCGGCTTCGCGGGTGGCGCGGAGGGCCTTGGTGCTGCTGCGGTCCGTACGGGCGCTTTCGCCTTCGCCGGGGACTTCATCACCGGGCGGGCCGGCCGGTGCGCTTTGCGCGGTGCGGCGACGCGGTTGCGCTGGGCCGTCCTCTTCGCGGTGGACGCAGGCTTCCGCGCGGCCTTCACGACCTTCCGGGGGGCGGCCTTGCGGGCCATCGGGGCGCTTCGACCGGCCGTGGTCCGCTTGCGCACCGCAGTGCGGCGTGCCGAGGAACCGGCTTTTCCACGGCCCTTGTCCGCCACGGCCTTCCGGACCCTGGGCCTGGCCGCCTTCTTTGCGACCTGTACGCGCGGGGACGGTTTCACCCTGGAAGCCGATCGGCGCCCGGTTTTGCTCCGCTTGGCTGCCGCGGCAGGTCTCGCGTTCGCCGAACGTTTCGGGACCGGCTTGCGGGCCTTGGCCGTTCGGGGAGGGGCCTTCCCCTTGCGCGTGGCCGCGGTACGCGCCGGGCGCGCCGCCTTTTTCGGGGCGGATGTGCGCTTGCGCTGCGCGGGTTTTGTACGGGTGCGGGAGCTGGCCATGGTCCGGACAAGGTAGAAATTCCTTTCGCCCGTGCAAGAACGCCCGTCAGCCGGGGCCTTGGCGTTCGGGCGGCGGCCGTACGGTCATGATGCCCGCCGGTTCCGGAGCGAGGTCGGATGGGGTGGCCGGTGGCGCCCCCGCCGTGGCCAAGGTCTTCCGGCCACCGACCGGGATGGGACCTTTGCCCTGCTATATTTGCCGCCCCTTTCGCCCGGATGCGGATGCCGACGGATGAAAATGGCGCGGTAGCTCAGCTGGTCAGAGCGCAGGATTCATAATCCTGAGGTCGAGAGTTCAAGTCTCTCCCGCGCTACGAAGCCCCCCTCACCGGGGGCTTTCTCATACGATCATGAGAACGGCGGCATCGTGGGCGGTCCACCTTATTCCCCTCCTTCTGCTGGTGGGATGCAGCGGTGGGGAACAGGACTTCAAGGAGACCGAGGCTTACAAAGGCGTGCATGCGGCGATGGCCGCACAGGAGGCTGCGTGGGACCGGGGCGATGTGCGCGGTTTCATGGCCGCTTATGCGGAGGACGCCTGCTTCATCACGGCCAGGGAGCGCACCTGCGGCCGCGAGGAGGTGACCCGCCGTTACCTGCGGAGCTATCCGGACAAGGCCACGATGGGCGACCTGCGCTTCGGCATCGGCGAGGTGCTCGCCGTGGGGAACGCGCATGCCTGGTGCACCGGCACCTGGACGCTGGTGCGGCAGGCCGACACGCTGAACGGTGGCTTCAGCCTGCTCTGGCGCAAGGGGCCCGACGGCTGGCTGGTGCTGCGCGACCACACTTATTGAGCCGCTACTTTCGCCGGCATGTCCGCCTCGCTGGCCATACTGGCCGTAACGGTGCTGGTCTCCCTGTTCGCTTTCAGCGACCGGCGGCTGTTCGACGCGCTGGCCTTCGAGCCCTTCGTGGTGGAGGCCCGGCGTGACCACCATCGCTTCCTGACCCACGCGCTGGTGCATGGCGACTGGATGCATCTCTTCGTGAACATGTACGTGCTCCACGGCTTCGGTCCCTTCGTGGAGGGATACCTCACGGGGCTCACTCCGCTGTCCGGGGCCTGGCTCTTCGTCCTGCTGTACGCCTCGGCGGCCGTGGTGGCCTGCATCCCCGGTTACCGCCGACACCGGCACGATCCGGGGTACCGGGCGGTGGGCGCCAGCGGAGCGGTATCGGCCGTGCTCTTCGCGCACATCCTGATCATGCCCAACGCCGAGGTCGGTCTGTTCCTGCTGCCGTTCGGTATGCCAGCGGCGGTTTTCGGCGCCCTGTACCTGATCTACGAGGGCACCATGCACCGGCGGGGCGGCGACAACGTGGCGCACGACGCGCACCTGATGGGTGCGCTGCACGGGGTGTTGTTCGTGGCCGTACTGCGGCCCTCGCTGGTGCCGGCCTTCTTCGGCGCCATGACCGAACTGTTGCCCGGATGAACGCGCGGCCTGCCCTCTTCCTGGACCGCGACGGTGTAGTGAACCGCGAGCGGGGCGCGCACACCTGGCGACCGGAGGAGTTCGAAGTGCTGCCCGATGTGGCCGGCGTGGTGGCCGCGTTCAACCGCAGGGGATGGGCCGTGGTGGTGGTGAGCAACCAGAGCGGCATCGGCCTGGGCCTGTACACCCACGCCGATGTGGAACGCCTGCACCGTTACCTTCACGACCACCTCCACGGTCTCGGGGCGCACATGGACGACATCCTCTACTGTCCGCATCATCCCTCACGGGGGCGCTGCCTCTGTCGCAAGCCTTCGGGCCTGCTGCTGGAACGCGCCATCGCCCTGCATGGCATCGACGCCTCGCGCTCGGTGATGGTGGGCGACCGTGAACGCGACATCGAAGCGGCGGCGAGCGTCGGCGTGCGCGGACTGCTCATCGCACCCAACTCCGGGCTTGGCGCCGCCCTTCAACGCGCCGGTATCGTATGAGCACGGAGCGGTACGTGGACCTGAACGGGGAGCTGATGCGGGCGGACCGGCCCGTGATCACCCTGGACAACCGGGCGTTCCATTACGCCGACGGTCTGTTCGAGAGCATCCGTGTGGTGGGCGGGCGCCCGTGCTTCCTGGACGCCCACTGGGCGCGGCTGGTCGAGGGCTGCAAGGTGCTGCGGATCGAACTGCCGCCCGGCTTCGATCGCGATGCGCTGGAGCGGGCCATCCTGCGCTTGGTGGACCGCAACGCGATGCGCAGCGCCCGCTGCAGGCTCACGGTGTACCGCGATGCCCGCGGCCACTACCGGCCCGAAGGCCACCGCGGTGGTTATGCCATCGAGATGCAGCCCATGCCGGATGAGAACTATACCCTGAACGAGCGGGGCCTGATGGTGGACATCTACCCCGAGATGCGCAAACCGGTGAACGCCCTGGCCGTGCACAAGACGCTCAACTGCCAGTACTACGTGATGGCCTCGCTGTGGAGCGAGGCCCGCGGGCTGGACGACTGCCTGTTGCAGAACGACCGGGGCAACATCATCGAGAGCAGCACGGGCAACTTGTTCATCGTGAGCAACGGGGTGCTCTATACGCCGTCGCTGGCCGATGGCTGCCTGGGCGGGGTGATGCGCATGCAGGTGATCAACCTGGCGTTGTCCAACGGCATCAAGGTGTACGAGTGCTCCTTGAACCCGCAGAACCTGCTGGCCGCCGACGAGTTGTTCTTCACCAACGCGGTACGGGGCGTGCAATGGGCGGTCACCTACCGCACCAAGCGTTATGCGCACCGCACCGCGCAACAGGTCACCGAACTGCTGGCCCGCAGCGTGCTCAATTGAGGCCGGGATCCTCGGGAAAGTTGGCCAGAGGGGCGAAGGCACGGCCCATGGCCCGGAGTGAGTCGCCCCACAGGTCCTTCACCTGGGTGTTCATCACATGCCGCTTGGTGGCCGGGCCCACGATCCACGAACGTTGCCCGAGCTCCTTCTCCAACTGTTGCTCCCCCCAGCCGGAGTAGCCCACGAAGAAGCGCACGTGCCGGGACAGGCGGGGGTCGGTGGCCAGCAGGGACCTGAGCTGCTCGAAATCCCCGCCCATGTGCACACCGTCCAGCACCTCCATGCTGCCCTCCACCCGCGGTCCGAAGGCATGCAGGTAGTACAGGTTGCCGCTCTGCACCGGCCCTCCGATGCTCACACGCGTGTGGATGGGCGGCATGTTCTCCATCAGGTCGCCGATGTCCATGTCCAGATAGCGGTTCAGCACGAAGCCGAAGGAACCCTCCGTGTTGTGTTCGCACAGCAGGACCACCGTGCGGCGGAAGTAGGGGTCGGGCAGGTAGGGCTCGCTGATCAGGAGCCGACCCCGTGCAGGTGTCACGGTGCTCTCCGGGTCCAGGTTGAAGAAGTCCTTGCCCATGGCGAACGGAGGTCAAGGTACGTCCGAACGGGTATCTTCGGCGCATCAAATGCGAAGCATGGACAGCGCACGCCAGGTGGGCCATCGGACCGATTACAGCAAGACCGTCCTGTTGGAGGAGGATGCGGGCGACGATCCCATCGCGCTCTTCGGGCGGTGGCTGCGTGCGGCCGAGGAGGACGGTCTGCCGGAACCGCATGCCATGACGCTGGCAACGGCGGGCTCCTTCAGCATCAGTTGTCGGGTGGTCCTCCTGCGCTCCTTCGATGCACAGGGCTTCGTGTTCTTTACCAACTACAACAGCCGCAAGGCCATGGACATGGAGCGCGACCCGCGCGCGGCGCTGTCCTTTTTCTGGCCGCAGCACGAGCGGCAGGTGCGCATCGAGGGCAAGGTGGAGAAGGTGGACGCTGCGGTGAGCGAGGCGTACTTCAAGGAACGACCGCGCGAGAGCCAGGTGGGTGCCTGGGCGAGCGACCAGAGCAGGATCGCCGACGACCGGTCGCAGGTGGACGAGCGCTATGCGCGCTGGATGGAACGTTTCAAGGACGAGGCGGAGGTTCCGAGGCCCCTGCACTGGGGCGGCCTGCGGGTGCGTCCGGTGCGGATCGAGTTCTGGCAGGGAAGGCCCAGCAGGTTGCACGACCGCATCGTCTTCGAGCATTTCACGGACGGGTCGTGGAGCCGGATGCGGCTCCAACCCTGAAGACCTCCATGAACGACGAAGCCCTCCGCTGTGCGGAGGGCTTCCGTGCTCTTAGGGGCCGGTCACTTCTTGGGAGCGGCTTTCTTGGCGGCGGCTTTTTTCGGAGCGGCCTTCTTGGCGGCGACTTTCTTAGGAGCGGCCTTCTTGGCGGCGGCTTTCTTGGCCGGGCTTGCCTTGGCACCGGTGGCCCCGGCCGCGGCCTTCGCACGGTCGTTCGCGCGCACCTTGCGCTTGCTCGGCCGGGACTTGCCACGGCTGCCCGCCCGACGCTTGCCTTTCTTGGAACGGATATCGCCTTTGCCCATGCTGCGTGTTTTGGATGTTCATCGCAAAGAACCGGCATCCGGCGCCGCCGTCAGGTCAGGATGGGGCGCACTTCTCCACGCGGTGCTGTTCATACCAGGCGATGGCCCGGGGCCGTTGCCGCCGATTGATCCTGCTCATCGTCCGCACCCGGGGGCACGGTGTGTATCGACGTGCCGCACCTCAGGTCGCTCCAGCGGGCCCGTGAACGCACAACGGCCTGACCGGCACCGGTAGGAAGGACCGTGTGATGCCGGAGGCATGCAACGCTGCTACGGTGTGTCTTCCCGCAGCCTTTGTTCGATGGCGCGGGCGTCATGCAGAGCGGCGCGTGTCCATTGCAGCTTCAGTGCGGTGATCGCGGCCTCGTTCAGCCGCCAGGGCACGGTGCTCGCACGCAGGCGCTGCATCACGGTGTAGAGCACGATGGCGGCGGACACCGAGATGTTGAAGCTCTCGGTGAAGCCGTGCATAGGGATGCGCAGCGCACCGTCGCACGCCTCGATCAGGGGGGCGCTCAACCCCTTGAGCTCGGTGCCGAAGCAGAAGGCGATGGGCCGGTCGATCGGTACGTTCTCCGGGGTCCAGGCCTCGGCGTGCGGCGTGGTGGCCACGATGCGGTGACCCGATGCGCGCAGGGCCTCGATGCAGGCGAGTGCGCCGTCTCCTCCCGCGTAGCGGTGGATGGTGGCCCACTTGTCGCTGCCCAGGGCGATCTCCTTGTTCGCCGTGAAGCGGTTGTGCGCCTCGATCGCGTGCACCTCCTGGATGCCGAGCAGGTCGCAGGTGCGGAGCACGGCACTGGCGTTGTGCGCCTGGTACAGGTCCTCGAGCACGACCGTCACATGCCGGGTGCGTTCGGGCGCCAGACGGTCGAACAACGCGCGCTTGTGCGGGGTGATGAACCCGCCCAGTTGTTCGAGCAGTGCATGATCGTCCATGGGTGCAAAAGAAAAGGGTCCCTCGCAGGAGGGACCCTTTTGCAAGTGCGGTGGTGCTTACTTCACCTTGTTGGAGAGGTCGGCACCGGCCTTGAACTTCACGACCTTCTTGGCCGCGATCTTGATCTCCTTGCCCGTCTGGGGGTTGCGGCCCTTGCGCGCGGCGCGCTTGGAGATCGAGAAGGTTCCGAAGCCCACGAGGGCCACACGGTCGCCCTTCTTGAGGGCCTTGGTGGTGTTGTTCACGAAGGCATCCAGGGCACGCTTGGCATCCGCCTTGGAGATCTTCGCTTCAGCGGCGATCGACTCGATCAGTTCAGCTTTGTTCAATCCCATGTTCGTTGAGGGTTTTGGGTGAGTGTTTGTGTGAACTCGTCGCAAAAGTATTCGGAGACCCGCGTCTGTCAAGGGTTTCCGGGCGGGCGTCCGGAAAATGTTGAAAAATCAGGGGTTTTGTTGATAAGTGCGCCTACAGCCCGCCCCCAGCAAGGGTTTGCGGAAGTGGGGGTGGTCGGAGATCGGGCAGTCGTTGGTTCAACGCTTTGGGGTCCGGTCGGTGCCCCGGGCTCATTGCAGGCGGATGCTGCCCCGCAAACCCGCGCGGAACGCGGCTCCGGGCATGCGCCGACGGCCTTCGGGCTGTACGTCCGACAGCCGGAGCGCACCTTCGCCGCAGGCGACCAGCAGGCCGCGTTCATCGCCATGCACCGTTCCGGGCGCGCCGTGCACCACCGCGTCGGTACGCTCCGTCCGCAGCACCTTGAAGTGCTCGGTGCCGCCATCCTCGCGCAGCAGTTCGGTCCATGCACCGGGCAGCGGCGCGAGCCCCCGCACATGGTCATGCACCTTTACGGCGGGGCGCGCCCAGTCGATGCGGCAGATGGCGGGCGTGAGCTTCGGTGCCTGGGGCAGCACGAGGCCTTCGGTCATGGCGTGCTGGGGCCGTGGGGTCAGGCTGCCTTCGCCCAGGGCGAGCACGGTGCGTGTGAGGAGCGCGGCACCCAGGATGGCCATGCGGTCGTGCAGTTCGCCGGCGGTCTCGTCGGCGCCGATGGGCAGGGCTTCCTGCAGCAGCACATCACCGGTGTCGATCTCCTGTTTCAGCAGGAAGGTGGTGAGGCCGGTCCGGGGCTCGCCGTGCATCACGGCCCAGTTGATGGGTGCGGCCCCTCGGTACCGGGGCAGCAGCGAGGCGTGCAGGTTGATGGTGCCCCTGGGGGGCATGCGCCACAGCAGCTCCGGCAGCATGCGGAAGGCCACCACCACGAAGAGGTCGGCGCCGCAACTGCGCAGTTCCTCCAGGAAGCCCGCATCGCGGAGGCGCACGGGCTGCATCAGCGGCAGGCCCATGCGCCATGCGGCCTCCTTCACCGCCGAGGGGCGCAGCTGCCGGCCGCGTCCGGCGGGTCGGTCGGGGGCGGTGACCACGGCGGCGATGGGGATCCCTGCGGCATGCAGGGCTTCCAGGGAGGTGACGGCGAAGGGCGGTGTGCCCAGGAAGACGATGCGCGGTACGCTCATGCTGCGAAGGTCAGCATGGGCGCTGGATGCGGAAGCGGTAGGGCAGCAGGGCGTCGGTGCCGGCATAGTCCACACCGATCCTGGGGCCGATGCGGACGGTGGCCGGGTCGATGATGCGGCCCTCGTCGGCGATCCAGATGCGTTCCCCGAGCAGGTCGGTGCCGTCGTGCGTGCGGCGGATGCCGAGCGCCTGTGCGGCCGTGCCGGGCCCGTCGGTGGCCGCTCCCGTCCGTCCCCTGCGCCGGTCGGCCATCGCACGGCCCTCCAGCACCTGCACGCCGCGCAGGAGCACGGCGTGCGGCACGCCCTCCACATGGGTCACGACGTTGAAGAGGTGGTGGATGCCGTAACAGATGTACACGTAGGCCGTGCCTCCCTGGGCGTAGAGGGTCCCGTTGCGCGCGGTGCGCCGTCCGTTGAAGGCATGCGAGGCGCGGTCGTCCACGCCGGCGTAGGCCTCGGTCTCGGTGATCGCGGCCGCGACATGGCTTCCGCCGATGCGGGTATGCACCACCATCCCGAGCAGTTCGCGCGCGATGGACACCACATCGGTGCGTTCGTAGAAGTCCCGGTGCAGGCGCATCGTTCAGGGTTCGCTCCGTTCCCAGCGCAGCAGCTCCGCATCGGGGCCGTCCACCGCCATGGGTGCCCCTGCGGCTGCGACGGACCGGCAACGGTCGCAACGGCCACAGGGCTTCGGGGCGCCCTGGCCGAAGTAGGCCAGCAGACCCGCCTCGCGGCAGGGCGTGTTCGGTGCGGACCAGGCGATGATGGCATCGGCGCGCTCCAGGGCGCCTTGCAGCCGCAGGTCGAGCGCCTCGGGGTCGAGGGTGAGCCGTTGCGCATCGCGTCGCGGCGTCATCAGGGTCACCAGGGGATCGTCCGTGCGGGGCGCGTAGCGCAGCACGTCCTTGCGCTGCAGCTCGCGCAGGCCATCGCGCACGGCGTTGGTGGAGGTGGCGAGGAGCTGGGCGATGCGTTCCTCCTCGATCGATGCCGGTGCCTCGAAGAGGCCGCCGTACAGCCGGAGCATCACCTCCAGCAACGGGCCCAGGCGCGTGTCGTGGAGGCGGAGGCCGTGCACGGTGGAGGGGCTGCAGGTGAACAGCACCCGGGAGGGGGTGTGCACCCCTTCGCTGAGCACGAGGTCGCCGTTCAGCTCCAGCGCCTTCAGGACGCCGAGCACGGTGCCGGGACGCAGGTCGCAGCGGCGGGCCAGGTCGCGCAGGTCGAGGGCGTAGGCTTCGTGCAGGCCGCTGCCCAGGGCGATGCGGTGGGTGTCGGCGAAGGCCTGATAGGTGCGGCGCACCTCGGCGGTGGTGGGGTATCCGGCCTCCACGCGCTGGCGCAGCCGCAGGGCATCGCCGTCGTCCATCAGCAGAAAGGCGTAGGAGGGCCGGCCATCGCGCCCCGCCCTTCCGGCCTCCTGATAGTAGCTCTCCAGGTCGGGCGGCGGCCCCAGGTGCACCACGGCGCGCACGTCGCCCTTGTCGATGCCCATGCCGAAGGCGTTCGTGGCGGCCACGTAGCGCAGGCGGCCTTCCTGCCAGTCGCGCTGCACGCGCAGACGGTCGGCGTGGGGCATGCCAGCGTGGTAGGCCTCGGCGGGCACACCGAAGTTGCGCAGCACGGCGGCCATCTCCACCGTACCGCGCCTGTCCCGCATGTACACGATCCCCGAGCCCGGCACGTGCTCGGTGATGCGGCGGAGCCGCGCCAGCTTGTCCTCACCGCGGCTGCACCAGAAGGTGAGCTCCTCGCGGTGGAGGGGCGAGCGCAGGAGGTGCGGCGTGCGGAAGCCGAGGCGGTGCTGGATGTCGTCGGCCACGGCGGCCGTTGCGGTGGCGGTGAGCGCCACGATGGGTGCGTGCGGGAACACTTCGCGCAGCGCGGGGATGCGCATGTACGCCGGCCTGAAGTCGTAGCCCCACTGGGCGATGCAGTGCGCCTCGTCCACGGCGATGAGCTTCACGGGCATGCGGGGAAGCCTGCCGCGGAAGGCGTCGGTGCCCAGGCGCTCGGGCGAGACGTACAGCAGGCGCAACAGACCCAGGGCGGCGTCCTCCAGCACGTTGTCGATCTCGAACGCGGCCATGCCGCTCATCACCGCATTGGCCGGAATGCCCCGCCGGCGCGCGTGGTCCACCTGGTCGCGCATCAGGGCGATCAGCGGGCTCACGACGATGGTGAGGCCTCCGAGGGCCAGTGCGGGCAGCTGGTAGCACAGGCTCTTGCCGCCACCGGTGGGCAGCAGTGCCAGGGTGTCGCGGCCTTCCAGCACCGCGCGGACCACCTGTTCCTGCACGGGCCGGAAGTGTTCGTACCCCCAATACTGGCGCAGCAGACCGTGCAGGTCGTGCGCCGACGCGGTATGCTGCGCCGGGGGGGCGCCGCCATGGGGGATGGTTACCTTTGGACACATCAACGCACCGTGCTGCATGATCACCACCGGGCAAAAGATAGCCATCCACCGCACCGCGGCATCGCGCCTGCCGGGCACCGACCTGGCCCATGTGAAGTTCGGTCGGGTGTTCACCGACCACATGTTCGTGATGGACTTTCGGGACGGACGGTGGCAGGAGGCCCGCATCACCCCTTTCGCCGACCTGTCGATGAGCCCTGCGGCCCTGGTGCTGCACTATGGCCAGACCATCTTCGAGGGCCTCAAGGCCTACCGTACCCCCGGCGGGGTGTGCCTCTTCAGGGCGCAGGCCAACATCGCGCGCATGAACCGCAGTGCGCACCGCATGTGCATGCCGCAGCTTCCGGAGGACCTGTTCCTGGAGGCCATGCGGGAGCTGGTGCGGATGGACCAGGGCTGGCTTCCGGAGGGCGAGGACGCGGCGCTGTACCTGCGGCCGGTGATGTTCGCCACCGATGAGTACATCGGGGTGAAGCCCAGCGACGGTTACCGGTTCATCATCTTCCTGTGCCCGGTGCGCGGCTATTACAACGAGCCGGTGCGGGTGAAGATCGAGACGGAATACGGCCGGGCCTTCCCGGGCGGCACGGGTGAGGCGAAGTGCGGCGGCAACTACGCGGGTGCGCTGTATCCCGCCAAGTTGGGGCAGGACCAGGGCTACCACCAGCTCATCTGGACCGATGGGCTTACGCACCAGTACATCGAGGAGAGCGGTACGATGAACGTGTTCTTCAACATCGAAGGCACGCTGATCACCCCGGCCCTGGACGGCACCATCCTGCACGGCATCACCCGGGACAGCATCCTGCGGATCGCGCGCGACGAGGGCATCCGCGTGGAGGAGCGGCGTGTGAGCGTGGAGGAGGTGGTGAGCGCTGCGCGGAACGGCCGGCTGCGTTCGGCCTTCGGTGCCGGCACGGCGGCCACCATCGCCAACATCGCCTCTATCGCATACGGCGACGAGGAGTTCGAGTTGCCGGAAGTGGCCGTGCGCAAACTGGCCAACCTCGTTGGCAGGCGGCTGGACGCGATCCGGCGTGGCGTGGAGCGCGATCCCTACGGCTGGATGGTGCCGGTGGGCTGAAGCGCTGTTGATCAGCCCAACTTCGGGAAGTCCTCCCACACGAGGCGGCCTTTGGCCCGGCCCACCTCGGCCCAATGCCGCACCTTCAGTTCGAGGCACACCGTGTGGCAGGTGGCCATCTCGCCCGTGGCGCCGCACAGGGCGTAGGCGAAACCGCTGATGCCCGGGTTGTGGCCAAAGAGCATCACGGTGCCGGCCGCATCGGGCAGCGCCTGCACGATGTCCAGCAGCGTGTCCTCGTCCGCGTGATAGGCGGTATGCACCGGCGCGATGTCCCGTTCCGGGATGTCGAGCGCCGCAGCGAAGGCCTGGGCGGTCTGCCAGGCGCGGCGGGCGGTGCTGCTCACCAGCAGGGGTGGAGGAAGGCCACGTCGCACGAAACGCTCCGCCATCGCCGACGCATCGCGTTCACCACGCGCGTTCAGCGGTCGGTCGAAGTCGCTCTGCCGTGGATCGTCCCAGCTGCTCTTGGCGTGCCGGGTGAGCAGGAGCGTGCGCATGACGGCGCGGCGATCAGTGCGCGTGGTAGCGCTTCAGTCCCTCCACCAGTCCGTTCAGCAGCATGGTATGGTCCATGCTGGGGCGCAGGTGCACCTGCACGGCATGGGCATCGCTGAACTGGACGTTGCGGCGCCCGACCTTGCTGATGGTGAGGTGCAGCGTGTCCGGATAGGCGCCGGTGAAGTGCAGGTCCAGCGGTTCGCCACCGGCCATGCGCAGCACGTAGTGCGGGTAGTGGTTCACGACATCCTTCCAGCCGTAGTCCTCCTCCAGCACATGGCCCTGCTCGCGCAGGTCGTCGGCCCATTGGTCCATGACGAAGAGGAGCACGTCCTCCACGAAGACCTCGGGGTCGGTGGGGAGCTGGTGCTGGCGGTGATCGACGGGGGCCAGCAGGCGCGAGCGCGTGCGGCGCAGGGCGGTGGACAGGTCGTCCAGTTGGGTGGTGAAGGTCATCACTTCTTGTCCTCGACAGGTTCTTCCGGGGGCAAACTAGGCCCGCACGGCAATATGGGGAATGATCTGCGATACGTTTTTATGCACGATCCGACGCTCGATCCCCTGATGCTCAACCGGTGGGGCTGTGGATGAACGGGCTGAGCCGGGCGCCAGGGGCGCGGGTGTGGAGTGCAGTGCGTGATGGTGCAAGGTCGCGCTGTGGTCGTGCTCCCCGCACGCGCAGCCCCCGGTGTTCGAGCACGACCACTACCTTGGATGAACCAACCTCGCCGTGATGACCTTCCGATCCGCCCTCGGCGCCTTCTCCCTGGCCCTGCTCACCGCCGGCCTCCACGCGCAGAGCGTCACCCTCACCTTCACCGCCGAGCTGAACGGGGGGCACATCCCCTTGGACAGCGTGCGGGTCATCAACCTCACCCAGGGCGGGGATACGGTGTTGCATGCACCGGACTCCGTGCTGGTGCTGGACATCAGCACGGCCATCGGATCGCCCGGATCCGAGGCGTTGACGGGACTGAGGCTGAGCACCCCGCGCCCGAACCCGTTCGAGGAGCACACGCAGCTGGTGGTGACAGTGGCCGGGGAAGGAGCGCTGGAACTGACCGTGCTGGATGCGGTGGGTAAGACGGTGTCGGATCTGCGTCGGCGCGTGGGGCCGGGTCAGCACACCTTCAGCTTCGCCGGCGGTCCGGTCGGGCTGCTGTATGCGGTGGCGCGCTGGAACGGAGAACGGACCGTGCAGCGCATGGTGGGTCTGTCATCAACGTCGCAGCCGGGTGTTCTGCACTGGGCGGGTTCAAGTCCGCTCCCGGTCGACGGGCCGAAGAGCGTGTCCTTTCCCTGGCAGCCGGGGGACACGCTTCGCTATCTCGGATATGCATCGGATAGCATCGGGCCGCTGAGCGCCTTCATCGAGGATGATCCAATGTCCTCCGCGACGGAGCTCTTTCAGCTTGCCCGTGGGCTGGTGTGCCCGGACAGCCCCTCGGTGACGGACATCGATGGCAACACCTACGGGACGGTGCAGATCGGCAGCCAGTGCTGGATGGCAGAGAACCTGCGCACTGCAACCTACCGCGATGGCAGCTCAATTCCCAACGTCACGGACAATACCGCCTGGACCCAATTGAACAGCGGCGCTTGGTGCAATCACGGCAACAACGCGGCCAACGATGACATCTACGGCAAACTCTACAACTGGTACACCGTGGTTGATCCCTCTGGCCTCTGTCCCCAAGGCTGGCATGTGCCTACGGATGCTGAATGGCAGCAACTTGAAGCGGCCTTGGGCATGCCGATCATCGAGTTGGACAGCATTGGTCCGAGAGGTTCGGGCGTAGGTACATTGCTCAAGGCTTCGACGTTCTATGACATTCACCCGCCGGGTGGAACGAACGAAACCGGCTTCACTGGGACTGGTGGCGGTTGGCGCTTGGACGGTACCGGTATTTTTGTTTCCCTTGGCTACCATGGATTCTGGTGGACTGATACTGCCATTGATCCAGACCTCAGTTGGTTCCGTTCCTTGAGCGTGACCTACACCGCCATCGGACGAGACAGCTGGAGTAAACGACTCGGATTCAGCGTGCGCTGCGTTCGGGATTGACAATCTCGCTATTGAGCTCTGATGCTCAGCCGTGCTGGCTGTGGATGAACGGGCTAAGCCGGGCGCCAGAAGCGTGGGTAGGGGACCAGGATGATGGGATGCACTGATGCGAGGATGCGCGATCCGGCTTTTTGAACGGCTCGCACCCTGACATCCAGTGGCTCTTGGCCCGGTGCCCCCAACGGCCGAAGCACCTTGACCTCCGTCATGGACAAGGGCTGGTCGGGTGTGCACCTTCGGGGCAAGGTTCACTCACTAACCGATCGACGCCATGTCAACGCTCATTCCCTCCCGCCGTTCCCTGCTGTCGCGTTTCCTGGATGATGATGCCTTCGGCTTCCCCGAAGGTTTCCTGGACGATGCCGGGCTGATGCCCGCCCGCGTGTTCGACCGGCCTTTCTTCAAGGAGATGAAGATGCCGGCGGTGAACATCAAGGACAACACCGACCACTTCGCCATTGAGCTCGCCGCGCCCGGTTACAAGAAGGACGACCTGAAGGTGACCGTGAAGGACGGCCTGCTCACCATCGCCAGTGAGAAGAAGCACGAGAGCGAGGAGGAGAAGAAGGGGTACACCCGCAAGGAGTTCAGCTACGCCTCCTTCAGCCGGTCGTTCGTGCTGCCGGAGAACACCGATGCCGACAGCCTGAAGGCGAGCTTCACGGACGGTGTGTTGAAGCTCACCTTGAACAAGACCAAGGCCGTGCCCGAAAGCAAGGCGAAGGAGATCACCATCGACTGATCGGCAGTCGTCGGTCCTTGGGGAGGGGCGGGGCGCAGGAGCGTTCCGCCCTTTCTCGTTCAGGTCCTCCTTGCTGCGCATTATCCTTGCTCCATGCCGACGGTCTACACGGTGTACGTCATCGAGCTGAGCCGGAAGGTCTTCACGGAGAACTGGAGGTTCCGCGCGGCGAACCCGCAGTACAACGGGGCGCTGGAATGCCTGTACGTGGGCATGACCAGCAGAACGCCGCAGGAGCGCTTCGCCCAACACAAGACCGGCGCGCTGAGCAGGAAGGGGCACGACCTCAGCAGCGCCATCGTGAAGAAGTACGGGCGCTACCTGCGTCCCAGCTTGTACCAGCACATCGGACCGCTGAGCCGGGCCGAAGCGCTCGAGGTGGAGAAAGGCCTCGCGCTGGAGCTGCGTCGGAAGGGGTATGCGGTGTGGACGAACTGAGGGGGCACGGCGACCTGGCCCATCACTTCACTTCGCAGTACGACCGGTCGATCCCCGTCATGTGCATCTCCTGGCTGTCGATCGCTTCACCCAGCACGAAGCACTCAGGTGTTCAGCGATCAGAAGCTTGATGGATTCGTCCGTGCCTTCAGGAACTCAAGCGTCATCGCGAAGGCCTGTTGAGCTTCGGGCTCGGCCAGACGGAACTGGTATTCGTGGGGCAACGCGGGCGAATGGTCATCAGGGAAGAACAGGCTGGTCACCGGTACACCCAGTTCCTCGAGCCGGGTGGCCATGGGACGGCTCTGGTGCGCGGTGAGGGGGTCGCCGTTGCCACCGCTGATGAAGACGGGTGGGAATGCCGACGTGGCGTGGTGGATCGGTGACATCGCCCGCAATGCGTCCTCCGCAGGCTTGCGCTCGCCGAGATAGGCCCAGGGCAGGATGTTCGCCAGATAGCCCACCATGCCGCCGGCGTCGTTGGCACGCTGCACATACATGGGCATGTCGTAGAGCCCGCAGTGCAGGATCAACCCGCGCAGCTGTCCGGGACCCAGGGTGGGGGCAATGCCGACCGCCTTCGCATGGTCCGGGTTGGTAATGGTCGCTGCGGTCTGCGCGGTAAGCTGCGCACCGGCGCTGTCGCCCGCCATGAACACCCGATCCATGTCCGCCTGGAAGCGTGCGGCATTCGCGCGGATATGGGCCAGGGCTGCATTGATCCGGTGCAGCGGTGCAGGATAACGGTGCTCCGGGGCCAGGCCGTATTTGATGGCGATCACCACGTACCCTTCATGGGCCAGGTGCATCAGGTAGCCACGCATCTCGCTCTTGTCGCCACCGATCCATCCGCCGCCATGGGTCCAGACCACCACGGGCAGTCGGTGATCCCCGCCCATCATCCGCTGCGGGATGTAGATGTCCATGCGGGTATCCGGGTCGCCGGCCGTATACACTTCATCCAGGATCACATGCACATCGTTCCGCTCGAAGGGCACCAGTCCTTGCCGCATCTCCTTACCGCCTTTCTTGAAGGTGATCCGGACCACCATGGCGCCGGGCCACACGCTGAGCGAGAAGGCGAGCAAGGCTGCGAGCACGATGCTGAGCAAGGTGAATGTTTTGAATTGGTACTACTCTGACATTCTCCCTCCTTCCTTGGTCGTCCCGGGTACGGAGTATATTAATGACTCTAGAATTCGGTTTGTCTACGACGGTGTCTACTACCACGATGACGACAACACGCACACAATGGCCTACCTGCTTCCAACGCCCTATTGCTCAAGCGGGCTTAGGGACATGCTTGGAGTGAACGTGAACCACGTAATAAACATTTTCTATTTCGAGAATCAATATAATGGCAACTATGGATGTGGACTGTCCTCATCAATGGCCATCAATATGGTCAATTGCAATCCGATAGGAGGTGAAAACTTGCTTGCCCATGAACTAGGCCATGTCCTAGGCCTTCCACATACCTTTACCGGATGTAGCACGGCCACAGCCGATTGTGGTGACGACGTGTTCCCGGACACCTATTCCCCGGATTGTAATCAGGGATGGCAATCCTGTGGCTCAGATATGCCCTGGTTACCAAATGGTAATTGCCCAGGTACGGGAACTGGTGTTTCAAATAAC
>JACTMO010000008.1 GCA_014584605.1 Bacteroidota bacterium | reverse complement strand
GCCGTCGGTATCGGTGTCCGCCACGCCGCAGCCGCATTGCCCGGGTGCGGTCTTGTTGGGATCGGTGGGGCACAGGTCGTTGCAGTCGGCCGTGAGGTCACCGTCGGTATCGGTGTCCGGAACACCACAACCGCATTGTCCGGGCGCGGTCTTGTTGGGATCGCTCGGGCAGCCGTCGTTGCAGTCGGCGGTGAGGTCCCCATCCGTATCCAACTGCTCCACGTTGAAGCTGCACTGCGCACTGTTGCCCGCCTGGTCGGTGGCCGTCAGGGTGACCAAGGTGGTGCCCAAGGCCAGCGCACTGCCCGGAGCGGGCGATTGCGTCACCGTGATGGAACCCGGCGGGGTGCAGTTGTCGCTCACCGTGGCCAGCGCCGTGAGGTCGGGCATGGTGTTGCATGCGGACTGTGTGCCAGGGCAGGTGATCGTGGGGGGCGTCACATCCGCGCCGGTCACCGTGAGTGTGATGTTCCCGGTGGGACTGCTGCTTCCATAACTGCCCACGCTGATGTAATAAGTGGTGCCCGCCGTGCCGGTCCAGCTCACCGAGCCTTGCAGGCCGCCGCAGGCCGGGCCGTTGTCGTCGTTGCAACCCACCTCGGTGAACGCCCCGCACGATCCGGTGAACACCGCGATCTCCGTATCGAAGGAACTGCCGCAGGTGCTCGCCGTCATGGTGCCGCATACGCCCGTCACAGTCCACCACAGGTTCTTATATGGACCGGCACAGGCGCTCGCCGGCACGTCGTCCGTGGCCGTGGCGTTCGATACCGCCCCGCTGGTGTAGGGCAGTGAAGCGATGGCGACGGCGTTCGCGCAGAGGTCGTTCGGCGTGGTGTTCTGCACCGTGGTGGTCATGCAGGTGCCGGCCGTTCCGCAGGAGGAGTTGGTGTTGTAATGGATGAAGTGCGTGCCGGAAGTGGTGGCGGTCCAGGCCAGCGGGCTCGCCCCGAAGGCCACCAGCGGGCCGTTGTACGTGCCGGACCGCACGGTGATGTACGTGCCGGCGATGCTCGCCGTGCTCAGGAACGAATGCCCGGCGATCACGTTGTTCATCTGGTTGTACTCGCTCTGGTACTGACAGGTGGAGATCTGGTAGGCCGGGGCGCCAGGAGCGGGTGCATTGAAGGCAGTGGGGTAGAAGGAGGTGTTCGTGCACCCTGCCGTGCTCACGTTCGCGGTGTAGTCATGCGTCTCCCCGTAGGTGAACAGGGTGCAGGATTGTGTGGAGGTGGGTGTGCTGCCGTACTGCAACCGCACCCGCAGGCGGTGGTTGCCTACAGGCACGCTGACGGGTACCGTGAAGGATCCCGTGATCGTGAGGCCGCTCACGCTCGCGCTGCCGATGTACTCGTTCGCATCCGCGAAATCGCCATCATCGTTCCCATCGATGTACCAGGCCACGCCGTGCAGCCCGCTGTAGTTGGTGGTGATGGTGAAGGGCACCGCCGTGCCCTGCGAAACGTTGGCCGTGGTGCCCGTGTAGTCCGCGATCCCGGTGCCGCCCGTGCAGCCCGTGTTCGTCTGGTTCACGTTGGCGAAGCTGATGTCGTCGATGTCGTCGCCGTCGGTACAGTTCTGGCCTGATCCGCTACCGTACAGGCCCGTGGTGCAATAGGCCGGACCTCCGGGCTGCGTCACGCTGATGTTGTCCATCACCGCCCAGAAGTCACCGCTGTTGCGATACGCCCGGATCCGGATGTACACAGGCGAGCCACTGGCCGGGGTGAAGGTGCGGGCGGGTGAGGTGGTGCAACTGGCGGATGAGATGTTGTTGAACGTGCTGCCGACGTTGGTCCACGTACTCCCATCAGTGCTCCACTGCACTGTGAACGTGGCCCTTCCGGCCGTTGTTGCACTCCCGGTACTGTAATCGATGCACTTGTACGAAAAGGTCACCGTGACCAGTGATCCGTTGGAGGTCCCGAGGCTGGTGGTGGAAGCCAGATAGGCGTTTCGAGTGCCTGCTGAGGTTCCGTATATGTTCGATTTGGCCGAGGCGTCGGTGCAGGGGCTGTACCCCGTGCCTGACGTGGAGGTGATGTTGGGTGAGAAGCCCCCGCTGATCGTCCAGTTATTGCAACTCGCGGCGTTGCATCCGTTGAAGTCCTGGGTGTAGTTCACCTGTGCGTGCAGCACCGGCGTCAGTGCGGCGAGCAAGGTGAACAGTACGGCGGTGATCCGCCAACGGCGTAGTGATGTGCTCATGGGTCCAGGGTAAGGGGGTGGGTGCTCAGGGATGGAACCGACGCTTTGAACCAGTAGGGGGCGTTGATCAGACCAAAATATCGATCCGCGCTTCCCCAGCAAGTGGGTGTCGGTGCGTTACGAAAAGGCATTCTCCTCCGCCCCGGCATTCCACCACCAGCTGGGTGATCTCGGCGGGTGCGGTGCAGGAACCGGATGTGGTGACGGTCGGCCAGGCCGCGATCACCGGCACGGATCGCCGTACCGTACGTGAAAGCAGGTCGAACTGGGCCATGGATGGGATCTCGGTTGCGGGACCGGACGGTCGTTCCCGGACGACAAACGTACCGGACCTCGGCTTCGACTGTCAAGGGGTTTTTGCCTACGAATAGCACTTTCATTTCGACGAATACACTTGAACTTTCGGACAGACCAGGAGCCTTCCCACCGGCACGACCCGGTCCGGAGCCGGGGTCTTGAACCAGGCGATCATGGTTCGATGCGGGCTGGTTCGACCTCACGCGCCGCTGCGGCTTGTCCTTCCGCTATTGTGGTGTCCCCTAAGTTCATTAACCATCTCCGCCCCTCTATCGCCTTCCTGCCGCGTTGGAACATTTCGCCGTAGCGCCCGCTACGCCGTGCATGTTCCGCCTTGCATGAAGACGAAATAGAGGCAGATCTTCAGTTAACCAACCTCGGGGACACCACACTTGCACCACCCATCGCTCCACGCTGTGCCATGGTGGCCCGTTGGGCTGGCGCACGGAGCCCCAAAGCGAAGGGGCCGCCCCTTTCGGGACGGCCCCTTCCGTTCAGTTGCTTCGGGCGGTTCAGCGCACCACCAAGCGCTCGGTGCGTTGCAGGTCGCCGGCGGTGAGCCGCACGAAGTACAGACCGCTGGTGAGGGCGCTGTACGGCGCGATGTGGGCCGTGGTCAGTCCGTCGGCCGCCGACAGTTGTTGCTGCAGCATCACGCGGCCGCTCAGGTCCAGCACGGCCAGGTCCACCGTGGCGACCTCCAGGGGCAGGCCGCTCCAGCGGATGTCGAACCCGCCGTCGGCCGTGGGGTTGGGCCACAGGGCCAGCTCATCCATGCCGGTGGTGGTCTCCAGCACGCGCTGGGCGGGCTGGTCGGGCGGGTTCAGGATGGTCACCACGCAGATGTCGCCCAGCGGGCAGTAGGTGAGGCCGCCGTCGAAGCTGGCCTGGGCCTGCACGTCGTAGGTCACTCCGTTCTGCAGGGGCAGGGTCACCCAGTTGAGCACCAGGGTGGGGTTGGTGGTGGCCACGTGGCGCAGGTAGCCTTCGCCGATGTTCTCGAAGCGGAACCGGTATTTGTTGGCACCGGCCACCGGGAAGCAGCTCACCTTGTCGCTGCCGCCGAAGCTGCGCGTCACGTTGCAACTGTAGTTGGGGTGGTTCGGCGTATCGATCAACTTGGTCTGCGGGCAGGCCACAGTGCCGATGCGGAAGCGGCAGGCCGGTCCCCAGTCGCTGTCCACGCCGTTCACGCGGCTGCGCACCCGCACGTTCAGCAGGGTGTTCACCGGCAGCGGGTTGGTGACGATGCTGGCCAGGGCCAGCTTGGTGGCGCGGATGGCGTTGGCCGGGCCGAAGCCGCCGCTGGTGGCGTGGCTGCGGAAGATGCGGCGGCTGTAGCTGCCGCAGGGATCAAGGAACCAGAACTGGTAGCCGTCGTCGGCCTGGTTGCCGATGCCCCACTCGGCGCTCACCAGCGGGTTCTCGCTGGCGAACACGTTGCCGTTGGGCTGGTGGTCCTCCTTGTCGCAGTCGCTGAAGATCAGCTTGTCGGTACCCACGGCGTTGCAGATGCTTTCGTTCACCGAGGTGCTGCTGGAGCTGAAACAGGCGCCGTTGC
Source organism: Bacteroidota bacterium (assembly GCA_014584605.1). Taxonomy (GTDB): domain Bacteria; phylum Bacteroidota; class Bacteroidia; order Flavobacteriales_F; family PHOS-HE28; genus PHOS-HE28. The sequence continues at coordinate 7,476 of JACTMO010000008.1, read as the reverse complement.
CGGTGTTGTCCAGCACGCGCTCGCCCTGGTCGTCGGTGAGCAGCCAGCCGCCACCGGCGATGCCGTCACCGCCGGCATCGTTCACCGTGAGCTCGAAGCAGGCCCCCACCGGCACGCAGAAGCTGCTGGTCACCGTGGTGTTGCTCGGCAGGGCAGCCCCGCTGGCCAGGATGAAGGGGCTGTTGGCATCCTTCAGTTGCCAGCTCACGTCGCCGCCGTTCGCGTCGGTGCTGATCGCCAGGCTCCAGTTGGTGCAGGGCACCGGGGTGCCTGCACAGGTGCAGCTGCCGTCGATCACGTCGCCGGTGGTGAAGGGGTTGCTGTCGTCGCAGGCGCTGCCCACCGTGCCGCTCACCGTCGGGCACAGGTCGGTGTTGTCGGCCACGTAGCCCACCGGTTGGGAGCAGGCCATGAGCGGACTGCCGGGGTCGCCCAGCCCGTCGCCGTCCAGCAGGTCGCTGTACCAGGTGCTGGCGGCCGTCACATCGATGGTGAAAGTGCAGGAGTTGGAACAGGAGTTGCCGTCGGTGTAGCTGTAGGTGATGGTGTGTGTGCCCGCACCGGCGACCGCCGGGTCGAAGTTGCCACCGCTCACGCCCGTACCGCTGTACGTGCCGCCGACAGGCGTGGCCCCGCTGAGCGCAAAGACGGCGTCAGAAGTGCATACGCCCGTGATGTCGGCCGGGCAGCTCATGATCGGCAGCGGGTTCACGGTCACCGGGATCACCTCTACGGCCGATCCACAGGCATTGCTCACCGTCACCGTGTAGCTGCCCGTGGCCGCGCCGGTCACCGACACGTTCGGGCTGACGTTGTTCGGAGCGAAGATGCCCGTACCGGTCCAGGCGTAGGACAGGGGGGCATCACCCGTGGCCGCCGAATTCAGCGTAAGGGTGCCGCCTTCGCAGATGGGGCTGTTGGAGCCGAAGCTCGTGATCAAGGGCACGGTGCAGAAGTTCAGGCGGGCCCTCACCAGGTTGCCCACGTCCAGGCCGGCGGTGTCGCAGATGTTCAGCACCCAGGTGCCGTTGGGGTCGCCGGTGAAACCGCCCAGGGTCTGTTCCGGCGCGTAGGTGCCGCTCACATTGCTCATGGTGGTGTTCACCAACGCCGCCGCACCGTCGGTGAGGGTGAGCACCGTGCCGGGGCAGGCACCGGGGTTGCCCAGGTTGTCGCCGCCGCCGAAACGGCTCAGCACCAGGTCGCGTGTGCTGCCGGCCGGGGAGGTGAGGGTGATGCGCAGGTCGCTGTTGTAGGTGTGGGCCACGATGAGCTCCACGCTGGCCAGGCGGGCGTTGCCCGGTGCGGTGCCCAGGGTGGTGGGCAGGCCGCTGATGGCCATGGGTGCGTGCAGGCGGATGCTCGTGCCGCAACCGTTGTCGGGGATGCTGTTGAAGCCGTTGGTGCCGCTGATGCAGTCCCCGTTGTTGTAATAGGTGACGACCACCTGGCCGTTGGCTCCGGCACCGCCGGTGCGGGTGCCGTTGCTGGTGCGCACCGCGCCACCGCCGCCGCCGCCCGGGGCGAAGCCCGGCGAGCCGTTGGCCTGGCTGCTGGCGCCGTTGCCGCCGTTGCCGCCACCGGCCGGGGCCGTGCCGCCGCCGTTGCCGCCGGGAGCGTTGCCGCCCACCGCAGCGTAGCCCGCGCTGGAGCCGCCACCGCCGCCCCAGCGGATGATCCAGATGGAACCACCGTCCGAACCGCTGCCGCCGTTGAACTTCACCGTGCCGATGCTGGCCGCCGCCGTGCCGCCGGCAACGCCCGTGGACGAGTTGTCCCCCGCGCTGTTGCCGCCCTTGGCCATCACCGTGGTGGCCGTGCCGAACCACGAATCACCGCCCGGGGAGGTCGTGGTGCTGCCCGCACCCACCGTCACGGTGTACGGGGTGAGCGGCGTCACCGTCACTAACGCGCGGGAATAGGCGCCGCCGCCACCGCCACCGCCTTGCCCATTGGTGGTGCGGGTGCCGCCGCGCCCACCGCCGCCCCAGCATTCCACCACCACCTGCGTGACCCCGGCGGGCGGCGTGAAGGAACCGGATGTGGTGAAGGTCTGTGCCACCTGGGCGGCGGCCCACAGGGTGGGGACCAGCCAGGCCGCAAGGGTCAGCAGCGACCGGCGCGTGCTCCGCACCTGCTGCGCAAGGGGGTATGAATGTGCCATGGGTGAATGATGGATGGTGGGTACCGACTGTAGCGCCGGTTCGACAAACGTAGCGGAGCACAGCCGGGGTTGTCAAGAGGATTTTACCTACGGATGCCTTTTTATTATCGACGAACCTGTTGAAAACTTCGACAGGCTCTTCGCGGGGCCAGCTGGGGATCCACGCAAGGACCTGAGAACCAGAAGGGCACGGGAGGGCGGCTCGTTCCACCGCATCCCGAGATCTCGGGACCCCGTCGATCAGGGTGGAGGCCCCTGAGTTCATGAACCATCTCCGCCCCTCTTTCGCCTTCCTGCCGCGTTGGAACCTTTCGCCGTAGCGCCCGCTACACCGCGCATGTTCCGCCTTGCATGAAGATGAGATCGAGGCCGATCTTCAGTTCACCAACTCAGGGGCCGCCACACCAGGTCACCTTGCGAGGGTGAGGCCGGGGGCACAGCGCTTTGAACGCTGAGCGTTCCGCTCCAGCGCCGCCCTTCCACGCAGGTCCTTCCGGACCGCCGCCGGCCTGCGGCCGGCGAAGCGCGGCGCCATGCGGCGCGACGTGGGGAAAAGCAAAGCCCCGGCACAAGGCCGGGGCTTCGCTTCTGGCAAGGAGCTCGCTCCTTACTTGTTGATCACCAAACGCTCGTTGAAGGTCTGGCTGCCGGCGGTCACCTGCACGGTGTACAGGCCGCTGGCCATGTTGTTGTCCAGGGCGATCACCAGGTTGAGGCTGCCGTTCTGGGCGCCTTCGGTCAGGCTCATCACGCGCTTGCCGAACACGTCCATGATGTCCACGGTCACCAGCACCTCGCTCTCGGGCAGGTCGCTGATGTTCAGCATCAGCTGGTCGCCGCGGTTGGGGTTGGGGTACATGGTGAAGCCGCTGTGGGCCTCCAGGGCGCGCGCTTGCGCGGCCGGGGTGTTGTCGATCGTCACCTGGCAGCTCAGGCCGTAGGGGCAGTAGGTCACACCGTTGTCGAAGCTGGCCGCCACGGTCACGTTGTACACGTCACCATCCACCAGCGGCTGGGTCACCCAGTTCAGCACCAGGGTGGCCGTGTTGGAGGCGATCACGCGGGTGAAGCCGCCGCCGTCACGCTCGAAGCGCCAGCGGTACTTGTTGGCACCGGCCACCGGGTTGGCCCACACCTTGTCCGAACCGCCGAAGGTCTTGACGACACCGCAGCTGTAGTTGGGGTTGGCTTGGTTGTTCACCAGGCTGGTGGTGGGGCATGCCGGCGGGGTGCTCGGCATCAGGAAGCGGCAGGCCGGACCGAACTCGCTGTACACACCGTTCACACGGCTGCGCACACGCACGTTCAGCAGCACATCGTACGGCACCGGGTTGGTCACCATGCTGCTGATCTTCACGTGGCAGGCACGCGTGGCGCTCGGGGGACCGAAGCCGCCGCTGGTGGCGTGGTTGCGGAAGATGCGGCGGTTGTACGAACCGTTGGGGTCGAAGAACCAGAACTGGTAACCGTCGTCCATCTGGTCGCCCACGCCCCACTGGGCGCTCACGGCCGGGTTCTCGCTGGCCACCACGAACTCGTTGGCCGTCCAGTCCTCACGGTCGCAGCTCGCATAGGTCAACAGGTCCGTGCCGATCGGCAGGCAGAAGGGCGAACCCGCGCTGCTCACCGAGGTGAAGTTGGCACCGTTGCCCCAGTTGTCGATGATGCGCTCGCCACCCACACCGTTCGCCCACAGGCGATAGCCACCCGGCGGGAGGCTGATGCCGTCACCGAAGGAGTCGTACACGTTCAGGTCGTAGCAGCCATCGATCAGGCAGCAGTCCACGGTCACCGTGGCGTTGTTCGGATAGCCCGAGCCGGAGCACACCGGGATGGTGTTGCCGAAGGGCACGATGTCCCAGCTGGTCTCGTTGGCAAAGCCGTCCGTCTGCAGCTCCAGGGTCACGCTGTTGTCCTGGCAGGGCGGCATGTCGTAGCCCGCGCAGACCACCTCCAGGGTGTACGCACCGCTGTTGCTGCTGTAACCCGTCACCAGGATGTAGTAGGTGGTGCCCTGCACCGAGGTCCAGCTCACCGAGCTCTGCAGGCCGCAGGCATCGTCGTTGCCCGCTTCGCAGACCAGCGCACCGCAGGTGCCGGTGAACACGCCGATCTTGGTGTCGTAAGCCGAGCCGCACAGGGCGGCCGTGATCGCGCCACCGCTGCCGGTCACCGTGTACCACACGCCATTGGCCGAGGTCAGTGAGGTGGTGCAGAAGGGCGCGCTGGCATCGGGTGTGGCGTATTGCGTGCTGCCGTTGGTGATGCTGTTGCAAGCCACCGCGATCGCGCCGCTGCAATCGTCGTTGGGCGGCGGGCAGGTGAAGCTCTGCGGGGCCAGGGAGACATCGCAGGCCGGGTTGTTGTGCTCCAGGGTCACCGTTACCGTGGTGCCGCTGGGGAAGGGGCCCACCTGCCACACGCCGGTGGCGTTGGCCGTCACCACGTTCCCATTGTGGCTGTTGGTCAGGTCGATCGTGGCGCTGCTGCCCAGGCTGGTCAGGTTCACGTCGATGAAGTACTCATTGGTGCCGCAGGCCGGTACGATCGTCTGGCTGCCTGCCGTGGCCGGCGAGCAGGGCACGATGCGCAGGTTGTCCAGCCCGATGTCCGAGAAGCCAAAGTCCGAAGTGGCCTCGAAACGGATCACCGTGTTGGCCGCCGTGGAGGTGATCGTGCGGGTCTGTGTGGTCCACGTGGCCACCACACCGATGGTGGCGCCCAACTGGGTGAAGGTGCTGCCGCCGTCGTTGCTCTCATACACTTTCAGCACGTCCGTACCGCTGGTGTTGATCACATCGAAGTTCAGGAACTCGGTCCCCGAGCCGGCGCTCATGTCGATGAAGAGGTCCAGCTTGCCCATGGTGCCGTTGGCCGCGCTGTAGGTATCGAAGCGTGCCGAGTGGGCCCCATCGCTGAATACAGGGCTGTACGCGCCACCATTGTATTGCCAGCCCGCGCTCGCGCCCTGGTCGTCCCGGCGCCAGCTGTTGTTGCCGGTGTACGGGTCGTTGTTCCAGCTGTTCGAGGGGCGGTCCGTGGTGCCGCAGCCGTTCACCCAGCTCTCGAAGCTCTCGGTGTAGCTGATGCCGTCATAGACCGCCGGGGTCACCGCACCGACCACGCCCACCGTGACCACGTTGGACCAGGCGGTGTCCGGACCGGTGGTGCAGATGGTGCGGATGCGGAAGTAGCGCGTGGCAAGCACCGCCGTGCTGGTGTAGTTGGGCGTGGTGGCCCCGCTGCCGCCGATCACATCGGCCCAGCCGCTGAGGCCATCGGGCGATTCCTCCCACTGGTAGTTGATGCCTGTGCCGGAGGTGAGGCCCGTGGCGCTGAGGGCGGCCGTGCTGCCGCTGCACACCGTGCCGGGGCCGCTGGCCGTGCCGTTGTTGGGCATGCCTGCGCAGGGCGGAGCGACCGTCACGTTCACGCAGTAGTCCTCGGTCTCGCCCCAAGTGTACCCCGTGTGGGCGTAGTTGGTGCTCGTGGGGAAGGTGGTCTCCACCACCACCGCGCGCATGCGGGTGCTGCCCAAAGTGGCCGTCAACGGCACCAGGAAGCTGCCCGACTTGGTATGGTTGCCGGAGGCTGCGGCGGGCTGGTTGTACACCCGCTCATCCGCATCCTGGAAATCGCCGTCCTGGTTCCAGTCGATGTAGAGCTGGAGGCCGTTGCCGTAAGCGCCTCCACAGCTGGTCTGGGTGAGGCTGAAGTTCACGGTCGAACCCAGTTCCAGGTTGGGCGCCGATACGAAGCCGGTGTAGTTGGCGTAGCGTTGCAGCAGAGAGCCGGCACCCGGTGCAGGGTTCGTGCAATCACTGCTGTTGTTCAGCGTGCCCACCGTCACGTTGCTGATATCCTCATCCCCCGTGGAACTGGCGTAGATCGACGGATAGGCCGTGCACTGGCAGTTGTCCACGAGGGCACCCACGGTTACCACGTTGGACCAGGCGGTGTCCGGACCGGTGGTGCAGATGGTGCGGATGCGGAAGTAGCGCGTGGCAAGCACGGGGCTTGTGGTGTAGTTGGGCGTGGTGGCTCCGCTGCCGCCGATCACATCGGCCCAGCCGCTGAGGCCGTCGGGCGATTCCTCCCACTGGTAGTTGATGCCCAGACCGGTCGAGAGGCCCGTGGCGCTGAGGGCGGCCGTGCTGCCGCTGCACACCGTGCCGGGGCCGCTGGCCGTGCCGTTGTTGGGCACACCACTACAGGTCACTGAAGGGGTATAATTGAACCGGATCTGCGGCCGGTTGCTGTTGGTGACGTTCGTGGTCACTCCACACCGGTCGGTGCAACCGTCGCAACGTACATATCGCGATCCAGTGGCCATGCTGTGGGCCCGCACGCCGCCGTAAGGGCTTGCGTACGCCATCGTCGAACTGCCGGTGCAGATGTCCACCAGGATGTTGTCCGTTCCGTTCCACACGAACGGCGTGCTGAAGGTGATCATGTCATGCACCCCGGCGCCGGTCACGGTGGCATTGTAGCTCGCAGGCCCGAACACGGTGGTCAGCGTCGCAGTGTTGTGCGTCGCGCTGTTGGTGGCCGTGGTGTGGGCCAGGCGGATCGTGTAGGTGGGGAAAGCGGGGCCGTTGTCCTCGATGACCGAGAAGCCCAGTGCGGTGATGCTGGAGCCGGCGGACATGCCACCGCCGGTCAGTTCGGCAGCGGTGTACACCGTCTGGTACCGCATTTTTTCGAAGTAGTCATCGACGGGGTCGCTACCGGTGCCGGCGGTGGAAAGGCCGTCGGTGCCGATGACGATGGATTGTGCATGGGCGGCCGGAAGGCCGAGCAGGGCGGCTGCTCCCAGGGCCAGGGCGCCGCGTTGCCACCAGCGCGTTCGCCGGGGCGGTGTCGAGTAGGGTCGACAATTCATGAGTGTAGGGTTTTGGTAAGGGTTCGGTTCGTGGGGATGGCGGTGCCGGGCCATGGTCCGGTGGGTGCAGCCCGAGGGCTGGTTGGTGGTGCTGTGTGTGGCCCGCACGATGCGCAGGCTTGGGTGGGCGATGGGTTCGGAGAAGGCGGCGTTCAGGTTTGGGTTGGGAGGTGAAATGTAAGCAGCGTTCTTCGATCGGCAAATTTTTCCGGGCCTGCGTCGGGTCCGGCCTGCCGTTGGTCGAAGCGGGTGGGTCCCGCACAGGTCGGGAACGGGGTGTGGGGAACGCAAAAAGCCCCCCGCCGCAGCGGGGGGCTTTTGCCTTGGGTTCGTTCCGCAGACCTACTTCACCACGCTCACGCGCTGCTGGTACACGGCACCGTCCACGTTGAGGTGGACCATGTACACGCCACCGGCGAAGCCGTCCATG
>JACTMO010000050.1 GCA_014584605.1 Bacteroidota bacterium | reverse complement strand
GCCGTGCCCGGCAGCGCGGGACCGCCCGGTACGCCCAGGCAGTCGATCAGCTGGCCGGCACAGATGCAGTTGGCATCCCAGGTGTCGTTGCCCGTGTTGACGTTGCCGTCATCGCAGGCCGTGCCCGGCAGCGCGGGACCGCCCGGTACGCCCAGGCAGTCGATCAGCTGACCGGCGCAGATGCAGTTGGCATCCCAGGTGTCGTTGCCCGTGTTGGCGTTGCCATCGTCGCAGGCCGTGCCCGGCAGCGCGGGACCGCCCGGTACGCCCAGGCAGTCGATCAGCTGGCCGGCGCAAATGCAGTTGGCATCCCAGGTGTCGTTGCCCGTGTTGGCGTTGCCGTCATCGCAAGGGCCTCCCACGCTGCAGGGCACGCTTGACAGGGCGCAAACCGCATCAATATCCGCTCCTGGTGTGTCGCCTGAGCAACCGCTCGGATCATCGACCACCTGCACCGCGTCGAACAACAGGGTGCCCCCAGGTACGCCGGGCACAAGAGCATCAATGTCGACCGAGGCAAGGGCTCCGCCGATGGAGCCGAACTCATAGAAACCGTCACTGTCTGCATCGACCCTTCCTGCGGTGATCAGCGCCGTTGTGGTCGCCGCATTCAATGGCCGCAGTTCAATGGTGCTGGCTTCGACCAACTCACCGACCTCGAAGACGAATAGATCAGGGCTTGGGGTGCCTGAGTTCGTGAGCGTGTTGTTGGTGAACAACAGGCTGACATGGCCGCCATTGCCAAGGGACACATGGTTCTGGCCTTGCACTCCTGCCCAATCAGGCATGCCGAGCGCCTGGCTGGGATCGATGGCAATGTTGCCCCCGCAGTTGTTGACGTAGTTGATCACCGCGTCGGCGAAGGAGAGCCCGTCGCTGAAACAGGTGGTGCAACCCAGGTTCGAGTTCAGGGCCTGGCAACCGGGATCATCGCAATCGCTCAGTCCGTCCCCATCGTTGTCAATGCCGTCCCCACAAGCCAAGGCGGTGTTCTCAGTATCGCAGACATCGCCAATACCGTCGCCATCGGCATCTTCCTGGCCGGGATTGGCGGCCGATGGACAATTGTCCCCGGCATTGCATACGCCGTCGTTGTCATCGTCGTAGCAGTTCAGGCGGTAGCTGGCGCCACATCCGCTTGTGACGTAGAGTTCCAGGTAGTAGGTGCCGGCCGCCAGCCCGGTGAAGTTGACCAGGCTGCTCGCAGGAATGCCACCACCTCCAATGGTGTAGTTGTTCCACGTGATCTGGGATCCAACGCCGTTCAGCAGGTTGATCCGAAGGTTACCCGCCGTGGCGGCTTCAGCCTCCAGATCGAAGGTGATGGCGCCCGCAACGGGAAGGATCACCTTGTAATGGTCGTTGTTCTCCACGTAATGCGAGAAGTTCAAGTGCCCCTCGGCATGTGCGGAGTCGGGGTTGAACGCGATCGCCGTGGCCGTGGTCCCGTTGGGTTCGGCGTCGTTGCCGAAGACCGGGGGCGTCACCGTGTAGCTCAACTCGTAGCTGGCACCGCATACCCCGGTGCTGTGTACTTCCAGGTAATACACCCCCTGCGCGTCGCAGGCAAAGGAATGGGTCACGGAGTTCGGCGTACCACCGGTGCCGACGGCGTAGTTGTCCCAATGCAGCTGAGCGCCAGCATCGTTGTAGACGTCAATGCGCAGGATCCCCGCGGCGGCGGCTTCGGCGTTGAGGGTGATGTTGAGGGTGCCATCCTCGGGGGTCTCGATGCGGTAATAGTCCGAGTTGTCCACGTAGTGGCTGAAGTTCACATGGCCTTCGGTGATCGAGGCCGGAGCCAGCGCGCCGTTGGCATCGGCCTGGGTGCGGCTGTTGTTGGGTTCTGTGTCATTGGCGAACAACGGTGACGTGATCGTGTAGCTCAACTGGTAGCTGGCACCGCATACCGCGGTGCTGATCACTTCCAGGTAATACACCCCCTGTGCGTCGCAGGAATAAGACTTGGTCACGGCGTTCGGCGTACCACCGGTGCCGACGGCATAGTTGTCCCAATGCAGCTGAGCGCCTACATCGTTGTACACATTGATGCGCAGATTCCCCGCGCCGGCAGCTTCGGAATTGAGGGTGATGTTGAGGGTGCCATCCTCGGGGGTCACGATGCGGTAATAGTCCGAGTTGTCTCCGTAGTGGCTGAAGTACACATGCCCTTCGGTGACCGTGGCCGGGGCCAGCACGGGGTTGGCATCGGCCTGGGCGGTGGTATTGTTCGGCTCTGCGTCATTGGCGAACAACGGTGACGTGATCGTGTAGCTCAACTGGTAGCTGGCACCGCATACCGCGGTGCTGCGTACTTCCAGGTAGTACACCCCCTGTGCGTCGCAGGTATAGGACTTGGTCACGGCGTTCGGCGTACCACCGGTGCCGACGGCATAGTTGTCCCAATGCAGCTGAGCGCCGGCATCGTTGTACACATCCACGCGCAGGTTCCCCGCGCCGACGGCCTCAGAGTTGAGGGTGACGTTGAGGACGCCATCCCCGGGGGTCACGATGCGGTAGTAGTCCGAGTTGTCCCCGTAGTGGCTGAAGTACACATGCCCTTCGGTGGTCGTGGCCGGGGCCAGCACGCCATTGGCATCGGCCTGGGCGGTGGTGTTGTTCGGCTCGGTGTCATCCGCAAAGACCGGTGCCGTGAGCGTAAGCGTGAGCGCATAGATGTAACACGTGCTGAGGTTCCCGCGCTGCAACTGCAGGTAGTAGGTGCCCTTGTTCAGGCAGTTCACCGTGGTGGTCGCGCTGTTAGGCGAGCCTTGGGGGCCCGAGACATGGTTGAACCAAGTGAGCTGCGCACCATCGGAATTGAACAGATCCACCCGGATGTTGGAATTGCCGACGCTCGAATTCTCGGCGACGGTGTTGATGTTGAGCTGCCCGTCCGCGGTCAGGTCCAAACGGAAGAAGTCGTCGCTTAGTCCGGAGACGCACGGCAAACCGCCCATGTCACCGTTCATGGCGGTGCCCAGGGTGATCGTGTTCGCGTTGGCGATGTTGTCGTTCGGCTCGACCTCCGTTTGTGCCCACGTACACAGCGGTACGGCCAGGGCCAGCGCGGTTGCGAGCAGTTTGTTCCGGGTTTTCATGGGGTGGGCTTTTAGGTGGTAGGGTGTTTGGTCATGCCTGTTCATCGGGTTCGGGGGGCGGTTGTGAACGATCGGGCGGGCTGGCCGTGCGCCGTTCTCTCTGTGCTCCGGGTTCAGAGCTTGTTCAGACGCTGGCTCCATGGCAGTCCTCCCATCCTCAGTTCCAGGATGTAGGCAGCCGGGGCCAAGGCGCCCGGTTGCAGCATGTACAGGCCCGGGCCACTGGTGTTGATCGAGCCGGGCCTGGCGATCGTCCTGCCTGCCCGGCAGAACGCGTACGTTCACCACCGCCGGTCGCGGATGACCAACCCAAGGCGATCCAGACCACATCCGTGGCGTGTTCGGCCAGGGGGGCGGACAGCCATCCGCTCCGACCTCCGCGCCCCCCGTGTGGAGGGCTCCCCCGCGCGCTTGGGCTGCGGAGACGGCTACGGGGGCGATCGCGATGTCGATGGCCCCACCCTGAGGCGTGCTGTTGCGATAACAGTCGCTGTCGTCCCCGTACGGTCTGAAGGACTTCATGTGGCGAATGGACCATGCTCGGTCCTGGTCGGGCCGCTCCTGTACGGTGTCTGGCACAGGGCCGGGTCGGCTGGCCGATGATGGGACTTCATGAGAAGGTTTGTCGTTTCAAAGCGACGACAAGCGTGTTGTATGCGCAATCCCGAATTATTGGGATGCGCCTGCCCCGGATCGGGCCGGCCCTTTCGCGGGGCCCCGGAAAAGACCCGCGCCATGGGAAGGCTGGCGGTCATCAGCGGGCGGGTGCTGTACCGACCGGATGGATGCAGGCCACCTGCGGGCGCCGTGACCGGAACCAAAGGGCCTATGGCTTCACGAACGGCAGGTTCGCCGCACCTGTGCCATCGCTGAGGCGCAACACGTAGCTGCCGCTCGCCAGGCCGCCGATGTCCCAGGTCCGGCGGGTGGTCCCGCTCACGCTCCAGGTGGACAGGTCAAGGACCCTGGACCCACGGATGTCGAGCACCTCGAGCTGGAGCGTGCGTGCGGCATCGGCATGGAGACGAAGGCCAAGCGCATCCGTGACGGGGTTCGGGAACAGCAACAGATCGGTGACGCCCGGCAGCTCGGCGATGCTCACGAAACTTTCGAAGGCACTGACCAACGGCACGCTCCAGGTCCCGTTCTCACTGCTGAAGCGGATGGTGAAGGTGTGCGTCCCGGTGGGTACACCTGTGGGAAGGTCCGCGATCAGGTCCACCAGGCTGTTCGGGCCGATGCTCCCGCTCATGCTGCTGGCGACATCGTCGTCGATCCAGTATTCGTATCCGTTCACCAGGCCGGTGCCCCTGCTGAACAACATGGTGTACGGCACGCTCCATTCCCCGGTGCCGTCCTTGAGCTGCATGGTGATGGTGTTGAATTCCTTGTCCAGGGGAGGCAGTGCCAGGTCGGTGTTCACCATGACCTCCATGGCGGGCGCCACGGTGACGGTGACGAGCGTGGCAGGATCGTCGTTGACCCACCAGCGGTATTCTTCGATCGTCTGTGCGGGCAGTCGCGTGGCGACGGCGATCGCGGCAAGGAGCAGCAGGCGTCCCATGGCTCAGTGGGTTTGTGCGGCCACACGGATGTTCACCGGCAGATCGCCATTGCCGAGCGTGGAGGGAGCCACGGTCGCGCTGTGGAAATGCGGATTGAACGGGGCCGATCCTTCCTTCCACGGCGAACTGCTCCCATAGAGGCCCACGTCCGTTCCATCGGTGGCCATGTTGATGCCAACGCTCGTGGCTTGTAGGTGCAGGTCGTTCCCCCAGGTGAAATCCTCGTTCGGCTGGTTGATGAAGATGTCATTGAACGACACGCCGACCACATTGCCCGAGTACGCACCAGGGGTCATGTTGCTCCATAGGTCCTGGCTCACCACCAGGTTGTTCGTGATCACGGTGCCGCTGCTCTGCCAGATGGGTGCCGATGTACTGGTGAAAATGCAGTTCTCGATGGTGCTGTTGTCGCTGTCGCCCACGTTCGCTCCGAGTGCCACGCAATGCCGCATGGCCAACCCGCCACTGTCGAAGTTGGAGACCGTTGTGCCGGTTCCGGGCACATAATCCAGGATGCAGCGCGTGAGCGTGGCGATGACCCCGGTCTGTCCATAAAGGGTGCGATGGAAAACGCACTCGTTGAACACCGTACTGGAAGCCCCGGGGTCGCTGCCATTGACCGTGACGAAGGGCTTGTCAAAAACGCATCGCTCGAACACGATGTTGATAGGGTCATCCGTGGTCGCATCCAGCCCGTAGTACAGAGAACCATCCGGGCTGAAGCGGATGCCGGTGAAGGTGCTGCCGCTTGCTCCGGTGGTGATGACGATGTGGTCGTTGGAGTTGTTCGGTGTGGCAATGGTCGTCGTACTGGTCACGGCCGATGTGTCTGGACTTATTCCAGCACCGTAGAAATGCAAGGGGATCGAGATCACGATGTTGGTGTCGCTGAATGTTCCGCCGCTCAAGTACAGGCGGTCATTGGGTTGTGCCGCCGTGATGGCCGCATTGATGTTCGTGAACACCTGCGGTGCTCCAGTGCCCTGAAGGACAATGCGCTGCAGTTGGGCGTGGGCCGCCGGTATGCCCAGGAGGGCGGCAGTGGCCAGGAAGAGGATCGGTCTTGGGTTCATGTTCATCAGGGTTTGTTCAGTTGGTCCAGGTTCTCAGGCGCGCTCGGCGTACATGCCGCAACGCAGCGCCATCGCCACGGCCTCCGTATTGGTACGCACGCCAAGTTTGGAATAGATGTGCCGCAGGTGGGTGCTCACCGTCTGGAAGCCGATGCCCAACCGGTCGGCGATCATCTTGTAGCTCGATCCGTTCACCAGCGCTTCCAGCACCTGCCGTTCGCGCGGGCTCAAATGGACCTCCGGGCGATCGCTGCGACGCAGGACCTGCAGCTCCACACGCTCCACGTCCGGGTGCATCGGCAGGCACGCCGGCCGGTCCAGCAGGCCCAGGAGCAGTTCCTGCACCTTGTCCGGGTCTTCCGTGGCGATGAGATGCCCGCTGCGGACGATCGGTGCATCGACCCCGTCCATCGGCAGGTCCACCACGGCGATCACCACACGACGCGTCGGCTTGCCATCCACCATCGCCAGGGAGTTGGGATCGTTTTTCATGCCCCTTCATCGGGGAACCCCGCCCAATGTGAACGACCCCTGTGAAGTTCTCCAGGATCGTTCACCTTCCGCCGGTCGGACCGATGTGTACCTGAGCGCCCCGGCAACCGCCATGGACAAGATCGCCATTTCTCCGTATCCTCGCATGGCCAGACCGTGCCTGAAACCCGACCCTCCAGACCGGCCGCGGACGACCGGCTTGCCGGCCTTGTGCGGAACGACCCGGTCAGCCTGCGCGCCCTTTACACGGCGCACTTCCGCACCGTCCGCCGCTTCGTGCTGGCCAACAGCGGCACCAGCAGCGATGCCAGCGATGTGTTCCAGGAGGCCGTCACCATCCTCTGGGTGCGGGCCCGGGAGGGCTCCCTGGCCGCAGGCACCGACCCCGGGGCCTTCCTCTTCAGCATCGCCCGCAACAAATGGCTGGACGTTGTCCGCTCCTCAGACCATCGCCGCATGACCATCGTGCACGACCAGCGCCTGGACATGGCCTCCAGCGAGCCGGATGACGGCGTCGAGGACCGCATCGCGCGCCTGAAGGCCATCTACGAAACCCTGGACGACAAGTGCCGGACCGTCCTGGACCGCTTCTACTTCGAGCGCAAGGACCTGGCGACCATCGCACGCGAGCTCGGTGTGGAGGAGGAGAGCATCCGCACCATCAAGTATCGTTGCATGATGAAATTGCGTGCCCAGCGCGCCATCATCCGGGACGGAAAGGAGAGCAGGCCATGAACCACCGCATGCCCGACCGCCCGGACTTCGAGGCCATCGAGGCTTATGTGCTCGACCGTATGAGCACGGAGGAGCGCAGCGCCTTCGAGCGGCGGATGGCCGGCGACCCGGCGTTGCGTGCCGAGATGGAACTGGAGCGCGAGCAGATCCTGGCCGTGGAGCTGGGGGGGCTGCGGCGCGTGCTGTCCGACCTTGCCAGCGAGGAGATGCGGCGGGATGCAGACCCGGCACGGTGGTCCCTGCTGAAGTATGCCGCCGTACTTGCCCTGCTCCTTTGCGGTGCGCTCTGGTGGTTCCTGCGTCCGTCGGTGCACGAGCGGCTCTTCGCGGAGCACTTCATGGCCGACCCCGGCCTGCCCGTGGCCATGAGCGCCACCCATGACCCGGTGTTCGCCGACGCCATGGTCTCCTACAAGGAGGGGAACTATGTCGAGGCCCGGGCCCGATGGGCGCGCCTGCTGCAGAAGGAACCGCTCAACGACACCCTGCGTTATTTCACCGCCAGTACTTTCCTGGCCGAGGGCGACACGAAGTCCGCCATCCCCATGCTCGAGCCGTTGGCCGCCTCGGGCACCTCGGCCTTCGCACCCAAGGCCCGCTGGTATCTCTTCCTGGCTTATGTCCGCACCGGTGCGGTCGACAGGGCCTTGGCCCTTCCCGTCGAGGAGGACCCGCTGCGCGGTGACCAGGCCCGTGCGATCAAGCACGAGCTGAATGCGCAATGACCCGGTGGCTGGTCCTGCTCGTGGGCACGCTGCCCCTCGCCGCACCCGCACAGCGGACCGACGCGGTGGCCGCACGCCATGAACGCATCGGCGCCCTGTACGAGGCCCAGGACCATGCGGGGGTGATCCGCGAGGTGGAGGCCCAACTGCAAGCGGTGGCCGGCACCGCCTATGCCGATTCCGTCCACAGGTACTTGTATAAGCTCGCCCGCGCGCAACGCAAGCTCAACGGCCCCGCCGCCGCCATCGCCGCGGCGGAACGCGTCCTCCGGCAGGTGCGGGAGCACGGTGTGGCGGCCCAGGAACTGGAGGCGCTCTTCGACCTCAGCTGGGTGTACTACGAGCTTGGGGAGGCCCGCCAATGTGCACGGGTGGATTCCATGGCCGTGGCCGTCGCCGACCGCGACCCCGCGATCCCCTTCGCCCTCAAGGGCCGCGCGCGCCAATACCTCGCCTTCGATCATAGCATCCTTGGTGAGCACGCCGCATCCGCCCATTGGGCCCAGGAAGCGGTGCGGCAATACGGCCGGGCCGACTCCGTGCCTGCGGTCCAGTGGGCCGAGGCCTACACCGCCATCGGCGTGGCCTTCTGGCACCTGGGCCGCATCCGGGAGGCCGAAGTGCAGTACGCCAAGGCGCTTGCCGCCCTGGACGGACGCACGGACGAGGCGAGCATCAACCGCAAGGCAAGCGCCTTCGGCAACCTCGGCGTGCTCTGGCAGAACGCCGGCGACCTGCCCAGGGCCCAGGCCTACTACCAGGACGCCCTCCGTCAATGCGAGCTCCTGCTGCGCACCACCAAGGATAACTTCACCCGGGAGGAGGCCATCATCAGTCGGTCGCGCACCTACCTGAACCTGGCCACGGTGTACACCGGCCTGGGCGATCACGGTCGGGCGCGCGAGCTCCTGGACCTCTGCTGGCGCGATCGCAGCGGCGTGCTCGCCCCGGACGATCCCCAGCTGCTCGCGGTGAAGGAGCGCTTTGCCGACCTGGAGCTGAACTCCGGCAACCTCGCCAGGGCCTACGACCTGCTGCTCACCTATGTGACCTCGGCCGAGCGTCGTTTCGGGCCGGGCAGCGAGGAGTATGTGCGTGCCGTGGCCAAGCTGGGCGACATCCGCACCCGGCAGGGTCTGCACCGCCAGGCCGATTCGCTGCTGGCGCGCAGCCTGGAGGCGGGACGTGCCCACCGCGATCCCGCCATCGACCCCGTGCTGGCCGGCACGCTCCAGCAACGCGCGACCTTGCGCATCAAGCTCGGGCGGACCGGCGAGGCCCTGGCGGACCTCGAGCAGGCGCACCACATCCTCAGCGGCATCTACGACAGCACGCACCATCGCGTGGCACAGGTGGATGTGCAGCGTGCCGAAGCGGCCTTCCAGGCGGGCGATCATCGCAGCGCCTTGGCCCATGCCGAGCGCGCCCTTCAGGCGCTCGGGGACCGCGCGCGGGCCGCCGCTTCGGACCCCGTGCCGCACGCCTACCCCGCACCCGAACTGCTGCCCGACGCGATCTACTGGAAGCTAAGCGCTTCGCGCGCGCTGGCCGCACCGGCAACAGGTCCCGAAGGATCGTGGAACGCCGACCTCGACCTGGCCATCGCCGCACTGGCCCGCAGCCGCAGTGCGGTACGCGACGCCGCATCGCAGCTGCTCCTGATCGCCGCGCAGAAGCGGCTGTTCGACCTGGCCCGGAGCATCGCCTTCGAGGCCTACCGGAAGAACCCGGGCCCAGCCGCGCTCGAACGCTTCCTGCACCTGTCCGAGGCCGACAGGTCCGTGCTGCTGAAGGCCCGGCTGAACGGCTTTGCCGGCCTGCGCTTCGCCGGCATCCCGGACTCCGTCATGGCCCGCGAGCAGGAGCTGCTGCAGGCCGTGACCGTGGACGCCGACGACCGCAGCACCGCAGTGGACCTGGCCCGCAGGGAGGCCGCCCTGGGCGATCACCTGCACATGCTCGCTGAACGCCACCCCCGGTATTTCGCGCTGCGGTACGGTGAGCCGACCGTGTCCCTGGAGCAGCTGCGTGCGAAGCTGGTGACGCCCCGACGGCCGCTGCTGGCCTGCACCATGCACGACGAACATCTGTACTTGATGGTGGTGCGCAGCGACACGGCCGCCCTGCTGCGCGTGGACGGCCGCGGCCTGGATGCCGATGTGCGTGCCTTCAACAGCGCCATCCGTGACCGCCAGGCGTTGCCGTACATCGCAGCGGCCCACCGCCTCTACCAGCGCATCCTCGCACCGGTGGCCGGTATGCTCCAGGGCGACGAACTGCTCATCATACCCGACGGGCCTCTCCATCAGGTGAGCTTCGAGGCGCTCGTGGATGCACCATGCACACCGGCCCAACTGCGCGATCACCTGCTGCTGCGCCGCTACGCCATCGCCTACCTGCTCTCCGCCACCACCGCCATCCAGTTCACCGAACTGGCCCGTGATCGCGCCAGGAGCGCCCTCGCCCTGGCCCCCGGTTTCTCGGATGAGGACAAGAACCGCTATGTGCAGGACACCCGGGACAGCACACGGCTGGACCGGCACTATCTCTCCTTCGTACGCCAGCCCTTCGCATTGCGCACGGCCGAAGGCCTGGGGCGTACACTGTCAGCCACCTTGCTGCTGGGCATCGCCGCCAATGAGCAAGGCCTTCGCGAACAGGCGACGCGTCACGGCATTCTCCACCTCGGCACGCATGCGGAAATGAGCCCCGCAGACCCGATGTACGCCCGCCTGGTGCTAAGCAAGGGTGACCCCGACGGCGGGGCGGACGATGACGGCTACCTCCATGCTTACGAGATCTATGCGCTCGATCTGCGGGCGCAGTTGGCGGTCTTGACCGCCTGCGAGACCGGTGCGGGCAAAGACGAGGCCGGTGAGGGCGTCCGGTCCATCGGCTACGGGTTCGCCTATGCCGGATGCCCCAGCCTGGTGGTGGCCCTGTGGAACATCGATGAGAAGGCCACCGCAGGGATCATCGCGAAGTTCTACGACCTGCTGGACGAAGGGATGCCCAAGCACGAGGCCCTGCGCAAGGCCAAGCTCGATCACGTGATGAAGGCCCAGGACGAGCTCCTGCTGCCGTACTACTGGGCGGGGCTCGTCCTGGTCGGCGATGTGGCCCCCGTACAGCTCGACGGACCACCGGCCTGGCCCTGGTTGCTGGCGGGCCTGGCGCTGGTGTTGTTGGTCATCCTGCTGCTGCGTCGGCGGCAGCGCCGGACCAGCGTCCGCTGAGCCCTGGCGGCCCCAGGTACGTTCAATGCCCGTGCTGCGTGTCCGCCCACCGCGTCCCTTGGAGCAGGGAGCGGATGTACACAGCAGCCTGTTCAAAGGTCCTGGAAAGTCAGGACCATGGACCTTTCCAAGAGCGGAGCACCGGACCTACTTTTTGCCCCGGTGATCGACGGGTTCATCGTCGATCCGATCCGATGGCACAGGGAAGGAAAGTGGATGAGCTGGGTGCGGATCTGGGGCGGTGGGTCACCGACCTGGACCACACCGACCAGGTGGTATGGGCGTTGCTGCGTTTCGAGGACGTGCTCCTTGGCGACCGGTTGACCGACGTCCATCTGCGGTTGAAACTGCTCCGTCGCCAACTGGCGCCGCGCATCACCGTGACCCAGGTGCTCGCCGTGGATGCCTTGCTCGAAGAGGAGATCTGGAAGGATCCCGATGCCGAGCTTTCCGCTTTCCGCGACGCCTATCAGTCGGTACGTGCCTGGCGAAGGCGCGACCCCATCCCGGCCGTATGGCTCGAGCCCACGGTGAGCCGGAATGCGCTGGAGAGCGCGGCGCGCAACATCGTCCCCGGGGCGCCGGGTAAGGTCCCCGCTCCGTGACCGCCGGATCGGCCACCCTGCCGGAGCTTCCGCAAGGGAAGGACATGCCCCGCTCCGCGTGATCGGGAAGGAGGCGTGACCCGTGCCAGCATCGACTGGACGGGGCCGGACCGACCCGGCCCATTCCTCATCGCTCGTGCAGCAGCCGCACCGAGCGCGCCCGGCCCTCGGTATCGAACACCCTGCAAGCGTGGATGCCCGGTGCTGATCCGCTCAGGTCGAGCAGCGCGGTATGGCCGTACCCACGAATGGTACGGACCAGCACACCGCGCATGTCGAAGATCTGGGGTTAATGGACAAAAGGGATGGTCCGAACCTCTGAAGCCCTTGACTGGCATAGGTTTGGGGACGATGGCTAGGATGAGCAAAGAATCTG
>JACTMO010000032.1 GCA_014584605.1 Bacteroidota bacterium | reverse complement strand
TCGCTACGATCTGCGTCTCTGAAAATCTGCTCTTCTTCATCCTGATCAAGGTTAGGTGTTTCTACTTTCACCCGCACCTGTTTCAGGGGGTGCTTACAGTGGGAATTGGCCGTGGCGTGTTCCTGGATCTCCGACCCCCGAGCGCCTGGAGCTGCCGGGTTTGCAGCGCATGGGTCCGGAGGCGCGTTCCGGAGGGCGCACGGCGGCAGCGACGGGGCCTCAGCGCAGCTTCGGGTTGTTCCGATGGCGGTCGCGGTCGCGGGCCGTTTTGTCCGCCAAACGCCGTTCCCAGCTCGCCTGCAGGTCGGTGCCGGTCTGGTTGGCCAGGCACAGCAGCACGAAGAGCACATCGCTGAGCTCCTCGCCCAGGTCCCTGCCGCGGTCGCTGGCCTTTTCGCTCTGCTGTCCGTAGCGCCGGGCCAGGATGCGGGCCACTTCACCGACCTCCTCGGTCAGCATGGCCATGTTGGTGAGGGGGTCGAAGTAGCGCACGCCCACGTGCTGGATCCACCGGTCCACCTCGGCCTGGAGGTCGGCCAGCGGCCGGTTGTCCATTGATCCGGTTGGGTTATCTTCCACCGCCATGGCGAGCCGACTTTTGCACAAAGGTCTGTTGATCGCGCTGATGCTCGCGGCCTGGGCCCGGCTTTCGGCGCAGGATACGCGGCAGCAGGTGCAGGCGGTGGTGGACGGGGTGCGCAGCCCGCAGCACGCCCACCAGGCCGCCGAACTGATCCGCCAGCTGCCCGGGGTGGCGATGTGCCGGGTGGACCACAACACCCGGAACCTGCTGCTGCACCTCCATGCGGGCGGCACGGTCACCGAGGCCCAGCTGGAGGAGGTCATCGCCCCGTTGGGCATGGGCCTGCGCTGCGTTCGCCGCGGCCCGGTACAAGGCGCCTCCTTCCGCCACCTGGATCCACGTACTTGCGACCGGCCGCCGGCAGCCCGATGAATTCGCGGTGCACCCTGCTCCTGATGCTGCTGCTCGGCCTGGCCGGAGGCGGGCGGGTGGCGGCGCAATGCACCAACTACACCATCACCGTGGGCGGCGGCAGCTGGGACTACGAGATCGACTGGGAGCTGGTGAACGACCTGGGGGTGACGGTGGCCAGTGGCATCGCGCCGCAGACCGTGGCCGTGTGCCTGCCGAACGGTTGTTACGCCATGTACATGTACGACCTCTTCGGCGATGGATGGAACGGGGCGACCTTTGTGGTGCGCGTGCAGCCGGCCAACACGATCGTGAGCTCGGGCACCCTGTCCAACGGCGCCTTCGGCACGGCCCAGGTGAACCTTGGAGGCGGCTGCGGCGGGACCAACTGCAGCAACTACACCTTGAACGTGACCGCCGGCAGCTTCCCCGGCGAGGTGAGCTGGAACCTGGTGGGCGGTGTGACCATCGTGGCCACGGGCTTCGCGCCCAGCACGCAGGTGCTTTGCCTGGACACGGGCTGCTATGTGATGCAGCTGTTCGACAGTTTCGGGGACGGCTGGAACGGGGCCACGTGGACCCTGACCGATGGGGGAGGGGCCACGGTGGGCACCGGCACCCTGGGCTCGGGCAGCATCGGGCAGCAGGGGATCGACCTGAGCCCAACGACCAACTGTGCGGTGAGCGGCGGGCCGGTGACGGCCAGCGACTGCCCGCAGGCGGTGAACATCTGCACCAACTACAGCTTCCAGATCGACCCCAACGGCATCGGCAGCCTCAATGAGATCCCGCCGCTGGGTTCCCTGGGCAACCCCGACCTGTTGCTGGGCGACCTGGCATACAGCACCTGGGGCAGCGACAACTATGGCTGTTTGCGCAACAACGAGCTCAACAGCACCTGGATGGTCATCAACATCAGCGGGGGCGGCTCGCTGGAGTTCACCTTCGGCGGGCTGGGCAGCCAGGCCGGTTTCTACGACTGGATCATGTACCCCTACACCCCGGGCACCTGCGCGGCCGTGATGGCCAACACGGTGGCGCCGGTGCGTTGCAACTGGAACAACGCCGCGTTCGGCGGCACCGGGCTGGCGTCCTCCGTGCCCCCGGGCGGCGATGCGGGCAACTTCGAGCCCCCGCTCAACGTGCTGGCGGGCCAGCAGTACATCATCTGCTTCAGCAACTGGAGCAGCGTCACCACCCTGGTGCCGCTGGAGTTCGGCGGCACGGCCACCGTGAGCTGCGTTCCGATCGTGCTGCCCATCACGCTCACGGGCTTCACCGCCGACGCCATGGAGGCCGGGGTGGAGCTGGTCTGGCGCACGGCCGGTGAAGAGGGCGTGGCGGCCTACCTGATCGACCACGGCACGGACCTGGCCCCCGATGCATGGGCCACGCTCACCGAGGTGGCGGCCGTGGGCGGCCCGGCGCAGGAGAGCGCGTACCGCTGGCTGCATGCCGACCCCACCCCGGGCACCAACTACTACCGGCTGCGCACGCTGCACCACGATGGCAGCATCGCCACGGGGCCGGTGGTGAGCGTTGTGTGGACCGGGGCGTGGGCGGGCATCGCGCCGAACCCGTGCACGGGCCGCTTCACCGTGGCCTGCGAGGGTGCGCCGGTGCAGGTGTTCGACGCGCAGGGAAGGGCCGTGGCCTTTGCACGCCGGCCGGCCGGGCCGGGGCGGTCGGAGGTGGTGCTGGGCGACAGGGCCCGGGGCCTGCACCTGGTGGTGGTGGGGGAGGGCGATGCGCGGCGTGCTGTGCGCCTGCTGGTGGACGAGGCCCTCACTCCCTGACCCGGCTGTCGATGATGATGGTGACGGGCCCGTCGTTGCGCAGGTCCACCTGCATGTCGGCGCCGAACTCGCCGGTGCGTACCGGTCGCCCCACGGCGGCGGCCAGCAGCTGTTTGGCGCGCAGGTAGAGCGGCACGGCCTCCTCGGGGCGCGCCGCGCGGATGTAGCTGGGCCGGTTGCCCTTGGCCGTGGCGGCATGCAGGGTGAACTGGCTCACCAGCAACAGCTCACCGCCCACCTGGGTGACGTCGAGGTTCATCACGCCCTCCGCATCGGGGAAGATGCGCAGGCGGGCGATCTTGCCGCAGAGCCACTCGGCGTCCGCGGGGGTGTCGCCCACCTCCACGCCGAGCAGCACCAGCAGCCCGCGGCCGATGCGGGCGTGTTCCGCGCCGTCGATGTGCACGGCGGCACCGTCCACCCGCTGCACCACCGCGCGCATCGCCTAACGGTCCCGTTGGTCGATGAAGGTACGCACGCGGCCGCTCTTTTCCACGGCGCTGCCCTTGCCGGTGATGCCGTCGCGCCAGTAGCCGTAGGTGGCGTTCGGCAGCAGCACGAAGAGGCGGGAGAGCTCCTGCTCCATGCGGTACAGGGTGGGCAGGCCCTGGTCCACGCTGCGGTCCTTCAGCACCTGGTCGAAGTCGGTGAGCTGGTCGCCCACCAGCAGCACCACGCGGTGCGATCCTCCCACGGCATCGCGGCGGGCGGTCTTGTCGCTGCTGCCCTCCATGGTGCGCACGTGCACGCTGTCCGCCATGGGGAAGCCCAGCCGGGCCAGGTTGGCGATGGTGGCCTGCTTCTCGTCCGCATCGCGGTTGGTGATGTAGTACACGGCGCAGCCGCGCGAGGCCGCGTAGGTGAGGAACTGCACCGCTCCCGGCAGGGCTTTGGCCTCGGCGCGCGCCGTCCACTGCTTCCAGGTGGCCGGGGTGTAGGTGCGGCCGGCGCGGATGTTCTCCAGCTCGTAGGGGCTGTTGTCCAGCACGGTCTCGTCCACGTCCACGATCACCGCGGGGGGCAGGCTGTCGGCCGTGGCCAGGTTGGCGTCGAGCTTCAGCCGGGCGAAGGCATACCCCTGTTCGAACAGCCAGGCCACTTCGGCCGAGGCGTTCTGGTAGAGGGTGGCGTTCACGTTCTGGGTGACGAGCTCGCGTGTGGCCGCGGCCTCGGGGTCCACGGCCAGGGGTTGCGTGGCCGTGCAGGACCACAGGCCCAGGACGGGGAGCAGGGGGAGGAGCGTGGGTGTGCGCATCATTCTTCGGTACGATCCAGTCGGTAAGGGCTTTCTTCGTCGATGCCCTCCAGCATGTCGCGGTAACTGCGGTAGCGGCTGGGGGCCAGGTCGCCCGCGTCCAGGGCGGCCCGTACGGCGCATCCCGGTTCGTCCTTGTGCAGGCAGTTGTTGAAGCGGCACGCCGCCTTCAGCCGGAAGATCTCGGGGAACTGGTCGCCGATGTCCTCCGCCTTCAGGTCCACCAGACCGAAGCCCTTGATGCCGGGTGTGTCGATGAGGAAAGTCGGGGAGGGCGCGTGCCGGGATGGCGCAGCATCAGGCTGTTCACGCGTCACGCCCAATTCGAACATCTCGGCGTAGGTGGTGGTGTGCTGCCCCTTTTCGCTGGCGTGGCTGATGGCGGCCGTGTGCAGGTCGAGGGTGGGGTCGATGGCATTGATCAAGGTGCTCTTGCCCACCCCGCTGTGCCCGGCCACCAGGGTCACCCTGCCGGTGAGCAGCGCCCGCACGTCCCCGACCCCGGCGCCGGTGCGTGCCGAGGTCATCAGCACGCGGTAGCCGGCCTGGCGGTAGGTGTCCACCACCTCGGCCAGGTCCTCCATCTCCGCATCGGCCAGGTCGTCCACTTTGTTCACCACCAGCACCACGGGCACCTGGTAGGCCTCGGCCGTCACCAGGAAGCGGTCGATGAAGCCGTAGGAGGTGTGCGGGCGCGCCACGGTGGCCATCAGCAGGGCCTGGTCCAGGTTGGCGGCGATGACGTGCCGGTGGTGGCTCAGGTTCACGCTGCGGCGCACCAAGTAGTTGCGGCGGTCGTGCAGGTGGGTGATGGCGCCGGGGTGGTCGGCGTCCACCTGCGCGGTGAAGTCCACACGGTCGCCCACGGCCACCGGGTTGGTGCTCTTCCAGCCCTTGATGCGCAGGTTGCCCTTGGCCACGCACTCGTGCAGCCGCCCCTCGTCGTCGCGCACGAGGTAGCGGCTGCCGGTGGAGCGCATCACGAGGCCGGTGGGCATGCTCGGTGGACCAACGCTTCGTTCAGGGCGTCGCGCAAAGATGGGCGTGAACCGCTCGGAACGGGCCTGCCGTCCCGAAGGCCGGGGTCCGGCGCCTGGGGCCATGCCGCTCCCGCCTTTCCTCGTTCCCGCCTGCCTGCCGCGTGCCGCACCGGGATACCTTTGGCCCCATGTCCATCTCGGTGCGCGGCATCACCAAGGTCTATGGCCGGCAGAAGGCGCTGGACGAGGTGAGCTTCGAGCTGACCAGGCCGGGCGTGGTGGGCTTCCTGGGGCCGAACGGCGCCGGCAAGAGCACCCTGATGAAGGTGCTCACCTGCTACCTGCCGCCCACGGCCGGTGAGGCCAGCGTGTGCGGGCACGACATCCGTTCGGCCGGCATGGAGGTGCGCCGCAAGGTGGGCTACCTGCCGGAGCACAACCCGCTGTACGTGGACCTCTATGTGCGGGAGTACCTGGAGTTCGTGGCCGGCATCCACGGGCTGAAGGGGAAGGAGGCCCGTGTGCGCGAGATGATCGGTCTGGTGGGCCTGGAGCGCGAACAACACAAGCGGATCGGCGCCCTCAGCAAGGGCTACCGCCAGCGGGTGGGCCTGGCCCAGGCGCTGGTGCACGATCCGCAGGTGCTCATCCTGGACGAGCCCACCAGCGGCCTTGACCCCAACCAGCTCGAGGAGGTGCGCGGCCTGATCCGCACCGTGGGCCGGGAGAAGACCGTCCTGCTGAGCACCCACATCATGCAGGAGGTGGAGGCCATCTGCGAGCGGGTGATCATCATCGATCGGGGGCGCCTCGTGGCCGACGACCGTGCCGACCGGCTGCGCAGCACGCAGCGCGACCTGGAGGTGCTGGAGGTGGAGTTCGACGGCGGCGTGCCGCTGCCGAAGCTGCTGGCCATCCCCGGCGTGGTGCAGGCCCGCCAGGAGAGCCCCGTGCGCTGGGCCATCGGTCATGCCCGCGATCAGGACGTGCGCCCCGCCGTGTTCCAGTTCGCCGTGGACCAGGGCCGCAAGGTGCTCACCATGCAGAAGAGCACCCGGGGCCTCGAGGAGGTCTTCAAGGAGCTCACCAAGGGGTGAGCCGGCCATCCGGTCAGAACTTCAGCTGCAGGCCGCCCGTGAGGAAGGCCGTGTCGTAGCCCACCTCGGCGAACACCCCCAGGAAATCCGTGAAGTAGTAGCGCGTGCCCACGAACAGCGAGGAGCGCACCGGGTTGCGGGCGTTGAAGTGCCGCGTGTACAGGTTCTCGTAGTAGGTGTTCGAATAGGTGGACCGGTCGGTGCGCGTGGTGATGGTGGCCCCCAGGCCGATGCCGGCGTACACATCCCAGTTCTCCACCTTGTGCCAGCTGTTCCAGTGGTAGGTGCCCCGCAGGCCGAAGCTCCAGAAATCGTACCGCCGGTCCTCCACCCAGTAGATGTAGTCGTTGTACACGCGGCGGTTGGTGTAGGAGAAGAAGCCACCGATGCCCAGCACCCCGGGGCCCACCGGGATGGCCGTGCCCCGGTCGTAGAACAGCGAAAGGGTGGGGCGGAAGCCGTAGTAGCTGCCGTAGCGGTAATAGCTGCCCCCCACGCCCACGCCGATGCCCACGGCGTTGTCGCCCGCCTGGAAGGCCTGGGCTTGTGCGGGTGCGGACGGGAAAAAGAGGAGCAGGGCGGCGATGAGCGCGGTTCGGAACATGGTGTTCTTTTCGGTGGGCCAAATGTAGCGGTACGCCGACGATCCGTCCTTGGCGCGGTCGGCTCCCCGCTTCGGGCACCGCGCGTTGCGGCCCGCAGGGGACCATCGTGCCGAAACACCGTTCTTTGCCCCCGCTTAGCCTCAGCACCATGCCCTACCTCTTCACCTCCGAATCCGTCAGCGAAGGCCACCCCGACAAGGTCGCCGACCAGATCAGCGATGCCCTCATCGACCACTTCCTCGCCTTCGACCCCAACAGCAAGGTGGCCTGCGAAACGCTGGTGACCACCGGCCAGGTGGTGCTGGCCGGCGAGGTGAAGAGCGAGGCCTACCTGGACGTGCAGCAGATCGCCCGCGAGGTGATCGAGCGCATCGGCTACACCAAGAGCGAGTACATGTTCGAGGCGCACAGCTGCGGCGTGCTCAGCGCCATCCACGAGCAGAGCCCGGACATCAACCAGGGCGTGGAACGCAGGAAGCCCGAGGAGCAGGGAGCCGGCGACCAGGGCATGATGTTCGGCTACGCCTGCCGCGACACCGACACCTACATGCCGCTGCCGCTGGAGCTGAGCCACCTGCTGCTGCGCGAGCTGGCCGCCATCCGCCGCGAGAAGAACAGCCCGATGCCCTACCTGCGCCCCGACGCGAAGAGCCAGGTGACCATCGAGTACAACGACGACCACACGCCCAAGCGCATCGACGCCATCGTGGTGAGCACGCAGCACGACGACTTCGACAAGGAGGCGGCGATGCTGGCCAGGATCAAGAAGGACGTGATCGGCATCCTCATCCCCAGGGTGATGAAGAAGCTGCCCAAGCGGGTGCAGGCCCTCTTCGGCAAGGACATCGCCTACCACATCAACCCCACCGGCAAGTTCGTGATCGGTGGTCCGCACGGCGACACCGGCCTCACCGGCCGCAAGATCATCGTGGACACCTACGGCGGCAAGGGGGCCCACGGCGGTGGGGCCTTCAGCGGCAAGGACCCCAGCAAGGTGGACCGCAGCGCGGCCTATGCGGCGCGCCACGTGGCCAAGCACCTGGTGGCCGCCGGCGTGTGCGATGAGGTGCTCGTGCAGGTGGCCTATGCCATCGGCGTGGCGAAGCCGGTGGGCTTTTACGTGAACACCTACGGCACCAGCAAGGTGAAGCTGAGCGACGGCCAGATCGCGAAGACGATCGCGGCGCTGCCCGATTTCGACATGCGCCCCTACTTCATCGAGAAGCGCTTCGCCCTGCGCACGCCCATCTACAGTGAGACCGCCAGCTACGGACACATGGGCCGCGAGAGCAGGGTGGTGACCAAGACCTTCAGGAACGCGGGCCACAAGGCCACCGTGAAGGTGAAGCTGTTCCCCTGGGAGGAGCTCAACGCCGTGGACGCGGTGCGCAAGGCGTTCAAACTGAAGTAATTCCGGCGCCCGCCGCCCGGGATCGGAAGAAGCGGCCCGACCTGTTGGCCGGATCGCTCCGGGGATTTACCTTTGCAGCCCATTTCGGAGAACATGTACGCCATCGTCAACATCCTCGGCCAGCAATACAAGGTGCAGGGCGGCCAGAAGCTGAAGGTGCACCGCCTCGCCGCCGAGGCCGGCAAGCACGTGGAACTGGACCAGGTGCTGCTGGTGAGCAACGGCTCCACCGTGAGCGTGGGCACCCCCACCGTGGACGGCGCCCGCGTGGCCGCCAAGGTGCTGGCGCACAGCAAAGGCGACACCGTGCTGGTGTTCAAGAAGAAGCGCCGCAAGGGCTACCAGAAGATGAACGGCCACCGCCAGGCCATCACCGAGCTGTGGATCGAGGCCATCCTCGGCAAGGGCGAGAAGTTCGACGCCAGCAAGAGCACGGCGCCCGCCCCCAAGGCCGTGAAGGCCGCCGCTCCCAAGGCGAAGAAGGAGGCCGCTCCCAAAGCCGCCAAGGCGCCCGCCAAGAAGGCCGCCCCGGCCAAGAAAGCCGCCCCCGCCAAGAAGGCCGCCCCGGCCAAGAAGGCGCCGGCCAAGAAAGCCGCCCCCAAGAAGGACAGCAAGAAGTGATCATTCCCCGGCCCGTCAACGGCCGATCCTGAAAGACCCCGACAGCCATGGCACACAAGAAAGGTGAAGGCAGCACCAGCAACGGCCGCGAGAGCCACAGCAAACGCCTCGGCGTGAAGATCTACGGCGGCCAGCAGGCCGTGGCCGGCAACATCCTCGTCCGCCAGCGCGGCACCAAGCACCACCCCGGCAAGAACGTGGGCATCGGTGTGGACCACACCCTGTACGCCCTGGTGGACGGCGTGGTGGAGTTCCGCACCAAGCGCGGTGAGCGCAGCTTCGTGAGCGTGGTGCCCGCCGGCAAGGCCAAGGCCTGAGCGCGACCCTCCCTGTTGAACGACCTCCGGTGGCCCGGAGGTCGTTCGCGTTACGGGGCCGGCGGTCGTCGGGCCCCGCCCCACCTTGGTACCGCTACGAATATGTCTCAGGCCCAGATGCCGCTAAGGCTACGGCGCGGAAACCACCACACGCCCCCCCGCCAGCCAGCGCTTCTCATCCGCCAGGTGCAGGTGGTAGAGCCCAGGAGGGAAGGGCGAGAGCGCGAAAGAGTGCGAGAGCAGGTTGCCGTTCTGGCGCACGCGTTCGCGCAACACCTCGCGCCCGGTGGCGTCCAGCAGCACGGCCTGCACGGCACCTTGCACGGCCACACCCTCGGGCAGTTCCAGCTCCAGCCACAGGTGATCGGTGGCCGGGTTGGGCCAGAGCTTGAGGTGCTCCTGCAGCTCGATGGCGTACTCCGCCACCCCCACCAGATGGCAGCCCGGCACCACGCAGCCCAAGCTGTCGGTCCTGATCACGTAGGTGGTCTGTAGCCCTGGGTGCCCACCCGTGTTATCCTGGTAAACGAACCCGGTGGTAAGGAAGCCCCCGTCGGTGGTCAAGCTGATATCCTGGGGTCGGTGTGAATCAATAAATACCGTGTAACTCCTACTCCAAAGACTATCTCCGGCTGTACTGAACTTGGCGATATTGGTGATCGCAGGGCCCATGCGGATGCATGCTACAATCGACCCATCCGCAAGGATCTCTACATCAGTAGGGGCGCCATTGTATTGGTAATGCGATCGTCTCTGCCAGATGATGCTGCCTTGAGGGCTCCACTTTGTGAGCATCACCTGCTCCCAGTAGTTGGGCCATGCATCCTCCCGGTATTCCCCGGCCGTGATGATCGTGCTATCCGGGCATACCAAGACGGCATGTACCCAGTCACCATCTTCGCCGAACTGTCTGCGCCACAGTTGCCCACCCATGCTGTCGGTGCGGATGAGAAATTGGGAGTCCTGCACGAAACCCATGGTCCTATAGCCCACCAACAACGAACCACCATCCGGATAGGGTGTGCATGCAGAAGCTTGGGTACTCTCGACATTGTAGTTGCCGAATCGCTTCGTCCAAAGCGTGTCTCCTTGGCTGTTGAGGCGGAGCAGGTATCCTTCGGTCTTGACCGGAAACCACTCATACCAACCGGCACACATGAAGCCCCCGTCGCTGGTTTGCCGGGTCTGCCAGAGGAAATGATAGACTGA
The DNA here is from genome assembly GCA_014584605.1 of Bacteroidota bacterium. Classification (GTDB taxonomy): domain Bacteria; phylum Bacteroidota; class Bacteroidia; order Flavobacteriales_F; family PHOS-HE28; genus PHOS-HE28. The sequence continues at coordinate 1,791 of JACTMO010000032.1, read as the reverse complement.
ATCGGAAGGGTCAAAGGTCAGAAGGTGCTTGCGGGATGTCGTATCGCCGTTCTCATCGAACCGGTATAACCAGGATTCTGAAGTGAACGCAGAACCTTCCAATACAACACTTGCAAAGCCTCCCGTATCAATGCGACAGACCCCTGCGGACGGACCAAAGTTGTAATGCCGAGGGTCCCCGTACGAATATTCCCGCTGGTGAACGAAACGACCGAGACTGTCGAGCTTGCGCAAGAAAAGGTGTGTTTTACCCGTGCCATCGTGGGAGATCTGGTGGCCGAAGATCAAATAGCCGTCGCTTACTTCGAATACGCTGCGGCCCGAGCCCGGCTTACCGTTCTGGGCGGAATCCAACTGGGCGATAAAGCCTGTTTGGGCGGGCACCCCTGTGGTGCCCGCCCAAACGATCGCGATCAGTAAGGTCCAGCGCATCACTGGATCACTTGGAATTTTGTTTCACCGGCTTGTTGGCCTTCCACCAGCAGCCGTGCGAGGTAGAGCCCTTTCGACCAGCCGGCCAATTCCAATTCGACAAAGGCCGGGCGACCTTGCAGTGCGATGCTGCGGATAAGCCGTCCCTGGGCATCAAAGACCTCCACGCTACCGTACGAGGCCCACTCCGGGTAGGTGAGCATTACACGCTCCCGGGCGGGGTTGGGGGTGCTTCGCAGTGCGGGCGCTTGTGTGCTGCGTGTGCGCCGGGCGGGGGTGGGCAGCGCCATGCGATATGGCGCCGGCAGCCAGCCTTGGGGTAGGCTGTCAGTGGCCTGTAAGCCGATAAGGGCAGCCCAAGCTGCTGCCATGCCGCTATGCGCGTCCGGTGCAAAGGCCAGCGCCTCCAGCTCGTCCACAGGTGGTGCTTGTGCCGTATTGCTATCCGGGGCGTTCATCTGTTCCCAGAGTTCGGCAAAGGCCAACAGGCCGGCATTCGCCTCTTCCTGTTGCAGAGCAGCGGCCAAGGTGTGTGCGGCCTGGTAGGCGCCACCAAAGAACTGCAGTTGGTGGGCCAGCCGCAAGCTCCAAGGGGTGCTGTCCAGGGTGACCACCATCGCCAAGGTATCCCTTGTGTGCATGGTGCTGTCCGCCGCCAGCGCCTGCACCAGTCGCCGGTGTATGCCGCTCTTCTCAGCGTGCAGGCGGCCCATTTCCTGCTCCAACAAGTCACGGCTGCTGTAGCCCTCTTCATATTGGGTCAAGAGATCCAGGAAAAAGGGATCGAGCGCCTCACTCTCATCCAAAACGGACTGCACATCCTTGCTCAACGGGCTGTTGTCGATCAGCACCTGGGTGAGGTGCCAGGGGTCCATGGGCAGCTCGCGTCGAATGGCCTCGGCGATGACCTCATCGCTGAGGGGCGCACTGGCCAGCAGCAACCCGCGTAAGGCATGGCTCGGCCAGGTGACCGGATCACCGATGGCGGTACGCAACTCCTCGTTGCGCCCGCCATCCACCGTGCCAGCAAAGCTGGCCATGGCGCTGTGCAGCTCGGTGAGCCTGTTCTCCAGTTCGGCCTTGACAAGACCCGGCGCAGAGTGGCCAATGTCCAGGTCGCCCTTATCACAATTGTCCTCGGCTGAGAATGGAACTAGCGCAATGTGCTCCTCTAGGTCATAGAACCAGAAGCCGGTGACGGAGAGGGAATTGCCATTGTTGTCGTCCACACATTCCGGGAATAGCTGCGGGCTGTTGGGTTCACTGTAGGGTGGTTCGAAGAACCTGTTGACAACTCCTGCGGCTGAGATCTTGACAAGCTGAAGCGTGATCGATCTCTTTGGCGCATGAAGAAGCGAC
>JACTMO010000084.1 GCA_014584605.1 Bacteroidota bacterium | reverse complement strand
CGGTATGGCACGTGCATGTTCATTGGCCTTAGCATGGCGTGAAGTTCGTGATGACCGGAGTAGCAGGCCCGGTCCTCTCGTTTGAAAGATACGATGCACGGTGCGATAAGCACGCATGCATGTCTTCCCTTGCGGCGGCCGGGAGGGGCCGTTCGCCCTGCGGCGAACGCCAGGACTCCAATACTGAGGCGGCATCCAAGAAGCGGTCTGTTCGACCCGGTCGTGAAGAAGATCCTGAGCTGGTGAGAAAGGAGCGGTCGCTCCCAGCATCGGACAGGGAAGTGAGGAGGTGAGTATGGCTGCGGCTTTCAGCTTTCTTTCATCCTCACCGCTCACCTGAACAGGTTGGATCTTCGTTGCCGCTTCAGGAGTTGTTCCTGTACAGATCGACCAAGCCCTCCGGCGTCCGGATGGTCATGGTCCGCTCCTCCATGTCGAGGTCCACGATCATCTCCTCGGCCAGGGGCACCATCACCTCCTGCTCGCCATGGAGGATCACCAGCACGGGGTTGCGGTCGGTGCCTTCGATGGCGGTGACCTCGCCGAGGTCGCCGTGCACTTCGTCGCGCACCACCAGGCCGATGAACTCGTCGGGGTCCCAGCTTTCGTCGCTGCCGTCGCTCAGCAGCCCCGGCGGAGCGTACAGGTCGCGCCCCACCAGGATGGCCGCGCTCTGCGGGTCGTGGAAGTCGTCGAACTTCACCAGCACATCGCGCCCCTTCTCACGCAAGTGGGTGAAGAAGAAGGGCACCATCTGGCCCTCGATGTCCACGAAGAGCGAGCCGGCATGGACCAGGTCGTCCGGGTCGCAGCCCTCGAGGTGCACGGTGAGGTCGCCCTGGTGGCCCCAGGGTTTGCCGAGTTTGCCGATGCGGTGCAGGCTCTCGAGGTCCATGCCCGAAGGTAGGGGCGGAAAAGGAACGGCCCGCGAGGTGGGTCGCGGGCCGTTCTCCAGTGCGTGGTCGCTTATTCGGCGGGTGCTTCGGCGGGCGCCTCGCCTTCGGTCGGCGCTTCGGCAGGGGCCTCGGCCGGTGCGGCGGCGAGCTTGGCGCTGAGCTTGGCGGCCATGTCGGCGGCCTTGCGCTTCTCGGCATCGATGCGGGCTTTGAGGGCCTGCTCGGCACCCGAGGCCAGCTTGTTGCGCTTGCCTTCCACCTTGGCGTTCTTCTCGTTGAGCCAGATGTCGAAACGGCGGTCGGCCTCCTCCTGAGCAAAGGCGCCCTTCTTGACGCCGTTCTGCAGGTGGTTGCGGTACACCACGCCGGTGTAGCTCAGGATGGCCCGGCAGGTGTCGGTGGGTTGGGCGCCTTTCTGCATCCAGTCGAGCGCCTTGTTGCGGTCGATCTCGATGAAGGCGGGGTTCTGGTTGGGGTCGTAGGCACCGATCCTCTCGATGTACTTCCCATCGCGCGGTGCGCGTTGATCAGCCACCACGATGTGGTAGTACGGCTGGCCTTTCTTGCCTTTCCTCTGAAGGCGGATGCGGGTCGGCATGTCGCTGTGTGTTTTACCCCCCTGCTCGAAGGGGGGCGCAAAGATAGACGATCGGCGCGGAACCCGAAAGATCAGGCCAGATCGAGCCAGCTGCCGCCGTTCTCCACGTTGGTCAGGCCCTGCGCCCGCAACCACGCCGTGGCTTGCGCACTGCGCCCGCCCGAGGCGCACACCAGGACCAGGGGCCCGGCGATGGCCTTGAGCCTGGGCAGCTCCTGCACCAGGCTGCCCAAGGGGATGTTGACCGAGCCCTCCACATGGCCCTCGGCGAACTCGGCCGGGGTGCGGACATCGACGATGGTGGCGCCCGCGGGCAGGCCGGGCCGGGTCGGGGGGGCGGAGCGGTGCATGGACGGGAAGGTGGGATCGGCCCCGAAGTTGGGCACGGTGGTTGCCGGGTGGAATGACCCCGCTCATCGCGCCCCGCGAACCGCGATCTTTGCCCCCACCCTCCCCATGCGCACCCTCCTGCTCCTCACCACCCTGCTGGCCTCGCCGCTGCTTTACGCGCAGAACAGCATCCATGCCATGGCCATCGGCAACTGGCGCAACGGTCCGGTGGTGTACCTCACGCCGGTGTTCGCCACCACCGAGGCGGCGACGACGGCCCATCTGATCGCACGGGTGAAGCAGGAGCACCCGGTGCTGGCCGACGTGACCGACATCGACGTGATGCGCTTCGCCACGCCGGAGGAGGGTGAGACCCATCGGGCCAGCCTGAAGGCCAAGTACGCCATCCGCAAGCTGGAGGTGGTGCTGCTGGACCCGCCCGCACCGGAGGCCCCGGCCCCCGCGCCGGCCACGGCTCCGCCCCCCCGGTAGAGGCTCGCTCAAAAATGCTTTTGGAAGCGAGCGAGAGCTATTCGGGTACCTCGCGCAGCGCAACAGGTGTTTGTTCAGATAGCCTGTTGGGCTCCTTCGGGACGGGGCGGCACGCGCCGTGCGTATCATCGCACGGGCAAGCCCACGCGATGAACACGGCCCACCGTCTCACCCTCACCTGCCTGTGCGCCCTCGGCCCGGGCACCTTCCTCAGCGCCCAGATGCTCGGCGACACGCGGGGATCCTTCACCCGCGCCGACACGCTGCGCGGCAGCATCGGGCCGGAGCGCGCCTGGTGGGACGTGACCTACTACGACGTGAGCGTGCGGCCCGACCTGGACCAGCGCAGCATCACGGGCTGCACCGCCATCGCCTTCACGGCCGTGGCCGGGGGCCACCGGATGCAGATCGACCTGCAACAGCCCCTTGTGGCCGACAGCGTGACCTGGGAGGTGCAGGTCTTCCGCGACAGCGCCATCGTCCTCACGGACCGGGCCCTTGCCTTCGTGCGCGAGGGGGACGTGCTGTGGGTGGACCTGCCGGACAGCCTGCGGGCCGGGGAGGCCAACACCCTGCGCATCCATTACCACGGGACGCCCCGGGCGGCGCGCAACCCACCGTGGGACGGCGGCTGGATCTGGCGGCGGGACGCCGGCGGCGCCCCTTGGGCCAGCGTGGCCTGCCAGGGGCTCGGGGCCAGCGTGTGGTATCCCTGCAAGGATCATCAAAGCGACGAGCCCGACGACGGTGCGGCCCTGCACATCACCGTGCCGGACAGCCTGCAGGCCGTGGGCAACGGCCGGTTGCGGGGCACCACGCCCCACGGCGACGGCACCACCACCTGGCACTGGTACGTCACCAGCCCCATCAACACCTACAACCTGGTGCCCTACATCGGCCGCTACACGCACTTCGGGGAGACGGTGGCCGGCCTGGAGGGCCCGCTGGACTGCGACTACTGGGTGCTGGTGGGCAACGAGGACAAGGCCCGCGCGCAGTTCAAGCAGGTGGAGCCCATGCTCGCCTGCTTCGAGCAGTGGTTCGGCCCCTACCCCTTCCGGGCCGACGGGTACAAGCTGGTGGAGGCTCCGCACCTGGGCATGGAGCACCAGAGCGCGGTGGCCTATGGCAACGGCTACCGCAACGGCTACCTGGGGCGCGACCTCAGCGGCACCGGCGTCGGTCTGCAGTGGGACTTCATCCTGGTGCATGAGAGCGGCCACGAATGGTTCGGCAACAGCATCACCACGGCCGACATCGCGGACATGTGGGTCCACGAGGGCTTCACCAACTACAGCGAGACCCTCTTCACCGAATGCCAGCAGGGCCGCGAGGCCGCCGAGCGCTACGTGACCGGATGCCGGCGCAACATCGCCAACGACGTGCCCATCATCGGCCCGTACGGCGTGAACCAGGAGGGCAGCGGCGACATGTACTACAAGGGGGCGGCCCTGCTGCACATGGTGCGGCACATCGTGGGCGACAGCTGCTTCCGGGCCATGCTGCTGGAGATGAACCGCCGGTTCCGCCACCGCATCACCGGCAGCGCCGAGGTCGAGGCCTTCCTCCTGGGCTTCGACGAGCGGACGCGGACGCTGCTGGACCGCAGCCTGTTCGACCAGTACCTGCGCACCGTGCAGGTGCCCGAACTGCAATGGCATGTGCGCCGGGGCACGCTGCTGACGCGCTGGGCCAACGGTGTTGCAGGGCTGCGGATGCCGGTGCGGTTGCGGATCACCGACGGGAGCGAACGCACCGTGCAGGTGACCGACCGATGGACGGCCGCGGGCACCTTGGGCCGTCGTGCGGGCGTGGCCGCGGCCGATCCCAATTGGTACATCACCGTACGCCACGTCAAAGGTGGCCGACGCTGAGCGGTGGATGGTGGGCCTGCGGGCGGTCCACGCCGTAGGTTCGCGGAGCGCCCCCGGCGGAACAGCCCACCGCGCCCTTCGCGCACCGCATGGAACAACCCCGACACCTGGCCCTGCTCACCTCCGGTGGTGATGCCCCCGGCATGAACGCCGCCATCCGTGCCGTGGTGCGTGCCGCGCATCACCATGGCATATCCACCACCGGCGTGCTCGACGGCTTCGACGGGCTGGTGGAGGGCCGCTTCCGCCCGCTGGGCCCGCGCGACGTCAGCAACATCGTGCAGCGCGGCGGCACCATGCTCCGCAGCGCCCGCAGCGCGGCCTTCCGGACCGCCGAGGGCCGTGCGCGCGCCGTGGGCAACCTGCGGGCCGGCGGGATCGACGCCGTGCTGGTGATCGGCGGCAACGGCTCGCAGGCCGGGGCCATGGCCCTGCACCAGGAGGGCGGCATGCCGGTGCTGGGCATCGCCAGCACCATCGACAACGACCTGGCCGGCACGGACCGCACCATCGGCTTCGACACCGCGTGCAACACCGCCATGGAGGCCATCGACCGGTTGCGGGACACGGCCTCCTCGCACGAACGCCTCTTCTTCGTGGAGGTGATGGGGCGCGCGGCGGGCCACATCGCCCTGCGCACCGCGATCGCCGGTGGGGCCGAGTACGCCATGGTGCCCGAGGCGCGGCAGGACATCGACGATGTGGTGCGGGTGCTCACCCAGGGCGCCCGGGGCAAGGGCAGCAGCATCGTGGTGGTGGCCGAAGGCGATGAGGAGGGCGGCGCCTTCGCCATCGCCCAACAGGTGAAGGAGCGTGCCCCGCAGTTCGACATCCGCGTGAGCATATTGGGGCACCTGCAGCGCGGCGGCAGCCCCACCGTGGCCGACCGCGTGCTGGCCAGCCGCCTGGGCGTGGGCGCCGTGGAGCACCTGCGCGCCGGGCACCGTCAGGGGGTGCTGGGCATCGTGAACGAACAGCTCATCCTCACCCCCTTCGCCGAAGCCATCGCCGGTGGCAAGCCCGTTGCGACCGAGCTGTTGCGCATCCTGCCCATCCTCTCGGTGTAGAACGGCTATCTTCGGTCCATGCGCATCCGTACGCTCCTTACGGCCATCGTGCTCGCAGGGCCCGCCGGGGCCGCCCAGGTGAACGTCACCCACATCGGCACCCCGGCGGCCGCACAGGCGGCCATCGACCACGCCGCCGGCATCTGGGGCGGCATCCTGGAGAGCGCGGTGGACATCAAGGTGCGCGTGACCTGGTTCCCCCTGGGCAGCAGCACCCTCGGCGTCACCTTCCCCAACGGGCGCCGCGACTTCGCCGGGGCGCCGCTGCCCCTGACGTGGTACGCCACGGCGCTGGCCAACAGCATCGCGGGCATCGAGCTCAACCCCGGGGAGAGCGACATGGACGTGTACCTGAACAGCGGTGCGGACTGGTACCTGGGCCTGGACGGCCAGCCGCCAGCGGGCCAGTACGACCTGGTGAGCGTGGCCCTGCATGAAATGGGACATGGCCTTGGCTTCGTGGGCCTGGCCAAGAAAGTGGGCCCCGACGGCTCGCTGGGCCTGCTGCAGATGGCCGACTTCGCACCGCTCACCACCAGCTTCCCATGGCCCCAGCTGGACTCGCTGCCCGGCGTGTTCGATGTGTTCCTGAGCGATGAACAGGACGGTCCGTTGACGATGATGGCCAACCCGGGCACGCAGCTCGGCGCGGCCATGACGGGCAACCAGCTGCGGTTCAACGGGCCACAGGTGCTGGCGGCCAACGGCGGCCAGGGGGCACGCGTGTACGCCCCGTCCACCTTCGCCCTGGGCAGCAGTTGTGTGCATTTCAACGAGTCCACCTACCCGCCGGGTAACGCCAACGAGCTGATGACGCCCTTCAGCGCACCCGGCGACGCCAACCACTGGCCGGGTCCCCTGGGCCTTGCGGTGCTGGAGGACATCGGCTGGACGCTCGCGCCGGACGTGGGCGTGGCAGAGATCGGAACGGCGCAGCTCCTGGCCTGGCCCAACCCGCTGCATGACGTGCTGCACCTGGGGCCCGTGCCCGCCCTGGGCACCGTCACCGTTCACGACCTGAGCGGTCGAAAACTGCATGAGGCCCGCAGGTCCGGCGACCTGGACGCCTCCGGTTGGAGCGCCGGTGCCTACGTGCTGGAGCTGCGCACCGGCAACAGCGTTCAGCGTGCGGTGCTCATCAAGCGGTAGGGTGGTCGGCATCCATGTGCTTCCGCAGGGACGAGGCGGCCGTACGCCGCACGCGGTCGCGCAGGAGCGGCGTCCAGCCCAACAGCAGCCCCGCCGGTCCGAGGGCCTGCCGGCTCCAGCGCCAGAACGGGAACCGGTCGTGCTGGGTGAGGATCAGCCCGTCGCGGAAGGTGAAGGAGGAGCGGATGCGGTTGTGGACCCTCCGGCCGGTACTGGTGAAGGTGTAGCGGGCCTCCCAAAGCACCTGGCCGGACCGTTCGTCCTCGTGCAGCACGCGGAAGCGCAGGTCGAGGTCGCCGCCCCGCTGCAGCAGCATGCGCCACATGGCACGCACCTGCGCGGCGTCGAGCGCAGGGAACACGGGATCGCCGAAACGGGCCTGCGGATGGTACAGGGCGCCCATGGCCTGCGCATCGCGCCGGGCGAAGGCCTGGTAGAACGCATCGAGCACCGGCATGGGGTGAAGGTATGCACGCCGGGGCCCGTGGCACCCGGCGCTGCACGGTGATCCGCCCGTTGAAGCGCGGGCGTGACGCGGCCTGTGCGGTGGGCGGGCACCGGAAGCTCGCACCCGCTGGCCGAACCGGCGATCGTGGATAAATGATCCGCACAGAGCCCTCCGACGGCGGGTATTTTCGTGGCCCGCCGCCATGTCCTTCTCCCACCTCCACGTCCACACCCAGTTCTCCCTGCTGGATGGCGCGGCCGCCATCCCCGCCCTGTTCAAGAAGGCGGCGGCCGACGGCCAGCCCGCCCTGGCGATCACCGACCACGGCAACATGTTCGGTGCCTTCAAGTTCGTGGCCGAGGCCGGCAAACATCGGAACGCGGACGGCAGTACCAAGGTGAAGCCCATCGTAGGCTGCGAGTTCTACGTAGTGGAGGACCGGTTCAAGAAGACCTTCACCCGCGAGGACAAGGACCGGCGCTTCCACCAGTTGATGCTGGCCAAGAACGCCGAGGGCTACCGCAACCTGAGCAAGCTCTGTTCGCTCGGCTACATCGACGGTTTCTACAGCAAGTACCCGCGCATCGACAAGGAGCTGATCGTGCGGTACCGCGAGGGGCTCATCGCCACCACGTGCTGCCTGGGGGCGAGCGTGCCGCAGGCGATCATGCGCGGGGGCACCGACCTCACCAAGGCGGAGGCCGAGTTCAAATGGTGGCTGGACCTCTTCGGAGAGGACTACTACATCGAGCTGCAGCGCCACGGGCTGCCCGAGCAGGACCAGGTGAACAAGGTGCTCGTGGCGTGGGCACGCCGGTACAACGTGCCCATCATCGCCAGCAACGACAGCCACTACGTGGACCAGGAGGATGCCAACGCGCACGACATCCTGCTGTGCGTGAACACCGGCGAGAAGCAGAGCACGCCCAAGGCCCTGGACGGCGACGAGGAGGGCACCCAGAAAGGCAAGCGCTTCGCCTTCCCCAACAACGAGTTCTTCTTCAAGACCAAGGCCCAGATGGCCGCCGCCTTCCCCGACCTGCCCGAGGCGCTGGACAACACGGGCCTGATCGTGGACAAGGTGGACACCTTGAAGCTGAAGCGGGACATCCTGCTGCCGAACTACCAGCTTCCCGAGGGCTTCACCGACCAGGACGAATACCTGAAGCACCTTACCTACCAGGGTGCGATCAAGCGGTGGCTGAGGAACGGCGGTGAAAGTGGATCGAAGGGTGATGGTGGAACGGGCGACAATACCGGCGGCATCGAGTCGCTCGACCCCAAGATCAAGGAACGGTTGGACTTCGAGCTGTTCACCATCCGTACGATGGGGTTCGCGGGCTACTTCCTCATCGTGCAGGACTTCATCAACCACGGCCGCGACATCGGCGTGCTTATCGGTCCGGGCCGCGGTTCTGCGGCGGGCAGTGCGGTGGCCTACTGCCTCGGCATCACCAACATCGACCCGATCAAGTACGACCTGCTCTTCGAGCGCTTCCTCAACCCGGACCGCAAGAGCATGCCCGATATCGATACGGACTTCGACGACGAGGGCCGGCAGAAGGTGATCGATTACGTGGTCCGCAAGTATGGGCAGAACCAGGTGGCGCAGATCGTCACCTACGGCAGCATGGCGGCCAAGAGCAGCATCCGCGACGTGGCGCGTGTGATGGACCTGTCCTTGAGCGAGGCCGACAAGCTGGCCAAGCTGGTGCCCGAACGGCCGGGCATCGACCTGCGGCGCGTGCTGCGCGCCCCGCTCGAAGGCGCCGACAGCCTGAAGGCGAAAGAGAGCCTCACCACCGAGGACCTCGCCATCGTCAAGCAATTGCGCGAGGTCCTCGAGGGCGGCGGCCTCATGGCGGATGTGCTGCGCGAGGCCGAGAAGGTGGAGGGCTCCGTGCGCGGCACGGGCGTGCATGCGGCCGGCATCATCATCGCACCCACCGACCTCCTGGAGATCATCCCCGTATGCACCTCCAAGGAATCGACGCTGCTGCTCACGCAGTACGACGGCAAGGTGATCGAGGACGCGGGTGTGATCAAGATGGACTTCCTGGGCCTGAAGACGCTCACGATCATCCGCGACGCGCTGCGTATGATCGAGGCGAACCACGGGACCCGGATCGACCTCGACGCCATCCCGCTGGACGACCCGAAGACCTATGCGCTGTACCAGCGCGCCGAAACGAACGGCACCTTCCAGTTCGAAAGCCCCGGCATGCAGAAGCACCTGCGCGAACTGAAGCCCGACCATTTCGGCGACCTGATCGCCATGAACGCCCTGTACCGGCCAGGGCCCATGGATTACATCCCCACCTTCATCAAGCGGAAGCAAGGACAGGAGGCCATCGTGTACGACCTGCCCGAGATGGAGGAGTACCTGCAGGAGACCTACGGCGTGGCGGTGTACCAGGAACAGGTCATGCGGCTCAGCCAGAAGCTCGCCGGCTTCAGCAAGGGCGACGCCGACGTGCTGCGCAAGGCCATGGGCAAGAAGGACCGCGCCACCCTGGACAAGATGAAGGGCAAGTTCATGGAGGGCACGGCCACCAACGGACTGGACCCGAAGGTGTGCGCCAAGGTGTGGACCGACTGGGAGGCCTTCGCGCAGTACGCCTTCAACAAGAGCCACAGCACCTGCTACGCCTTTGTCGCCTACCAGACCGCCTGGCTGAAAGCGAACTACCCTGCGGAGTTCATGGCCAGCGTGCTCACGCATTCCGGCGGGCAGATCGACAAGATCACCTTCTTCATGGAGGAGTGCCGGCGCATGGGCATCCGTGTGCTCGGTCCCGATGTGAACGAGAGCCAGCTGCAGTTCAGCGTGAACAGGCAGGGGCAGGTGCGCTTCGGCCTGGGCGCGGTGAAGGGCGTGGGCGAGGCCGCGGTGGCGGCCATCGTGGGCGAGCGCAAGGCCAACGGGCCCTTCACGGGCATCCACGATCTGGTGCGCCGCATCGACCTGCGCGCCGCCAATCGGAAGGCCATGGAGAGCCTGGCCTACGCCGGCGCCTTCGATTCGCTCCAGGTCCAGCGCGCGGTCTTCTTCCACAGCGCGGGCGAAGGCAAACCCACCTGGCTGGAGACGCTGATGCGCTACGGCCAGCAGCACCAGGACGGCGCGGACAGCGCCCAGGTGAGCATGTTCGACCTGGCCGAGGGCGCCGCCGCGATCCCCGAGCCGGCCCTGCCGCAGACCGACGGCTGGAGCGCGCTCGAGAAACTGCACTACGAGAAGGACGTGATCGGCTTCTATCTGAGCGGGCACCCGCTGGATGACCACCGGCTGGAGGTGAAGCACCTTTGCAACGCCACCCTGCCCGATCTGAAGGCGCTGGACAAGCTGCTGGGTCGGGAGGTCGCCTTCGGCGGCATCGTCACCAAGGCCGAGCACCGCATCGCCAAGAGCGGCAAGCCCTTCGGCAGCTTCTGCCTGGAGGACCACCACGGCATGCACGAGTTCATGCTCTTCAGCGAGGACTACCTCAAGTACAAGCTGTACCTACAGACCGGCACGCTGCTCTTCGTGAAAGGCCGGGCCAGTGCCCGCACCTGGGGGCGGGACGAGGGCCAGCTCGAGTTCAGGATCAGCAGCGTGGACCTGCTGAGCGATGTGCGCGACAAGTACTTCTCCCGCCTGCTCCTGAAACTGGAGGCCGAGCGGGTCAACGCCCCCCTGGCCGCCGAGCTGGGCGCCCTGCTGAAAGCCAGCCCAGGCAAGGTCAAGGTGAGCTTCCAGATCATCAGCCAGCAGGAGAACCTGGCCGTCGAAGCCCCCAGCAAGGGCCTCGCCGTGGCCGTGAGCGAGGAGCTCATCCGCGCCCTCGAGAACCTGGGCGATGTGGACTACACCCTGAACTGACCTGATCGCCCCTTGGATCGGGATCCCTATGGACAGGCTGTCAGCCCCCGCGCCCAAGGAAAGGCCCGCCCTGCAGGCTGCCTCCGCACCGTTCCCGCGAAGATCCGGCAGTCCTTCCCTTGGGATCCTGCCTTTCCGTCGCTTTGGTTTCCATGGCAAGGAACTTGGGGGAGCGGGGGTACCTTTGCACCAGCGCCGGTGGAAAGGCTGGGGCCAGGGAACGCTTCCCTTCGGCACAAAGTCCCCATCTTGCGGCGTAGGAAAGGAAGAAACAACGACCAAACCGGGCGTACGGCGCCCACAGTAAAATACGATGGCACTCGAACTGACCGACAACAACTTCGAAGAGCTTGTCCTGAAGAGCGACAAACCCGTGCTGGTGGACTTCTGGGCGGAATGGTGCGGCCCCTGCCGCATGGTGGGCCCGGTGGTGGACGAGCTGGCCAAGGAATACGACGGCAAAGCCGTGGTGGGCAAGCTCAACGTGGACAACAACGCGCAGATCAGCATGAAATACGGCATCCGCAGCATCCCCACGCTCCTGCTGTTCAAGAACGGCGAGGTGGTGGACCGTGCGGTGGGCGCCGTTCCCAAGACCACGCTGGCCCAGAAGCTCGAAGGGCAGCTGGCCTGAGCGCAGGGCCGCATGCGACCGCACGGCGCGACCCTTGGGCCGGCGGTTCCGGAACCGCAGCTCACGGGCGGGCGAAGGCGACCCAGGGAATGACCCGGCTGAAGGACCTGCACGGACCTGTTGCCTCACTGCGCCCGTGCGCGCACGACGCGCAGCATGCTGTGCGCTTGCCGCGCGGACACCTGCCCCACGGCGGACTGAACCACGCGAGGGAATAGCCCGACCGCCCCATGCCCATCGACCAGCAGCAGATCCAGGCGCTTTCGGCCCTTGAGTTCAAGGCACGCCAGGTGGTGGAGGGTTTCCTCGCCGGCCTGCACAAGAGCCCCTTCCACGGCTTCAGCGTGGAGTTCGCCGAGCACCGGGCGTACAACAGCGGGGAGAGCACGCGCCACCTGGACTGGAAGCTGTACGCCCGTACGGACAAGCTGTTCGTGAAGCGGTACGAGGAGGAGACCAACCTACGCTGCCAGCTGGTGCTCGACGCCTCCTCCTCCATGTACTACCCGGCCAGGGGCGAAGCGCAGGAGTTCAACAAGGTGGAGTTCGCCGTGCATGCAGCTGCGGCCTTCATCCAGCTGTTGCGCAAGCAGCGCGATGCCGTGGGGCTCACCGTGTTCCGGGAGGCCGTGGACCTCTCCGAGGAGGCCCGCAGCAACGCCGTGCACCTGCGCCACCTCACCTGGCACCTGGAACGGCTGCTGGCAGCCGATGCACCGGCCCGCGGCCATCGCACGGGCCTGGTGGAGGCCCTGCACGACATCGCCCGGAGGGCCCATCGCCGCAGCCTGGTGGTGGTGCTGAGCGACATGCTGGAGGATGCGGGCCGCGAGGACGAGGTCTTCGATGCCTTGCAGCACCTGCGCTTCAACAAGCACGACCTCATCGTGTTCCACGTGGTGGACCGCCGGCGCGAGCTGGAACTGGACCTGAAGGACCGGCCGTACACTTTTGTGGACGTGGAGACCGGTGCCCAGGTGAAAGCGCACGCCGCCGAGGTGCGCGAGGGCTACCGCCAGGCCGTGGCCGAGCGCTGGCACCGGCTGAAGCTGCGGTGCGGACAGTACCGGATCGACCTGGTGGAGGCCGACATCAACGCCGGATACGGCCCGGTGCTGCTGGAGTTCCTCACGAAACGATCGCGTCTGTACTGAGCTTTCCGGCAGGCCCTTGCAAACTTGGCCCCGGGCTGTACATTTGCACCCGCTTCGCCGAAAGGCGGGGTCAGTCGGTCCGGTAGTTCAGCTGGTTAGAATGCCGGCCTGTCACGTCGGAGGTCGCGGGTTCGAGTCCCGTCCGGACCGCTGGAAAAAGCCATCTTCGGATGGCTTTTTCATTGGGGGGGGGCCGGTGGCCCGGGATGGGCCGTCGGCGGCATGGAACGAGGCCCGGCGCAGTTGCCGTGCATCGCCGGGGACGGATGCATTTCGTCCGGTCCGTGCGCAGCGAACGGATGGTGATCAGGGCCGATCGTGGACGATGACGCAGGCAACCGCACCTGTCCGTGCCATGTGCTGAGGACCCCTCCCGAGGTGGAGGTGAGCCGGTGGAAGCGCGAGAAAGTGATACTACTTCGCACTAAGGTCGTGATCGTTCCGTAGCACCGGCCCTCGGTAGTTTCACTCCCTGCGGTCTACGCCTTCGGCGTTGCAACGACCACGTCGTATCGTCCAGCGAAAAAACCCTTCGCACCTTTAGCCTACGCCTTAATGCGAAATGGTATGATGTTGTAGTGTGGTGCCCCTGCCGTTCGCTCGGTGCACCGCCCGTTCAATCGACCGGGCTTGCGCAAAGGCCCGGCGTGGTCCCTGCTTCGTGTCGCTGCCGCACCCGGGAGGGGCGGTGCCGCAGGGCCATGGAACGCCGCCGGCTTGTGGAACGCTTCTTCGACCTGGCGATAGGGGTCTGCCTGGCCGTGGCCCTGGGGCTCTTGCTGCTGATGATGACGGCGTACAACGCCAGCGCATAGAGCCGCAGCCCCCGGGGACCCGTCCTCACGGCCATGGGAGCTTGGACCGTAGGAGCACGGACCGGCCGATGCTCCGTCCGTCCAGCCGTCCTTGGTGCAGGGATCACGAAGGCATCGCCAAGGTCCGTGCCGGCTCCCAGTGTGGGGGCCCCTAAGTTGGTTAACTGAAGATCTGCCCCTATTTCGTCTTCATGCAAGGCGGAACATGCACGGTGTAGCGGGCGCTACGGCGAAATGTTCCAACGCGGCAGGAAGGCGAAAGAGGGGCGGAGATGGTTAATGAATTTAGGGGCCACCACACTACTGTGGTGGTCGTCCGCGTCAACGGTTCTTCCCCTCGGTGAGGCCGGGGTCGACCGCGAACTCCACCGTACCGATGCTGAACGGCTTGGGCGTCACCTCGCGGAAGGCATCGTTCCACACCAGCTTCATGTTGGCGAACTGCATGTCCACGATCTTGCCGGGGATCTCGCCGTACACGGTGAAGGCATCGTCCTCGCCCTGCTGCAGGATCACCTCCTTGCTCTTGCTGCTGGCGTTGGCGAATTCCTGTCCCGACTCGATGCGCAGGGCGGTGCGGCTGGGATCCACCAGCGCCACCTTGCTTCCCCGGTACACCACCTTGAACTTGAGCGCCGTCTTGGCGGTCTCCTTGTCCATGTTCACCAGGTTCACCTCGAAGCCGCCCACGGTGAAGCTGTTCTTGCTGGGCGGCACGTCGAAGTCGGGGACCTTCACCTTGCCCTCGCTGCGCGGCAAACGGCTGGCCCCGCCGAACTTGATGCTGAAGGCATCGTGGTGCATGTTGCCCCCGGTGATCTCCAGGGTGCGGTTGATGCGGTCGTTGGGACGGATCACGAAGTCGCGGTCCTTGGGCGTGTAGGTGGCGCCGCCCACGGTGAAGACGATCTCCGAGGCTTTGATGATCAGGATGTCCGTGGTCTTGTTGGTGAGCTCCACGCGCACCTTGCACATCGCCATCTGGGCCACGGGGTCCTTGAACTCGATGCGGACGACGTCGTTCTCGACCGGAGCGGGGACACGGTAGAAGTTGGTGTGCCGCGGATCGACCTTCTGGGCCTGGAGGACGCAGGCGGTGAGCAGGGAGATGGTGAGGAGGGACGTTCGGTTCATGGGTAAGGGAGCTGTCCGGCGAAAATAGGCCGGTGTGCGGCTCCCACCAACGGCGTGCCAGAGCGGCACACCCCACCGCTCCTCCCCGGTCGGCACCGTTCGTGTAACGCGCCCGGCGGGCGCAGGCCGTTCCGATACCTTCGGGCCGATGATCTCCCTGAAGGGCATTCACAAGGCGTACCGCACGGGGACCACCCTGCTGCCGGTGCTGAAGGGCATCGACCTGCGGATCGAAGGGGGCGAGCTGGTGAGCATCATGGGCAGCTCCGGTTCGGGGAAGAGCACCATGCTCAACATCATCGGCATCCTGGACACCTACGACGCCGGCGAATACCGGCTGGACGGCCAGCCGATCAACGGGCAGAGCGAGACCGAGAACGCGCTGCTGCGGAGCAAGTACATCGGCTTCGTGTTCCAGAGCTTCAACCTGATCGCCTTCAAGAACGCCATGGAGAACGTGGCGCTGCCGTTGTACTACCAGGGTGTGCGGCGCAGGCAGCGCAACGACCAGGCGCTGGCGATGCTGGAGCGGGTGGGCCTGCGGGAATGGGCGCACCACATGCCCAACGAGCTGAGCGGCGGGCAGAAGCAGCGGGTGGCCATCGCCCGGGCCCTGATCAGCGACCCGAAGATCATCCTGGCCGACGAGCCCACGGGCGCCCTGGACAGCAAGACCAGCAAGGAGGTGGTGGCGCTGCTCACCGAGGTGAACCGGGAGCTGGGCAAGACGGTGGTGATCGTGACGCACGAACGCGATGTGGCCGCGGCGACCCACCGGGTGATCTACCTGCGCGACGGGCTGATCGAGAACGCCCATCTGGACCCGGCGAGCCTGAGCACGAGCATGGACGGGGTGCGGGTGGTGCGCAAACCCGAAGGCGATGTTCGATAGGGAGAAGTGGGCCGAGGTGCTGGACAGCATCGGCAAGAACAAGCTCCGGGCGGTGCTCACCGGCTTCGCCGTGTTCTGGGGCATCTTCATGCTCATCATCCTGCTGGGCGCGGGCGCGGGCCTGCGCAACGGCTTCAGCTACAACTTCCGCAACACGGCCACCAACAGCATCCGCATCTGGGGCAACGAGACCAGCAAGCCGTGGAAGGGCCTGCCGCCCAACCGGACCATCGAGCTGGAGGACGCCGACATCACGGCGCTGAAGCATGCCATCCCCGGCATCCAGCACATCAGCGGCCAATACAGCGTGTGGCGCGGCCAGAGCAAGCTGCAATACGGCATGAACTCCGGGAGCTACAGCATCCGGGGCATCCAGCCCGCCCATCAGCACTTGCAGCACCAGCGCATCCTCCAGGGGCGCTTCATCAACGAAGTGGACCAGGTGCAGGACCGCAAGGTGATCGTCATCGCCGAGGACTGCCGCAAGGAGCTTTTCAAGGCGGAGGACCCTCTCCACAAGTGGGTGAACGTGAACGGGATCCCCTTCGAGGTGGTGGGGCTGTACGCCTACGAGACCGGGGGACCGGAGCGGGGCGAGCGCAGCCCGGTGTACATCCCGCTCAGCGCGGCGCAGAAAGTGTTCAACGCCAAGGGCATCGTGGACGACATCACCTTCAGCTTCGCCGATGCCAGCATCGCCGGGGCCGAACGGGCCGAGCAACGGGCGATCCACACCCTGGCGCGTCGGCACGGCTTCGACCCCACCGACGAGCGTGCGCTGTGGGTGGACAACAACGTGGAGAACGTGGGCACGATGTCCAGCATCTTCGGGGGCATCACCTCCTTCCTGTGGTTCGTGGGCATCGGTTCGCTGATCGCGGGCATCGTGGGGGTGAGCAACATCATGCTGATCGTGGTGAAGGAGCGCACACGGGAGATCGGCATCCGCAAGGCGTTGGGCGCCACACCGGCCAACGTCGTGGGGCAGGTGCTGCTCGAGTCCGTCTTCATCACCGGCATGGCGGGCTGGGCCGGGCTGGTGCTCGGCGTCTTCCTCATGGAGGGCATCGCCAGCGTGGTGCCGGGCAGCGAGTTCTTCCGCGACCCCACCATCCGCATCGACGTGGCCATCACCGCCCTGATCGCCCTGATCATCGCCGGTGCGCTGGCCGGGTTCATCCCCGCCCGCCGGGCCGCTGCCATCCGTCCCATCGAAGCCCTGCGCGAAGAGTAAGGCCATGTTCGACAACGACCGTTGGGGCGAGATCTGGAACACGCTGAGCAGGAACAAGCTGCGCAGCTTCCTCACCATGTTCGGCGTGGGCTGGGGCATCTTTATGCTGGTGGTGATGCTGGGCATGGGCAACGGGCTGAAGAACGCCGTGCTGGGCGGCTTCGAGGGCTTCGCCACCAACAGCTGCTTCCTGTGGACCATGCCCACCACCAAGCCGTACGCGGGATTCCAGAAGGGACGCCGGTTCACCTTCGACAACGAGGACATCGACATCATCCGCAGGAACGTGCCGGGCATCGCCGTGTGCTCGCCCCAGCTGCAACTGGGCGGCTGGCGCAGCGGCAACAACGTGAGCTACGGCAGCAAGATCGGCGCCTTCAGCGTGTACGGCTCGGAACCGGAGGTGATGCTGGTGGAGGCCGTGCGCCTGCCACGGGGTCGCTTCCTGAACCACGCCGACCTGAACGAGGCGCGCAAGGTGGCCGTGATCGGGCAGGACGTGGTGGACCAGCTGTTCAAACCCGAGGACCCCATCGGCAGGTACATCAAGATCAACGGGGTGTACTTCCAGGTGGTGGGGGTGAGCAAGAAGAAGAGCAGCGCCGAGATGGGCGACAATCCCGACGCCAAGATCTACGTGCCCTTCACCACCTTCCAGAAGGCCTTCAACGCCCTCAACGAGGTCCATTGGTTCACGCTGGTGGCCGAGCCCGGCGTGGACGTGGGGCAGGTGGAGCACCAGGTGCGGCAGTTGATGGCGCGCAAGCACCGGGTGGACCCCACCGACGAGAGCGCCTTCGGCAGCTGGAACATGCAGGAGTTCTACGGCATGATGAACGGCCTTTTCCTGGGCATCGGCGGGCTCAGCTGGTTCGTGGGCATCTGCACGCTGCTGGCCGGCGCCATCGGCATCGGCAACATCATGCTGGTGAGCATCCAGGAGCGCACCAAGGAGATCGGCATCCGCCGCAGCCTGGGCGCCACGCCGCGCAACATCACGGGGCAGATCGTGCAGGAGGCCCTCACCCTCACCCTCATCGCCGGCTATTTCGGTCTGCTGGCGGGGGTGGGCGTGCTGGAGACCGTGCGTGCGGTGGCCGGTGAGGCCGATTTCTTCAAGGATCCCGGCGTGGACCTCTTCGTCGCGCTGGTAGCCTTCGCCGTGCTCCTCATCAGCGGTCTGTTCGCCGGGCTGTTGCCCGCCCGGCGCGCCCTGGCCATCAAGGCCGTGGACGCCCTGCGCGCCGAATGACCCCATACACCCGACAGAACCCCAGCGCACCCATGAAAAAGATCCTCAAGTACCTGCTTCTCGCCGGCCTGGCCGTCCTCTTCGTGTGGACCATGTATTTCCTCTACGAGAAGAGCGCCAGCCGCCCGGACGAGTTCAAGGTGGAGAAGCCCGCGCGCAACAACGTGGTGAAGAAGACCGTGGCCAACGGCAAGATGGTGCCGCGCAAGGAGATCCTGATCAAGCCCGTGGTGAGCGGGATCATCGCCGAATTGTACGTGGAGGCCGGCGATGAGGTGAAGCGCGACCAGCCGCTGGCCAAGATCAAGATCGTGCCCGACATGCTGAGCCTGAGCAACGCCGAGAACCGGGTGGGCAACGCGGAGATCGCCCAGCAGAACGCACGGCTCAACTTCGACCGCAACAAGCCCCTGGCCGACAAGGGCGTGATCAGCGCCGCCGAGATGCAGACCTTCGACGTCGCCCTGAAGAACGCCGACCAGGAGGTGGCTGCGGCCCGGGAGGCCCTGCAGGTGGTGCGCGACGGCATCAGCCGCAGCAGCGCCGGCAACACCGTGGTGCGCAGCACCATCGACGGCATGGTGCTGGACGTACCGGTGAAGGAGGGCAACAGCGTGATCGAGCGCAACAACTTCAACGAGGGCACCACCATCGCCGCCATCGCCGACATGAACGACCTGATCTTCCAGGGCAAGGTGGACGAGAGCGAGGTGGGCAAGGTGAAGCTGGGCATGCCCGTGGTGCTCACCGTGGGCGCCATCGAGAACGCCCGGTGGGACGCCGAGCTGGAGTACATCGCACCCAAGGGGGTCGAGGAGAACGGCGCCATCCAGTTCGAGATCCGCGCGGCCGTGAAGCTCAAGGACGGCCAGAGCCTGCGCAGCGGTTACAGCGCCAACGCCGACATCGTGCTGGAACGGCGGGACAGCGTGCTCACCGTGCCCGAGAGCATCGTGGAGTTCAACGACAAGGGCGACAGCGCCTTCGTGCAGGTCAGGAACGGAGAGGAATGGAAGAAGACCTACATCCGCACCGGCCTCAGCGACGGCATCAACCTCGAGGTGCTCGAGGGTGTATCGCCCGAGACCGAACTGAAGGGTGCCAAGATCGAGGACAAGGAGGGCGCTGGTGTCACGGTGAACTGAGCGTTCAGGGTTGTGGAAGCGCCTTCACGTGGGCGCGGAACGCCACCCCGTTCACCGTGCCCTCCACGTCGGCCGCGTTCAGCTTCACTCCTTTCACGTCGTAGAAAAGACCGTGGGGCGATACGGCCTTCACGCCCATCTCACGACCGTCCGGGGCCAGCGCCTTGATGTCGAACACATTGCCGAGCCGGCGTACGGCCTTCACCGGCAGGCGGGTGCCATCGGAGGCCACGGCCTTCACATCCAGAAGGGTGCCATCGGGTAGCACGGCCTTCACCGGCATCGGCGATCCCTGCGTGGCGAGGACCTTCAAGGGCACCTCCCGGCCGTTCACCAAGGCTCGGATATCGAGCACGGTGGCGTCGCCATTGGCCAGCAGGGCCTTCACGTCATGGAGCGTACCGGCCGCATCGATGGCCTTGATGCCGAGCAGGTGACCATCCGGTTGCACGCACTTCACGTTCCACACGGGATCGTTGTCGTGATCGGTGGGGTGCGGCAGGGCCTTCACATGCGCCTCGATGGCCACGCCGTTCGCGCGCTCCTCCTCATCGGAAAGCTCCAGACCCTTCACGTCACGCATGCGGCCGTCCGGTGCGATGGCTTTCACGGCGAAGAGCGCACGGTCCTCGCCGATGGCCTTGATGTGGACCAGGTGCCCTGCGCGGGCCACGCCTTTCACATCCAGGCGGCGACCGTCGGGCCCGATGGCCTTCACGTCCAACACGTCGCCCTTCGCCGTGATCGCCTTCACGGGCCGCATCGCCTCCTCTGCGGCGAGCACCTTGACGGCAAGGAGGGAGCCGCCGTCGAGGGCCTTGACGTCCAGCACATGGGTATCGTCCTCTTCGAGGGCCTTCACGTCCAATACGCGACCTGATCGGTCGAAGGCCTTCACATCCAACGTGGTCCCGTTGGGCAGCACGGCCTTGATGTTCCAGATGATCGGGCCGGTCTGCGCGTGGATCCAGAGGGGCAGCACGAGCGCCCAGGCGGAGAACACATGGAGGATGCGCATGGGATGGCTTTTCCCGAAGGTAGGCCGACTTCCGCGAACGCGACGGTCAACGCGTGAACCGCGTGCGATGAACGGTGCGGGGCCCGATGAGCTCCAGCACATGCTCCCCGGGCGGCAGTTCGCGAAGGTCCAGCGGCCTGGACGCCTCGGCCACACCTTGGGCCAGCAGCTGGCCGGTGAGCGAGATCACGCGGTAGGTCCAGCGGTCGCCCGGGGCACCGCCACTGACATGGACCAGACCGCTTTCCGACGGCACCGGATAGAGCACGAGGCCCTGGTCGTTCCCCTCCCTCACCGCGCTGCCGGTGGAAAGGCAAAGCGGAGCGGCGGTGACGGTGAGCGGATCGAAGGATGGCGTGAACGGCACCGAGGTGATGAGCGGCACCGAGGAGGAGTGCACCAAGGGGTTGGCGGTCGCCACGACGGTCAGCACACCCAGACTGTCCGCTTCCCCGCACGGAGGCGGCAGCGCGGTGAGGTCGATGAGCTCCACGCTGGACCGGTCCGGGGCGCTGGCGCCGCAGCGGACAAGATGATCATCGTCCAACGCCACGGCGGTGAACGCCGCCAGGGCGGGGTCCGGAGCCACCTGCCAGAGCACATCGCCGTTCTCGGTCATGCGCAGCAGGACACTGTTGTCGTAGGGCACCGTGGCCAGGAGGATGTCCTCGATGAGGATGTCGCCACCCGGAAGCGGCGTGAGCATGACCTCGCCAAAGTCGCGGACGGGATGGTCAAGCAGCCTGCACCAGAGGACCGTACCCTGGGGGTCGAGCATCACCAAGCTCATCTCACCGGCAGTGGGGTTGAACAAGGTCTCGATCGCGAGAAGGATGTTGCCGCTCGGGAGCACCACGGCTTCGTACGTGCGGTTGTTGTTGCTGCCATCGATGATCAGGCTCTCGCTCCAGAGCACCGTGCCATCCGCCGCCAGCCGGGAGATGACCGAGTTGGTGGAGGAACTGCCGAAGAAGAGGACGAGGTCGTCCGCGATGCCGGGGGCAAGGCCGGCATAGAGCGCGCCTCCGTTCGCCTGCGGGAAGAGCCGACCCTGCGGACCACTCCCATCGGGCGCGGTGCGCACCACGGCGAAGGTGGAGGGCGACGCGGAATAGCCCAGCACGGCCAGGTCCCCGGAACTGGTGCGCACCGCGGCAAGCGGACCCAGGTCCAGGGTATCCACCTGATGGTACACCGCATCCAATGGTGATCCGCCACCGCTGATGCGGATGAAGGCGGGACAAGCCCTGCCCAGGACGTTGTCCCACTGGCCGCTGAGGACCAGGTCGCCGGTGGAGGTCTCGAACGGGGCTGCGCGCAGCGCCAGCGGGTCGGTGGACCGAAGGGCCCAAAGCACCGTTCCGTCGGAAGAGAGCCGCAGCACAGGTGGCTGGGCGCTGCCCAGTCGACCGGGGCTCACGAGCAGGTCGCCATTCGCGGCGGCCCGGATATCCGAGAAGCCCAGGCCGGAGGGAGCGGCGTACTTCAGGGAAAAGGGTCCCTGGGCGTGGGCGGCCCACAGGCTGAACACGGTGCCGAAGATGAACGGGACTCGGAACAAGTTGGGCCTTGGGCGCATGGCGTGCAGTGATCTGCTCCAAGGACGCAGGGGGACGGGTCGGTTGCCTCCCTGGCTGTTCTCCGTGCCGGTTGAACCCGTCATGCTGTACACTTGTGCGATGCGCCTCACCCTGACACGCCGGACCCTTCACGCGAGCCTGATCGCCCCGTTCACCCTGGGCACCTTGCTGGCCAGCGCCCAGCCCGACCTTGCCGCCCTGAACGCCTACATGGCCGATGCCCTGGCGCGATTCGACCAGCCCGGCCTGGCCGTGGGCGTGGTGAAGGACGGGCAGCTGGTGTGGAGCAAGGGCTACGGCAAGCTCGATCTGGCCAAGGCCGATCCGGTGACGCCCAACAGCATCTTCTACCTGGCCAGCATCAGCAAGGCCTTCACCGCCTGTGCCGTGGGCCTGCTGGTGGACGAGGGCAAGGTGGACTGGAACGATCCAGTAGTAAAGCATCTGCCCTGGTTCAGGACGCCGGATGCGTATGTCACCGAGCACATGCTGGTGAAGGACCTGCTGTGCCACCGTAGTGGATGGATCACCTTCGATGGCGACCTGCTCTGGTACGGGACGGACTACGACCAGCGCCAGATCCTGGAGCGCCATGCGCACGAGCCCTTCACGCACCCCTTCCGCGACGAGTTCGGTTACAGCAACCTGATGTTCATCGCGGCCGCACAGCTCATCGAGGCGGTGAGCGGCATGACCTGGGACGCCTTCCTGACCACGCGGATCATCGGGCCGCTGGGCATGACCCGCACCGTGGTGGAGACGGCCGATCTCGCGCGCTTCACGGACGTGGCGCTGCCACACGTGCGCAAGGGACAGGACCCCGCCGCCCCGCAGAAGAGCATGCCCTACCAGCCGCTTCGCGGGGCCGACGGCGCCTGTGGGGTGAACAGCTGTGTGGCGGACCTCGCGAAGTGGGACGCCATGTGGGCCGATGAGGGCAAGGTGAACGGGAAGCCGTTCCTGAGCGAGGCCAGCTACCGCACCATCACCAGCAGCCACCTGCCCATGGGCACGGAAGGTGCCGGGCTGGGCTGGTTCCTGGAGGAGTCCAATGGCCATGCGGTGATCACCCACAGCGGGGGCATGCCCGGCTTCATCCTGAACCATGCCGTGGTGCCCGACCAGGACCTGGCGGTGATCGCCCTGGGCAACGGGGAGAGCTACAGCGTGTTCGCCGCCACGCAGAAGCTGCTCGACGCCTGGCTGGGCGAGGGCAAGGCGGACCCGGTGGGCGACATGCTGCCGCGGATCGCCAAACGGAAGGAGCGCGACAGCAAGCGCGTGGCCGATCGGATCGGCGCGCGGGTGGCCAAGACCAAGCCC
This sequence comes from Bacteroidota bacterium, assembly GCA_014584605.1. Taxonomy (GTDB): domain Bacteria; phylum Bacteroidota; class Bacteroidia; order Flavobacteriales_F; family PHOS-HE28; genus PHOS-HE28. The sequence goes on along the minus strand of JACTMO010000084.1, from coordinate 52,374 downwards.
TCGCTCCCGCTCGGCGGCTTCGTGGGTACGTACACGGACAAGATCTACGGAGAGGCCACCATCACCGCGGTGAACGGCGCACTGCAGCTCACTTTCCAGCCGGCGAAGGACCTGTTGACCGGGGCGCTGGCGCACTGGCACTACGACACTTTCCAGTGGCAGCATGCGGATCCGTTCCTGGAACCGGGGTACATCACCTTCACCTTCGACGCGGACCACAAGGTGAGCGGCTTCAAGGTGGACCTGCACAGTCCTGACTTCCACTTCTACAAGCTGGACTTCCGCCGGAAATGAACGGAGGCGGCCGCAGCCGCCTCCATCCAGGTGCCAGATGAGGTCCGATCAGCGCTCGGCCTTCACCGGAGCCGTGCCATGCTCGATGGCCTCGAGCCGCGCCTCGGCGCGCTCCAGAGCGCCAAGCACACGCGCCTGTTGGTCGCGGAGGGCCTCCACTTCGGCGCGCAGGCCGGCGTTCTCCGCCTGCAGTTCGCGCAGGGCCTCCACGGTCAGCGCCTCGAAGCCGCGGATGGTGAGCCGCTTGTAGCCGTCCACCTCCTCCACCCAGTCCGGAAGCACTTGCTCCACCTCCTGGGCAATGAAGCCGATGCGCGTACCGGGCAGCTCGTGGATGGCGGCGGGGTCCTTGTAAGCGAAGGTCACCCCGCGCAAGCCGAGAAGCGTGTGGAGCGAACCGGTGAGCGTCGCGACGTTCTTCTTCAGCCGGAGGTCCGAGCTGCTGGACCAGCTGCCTCCACCGGGCTTGGCGGCAGAGCCGTTCACCAGCAGGCCGTAGGCACCCGGGCTGGTGGTGCCGATGCCCACACTGCCCTGCACCAAAAGACCGTTGGTCGGTGCCGTATGGGTGCCTGCATAGGATGCACCGATCACTGCCGCACCCTCCACATCCAGCTTGTTCAGCGGGTTGGCCACTCCGACACCGAACTGATAGTCCGGATGGACGTACAGATCACCAGGCATCACCACCACCATGGCGCTGTCCATCATGGTCCGGGCATGGCGCGAGATGATCGCATACGGCGCGGCACTGATGCTGCTCGGTGCGCCTACTGGTGTGAAGTTGGTTCCACCGGTGAGGTCGATCTGCACCTCGAGCCGATGCGGGCAATTGCTCGTCCATTCATAGCCCTCGAAGGTCCCCAGCTCCACGGTCCCCGCCCCGACGCGCAGGTTCACCATCCCGATATCATCAGTCGTCACCAGATGGGTCTCCCAGTACGTGACCGCACCGATGCAGGGACCAAGGCCCAAGCGCAAGTTGACCAACTGATCGGGGATGGCGTTGCCAAGCGCATCGCGCACCACGGCCTGGTAGCTGAAGGTCCCGTAAGGCGTAAACGGCTGCGCCGGAAGTACGCCGATCACTGCCAGTGAGCAGGCGAAGAGGATCGAACGGAGGTCCATGATCTGGAGGATTGGAGGAGGGTTCAAGCGTTCAGGGCACGAAAGTGCTCCGCGTCGCGGTGGGCACCGTGCCACCAACGGTGGTCAGGATCACGTCGCGGTCGTTAAGCGTTCCGGCATACTTGGTCACGCCATTGAGGTTCACATCCGTACCTGCGTATCCCGAGGATGTTGCCGTGGGTACCGAACCACCGATGGCCACGAGGACAGGGTCGCGATCGTTGGTCCCTCCGGCATACTTCACCTGGCCGTTACCGGTGACATCCCCGGCCCACATGGCACGCACACCACCGTTGAGCCGTTGTGCGGCCGCACCGCCGAAGGTGGCCACCGAGCCGTTGGTGAAGTTGACCGGCACCGCCAGTGGGCCCAGGCTGATGCTGTTGGCCGACATGATCGCGAGGTGATTGCGGTGCAGTACCACCAGGTGATAGAAGCCCGGGACCGCCACGAACGAGACGGGGTTCACCCCATCCGGGGCCACCACGTCCCCATCGCGCTGCAGCAGTGCGACCGCGGTGGCCTTTACCACGGTATTGTCGCCGGCCGCACGCAGCTCCAGAAAGACCCAATCGACGACGGCGTTGTTGCCGGTGACACCGAGCACGGAAGGGCTCACGGTCTCGAAGCCCGATCCGATGTGCGTATAACCCAGGCCGGTGTACGGCTCCGTCAGCGGAAAGCTCGGCAGCGTGCGCAAGTTGTCGCTCATCAACCCGGACTGCAACGGACCGTCCAGGAACACTTTGGGCAGTACGCCCACCCGTTCCGGGTCCGGTTGATGAAAGCCCTGCGTGAGCACCGTATTCGGCCATCCCACCGGTCCGATCACCGGCTGTGCGATGGTGAACTTCAAGGTGCCGCCATTGGGCAGCGAGGAGGTGCTCCCACCACCCGCGATCACTTGTGGCCTGAGGGATTGCGCTTGAACGCCGACCACGAGGAGTGCTCCGAAGAGACAACTGTAAGGGCCCCGCATGTCATTCGTTTGTAGGGAGAAAGCTAACGTTTTTCCAGATCTGGACAACCCGTCCACCGAAACGCTCTCCTTCCCCTTTCGCATCTTGCGGGACCATCCCACCGCCTTGCGCACCGCCCAGGTCCTGTTGTTGATGTTGCTGCTCTGCAGCTGGCATCTGGACCGGGGGCACAACGACAACACCATGAGCCGCGCATTGGCCGTGGCGGCGCTGGTGGAGCACGGCTCGCTGGAGATCACCGCACACCATGAGCTCACCGGGGACAAGGCCGTGATCGACGGCCGGTACTACTCGGACAAAGCGCCGCTCCCGACGCTGGTGGTGGCCCCGTTGTGGTGGCTCGGCAAAGTGACGGGGCTCGTGCAGCCCGGTGAGCACGGCTACTTCAGCGATGGCCTGTTGCAGCTCGGCGGCTTCCTCTGCGGCAGCCTGTCGCTCGCGCTGATCATCACCCTGTGCTGGCAGCGGTCCGGACGGGTGGAGGGCGGGTTCTCGCCTGCGCTGCTGTCCACCCTGCCCTTCCTCGGCTCCTTCCTGTTCGTGTACAGCGGCAGCTTCTACAACCACCTTCCCGGAGCGTTGTTCGCCCTGCTCGCCGCCCGGGGCCTTGAGGCGCGCAGACCCGGCACAGCGGGGCTATGGGCGGGGGCGGCCATCGCCTGCGAGTCGGCGCTGGCCCTTTTCGCCATCGTCTGGACGGCACAGCTCATCGCCCGCCCTTCGGCGATGCTGCGTTTCGCGCTGGGCCTGACGCCAGCGGCCGTCCTGGTCCTGGTGCACAACGCCCTGGTCACGGGGGATCCATTGGTCTTCCCGAACGCGTTCGCCGTGAACTATGGGGCCATGCACCAGCGCTACGGGTTCGGCACCTGGCAACCGGAGGCCTTCTGGGGGCTCACCTTCAGCGCGTACCGGGGGTTGTTCCATTACGCACCGGCATTGCTCGTCCTCTTCCCATTGGCATTCGGCCGAAGGCGGATCCCGGCGATGCGGTCCTGGGTCCACGACCCCTATATCCTCCCCGCCGTCGTGCTCGTTCTGGCTTTTTTCACACACGCGACCTGGTGGGGCGGCTGGTCCTACGGCCCGCGCTACCTGACCGCCGCTTTCGTGCTACCCTTCGTGCGTCTGCTCCCTGCGCTTTCCGCTCGAAGGACGCTTGCGCGCATCACGATCGTTCTGTCCGTGGCCGGCCTCGCCTGCGCTTTTCTCGCGAAGAGCACGATCGGTTACGCGCTCCCGACGGGGAACCTTCAGCCCCTGCGCGACGAAGTCCTTCCCAAGGTCGCAGCGGGTGCATGGACCGGGATGCAATGGCCGGTGGAGCTCGGCCTCTCTCCCGCGGCCTCCTCCGCCCTCTTCGCGATCGTGCTCCCTGCCGCTCTGCTCGTTCTTTGGTGGCGCGAAAGAACGCCAAGGCCCCTTCCCTGATGCACCGCTTCCACTGCACCGGTCTGCAAGCCCCCGAGGTCCACCTGCCCGAGGAGGAGGCGGCCCACGCCTTGCGCGTGCTGCGCCTGCGCGATGGCGACCGGGTGGAACTGGTGGACGGAGCGGGGATGGAGGCCCTGGGGGTGCTGCGCCTCACCGGACGGCAGGAGGTGCAGGTGGTGATCAGCGACCGGCGGGTGCTTCCCGGCCCGCGTACGGCCCTGCACCTGGCCGTGGCGCCCACCAAGCAGGCCGAGCGCTTCGAGTGGTTCGTGGAGAAGGCCGTGGAAGTGGGCGTGGAGCGCATCACCCCGCTGGCCACCGCCCGCACGGAACGCGGGCACCTGCGCCATGAGCGGCTGCTGCGCGTGGCCGTGAGCGCCATGAAGCAGAGCCGCCGCGCCTGGCTGCCCCGGATCGACCCGTTGACCGCGCTCACCGACCTGATCGCGGGCCCCGTGCCGGCCCAGCGCTTCGTGGCCCACGCCTCCGGTGCGGCCCCGCTGATGGACCTGTACGACCCGGCACAGGATGCCCTGGTGCTGGTGGGGCCCGAGGGGGACTGGACGGACGAGGAACTCCAGCTGCTGCACGACGCCGGCTTCCGCACGGCGGGGCTTGGCGAAGCCCGGTTGCGCACGGAAACGGCCGCCCTGGCGGCCTGCACCTGGATGAGCCTGGCGCGCCAACGGCGGTAACTTGCGCCCATGATGCCGCGGTCCCTGCTGCCCCTGCTGTTGGGCCTCACCCTGCAAGGGGCCCTGGCCCAGAGCACCTACTCCATCGCCCTGCTCAAGTACAACGGCGGCGGCGACTGGTATGCCAACCCCACGAGCCTGCCCAACCTGGTCCGGTTCTGCAACAGCAACCTCGGCACGCGCATGGACCCCGACGTGCCCACCGTGGAGGTCGGGTCCAGCGACCTCTTCAACCATCCGCTGGTGCACATGACCGGCCATGGCAACGTGGTGTTCAGCCCGGCGGAGGCCGAGAACCTGCGCAACTACCTCATCGGTGGCGGCTTCCTGCACATCAGCGACAACTACGGCATGGACCCGTACATACGGCCCATGATGAAGCGCGTCTTCCCGGAGCTTGATTTCGTGGAGCTGCCCTTCGCGCATCCCATCTACCACCAGCAGTACGACTTCGCCTCCGGGCTGCCGAAGATCCACGAGCACGACGGCAAACCGCCGCGCGGGTATGGCCTCATCCGCGAGGGTCGGCTCGTCTGCTTCTACGACCTGGAATGCGACCTGGGCGACGGCTGGGAGGACCCCGATGTGCACGGCGACAGCGAGGCGGTGCGGACCAAGGCCCTTCAGATGGGCGCCAACATCGTGCGGTACGTGTTCGCGGGCACCCCATGACCGCCGTCCGCGGCGAGCGTCATGGGGTGCAGGCACGGTCCATGAGCCACCACGGCGGGCCGCACGCTCCTCCCGCTCCTACTTGTTCAGGCGCACCACCCGCTTGTGGTAGCGCATGTTCAGCAGCTCCACCGTGAAGCTGAAGGCCATGGCCACGTAGGCGTAGCCCTTGGGGATCTCGCTGTGATGCACGGGCTCCAGCCCTTCAAAGAAGAGCATGAAGCCCACCAGCACCAGGAAGGACAGGGCCAGCATCTTCAGGGAGGGATGCTTCTCGATGAAGCCGCTGATGCCGTCGGCGAAGAAGAACATCACGAACATCGCGATCACCACGGCGGCGATCATGATCTCCACATGCCGGGCCAGCCCGATGGCCGTGACGATGCTGTCGAAGGAGAACACCGCGTCCACCACCAGGATCTGGGCCATCAGCGTACCGAACGATGCGGACTTGGCCTTGGTGCCTTCGGTGTGGTCCTCCCCCTCCAGTTTGTGGTGGATCTCCTTCACCGCCTTGTAAAGCAGGAAGAGCCCGCCGAAGAACATGATGCAGTTGCGCAGGTTGAACGGATAGCCCGCCACCGAGAAGAGGGCCCGTTCGCCGTTGTGGACCAGCCAGCCTATGCCCAGCAGCAGCGCCGTGCGCAACAGGATGCCCCCGACCATCCAGATGCGGCGACCGAGGAGCCGCTTCCCCTCCGGCATGCGCCCCAGGATGATGCTCACGAAGATGACGTTGTCGATGCCCAGCACCACCTCCAGGATGGTGAGGGTGAGGAGGCTGATGAGCGCACCTACGGTGAAGAGGTCTTCCATGCGGCGAAGATGCGAAGGGCGTCCGGACCGGTATATCGATCGAACGGATCGGCCGGTCCGCGTGTACGGTGGGGCGAACGGGCATCGTTCCCCCTGCAAACCCCTGCACCATGTGGCTCCTGCTGCTCCTCGTCCTCATCGCTGTTCCGGCCCTGCTGCTCCACGGTAACGGATGGAGCAACGTGCTCTCGTCCGCCCGGAACGACCTGGTCTTCGCCGGCCGGAACCGCGCGTACGGCGCCTACCGGCTGCGGTGCGACCACCAGCGGGTGATGGCCATCGCCCTGCTCGCCACGATCGCCCTCGTGGGGCTGATCCTGGGGCTGCCCCGGCTCTTCGCTCCACCCGGTCCCGGTGTGGCCGCACCCCGGCAGACCGGCATCATCGTGGAACTGGAAAAGTTCGCGGCGCAGGCCACCAAACCCACCGCTCCTCCGCCCCAGGCACAGCGCAACAGCGCCAAAGCCCCGCGCAGCCAGGGCCAGGGCTTCGTGCCGATCGCCGTGGACAGCACCACCGCCGCGCCCGTGGACAGCAGCACCACCGCATCCAACGGCACGGGCACAACGGCCGCCCCTGCGGACAGCACCGCGAAGGCCGGCCCCACCGGCGGCGACGGAAGCGGCGGAACGGATGGCGGCACCGGCACCACCGGGCCGATGGGCATGATGGCCGTGGAGGAGGTGCCGGAATACCCCGGTGGCATGGACGCCTTGTACCGCGACCTGGGCCGGTGGGTGGACTACCCCGAGATCGACCGCTCGGCCAGGCGTGAAGGGCGTGTGCTGGTGGGTTTTGTGGTGGACGAGGAGGGCCGCGTGGGCGAGGTGCGCGTGATCAGCGGGGTGAGCCGCTCGCTCGATGCCGAGGCCGTGCGGGTGGTGAAGCGCATGCCCAGGTGGAAGCCCGGGCGGCACGGAGGCAGGGCCGTATCCGTCTTCTACGTACTGCCGATCAATTTCAAGCTGGGTCGGAACTGAGCGCCTCACCGGCCAGGGCGCGTTGCACGAGGGCCGAGATCGTGGGCGCCAGGGTGTGGACCATGAGGTGCCCGCCGCCCTTCACCACCACAGCGCCACGGATGGGCCCCAGCGGCATCAGGCGGTCGCGGTCGCCATGCAGGTGCACCAGACCCTCCACCGGTACGGCCGGGCCGTTCCAGCGCAGCACGGCATCCACCTGCACCCGGAGCCGCTCGATGTCGGGCATGTCGAGCCAGGCGTCCAGCAGCGCGATGTCGCCAGGAGCGGTCGCCCCCATCTGCCAGCGCACGAAGGGCTTGATGCGCTGCACGAGGGCACGGGAGACCAACCGCTCCGGGTGGATGCCGCGGAGCATCCTGATCGAGGCCGGCATTTCGTGCGGTCCCTTCCAGCTGGAGATGATCACCACGCGTGCCGGGCCGGTGAGGGCGGCCATTTCCTGCACCACCATACCGCCCATGCTGACGCCCACCAGGGCGTGCAGCCGTTCACGGTCCACCGTGGCGGCCAGTGTGGAGGCATAGTCGGCCAGGGTGCTGCCGTGGGGCATCGTCGGCCAGTCCCGGGCGATCATGCGATGACCCGGCAGCTCGATCCGGCCGAACAGCCGGTGGTCGGTGCCGAGGCCGGGGATCAGATGGACGTCCATCGGTCCGCCGCGCCGCTGCGCACGAAGGCCAGCGCGGCCTCCATGTGCTTATGCATCACGCCGTCCACCTTCAGGAAGGGCACCTGCTTGCGGAAGGCGGCCAGCAGGGACTCCACCGGGCCGGAACTGCGGGCGGGCCGCCGGAATTCCAGCGCCTGTGCAGCTGCGAACAGTTCGATGGCGAGGATCCGTTCCACGTCCTGCACCACGTCCCAGGCCTTGATGGCCGCAGCGGCGCCCATGCTCACGTGGTCCTCCTGCCCGTTGCTGCTGTCGATGCTGTCCACGCTGTTGGGCATCGCGCGTTGCTTGTTGGCGCTCACCAGGGAGGCCGCGGTGTATTGCGGGATCATGAAGCCGCTGTTCAGGCCGGGTTCGGCCACAAGGAAGGCCGGCAGGCCGCGCTGGCCGCTGATGAGCTTGTAGAGGCGCCGTTCGCTGATGCTGCCCAGTTCGGCCGCGGCGATGGCGAGGAAGTCGAGCGCGAGGGCCAGCGGCTGGCCGTGGAAGTTGCCCGCGCTCACGATCAGGTCCTCATCGTCGAACACGGTGGGGTTGTCCGTCACCGCCTCGAGCTCGCGCTCCACCACCCGCTCCACGTAAGCCAGCGCATCGCGGCTGGCGCCGTGCACCTGGGGGATGCAGCGGAAGGAGTACGGGTCCTGGACGTGGTGCTTGCGGCGCCCCGCCAGCCCGCTTCCCTCCAGCAAACGCCGCATGCGGGCCGCCACCACGGCCTGACCCGGATGCGGGCGCACGGCATGCACCGACGGGTGGAAGGGCTCCATGCGTCCGTCGAAGGCGTCGAGGCTCATCGCGGCGATCAGGTCGGCGAGGTCGGCCAGGCGTGCCATCTTCAAGGTGAGCAGCGCGGCATAGCCGTTCATGAACTGGGTGCCGTTCAGCAGCGCGAGCCCTTCCTTCGGGCCGAGCTCCAGGGGCTTCCAACCGAGCGCCTTCAAGGCCGTGGCCGAAGCCATGCGCCGTCCCTTCCAAAGCACCTCGCCCAGGCCCAGCAGGGGCAGGCAGAGGTGTGCCAGCGGGGCCAGGTCGCCCGAGGCGCCGAGCGAGCCGCGCTCGTACACCACGGGCAGCACGTCGGCGTTGTGCATGTCGATGAGCCGCTGCACCGTGGTGAGCGCCACCGCACTGTGCCCGAAGGCCATGTTCTGCACCTTGAGCACGAGCATGGCGCGCACGATGTCGGCCGGCACCGGGTCACCACTGCCGCACGCATGGCTCATCACCAGGTTGCGCTGCAACTGCGCCAGGTCCTTCCGGGCGATGGAACGGTCGTGGAGCGATCCAAAGCCGGTGTTCACCCCGTAGATCGGGGCGTCGCTCTTCCGGAGCCGGTCGCGGAGGTAGGCGTGGCTGCGCTTCACGGCCGCCAAGGCATCCTTCGCCAGGGCGATGGGGCGGCGCTGCGAGACGATCACATCCAGCTCCTCGAGCTTGATGCCCACGGTGCCGATGGGGTGCGTGCCGGTGCTGGCCTTATGCGTGCTGGATGGCATCGAGGATGTCGTTGACGTTCGCGTTCACGGCCTGCTGTTCGCCGCTCTTCATGTGCTTCAAGGTGATGGTCCCCTGCTTCAGTTCGTTCTCGCCGAGGATGGCCACGAAGGGGATGCCCTTGTCGTCGGCGTACTTGAACTGCTTGGCCATCCTGGCCTTGTCCGGGTAGAGCTCGGCGGCGATGCCCGCGTCGCGCACCGCGCGCAGCAGCTTCAGGCAGTGCAGGGCCTCGGCCTCGCCGAAGTTGGCGAAGAGCAATCTCATGTTGCCGCCCAGCTCCGCGGGGAACTTGTTCGTTTCGAGCAGCACGTCGTGGATGCGGTCGGCACCGAAGCTGATGCCCACGCCGCTCATGCCCTTCAGCCCGAAGACGCCGGTGAGGTCGTCGTAGCGTCCACCGCCGCTGATGCTGCTCTGCAGGGTCCCTTCCGTGGCCTTCACCTCGAAGATGGCGCCGGTGTAGTAGTCCAGGCCGCGGGCCAGCGTGGGATCGAACTCCAGGACCGCGCTCTTCAAGGCGCCCACCGTGTCGAACACGAACGAGAGCTCCTTCAAGCCCTCCTGCGCGACCGCGCTTGCGGCCAGCCATTGCTCCAGCTGCGGACGTTGCTCCTTCCAGGTCCCCTTCAGCTCGAACAGCGGGGCGATCCCGGCGATGGCCGCATCGCGCACCCCCTTCGCGCGCATCTCCTCCTCCACCTTCTCGCGTCCGATCTTGTCGAGCTTGTCGATCGCGGTGACGATGTCCACCACCTTGTCCGGCTGGCCGCTCACCTCGGCGATCCCGCTGAGCACCTTGCGGTTGTTGAGCTTGATCGCCACCGGCAGGCCGAGCCGGGTGAAGACCTCATCGAGCAGCTGCACCAGTTCCACCTCGTTCAGCAGGCTATTGCTGCCGATCACGTCCGCATCGCACTGGTAGAACTCGCGGTAGCGGCCTTTCTGCGGCCGGTCGGCGCGCCACACGGGCTGGACCTGGTAACGCTTGAAGGGGAAGGTGAGTTCCTGCTGGTGCTGCACCACATAGCGCGCAAAGGGCACGGTGAGGTCGTAGCGCAAGGCTTCATCGGCCAGGCCCTTGCTGCGGTCCTCCAGGGCGCGATCCAGCTCGGCACCCCGCTTGAGCACCTTGAAGATCAACCGGTCCCCCTCCTCGCCGTACTTGCCCGTCAGGGTCTCCAGGTGCTCCATGGCCGGGGTCTCCAGCGGCAGGAAGCCGTACATCCGGAAGACCTGTTCGATGGTGCTGAAGATGTATTTGCGGCGCAGCATCTCCGGCGGACCGAAGTCGCGGGTGCCTTTGGGGATGGAGGGCTTGGTGGCCATGGGCGCCGGCGAAAGTACCGCCCCAACGGCAGTGGACCGCCCAGGCTGAGCCCAAGGACGGTCCACCCACCAGAATGTCCTCCACAGGGAGGACGCTTCGCAGCACAAGGGTAGCAGCCTGCCGCGTCGGCCTCAAGCCAGGATCGCGCAGGGATATACCGGTCCGGCGGTCCGCTCAGCGGACGTGGACGAATGAGAAAGCCCGGTGTTGCCGGGCTTTCGATCGGCGGCATGGGGCGTTCAGCCCCGCACCAGCTTCCGGTACTTGATGCGGTGCGGCACGATGTCGCCACCGAGGCGCTTCTTGCGGTTCTCCTCGTAGTCGGTGAAGCCGCCTTCGAACCAGTACACCTGGCTGTCGCCCTCAAAGGCCAGGATGTGGGTGCACACGCGGTCCATGAACCAGCGGTCGTGGCTGATGATCACCGCGCAGCCGCTGTAGTCCTGGATGGCTTCCTCCAGGGCGCGCAGCGTGTTCACATCGAGGTCGTTGGTGGGTTCGTCCAGCAGGAGCACGTTGCTGCTCTGCTTCACGGTCATGGCCAGGTGCAGGCGGTTGCGCTCACCGCCGCTGAGCACGCCCACCTTCTTATTCTGGTCGGTGCCGCTGAAGTTGAAGCGGCTGAGGTAGGCGCGGGTGTTCATCACCACATTGCCGAAGGTGATGTTCTCCAGGCCCCCGCTGATCACTTCGTACACCGTTCGCTCGGCCAACAGGTCCTTGTGGCTCTGGTCCACGTAGGCGATCTGCACGGTATCCCCGATGGAGATGGTGCCGCTGTCGGGTTTCTCGGCGCCCATGACCATGCGGAAGAGGGTGGTCTTGCCCGCGCCGTTGGGCCCGATGATGCCGACGATGCCCGCGGGCGGCAGGGCAAAGCTGAGGTTGTCGATCAGCAGGCGGTCGCCGAAGCCCTTGCTGACGTTCTTGAACTCGATCACCTTGTCGCCCAGGCGCGGTCCGTTGGGGATGAAGATCTCCAGCTTGGCCTCCTTCTCTTTCACGCTCTCGCCCTGCAGCTTCTCGTAGTTGGCCAGGCGGGCCTTGTTCTTGGTGCGGCGGGCGCTGGGGTTGCTGCGCACCCATTCGAGCTCCTGCTTCAGCACGCGATGGCGCTTGCTTTCCTGCTTCTCCTCCTGGGCCAGGCGAGCCGTCTTCTGCTCCAGCCAGCTGGTGTAGTTGCCCTTGAAGGGGATGCCCTCGCCGCGGTCCAGTTCCAGGATCCAGCCGGCCACGTTGTCCAGGAAGTAACGGTCGTGGGTGATGGCGATCACCGTGCCCTTGTACTGCTGCAGGTGGAGCTCCAGCCAGGCCACGCTCTCGGCATCCAGGTGGTTGGTGGGTTCGTCCAGCAACAGGATGTCGGGGTTCTGCAGCAGCAGGCGGCAGAGGGCCACCCGGCGGCGTTCCCCACCGCTGAGCACCTTGATGGATGTTTCGCCGTCCGGGCAGCGCAGGGCGTCCATGGCCACCTCCAGCTTCTGGTCGATGTTCCAGGCGTCGCTCACCTCGATCCGGTCCTGCAGGGCGGCCTGCCGGGCGATGAGCTTTTCCATCTTGTCCGGGTCGTTCAGCACCTCCTCGTCGGCGAACTTGTTGTTCACCTCCTCGTACTCGGCGAGCAGGTCCATGATGGGCTTCACCCCCTCGCGCACGATCTCGATCACGGTCTTGCTCTCATCAAGCTCGGGCTCCTGTTCCAGGTGGCCGATGGAGTAGCCGGGGCTGAGGTGCACATCGCCCTCATAGCTCTTCTCCTTGCCGGCGATGATGCGCATGAGGGTCGATTTGCCCGAGCCGTTGAGGCCGAGCACGCCGATCTTGGCCCCGTAGTAGAAGCCGAGGTAGATGTCGTTGAGGATCTTCTTGCCGGAAGGGAGCGTCTTGCCCACCTTCACCATGTTGAAGATGATCTGGCGGCCTTCTTCTGCCATGTGCGCTGGTGTTGTCGGTTGAGCGCCGCTGCGGACCGGTGGCGGCAACGGGGCCGCAAAGGTCGGGTTTCGGGGCTTTCGTTCGGCGGCCTTAGCTCACCGCAAAGTGGCACGCCAGATCTCCAGCCGCCTCCAGTCCTTCACCTTGGTGGGTTCCCGGAGCTGGTCGGTGCGGAAGCGGTGGTGCAACAGCACCCCGTCCAGGGTCTGTTCGCGGGCGGGGCTCACCAGCACAAAGACCGCAGCACCGGGGCCCGGGGTGCGGTACAGCGCCTCGATGGGGATGCCGCGGTCCATGAAATGGAACTCCACGGGCGCCTCCCAGGGGAACTCGACCATCACCCGGTCGGACGGGCCGAGTGCGCCGCGGAAGTGCTCGGTGGCCATGGCGGCCTCCGGGAATCGTTCGATGCGGTCGTGGATGCCCCGCATGCCGGTGTACGAGAGCCCGAGGAGCACCACCACGGCGGTGACGCTGGTGCGCAGGCGCTTGCTCAGGGTGGGCACCATCGTTTCCTGCACCAGCTTCAGCAGGTAGAACAGGGCGATGGCCGAGCTGAGGTGGAGCACGAAGAGCGTGTAGGTCCACACCCGAGGCGGGGCCACCAGGCGCTGCGCGATCACGATGGGCACCGCACCGAGCACGGTGGCCACCAGCAGCAGGCGGAACTTGGAACTGATGTACGCCGCATAGACGAGGCCCGCCATGCCCAACAGACTGATCCAGGTGGCCGCCGTGTCGTTGAAATAGGCGTAGAGGTCGAAGGCGCGGTCCTGGTGCGTGGCCGAGAACACCTCCCAGCTGTTGTCGCCCATGGTGGGGTGGTGGAAGAGCTGGCCCAGGCCGTGGACCACGATCACCGGCATGTAAAGTGCGGCGGTGAGCACCACGAACACCCCGAAGGACATGGCCAGCCGTTTCAACCGCTTGGCCAGGGTGGTGTCGTAGCTCAGGACCAGGTGCATGAGCAGCCACAGGTAGCAGGCGACCGCCGCGTACAGCATGGTGGTCACCGTCCACATGCCCAGCGCGTTCACCACCGCCACCACCAGGGCGCTGCCCAGCGCATTGGTCTTGGCGAAATGCCGCCCGGCGATCCATCCCAGCAGCAGCATGCACCAGACGATGCTGTAGCCCCTGCCCAGGGCGCTGTACTCGATCAAGGCGCCGCTGGAGGCCACGAAGGTCAGCATCAGCAAGGCGATGTAGCGGTTGAAGTGGGCGCGTACGAAGAGGTAGGCCAGGGGCATGGCCAGGATCCCGGCCAGCAACGCCGGCAGGCGCAGGCTCCAGAGATGCACCCCGAGGACGGCGGTGCTCAGCTTCACCAGCAGGGTGTGCAGCACCTGGTTGTTGGGGTAGCTGTAGTCCGAGACCACCACCGCCAGCGGGCGCACGGCGTAGTACACGTAGGTGAAGGCCTCGTCGTAGATGATGGGGGCCTGCAGCTGCACGATGCGCAGCACGGCGCCTACGGCGATGATGCCGGCCACGAACAGTTTGTGCGTGCGCGAGGTGCGCTTGTGGAGCTTCACCAGGGCGCGCCGCAGCTCCGTCCACAGGCCCGCGTTCCGGTCCGCCGTGCGCGGCAGCGACCGGGACAGCAGCCTCCACCCGGCCAGCAGCAGTCCCGCCGCCGCCGCGCACGCCACCGCCAGGGCCCGCAGGTTGCCCCGCACCCGCGCATGGAAGGCCGGCGCATAGGTCTCCACCCTGCCGTCCGGCGCCAGCCCGTCCAGATAGGTCTTCACCGGCGCGAACTCCAGCCGCGACAGCAACCAGGCCAGCGCGGCCAGCAGCAGAAGGAGGAGGACGGCCAGGAGGACCATGCGCTGCGGACGGGACACGGCCAAAAGTAGCCGAAGGCGCCGGGCGGGGCCATGGGGGCGCCTGCACCATCCATCGGTCCGTGGCTGCCGTTCATCACAAAAAGGTACTTTGTCTTGCATAGTACTAATCAAGGCATATATGTTTGCATCGTCAAGTACCAGTCACAACCCGGATGAACGTCGAGAACACCAAGGCGCAGATGCGGAAAGGGGTGCTGGAGTACTGCATCCTGTCGGTGCTGTCGCAGGAGGAGCTTTATCCGCCGGACATCATCGCCAAGCTTAAGGACGCGAAGCTGATCGTGGTGGAGGGTACGCTGTACCCCCTGCTGACGCGGCTGAAGGATGCCGGATTCCTGACCTATCGCTGGGAGGAGAGCCGCAGCGGCCCTCCGCGCAAGTACTACAAGCTGACCCCGGTGGGGCAGCAGTTCCTGAATGAACTGGATGAGACCTGGGACGACCTGGCCCAGGCGGTGAAAAAGATGACCCGACGCAACGCGCGATGAAAAAGACCCTCACAGCCAACATCAGCGGCACGGTGTTCCATATCGAGGAGGACGCCTACGAAAAGCTGCATCGTTACCTCGGCACGATCCGTTCGCGCTTCAGCGGGAGCGAAGGCCGGGATGAGATCATGGCCGACATCGAGGCCCGGATCGCCGAGCTCTTTCAGGAACGGCTGCAAGGCCGGCAGGTGGTGGGCATCGCCGACGTGGACCATGTGATCGCGGTGATGGGTCGGCCGGAGGACTATGCCGACGTGGCCGATGGCGAGAGCACCACGTCTCCTCCCCCGCCGCACGATGAACGGCGCCGCCTGTTCCGCGACCCCGAGGACTGCTGGGTGGGCGGCGTGTTCGGCGGTCTGGCCGCCTACATCGGCACCGACCCGCTGTGGATGCGCATCGCGTTCATCCTGTTGGTGATCTTCGGCGTGGGCTCGCCCATCCTCATCTACATCATCCTGTGGATCCTGATCCCCCAGGCCTCCTCTGCCGCCGATCGGCTGCGGATGCAGGGCGAGCCGGTGACGGTGGACAACCTGAAACGCAGCTTTGAGGAAGGGGCCGACCGCTTCAAGCGGGGGGCCGAGCGCATGGCGCAGGAGGCCGATGCCCTTGGGCGCAAGTGGGGGCGTGGCGCCGGGGCCGCCTATGGGCAGCACGTACGCCATGGGGCCCGGCAGTTCGCACACAGCGCCGCCGGGGCCGCTTCCAAGGTGGTCGGCGCGTTCACCCTGGTCCTGGGCATCCTGCTCACCCTCACCCTGGTGGGTGTCCTGGTGGGCGGCGGCATCACCCTGGATCGCTTCAGCGGCCTGGGAAATGTGGGGCTTTACGAGCTCAGCGGCGTGGTCTTCGAAAGCCACACCCTTGCCTTCTGGGGCATCCTGTGCGCCCTGCTGCTGCTGCTGATCCCGGCCCTGGGGCTGTTCATCGGCGGCCTGCGCCTGCTCACCGGCCTGCGTGCACCGCAGTGGCTGGGATGGGCGCTCGGCACCCTGTGGCTTGTGGCCTTGCTGGTGGTGTTCATCACGGGGCTGCGCCTGGGCAACGACTTCACGCACCGGCAAAAGCTGCGCGAGGAGGTGGTGCTGGTGCAGCCCACCGGGCAGACCCTCCACCTGGGCGTGGGCGACATGCGCGGCCTTGGCAAGGACTGGAAGGTGGAATACGACGACGGCCGGGTGCAATGGGACATGGAGGGGCTGATGACCACGGCGGACAGCATCCACGGGGCCTGGGCCGAACTGGACGTCACCCCCAGCCCGGACAGCCTCTTCCATCTGGTGGTGGAACGCCGGGCCAATGGCCGCACCGGAAAGATGGCCCTGGCGCGCGCCAGCCATACCGGCTTCACCCACGTGCAGCACGATTCGCTGTTGCTGCTCTCCCCCTGGGTGTCCATGCCCAGAACGGACAAGCTGCGCGCCCAGCACGTGCGCTTCGAAGTACAGGTGCCCGTCGGCCGGGCGGTGCATTTCGACAGCGGCATCGGTTTCATGCTGGACGATGTGGACAACGTGACCAACACCTGGGACGAGGACATGGTGGGGCGCACCTGGACGATGACCTCCGGCGGCCTGAGCGGCAGCGTCACCCCGGACCAGATACCCGATGACCTACCCGCTCCGCCCCCCACCCCGGCGCCGGATCCAGGTCCGGCATCGGATCCCGCCCCCCCGGCGCCCAGCCCCGCCGCCAAGCGCACGTACAGCGCGCCCGACCTGCTCACGGCCATCTTCCGGCTGACCTGAACCCCGGACACCGGCGGCGACGAGGGGATGCCACCCGGTGCGGGACCGCCCCGTTCTCCCAGTGAGGACGGGGCGGCTGGTATGCTGTCCCCTGAGTGGGTCGCTGAAGCGGCAACGAAGGTCCCACCTGTTCCGGTGAAGAGGTGAGGATGGAAGGGAGCTGAAAGCCGCGGCCATCCTCACCACCTCACTTCTTCACTGCCCTGTCTGGTGCTGGGATCGACCGCGTCTTCCTCACCGGCTGAGGAACTGAGGATCCGCCCCATTTTCGTCTTCATACAAGGTGGAACACGCGCGGCGCAGCGGGCGCTGCAGGGAAGTGGTCCAACGCGGCAGCAAGGCGGAAAGGAAAAAGTGGGGTGGAGATAGGATACGAACTTCCGAATGGCGACACGCGTTCCCGGGCATCCAGCGGCGCACCCGATCACCGACCTTCGCGGCGTCGCAGGCCCATGCCCGCGCCGGACCCCACCCATGAGCAAAGCTGCCAAGACCAAAGCCTTCGATCCCAACACCCCCGGCGACGCCAACGCCCAGATCTATGGCCTTCCCTTCACCTGTGAAGAGGCGGACATCGTGCTGGTACCCGTGCCCTGGGAGGTGACCACCAGCTACGGCGGCGGTACCGCCCACGGCCCCCGGGCCATCTTCGACGCCAGCTTCCAGGTGGACCTCTTCCACCCCGAGTTCCCCGAGCTCTGGAAGCGCGGTATCGCCATGGACGAGCTGCCGAAAGCCCTGCTGCAACAGAGCAAGGCCTTGCGCAAGGAGGCCGGCAAGGTGATCGCGATACTCACCGAGGGCGGCTCCGGAAAGGAGCGCGCCGCGGCCAGGAGGGCCCTGGAACTGGTGAACGCCGAGTGCGCGGTGATGAACGAGTGGGTGGAGGCGCGCACGGGGGAATGGCTCGACGCCGGCAAGCTCGTGGGCCTGGTGGGCGGCGACCACAGCACCCCGCTGGGCTTCCACCGCGCCCTGGCCCAACGCCACAAGCGCTTCGGCATCCTGCACATCGATGCGCACATGGACCTGCGCCACGCCTACGAAGGCTTCACCTACAGCCACGCCAGCATCATGCACAACACGCTGGAACTGCCCCAGGTGGACACCCTGGTGCAGGTGGGCATCCGCGACTTCTGCGCCGAGGAGGACCAGGCTTTCATGGGCCAGCGCGGCCGGGTGAAGGTGGTGCGCTCGGCGGACATCCGTCGCCAGCAATATGAAGGCATCACCTGGCGCGAACAGTGCGACGCCATCATCGGCGCGCTGCCGGACAAGGTCCACGTGAGCTTCGACATCGACGGGCTCGACCCGGCGCTCTGCCCCAACACCGGTACGCCCGTGCCCGGCGGCCTGGCCTTCGAGGAGGCCACCTACCTGCTGAGCCGCCTGGTGGCCAGCGGCCGCACCCTCATCGGCTTCGACCTGGTGGAAGTGACACCCGGCCGCGATGAGTGGGACGCCAACGTCGGCGCGCGCCTGCTGTGGCACCTCTGCGGCGTGCTCGCCAAGCCGCGCGCATGACCGCAGGGCCCTGGCCGGACCGCCTGTTGTTGTTCGACGGGGTGTGCAAGCTCTGCACCGGCATGGTGCGCTTCGTGGCCCCGCGCGACCGAAGGGGCCGCGTCCACTTCGCCGCCCTGCAGGGCCCCACCGGGCAACGCCTGCTGGTGGAACAGGGCCTGGACACCCGGGACCCCGGCACCCTGATCTACGTGCGGCGTGGCCGCATCCTCATCCGCAGCGACGCGGCGCTCTGGCTTGCCCGCGACCTCGACGGTGCCTGGCCCCTGCTCTTCATGTTCATGGCGGTGCCCCGTTCGTTGCGCGATGCGGTGTACGACCTCGTGGCCCGCAAGCGCTACCGCTGGTTCGGCCGCGCGGAAGCCTGCCTGCGGCCCGGTCCTGACCTGGCCTCCCGCTTCGTGGACTGAACCACGCTCACGGCAACAGCCCCAGCAGCACGGAGGAAGGCACCGTGCCACCGATGTTGTTCAGGATCAGGTCCCGGTCGTTGGAGCTGCCCGCGTAGCGAACCACGCCGTCCAGGTTCAGGTCCTCGAGGTGGTAGCCGTTGACGGCATGCGTGGGCACCTGGCCACCGACCATCTGCAGGATGGGGTCGCGGTCGTTGCCCGCGCCGCTGTACTTCACGTGGCCGCTCAGGTCGGCATCCCCGGCATACAGGCAGCGCACCCCGTTCACCGGCTTGGTGGCGGCCGAGCCCCCGTACAGCGCGGTGGACGCCAGGGTCAGGTCCTTCAGCGCCGCGGTGCCGCTGAGCGCCTGGGGTGTGGCCAGCATGGCCCCGAGATGGTTGCGGTGCCGTACCGCGACATGGTAGTTGTCCGGAGGCACATCGAAGGACACATCGCTCGTGCCGTCCACGTCCACCACACTGCCGTTGCGCAGCAACAGCGCATGGCGCACCGCCACCGTCAACCCGCCGTCCGTCCTGTCGCGCAGCTCCACACGCACCCAGTCCACCACCGAAGTGCTTCCGCTGGTGGCCAGCACCGCACTGGTGGTGGCCTCACCGCCGCTGCCGTTCACCACGTCGAAGCCCAGCGCGGTATATGGCTCCGTCAACGGCACCAGGCCGGTGCTGCGCAGGGCGCCCCGCATCAGGCCGGTGCTGCTCTCGTATGCCCCTTCCAGCATCACCTTCAGCTTCACCCGGACGGGCTGGACCGGTCCTGCGTACGGATCGTACCCATCGAGCACCGTGGTGTTGTTCGCGGGGTCCAGCCAGTCGCGCAACCGGTTGCTGGCCGCGCTGCCTTCGAAACTGCTGACGAGCTTCACCGCACCGCTGGGCGTGCTGGCCGCGTTCGTGCAGGTCTGGGCGCCGCTCACCACATGCCCCACCAACCGCTTGTTCTGGTCGTACAAGGGTGAACCGCTCGAACCGCTCTGCACGATGCCGCTGTCCCAGTACATCCGCCAGAAGGCGGTACCGCCGCTGCTGTAGCTCGTGGGGGCGTGGTCGTCGAAGGCGATCTTCTTCACATCGTTGAGCGGATGCTCGATGGTGACGGTGCGCGTGGGCGTGGCGCCGCTGCGGTCCCAGCCCGCGTAGTAGGGCTGGTAGCTGGCCGGCGGAGCGCTGCTGAGCTGCACCAGGGCGAGATCGTCGTAGTAGTCGCTGGCCTTCAAGGTGCATCCGGTGATCGTCTGGCTGGTGGGGCCG
Source organism: Bacteroidota bacterium (assembly GCA_014584605.1). Lineage (GTDB taxonomy): Bacteria > Bacteroidota > Bacteroidia > Flavobacteriales_F > PHOS-HE28 > PHOS-HE28. The sequence goes on along the minus strand of JACTMO010000084.1, from coordinate 32,664 downwards.
GTGCTGCCCGAGCAGCCCGTGGACTCGTAGTTGAAGTAGAAGACCCAGCCGCTGGTGTTGGGCTGGTAGCAATGGTTGGCCAGCAGAAAATAGGGCGTTCCGTTGTTGGCGGTATTGTTCACCAGGGTGCCGGTGCAACCGTTCCCATCGGGCCGGAGGAACATGGCCGTGGCGCGCTTCACGGTCTGCCAGTTGGTCCCTTCCGGGCAGTTCACATTGATGTGGCAGGCGGCGCTCTGATAGCCGGGATCATAGTCCTTGGTGGTGCCGGCCTCGGCCTGGGCGAAGGGATCGCGGAAGGCGTGCGTGACACTGCCTATGCGCACGGTGCAGTCGGCGCGTTGTCCGGTCGGCACCTGCAATTCGAGCACCACGGCCTCGCCGGGCAGGAGGGCCGTGGCGAAGCTGCCGTCGGGCAGCTCGTTGGCCTCCCCGAACCCACCGAGGTAGCGGGCGCGCGCCTCGTCGATCACGAAGAGCAGGGCGCCCTCGGGCAGGTCGAACCGCTCGAACTGCACGGCGAGCATGGCGGCGCCCGGGCTGTGCAACCGGATGCGGCCGCGCAGCAGGCCTCCCGGCAGGCTGTCCCACAGGCCCTCGGTGATCAGATCGGCCTGAAGCCAGCGCTGGGTGCCGTAGCGGAAGGCGAGCCCGGCGGTCTCCGCGTGGCGTTCCTCGTCCAACGGGCCGTTCGGCGCGAAAGTGGGCAGCGTGCCCGCCCGGGCGCGCTGTCCCCACTGGAACGGAGACCCGCCTTGCGGCACCTGGCCATGGGCAAGGGCGACGGACAGACCGAGAACGACGGTCAGGGATCGGTGCATGGGAAGGTCGATGGGCCGCGAAGGTTCCATCGCACGGCCCGGTGCGCGGTGGCCGATCCGACCAGGGGCCCCGCGCGGGCGCCGGAGCCGGGATATCGCCCCGGCCAGTGTATGCCGCACCTTCCGGTCCCGCCCCCCGCACGCGCCGCAGGGCATACCTTCGCGCGGAAGACCGCGACCGATGGCCCGCAAGACCGATCTGACCGAAGAACTGACCCTGGAGGAGGTGAAGCAGGAGATCCTGCGCGACTACGAACTGTGCGTCACCAGTCGCGAGGCCAGCCTCATCGGCCGCAAGGAAGTGCTGGGCGGCAAGGCCAAGTTCGGCATCTTCGGCGACGGCAAGGAGCTGGCGCAGGTGTGCATGGCCAAGCAGTTCCGCAACGGCGACTGGCGCAGCGGCTACTACCGCGACATGACCTTCATGTTCGCCATCGGTGAGCTCACCGTCCAGCAGTGGTTCGCACAGCTGTACGCCCACGCCGATGTGCACGCCGACCCCAGCAGCGCCGGCCGCAGCATGAACGGCCACTTCGCCACGCGCAGCCTGGATGAGAACGGGGAATGGAAGGACCTGATGGCGCAGCCGAACAGCAGTCCGGACATCAGCCCCACCGCCGGGCAGATGCCGCGCCTGCTGGGCCTGGCACAGGCCAGCAAGGTGTTCCGCAACGACCCTGCGCTGCACGCGCTCACCCACCTCACCGACCAGGGCAACGAGGTCGCCTTCGGCACCATCGGCGACGCCAGCACCAGCGAAGGCCATTTCTGGGAGACGATGAACGCCGCCTGCGTGCTGCAGGTCCCCCTGGCCATGAGCGTGTGGGACGACGGATGGGGCATCAGCGTCAGCAAGGCGCACCAGACCACCAAGGCCAGCATCAGCAAGGCCCTTGCCGGCTTCGAGAAGGAGCAGGAAGGCAACGGCCTGCGCATCTATCGCACCAAGGGCTGGGACTATGCCCACCTGAACAAGACCTACGAGAAGGCCATCGCCCTGTGCCGGGCCGAGCATGTGCCCTGCCTGATCCACGTGGAGGAGGTGACGCAGCCCCAGGGCCACAGCACCAGCGGCAGCCACGAACGCTACAAGAGCAACGTCACCGATTGGGTGCGGGACAAGGACGGCACCCCGCTGCAGGAGATCCCGTTGCTGGAGTGGTACAAGGTGTACGACTGCAACGTGAAGTTCAGGGAGTGGATCCTGGGCTTCCGTCCCGGCGGTGAAGTGCTCGCCACGGCCGGGGAGCTGGATGCCATCGAGGCGCGTGCGAAGGCCGAGGCCCGTGCCGCGCAGAAGGCCGCCTGGAAGGCGTTCCAGGACGAGATCAAAGCCGAACTGGGCGATGTCGCGTTCATGATCGAAGCGCTGGCGGGGGCGCGCTACCCGGAGGGATCCGGCACGGCCGACACCATCACCGCCCTGGCCACCGCACTACGCTCGGAGCTGAGCCCCGGTCGCAAGGAGGTCGTGAGCGCTGCGCGTCAAGCGTTGCTGCTGGCCACCACGGCGGACCCCATCGCGAAACGACCGCTCGCCGACTGGATCTCCCGCGCGATGGAAGTGAACGGCGACCGCTACGGTTCGCACCTGTACAGCCAGAGCGGGAAGAGCTGCCTTTACGTGCCCGAGGTGCCGGTGGAATACGCGACCGACGAGATGATCGACGGCCGCATCATCATCCGCGACAACTTCGCCGCACTGTTCGAGCGCGAACCGCGGCTGCTCACCTTCGGGGAGGACACCGGCAAGATCGGCGACGTCAACCAGGGCATGGAGGGCATGCAGGCCCGCTTCGGCGAGTTGCGCGTGGCCGACACGGGCATCCGCGAAGCCACCATCCTGGGCCAGGGCATCGGCATGGCGCTGCGCGGCCTGCGCCCCGTGGCGGAGATCCAATACCTGGACTACCTGCTGTACTGCCTGCAGGGCATGAGCGACGACCTGGCCACCGTGCACTGGCGCACCAGGGGCGGCCAGAAATGCCCACTGATCGTGCGTACGCGCGGCCACCGCCTGGAAGGGGTGTGGCACAGCGGCAGCCCCATGGGCATGATCATCAACAGCGTGCGCGGCGTGGTGGTGTGCGTGCCGCGCAACATGCAGCAGGCCGCAGGCATGTACAACACCCTGCTGCAGGCCGACGATGCCGCCCTGGTGATCGAGTGCCTCAACGGCTACCGCAGCAAGGAGCGCCTGCCCGCCAACCTCGGCGAGTTCACCGTGCCCATCGGCATCGCCGAGTTGGTGCGCGAAGGCACCGACCTCACCCTGGTGAGCTACGGCAGCACCTTCACCCTGTGCGCCAAGGCCTGCGACATCCTGGCCGGTCTCGGCATCCGTGCGGAGCTCATCGACGCGCGCACCCTGCTCCCCTTCGACCGCACGGGGCTTTGCCTGGAGAGCCTGAAGAAGACCAGCCGCCTGCTCGTGGTGGACGAGGATGTGCCCGGCGGCGCCAGTGCATACATCCTGCGCGAGGTCCTGGAGGTGCAGGGCGGCTACCGCTGGCTCGACGCGGCCCCCGCCACCCTCACCGCAAAGGCCCACCGCCCGGCCTACGGCAGCGACGGCGACTACTTCAGCAAACCCAGCATCGAGGACATCGTGGAAAAGGTGCTGGAGCTGGTGAGGGAGTGATCCCGGAGCAGCCCTCGCACGCGCCTTCACACCCTCCAGGCCAGCCCGGACCCTTGAGGCATCCGGTGCCTGCACGGGATCGATCGGCGCTCGTCCGATCCACCCGGTACTGCGGGAAGCGATCGTTCCCGGGACCCGCCCGGAACCGCATTTCCCGGCAACTGTGAAAAATGAGCTGAAAACAACGGAGCGCAGGTCCAGATCGCCGGGTCCTGATACCTTGCCCGCGATGGACCAGCCGGGTGCCGAACTGTACATCCTGTCGCGACTGCGTCACGGACTGCCCAAGGAGCGCACCTACCACAACTTCAGCCATACCCTGGACGTGTACCGGTCGGTGGTGGCCAACGCGGCACAGGCCGAGGTGCAGGGCGAGGACCTGGACCTGCTGCGGACGGCGGCGCTGTACCACGATTCGGGCTTCCTTGTGCAGGACCATGCGCACGAGGAGGCGGGCTGTGCCCTGGCGCGCGAAGCGCTACCCCGTTTCGGGTACAGCCCGGAACAGATCGAACGGGTGTGTGCCATGGTGATGGCCACCAAGATCCCCCAGCAGCCCCAGGATGAACTGGGCATGCTGCTCTGCGATGCGGACCTGGACTACCTGGGGCGCTCGGACTTCTTCCGCATCGGCACCACGCTATTCTGGGAGCTGCGCAACTACGGCGTTCTCAGCACCGAACGGCAGTGGAACGAACTGCAGGTGCGCTTCCTGGAGGCGCACACCTATTTCACCGAGCAGAGCCGCAGGGAACGCGAACCGGTGAAGCAGCGCCATCTTGCCCAGATCAAGCGCTGGCTCGAGGAGAACCCGTGATCACGCTTTCGCGCGCTTCCACCAGGCCAGGGCATACAACAGGGCCACCAAGGCCAGGGGACCGCTGATCGCGAGCACCCAGTCCGGCCGGTCGGATGCCCAGAGGGCGTAGATGCCCGCCAGCACGGCAAAAGCCAGGGCACCGATCCAGGCCTTGCGCCAGGCCACCACCACGATCAGCAGGCAGGCCAGCGCCGGCAACAGATGCATCGCCGCGTCGCGCACCCGTTCGAAGCCATCGCCCGGTCCGCTGAAGGTATCCGCTGCAAAGAGGCCGAGAAAGGCCACCAGCAGGAACGCAGCCCCGCGGGAGGCCCAGCGCAGGAGAACCGATGGCATGAGCATGTTGCCTGGGAATGAACCGCAATCTACGGGCTGCGGCGCGGTCGGACCTGGATCCCTGCCACGAGCGGTGCCCTGGTTGGAGGAACGGCGTGGTCACGGGTCGGCGTCGGCCACCGCTGGATGACCGGGGGCACGGACATCGCATATCCCGTGCGTCATCCCCTCGTGTGGTGGCCTCCATGGTCCAACTGGTGCTGAAGGCCGGCGCAAGGGCTCGCCAGGCCCTGGGGGCCACATGAACGCGTAAGGTGTCGCGACCTCACATCGCCCGGTCCCGCACCACCACGTAGTTCAGCTTCAATTGCGTACTGCCCACGAGCGTGGTGTCCAGATGCAGCACACCGGCCTGCCGGTCGCTGCGGCCGCCCTTCTCCCCCACGTTCAGCAGGCTGTGGCAGCGTTGCACCGTGATGCGCGGTGCGCTCAGCCGGGTGACGATCCGGAAACTCTCGTGCCACCACCCGATGTCCGCCAGGTTCAGCTGGCCCATCATGTACCGGATCACCGGTGCCTTCTGGGGGCCGTTCCAGTACACATTGCTGAGCGTGACACTGGCCTTGCTCGGCATGTTGACATGAATGGAGGCGACGCGGGCGGCGTGCTCCACGTGGAAGTTGGCCAGGGTGAAGGACTTCACCACCGTGTTGCCCGCAACAGAGGCTTCATCGCCATCGGTGACGGCCGAAAGGAACAGGTCATGGTCGCAGGGGGCACCCTCGCTCACGCAATCGGTGATGCGCACCCCGCCGCTGTTCAGCACGGCGAACGCCTCGGTGGTGGTGGAGGCACAGTACACGCGGCATTGCTCCAGCACGGTGCTGTTGCTCTGGCTGTTGAACGCGGTGGCCCCCGGCCAGTCGCCCTGCCGTACCACGATCCCACGGCCGGCCGGGTTGGTCACGAAGACATGTTCCAGGCGGGCCATCAGGCAGAAGCGCAGGTCCACCGCCGTCCCGGTCTGCCGCACGCACTTGAGGTTGCGCAGCTCGCTGCCCAGCGTGGCCTGCAGGTCGATGGCCTTCACCCCACCCTCGATCAGCGCGAAATCGCGGATGACATAGCGTGAGGTAAGCCGTGCCACCGCAGCCCTTTGGTCAACGACCGCGCAGGTGAAGCCCTTGGAATCGGGTCCGAGCTGCAGTGTGGCGCCGGCACCATCGATGATCAAAAGGGGGCGCGCCGGAAGCACGATGTCCGAAGAGCACCGGTACTCCGCAGCCCCGTCGAAGCGCACCAGCGTGGCGTCCTCGGGCAGCGCGGCAAAGAACGCAGCGACGCCTTGCGGCGGCACGGTGTACGTGGCCGCGCTCGCAACGAAGGGCCCCGCGGCCAGGAGCAGCGTGATGAACGGTTCGCGCATGGAACAAAGATGCGGCGCGAGCCGACCGGCCGGGGCGCCGTTCCTGCCGACGCGCCGCTGATCGTCCTGGCGCGGTTTCGCGACCGGTTGCGCCGCTGATCGCTTCCAGTTCCTTTGCAGCACCATGCAGAACGCTGATCATGGCGCATGGAACGGTCCGCTCCCCCGCCGTGGAGAGCGGTGCAGGTCGCTGCGGTACTGCCGACCTTGGTGGACCTCCGGGTCCACGGACGCGGGCATCGCGGCACGCCAGCGTTCGACGATGTGGCCGACCACGGGAGACCCTCGCTCCGCCTGCCACGGACCGGCCGCCCGCCAGCACACCCCCCGATCCAATAACCGGCCCATGCCATGAACACACCGATCCACGCCGAAGCCTTCATCGCCGGAGCGTGGCGCGCTGCGCGGGCCGGCAGGCGGTTCACCGTGCTCGACCCCGGGGACGGCAGCGAGGTGGGCAGCTGCCCCGACTGCGACGATCGCGATGCCAACGATGCCGTCGCCGCAGCGCACGAGGCCCAGCGGTCCTGGGCCGCGCTGACCGCGCGGGAGCGGTCGGCCATGCTGATGGGGTGGCACGAGGCCATTCTGCGGGAGGGGCAGGCCCTGGCGGAAGGGATGACGCGAGAGAGCGGCAAGCCCCTGGCCGAGGCACGGGCCGAGGTGCGCTACGGCGCCTCCTTCCTGCAATGGTGTGCCGAGGAGGCGCCACGCACGCTGGGCGCGGTGATCCCCACGGAACAGGCGGACCGGAGGCTGCTCGTCCTGCAACAGCCCGTGGGGGTGGTGGCCGCCATCACGCCGTGGAACTTCCCGCTCAGCATGGTCACCCGCAAGGTGGCACCGGCCCTGGCGGCCGGTTGTACGGTGGTGCTCAAGCCCAGCGAGCTCACCCCGCTCACGGCCCTCGCGCTGGCCAGGTCGGCCGAAGGCTGTGGCCTGCCTCCCGGTGTGCTCAATGTGGTCCCGACCCGCGATCCTGCCAGGGTGGGTACGGTGCTCAGCACCGACCCCCGGGTGCGCATGCTCTCCTTCACGGGAAGCACGGCCGTGGGTAAGCTGCTGATGGCACAAGCCGCCGGCACGGTGAAGCACGTGAGCCTTGAGCTGGGCGGCAACGCGCCCGCACTGGTGTTCGACGACGCCGACCCCGTGGCCGCCGCTGAGGCTGTGGTGGCCAGCAGGTTCCGCAATGCGGGGCAGACCTGCGTGTGCACCAACCGGGTGCTGGTGCAACACGGCATCGCCGACGCCTTCCTCCGCGCCCTGGCGGACCGGGTCGCCGCCCTGCGGATGGGGCACGGCCTGGAGCCGGGGGTGCAGCTGGGCCCCTTGATCGACGACCGTGCAGCGGCCAAGGTCATGCGCATCCTGGAGGATGCGCGGACGCGGGGTGCGCGGGCGGTGGTGGGCGGTTCCGAGGCCCCGCTCCATGGCCGCTTCATGCCCCCCACGGTCCTGCTGGACGCCACGCCGGAGATGGCGTGCATGCGGGAGGAGATCTTCGGCCCGGTGCTGCCCGTGATGCGGTTCGGGCGGGAGGAGGAGGCCGTGGCCGTGGCCAACGCCACCACCCATGGTCTGGCGGCCTACCTGTTCACCCGGGACCTGGCGCGCAGCTGGCGGGTGAGCGAGGCGCTGGAGGCGGGCATGATCGGTGTCAACACCGGGCTCATCAGCACGGCCGCCGCGCCTTTCGGCGGGGTGAAGGAGAGCGGCCTTGGGCGGGAAGGCGGACCGCACGCCCTCGAACCGTTCCTGGAACGGAAGTACATTGCGGTGGCCGACCTGCGCTGAGGCCGGTTGAACCTTTCCCAGGCGCGTACGTCCTATACCCGAACCCGAACGACCATGATCCGCACCCTCTTCATCCCCTTGTCGGCCTTGTTGCTGGCCGCCTCGCCCCTGAACGCCCAGGACCGTAGCCCCGTGCGCGAACGCGCCCCCGAGGATGCGGCCACCCGCGCCCAGCGCCGCACCGAGCACATGCGCACCACCCTGCAGCTCACCGAGGACCAGGTGGCGCAGGTGCAGGCCGTCAACCTCAAGTTCGCCCAGGCCGTCGAGCAGGCCCGTGCGGAGGACAAGGCCACGCGCGACGCCAAACGGCAGGAGCTGCGGGCCGCGTACGATGAGGACCTCAAGGCCGTGCTGACCCCGCAGCAGTACGAACGGCTGCTGGAGCAGCGGCGCAAGCAGGCCGAGAAACGCCAGGACCGGCCGGCCCGCGAGCGGCCGGAGCATCCGGAATGACCGGCCTTCGGGACGGAAGGTGCGGGGCGTCCAGGGGGCGCCCCGCATCTTTTCCCCCCTGATCGCGTACACCGGCGCGTTCGATCCGGAAGGAGGGACCGCATGGATGTTACCTTTGCGCCCGTTCAACCGGAAACCCCACAGCACCACCGACCACGCGCAGGCCATGAGCGAGAAAGCGAAGATCATTCTGGAGGGAAAGACCTACGAACTGCCGGTGATCGTGGGTTCGGAGGGCGAGAAGGCGATCGACATCAGCAAGCTGCGCGAGGAAAGCGGGTACATCACCCTGGACCTGGGGTACAAGAACACCGGGGCCACCACCAGTGCCATCACCTTCCTGGACGGTGAGGAGGGCATCCTGCACTACCGGGGCTATCCCATCGAGCAGCTGGCCGAGAAGAGCAGCTTCCTGGAGGTGGCCTACCTCCTGCTGAACGGGGACCTGCCCAACAAGCGGCAGATGGAGGAATTCCAGGGCAACATCCGCTATCACTCGCTGGTGCATGAGGACTTGAAGCGGTTCTTCGAGTTCTTCCCCAACAACGCGCACCCCATGGGGATCCTCAGCGCGATGGTGAACTCCTTGAGCACCTTCTACCCCAAGAGCCAGGACCCCCACCGGCCCATGAAGGACCGTGAGCGCACCATCTTCCGCCTCATCGCCAAGATGCCCACGCTCGCGGCCATCAGCTACAAGAACAACCTGGGCCATCCGTACATGTACCCGAGCAACAAGCTCGGTTACGTGGACAACTTCCTGTACATGATGTTCGGCCTGCCCACCGAGGAGTACCGGGTGGACCCCGTGGTGAGCGATGCGTTGAACAAGCTGCTGATCCTGCACGCCGACCACGAGCAGAACTGCAGCGCCAGCACCGTTCGCATGGTGGGCAGCAGCCAGGCCAACCTGTACAGCGCGGTCAGCGCCGGCATTGCGGCGCTTTGGGGCCCACTGCACGGCGGCGCCAACCAGGAGGTGATCGAGATGCTCGAGACCATCCGCAACGATGGGGGCGACATCCACAAGTGGGTGAACAAGGCCAAGGACAAGAACGACCCCTTCCGGCTCTTCGGCTTCGGCCACCGGGTGTACAAGAACTTCGACCCGCGGGCCCGGATCATCAAGAAGGCCTGTGACGATGTGCTGCTGAAGCTGGGCATCTCGGACCCCGTGCTGGAGATCGCCAAGCAGCTGGAGGAGATCGCCCTCAAGGACGACTACTTCGTGAGCCGCAAGCTCTACCCCAACGTGGATTTCTACAGCGGCATCATTTACCGCGCCATCGGCATCCCCACGCGCATGTTCACCGTGATGTTCGCCATGGGGCGGCTGCCCGGCTGGATCGCCCAATGGAAGGAGATGGTGGAGAACAAGGAGCCCATCGGACGGCCCCGCCAGATCTACACCGGCGTCACCAAACGCGATTATGTGGCCTTGAAGGACCGCGGCTAAGGCCTTCTGCCATGACCTGCCTCAGCCCCGGCCCGGACGCCGGGGCTTTGTTTTACGGTCGGCAGATGCGACCTTCAGCCCCCAAAGCCCCCAACCGACATGACCACCGCCACCCAAGCACAGACCCATAAACACATCGGCGACCTGCACTTCGACCATCAGGTGTGGCTCAACCGGCTCCGGTTCTACAAGGATGAGATCGGCATCTTCGAGCGGAGGCTCGAGGAGGTCGTGTCCCGCAACACGGCCGCCGAGGTGCTGGCCCAGGTGGAGCACTTCCAGAACCAGTACATCCGCGAGCGCGAGGTGATCGACGAGCTGCGCCACGACATCAAGGGCCACGAGAACTTCCTGGAAAAGGAGAGCAAGGAGCATCCGGTGGCCATCGAGCACCGCCTGTTCAAGGACCACGTGGCGCTGCGCGACCGGATGGAGACCTTCGAGAAGCTGTATCGCGAGCTGAAGGACGAGTTCCACCACTGGCTGGCCAAGTGGATGTGAGCCCGGCCGCAGCCCGGGAACGGAACAGGCGGCCCGGGGCCGCCTGTTCCGTTACATAGAAGCCGATGACCTACTTGCCGTACACCTTCTTGGCAAGCCACTTGCGCAGCTCCTTGCCCAGTTTTGCATACGATTCGGCCAGACGCGTGCCGGTGTCGAAGTCGTAGCCGCCGAACTGCGAGCCCGGCACCCCCACCACCGTCATGGCACCCAGCTCGCTGCCGCTTGCCTTCTCCACCAGCTTGATGGTGGCGTTGATGCTGGCGGGCATCTTGCTCACCCCGATGTTGTAGCCCGGCTCGGTGAAGTCGGTGTTGACCACGAAGCTGTACTTGGCCTCGGCGTTGTCGCGTGACCCGCTCACCGGGCCCTCGTCATTGAACAGCTCCTCGAACTTGGGCTCGAAGCGCGCCACGCGGTCGGCCACCCAGCTCTTGGCGAAGTTGTCGCCCTTGCCGGCCTCCTTCTCGTTGTACTCCTTCACCTTCTTGGCCAGGTAGTCGGCCTCGGCGTGCTTGCCCACCTTCATGTTCTCGTAGGTGAACCGCAGGTCCACGGTCTTTTCGCCCTTCAGGGCATCGAACGATCCGGAGACCATTTTCATCTTTTGGGCCGACAGCGGGAGGGTGATACCGGCCACCAGCAGGAGTGCGAGGGTTCTCATCATGGTTCGTGTTTGTGGACCGCAAGTTGCGAATAACATGCCGATCCGGGATTGACCATCACCCATCCGCAGGGGGGACTGACCTACGTCATGCGCGCCGACCCGGGCACCCGGTAGGTTCGCGCCAAGAACCGTTCCATGCTCATGCAGCCCGGCATCCGCACCCTACCTGGACTGCTGGCCGCGTTGCGCAAGGCCCGGTCGCGTTCGGCTTATGAGCGTGTGCTCCGATCGGCCGAGGTGCCCGCCGAGGAGCTGGCCGGCAAGGCCACCTGGAACAACCGGCACTATACCCGCAACTGCCTGCTGCGCACAACGGACATGGAGCTCATGCTCATCTGTTTCGAGCCCGGGCAGGGCACCAGCATCCACGACTACGGCGCCGAGGAGGGCTGGGTGCGTCCGGTCCGCGGCGAGCTGGCGGAGGAGCGATACCGGCTGGACGAGGACGGCCTGTTGGTGTGCACAGAGGAGCGACGGCTCACGGTGGAGGACCTGAGCCACCTGCCCAAAGGGGCCAGCCTCCACCGGTTCACCAACCCCCTGCCCATGCGCAGCATGAGCCTGCACATCTACGCCCGCCCCCTGCGCAGTTGGAACGTGTACGACAGCAGGAGCGGCAACGGGCGTCTCCGGCCGGTGCCCCCGGCGAGCAAGCGGTGAGATGGACGCGCAGCACGGGCTACCTTGTGGCCGTCTTCGCCTGCCCATGCACCCGTCCATCGCCGAGAACGATGTGGCCCACATCTGCGAGCTGCTGTTCCAGTCAGCGGCCGAGGGCTTGGTGGTGGTGGGCGCGCGGGGGACGATCCTGCTGGTGAACCCGCGCATGGAGGAACTCTTCGGCTATGGCTCGAACGAGCTGATCGGCAAGTCCATAGAGCTGCTGGTGCCCCTCTCGGACCGAGGGGCGCACCAGCGCCACCGGGCCGGCTATGAGGCCCGCCCTGCCAAACGGCCCATGGGCATCGGCCTCGACCTACAGGGGCAGCGCAAGGACGGCAGCACCTTCCCGGTGGAGGTGAGCCTGAACCATTTCACCCTTAACGGGGAGATGTACGTCATGGGCCTGCTCACCGACATCACCAAACGCCACGCTGCGGAAGCCGAGCTGCGCCGGATGAACGACGATCTGGAGCAACGGGTGGAACAGCGCACCGCCGAGGTGATGGCCGCCGAACGCAACCTGCGCGAGGCCCTCGAGAAGGAGAAGGAGCTCAACGCCCTGAAGTCGCGCTTCGTGAGCATGGCCAGCCACGAGTTCCGCACCCCGTTGAGCACCATCCTCAGCTCGGTGGACCTGATCGGGCGGTACAACGACGGGCCGCACCGCGCGAACATCGAGCGGCATGTGGTCAAGGTGCGCAGCAAGGTCCGCGAGCTCACCGTGATGCTGGACGACCTGCTGAGCCTGGAAAAGCTCGAGCTGGACCAGGTGCAGTGCATTCCTGCGGAATTCGACCTGGTGGACCTGTGTATCGAAGTGCTCGAGGAACTGCGCGACCTGGCCAAGCCCGGCCAGGAGATCCGTTTTGACCATGCCGGCACCGAGCGCCGCATGAAACAGGACCCGCGCATGATCGCCAACGTGCTGCGGAACCTGCTCACCAACGCCATGAAATACTCCCCGGAGGACCGGCCCATCGCGCTGCGCACCGCGATCCAGGAAGGAAAGGCCACGATCGAGGTGGCCGACCGCGGCATCGGCATTCCCGAGGAGGACCAGCCCCACATGTTCGAGCGGTTCTTCCGGGCAGGCAACGCCGTCACCATCCAGGGAACCGGTCTGGGCCTTAACATCGTGCGCCGTTACCTCGACCTCATGGGCGGCACCGTCGGCTTCACCAGCCGCCTGGGCGAGGGCACCACCTTCACCATAAGCCTGCCCGCGAGGGCCACCCCATGAAGACCATCCTGCTCATTGAGGACGACGCCGACGTGCGCGAGAACACCGCCGAGATCCTGGAGCTGGCCAATTACCGCGTGCTGAAGGCCGAGAACGGCCGACGGGGCGTGGAGATGGCCCGCAAGGCACAGCCCGATCTGGTGCTGTGCGACATCATGATGCCCGAGCTCGACGGCTATGGGGTGCTACACCTGCTGGGCCGCGACCCGGCCACCGCCGAGGTGCCCTTCATCTTCCTGACGGCCAAGGCCGAACGCTCGGAGGTACGCAAAGGCATGGAGCTCGGCGCCGACGACTACCTCACCAAGCCGTTCGACGAGAGCGAGCTGCTCAACGCCATCGAGGGCCGGCTGCGGCGCAGCGACCTGTTCCGCAAGGGCTTCGACCACAGCCTGGAGGGGCTGGAACGCTTCATGGACCAGGCCCGCGGTGTGGACGCCCTCAAGGACATCAGCCGCGACCGCAAGCTGCGGGCCGTGCCGCGCAAGGAGGTCCTCTTCTATGAGGGCGACGAACTGCGTGCCGTCCATTTCGTGCACAAGGGCAAGCTGCGCACCTTCCGCATGAACAAGGACGGGAAGGAGCTGGTCACCGGGCTGTACGGCCCGGGCGACTTCATGGGGTACATGGGCGTGCTCGAGGGCGGCCGCTCCTCGGAGACCGCCGAGGCCCTGGAGGACTCCGAGGTGGCCATCATTCCCCGCGAGGACCTGCTCGCCCTGCTCTACCGCGACCGCGATGTGAGCATCCGGTTCATCCGCCTGCTGACGCGGGACGTGAAGGACAAGGAGGCCCGCCTGCTGGAGATGGCCTATGCCTCGGTGCGCCAGCGCGTGGCCCAGGCCCTGCTCCGCCTGCACGAGCGCTTCGGCCAGGAAAAGGACGCCGGCATCGGCGTGCGCATCAGCCGTGAGGACCTCGCCTCCATCGTGGGCACGGCGACCGAATCGCTGATCCGCACCCTGACCGAGCTCAAGCACGACGGCCTGATCGAAAGCGCCGGCCGCGACATCCAGCTGCGCGACCTCAAGGGCCTGGAACGCCTGGCCGGAGGCTGAGCGCACACACGCCGGGAAGCCTTTACTTTGTGCCAGACCCGTCGGAACGCATGAACACCAAGAAACTCCTCGGTATCCTCTGCTGGCTGCTGGCCTTCGCCATTCCCTTCCGCCCTTCGATCCTGGACACCGAGGGCGTGGGCAACACCTTGGGCCTGCTGAGCTTCCTCGCCATGGTCGTCCTGGTCTTCCTGGGCTACTGGCTGGTGGATTCCTCGGGGTCCAAGGCTTCCGAAGGCCAGGGGCATTGACCGCATGGCCAGGCTGCTGCTGCCCACGGACCTGAGCGACAGCGCGCTCCATGCAGCCGTGTACGGCATCCGGCTGATGGGCACCGAGCAGGGGCACTTCACCCTGCTGCACACCATCCTCATCCCTCCTTTCAACCCGGCGACCGACCTGTCGCTGGACGTGGCTGCGGTGGAAGCGGCCCACGACGGCCTCGCACGCTTCGAACAAAGGCTCCGCCAGGCCGTGGACCTGGGTGGGGCGGTGGTGGAGCGTCGGGTGGAGCACGGTGAACTGCCCAGCGTGGTGGACCGCCTGGTGGGCGAGCTCGGCATCGACCTGGTGGCCATGGGCACCCAGGGGGCCTCCGGCCTCCAGGAAACCCTGCTGGGCACCAATGCCGCCGACGTCATCCGCAGTTCCAAGGCCCCGGTGCTGACGGTGCCTGCCCGCGCCACCTACCGCGACCCACGCCGCATCGTGGTGGCCGATGATGGAAAGCCCATCGAGGCCGACACCGTGGCACCGCTGCTCAACGTGGCCCGCTGGCACCGCGCCGAACTGACCATCGTGCGCGGGGTGCCCGAAGGGATGGACGCCTCCACCCTGCCGCCCTCCCCGCTGGACGACCGGCTCGGGGCCGTGCCGCGCTCCGTGCACTACCTCTCGGAGGAGAACCTGGTGACCGCGCTCAACGACCTGGTGGACCAGCTGGAGGCCGACCTCCTGGTGCTGACCCACCGCCACCGCACCCTGTGGAGCGACCTGTTCCACCGCAGCACCACCGCGCACATGGCCATGCATGCCCAGGTGCCCCTGCTGGCGCTGGAACAAGACCTGCGGCGCTGATGTCCGGCCCCAGCTTGGGCGGCTCGCTGCGCATCCTCAGCTTCAAGGGGATCGGCGTGCATGTGCACTGGACCTTTCTGTTGCTGGTGGGTTACGTGGCCGTCACCACGGCCGCCTCCGGCGCCGCCGTGCAGGAGGTGTTGCTGCAACTGGCCTACGTGGCCCTCGTGTTCGCCTGCGTGGTGCTGCACGAGTACGGGCACGCGCTCACGGCCCTCCGCTACGGCGTGCGCACGCGCGACATCACCCTGCTGCCCATCGGTGGGGTGGCCAGCCTGGAGCGCATGCCCGAGGAACCGGCGCAGGAGTTCTGGATCACCGTCGCCGGCCCCCTGGTCAACCTGGTGCTCGCCGTGCTCGCCGGAACGCTCCAATGGCTGCTCTTCGGCAGCCTGGACGTGCTGGACCCGCGGCACGGGTCCGCGTTGCTGCCCGGCCTGCTGGCCTTCCTGTTCTCCGCCAACCTGGGTCTGTTCCTGTTCAACCTGCTGCCGGCCTTCCCCATGGACGGCGGCCGGATCCTGCGGGCCTTGCTGGGCCTGCGGCTGCCCCGGGTGCAGGCCACGCGCATCGCAGCGGGCATCGGCCGGGTGCTGGCGGTGCTGTTCGGGATCGGGGGCCTCTCCTTCGGCGAACCGATGCTCGCCCTGATCGGGGTCTTCATCTGGTTCGCCGCCGGGGCCGAGGCCCGGTCGGTGATCCAGCAGACCGCGTTGCGCGGCATCACCGTGGCCCAGGTGATGCGCACCCGCTACTGGGCCCTGCCCGGCGAGGCCACCGTGGGGCGTGCGGTGGACGAGCTGCTGGCCGGGGGCGATCAGGACCTGTTGGTGGTGGAAGGCGGAAAGCCCTTGGGCGTGGTGACCCGTCGGCAGTTGATGGAGGCCTTGCGGGCCCGGCGCGACGAGCTCCCCCTGCGCGATGTTCCTCCCACACCGGTACGGGCCGCTGCGCCCGGTGCAGGCGCCCAGGAAGCCCTTCAGCTCCTGGTGCTGAACCGGGCGCCCATGCTGCCGGTGGTGGACGGCGGCACCGTGGTTGGCGTGCTGGAACCCGACAACCTCGCCGAATTCCTGCAGGTGCAGGGCCTCCGCGCACAACGGCCCGGTGCGGCCTGAGCTCAGACCTTCCCGGGCTTCGGCCGGTAGAGGGTGAACACCCGGCTGATGTTGAAACCGAAGTGGATGTCGCCGTCCAGCCAGTCGCCCGTGGTCTCGGTGATGAAACCCCGTTCGAACATGGCCGTGGAGTTCGTGAAGTGCAGTTGGAAGATGTGGCCGCCCGTCTCGATGTCGAAGCCGATGGACAGGGAGTTCTTGTAACCCGGGTTGGGGTCGTTCACCCGATCGGCCTCCATGGCCAGGGCCCGGGCCTGTCCCGGGAGCAGATAGATGTACTCGGCGTTCAGGGCGAGGCGTTTGGCCAGCTTCACCCGGCCGGCGGCACCCACGTTCAGCACGTCGTGCGCCTGGTCCGCGGTGGTCACCAGGTTACGGTGCACCAGGCCGGGCATCACCTGCAGGCTCAACGCATCGTTGAACTTGCGGCCCACGATCAGCTGGAAGGCATAGCCCAATCGGTGGGTATAGTAGTCCTCCTGGCCGGGTGCGTACCATTCGGTCTTCTCCTTCTCCAACATGTTCGCGCTCATGTCCGCCACCACCAGCAGGCTGATGGGCATGCGGCAGCCCTCGCTGCACTGGCGCAGGACCTTGTACTTGGCATAGCCGTCCAGGGTCTTCTGGTAGCCGCTGCGCCCGAAGCCGACCATCAGCCGGTCGGTGATGCCGTACTCCACGCCGAGACGGACGGTGGCCAGGTCCAGTCCGAACATCTCACTGATGCCCTCGCTCAGGAAGCCGAAGCGGTGGCCGATCTTCACGTCCATCACCCCGTGCGCCGTGTTCTCCAGGCTGTGGGCGTTGATCACCCGGGTGGTCTTGAAGCTGGCCGCGGCGAATTCCTTCACGGGCTCCTCCTCGCCCAGCAGGTCGAGCAGGTCGTCCTGGGCCTGGAGCGGGCCCAGCGCAGCGATGAACAACAGGGCGGGCAGGGTACGGCGCATGCGTGCAGGTTTGGGTGGCAGGTCAAAGGAAAGGCCGTGGGCCGGAAAGTGCTTCCGGGCCCGCGTTACAGACGGGCCAGGTCCACCTGCACGGTGACGGCGATCTCCTTGGCGATGTTGTCGCGCACCATGCCCGGGATGGTGATGTTGTAGTCCTCGGGCTTGATGATGAAGCTCCCCCTGGCCCGGATGGTGCCCCCGGCCTCCAGGCCCATGGTGCCGGTGGCCTTCACCGGCTTGGTCACGCCGTGCATGGTCAGTTCGCCCTCCACGGTCACTTCCTTGCTCCCCACCTGTTTCAGGTCCTCGGCAGTGATACCCGACACCTTGCCCTTGAAGGTGGCCTTGGGGTATTTGTCACTCTCGACGTAGTTCTCGTTGAAGTGCTCCTGCATCAGGGCCTTCTCGAACTCGAAGCCTTTCATCAGCACGGCCATCTCGAAGGCCATGGTGCTGGCGTCGAGCACACTGGTGGCCTTGTGGTTGTGCGCTTCGATCCGCTCCAGCGGTGTTTCGCTCTGGAAGCTGATGTGGCCGGTGCGGGTGGCGTAGCGCTCCTGGGCGCTGGCGGCGGTGGTGAGGAGGAGCGCGGCGACGAGGGACAGGGGGCGGTTCATGGTCAGGGGGCTGAGCGGTTACGTTGCAAGCTTCATTCCACGGCGGCGCAACGCTGAAGGACCACATCCATCAGCAGGCCGGTGGCGACGCCTTTGATGCGCGCCTGGGTGCCGGTGGTCAGCGTCGCGGGCACATCGGCCTGTGCGAACTGGCACACCACGCCCGCCAGGGGGTCGCCGGTCTCCAGCACCACGTCCACCAGGCCGTTCTCCGGCGCCTTCACCTCCCGAACGGTGCCGGTCACCAGCAGCACTTTGCCGTTGAAGCGTGCGTTGGCGGCGTTCTCGTCGTCGGTGTAGGCCTTCAGCAGGGCTGCGGCGTCGATGGTCTCGACGGCATCCAGCTCGCTGGTGTGTTCGGCCACCCGGTCGTATTCATACCAGGCATACCAGGCGGCGCCAGCGATGGCCACAAGGGCGATGAGGATCACGATGCGTTTCATGGTCGGTTCAGTTGTTCGGGGCACCGGCGTTCACCCAAGCCTCTATCCGTTGGCGGTCGCAGGCCGACAACAGGCCGCTGGGCGGCATGGGCATGGGGTTTCCCTGCACGGCAAGGGCCACCAGCAGGCCCGCATCGGCGGCGGCCTTCACCCCGGCATAGGTGCCGAGGTCGGGCGATTGCGCTCCGGCCACATGGCAGCCCGGGATCGCGCAATTCCCCTGGACCAGGGGCGCCACCATCCCGGAATAGGTGGTCGTGGCCGTGTCGCAGAACCCGCCCGGGTACAGCTCTTCTTCCACGTCGTAGTAGCAGCCGCTCAGGATCACGGCCAGCAGGGCGGTCAGTGGGGTGCGCATCAGTTGTTCGGTGCTCCGTCCTGGATCCAGATGAGGAACTTGTCGATCTCGCACTGGGGCAGCATGGGGCCGAAGGGCGGCATGGGGATGCCCTGCGGATCGTGCGTCACCGAGGCCGCCAGGCTGCCGTTCAGGGCCAGCGTGCTCAGGACCGCGTGCGTGCCAAAGTTGAGCCCGCCCTGCGGGTTGCTTCCCCCATGGCAGCCGCCACAACGCTGTTGCACCAGCGGTGCGATGGTGCCCGCATAGGTCACCGTGGAAGTATCGCAGGTCGCCGCACAGCTGTTGTCCTGCGCCCCCTGGTTGATCCAGGTCTGGATCAGTGCGATCTGCTGCGCTGTGAGCCCGGGCTGACTCGGTGGCGGCATCACCTTGTCGGGGTCGGTCTCGGTGAGGGACTCCATGAGGTCGCCGTCCTGCACCGTGCCGCTGGCCATGAGGCTGCCGAAGTCGGTGATCTGGATCCCGTCGTTGTCGCCGGTGGCCTGATCGTGGCATCCGGGCACGGCGCAGTTGCTGATGAGCAAGGGCAGCACCTGTTGTTGGAAATAGACCACGTCGGGGTCGCATGCCCCCTCAACCTCTTCAACGTGCGGCGCCACGGGCGGCTCATGCTTGCAGCCGGGCAGCATGGCCAACAGGGCAAGGCCTGCGGCACAGCAGCCCGTTACGAGGTGCGAGCGTGCTCCTGCGGCCGTTACCCGTGCTGTTCCGAACACCGTGCGCATCGCCACTTCCGTTCTGGGAAAAAGGGTCACGAAGGTAGCCACCCCTCCAGGAAGGTCGGCCCACGATCGTGATCGAACGTGTGATCCCAACGGTGCGACCGGCCGGTCCCACGAACCGCTATCTTCGCGGCCCCGTTCGGAGAGGTGCCAGAGTGGTCGATCGGGCCTGTCTCGAAAACAGGTGTGCCCTTCGGGGTACCGGGGGTTCGAATCCCTCCCTCTCCGCCAAGCCACCCCGCGAAAGCGGGGCGTGTTCGTTCTCGGCAGCGAGGCGATCGCGATCGGCCGAGCGGACGGAACGAACACACGCGGACGCGAAGCGGGCGCGGCTTGAAGCCTACCCCAACGGAATGCGCAGCCATCCCTCCCTCTCCGCCAACGCAGCCCGCGCAGCGGGCGGACGAGCCGACCGGTGAAAGGCCGGGCCTGCACGGACCGGACGACCAGCCAGGAGTTCCAGTGGTCGTCCTCAGCTTCTCGAACGCGCCATGCAGAAGGGGCCAGGGTGTAGCAGTCGCGGGCCCGTCATGGCATCGGTGGAGGCTGTCCAGGCGTTGTCCATGCGCGGCCAGACGCAACGAACGGGCGTCAGGAGCTGTTGTCGGACCCGATGCCCCCGCAACAGGCCCACTCAACCGTTCCGTATGCACCACATGGTGCAGCGGAACGGCTACCATACCGAGAGTCTCCGTTCGTGCACGGCGCACGTCTTCCTCCACCCCGATTCGTTCCCCCTGGACCCGGGAACCGTCATCGAGCTCGATCCGATAGCAGCTCCTTGCCGTGACCGACCGGCCGCGGCAAGCCAAGGAACGGTCCACCGCCACACCGAGCACGGCCTGCTTCCATCCTGTGTGCAAGGGACACGCGCCGAACCGGCGCCTTCGCGGCTGCGGCGCAACGGATCAGGCACGGGGCCAAGCCCTGGCATGGCCGACGCAACACGGGCAGGAGGGGTTTGAACTTAAATGTAGGTACTTTTCGCGGCCGTGGACCACAGGGTCGGAACGCCCTCTTTTCCCCTTCGATGAAGCGATATGGTCGTGTGCGCGCCGCCCAGGTCCTCTTGGTGCTGCTGCCCCTGGCCTGTGGTTCGGCCCGACCGTACGCCGAGGCTTCGCCTCCGGAGTACTACAACCCGCGCACCGTCCAGTACAAGGACGAGGTCTTCGACCCCCTGATCCGCTCGGTGCAGTGCTTCAAGACCGGGTTCGAACTGGCGGCACCGCTGATCGAACTGGGCACCGACGCGTCCGTCGAGCTGCGGTTCGACGACCTGCGCACCACCACGCTCGACCTGTCCTACACCATCGAGCACTGCAACGCGGACTGGACACCCAGCGACCTGGCCAAAGGACAGTACCTCGAAGGGGCGTTCATGGACATGATGCCGGCGCCCCGGATGAGCTTCAAAACGTTGCAGCCCTTCTTCCACTACAGCGTGCAGGTGCCCAACGCCATGATGCGACCCACGCGGTCGGGCAACTACATCCTAAAGGTGTTCCACAGCGGCGACGAGGCGGAGGTGCTGCTCACCCGCCGCTTCCTGGTGGTGGAGAAGGTCGTGGCCATCGATGCGCGGGTGATGGCCAGCCGCGACGTGCAGGTGCGCGACATGGCCCAGCAGGTGGACCTCACGGTGCGCACCAACGACCTGACGGTGATCGACCCCTTCGGCGACATCAAGGTGGCCGTGCTGCAGAACCTGAACTGGAACGATGTGCGCACCGGGCTTGCCCCGCGTTTCATCCGCAACGACGAGCTGATCTACGACCACCCGTCGCAAGCCAGCTTCATGGGGGGCAACGAGTTCCGCAACTTCGAGCTGAAGGACCTCCGTTTCCCATCGCTGCGGGTGGCGGCCATACGAACCGGGCCCGAGCTGATGGAGGCCGTGCTGGCCGACGACCCCGCCCGGCATATCCGCGTGTACCTGGAGCAGCCCGACATCAACGGGCGCTTCCTGCTGCGCAACGACGACGTGGACGGCGACCCCACCGGGGCCGACTACGTGAACGTGGTGTTCAGCCTTCCGATGGAAGCGCCGCTGGAAGGAGGTGACGTGTACGTGGTGGGCGGCTTCTGCGACTTCGAGTGCCGCAAAGCGTACCGCATGCAGTACGTGCCGGAGCGCAAACGCTACATGCTGGTGGCTCCGCTCAAGCAGGGTTTCTACGACTACCTGTTCGCCTGGCTGCCGCATGGAGCGCAGCTGCCGGACCTCACCCGCCTGGAGGGCAGCCACTTCGAGACCGAGAACGACTACCTGGTGCTGGTCTATCTGCGCGACCATCAGCAACGCTGCGACCGTCTGGTGGGCGCGCGCTTCGTGAACAGCCGCCGGGGCTGAACCTCACGGCACGATGAGGCGGCGCACCCCGAAGCCGTCGACCTGAACGAGGACCACACCCGTGCAGGCCGGCAGGTCGACGGTGGCTTGCGGGCGGCCTGTGCGGAGCAACCTGCCGGTGACATCCAGCAGGCGGTACGCGGGCGCGTCCGGCGGCAGACCCTGGAGCCGCAGGGCATGGCCGTCCGCGGTGAGGGACACCGAGAAAGCTGCGGTTGGTGAGGACCCGGGCGCGGCAGTGGCGCAGTCGGCGAGGTCGAACAGCACCACCTGGTCGTTGCCCCCGCTGGGAATGCAGATCCGGTCGTGCACGGTGTCGAAGTCGATGTCGGCCGGCTGGCTCAGCGCCGGCACCTGGAGGTCTTCGAACTGCGGGGACATGACGCCCCATTCGAACCGTGTGATCCGGTCCGGGCTCCAGGAGGAGATCAGCACCAGGCCGTGGCACTCGATCGTGATCCCATCGATGTTGCCCACGCCCGTGCTGACGTTCCCCATGATGGCCGCAGTGGACCGGTCATAGCCCCGCACGATGGCCCCGGGGCCCCAGTAGGCCACCAGCAGCACGTCGAACACGGGTTCGTACACGATGCCGTTCGGTGTGCCGCCCGTGCCCGCCACCCAGGTGGTGACGCTGGCGGTGGAAGGCTCCACGCGGAAGATCTGCTGCCCGCTGAAATCGGTGACGTACAGGAAGTGTCCGTCCGTGGCGATCCCGTTCAGGAAACCCGCGCCCGTGTTCAGGTCGAGGACCTGCGTGCCATTGCTCAGCAGGAAGCCCTTCACCCGCCCTCCGCTGCAGGCGTACAGCGTATCCCCCAGGATCTCCAGCCCATAGGGGTCGGGGCTGACGCTGGCAAAGGGGGTGACGGTACCGGCCTGGTCCTGCTGTTGGATGGTGCCATCGCCCAGGTTGCTCACGAAGTAGCGGTCGCCCGTGGGGTCGTATTCCACGCTCTCCGGGCTGTTGTACTGGGCGCTGAGGAGGAGCGGCGCGCTGAGCATCGGGCCGAGCAGGAAGGAACGGGGGATCATGTGGCCAAGCTACCCGATCCCCGGACATGCAACGGAGGCTGCCTTGTGCGCGTTATTCTTGCACCCAGATGCCCACCACGGTCACCAAAGGGATCCGCGTCAGCGTGAAGGTCCGCTTCGCCGAGGAGCTGAGCGATGCCAAGCAGGACCGCTACATCTTCACCTACCGGATCACCATCGCCAACGAGGGTCGCCACACCGTGCGGCTGTTGCGGCGCCGCTGGGTGATCTGGGACAGCCTGGCACCGAGGCGGGTGGTGGAGGGCCCGGGCGTGGTGGGCGAAACCCCGGTGCTGGCGCCGGGCGGCCATTTCACCTACAGCAGCCAGTGCGACCTGCGGAGCGGTCTGGGCCGGATGCTGGGGGCTTACGTGATGCGGGATCAGGAGAGCGGCGAAAGCTTCGAGGTGGACATTCCCGAGTTCATCCTGGGCTATCCGTTCCTGGCCAACTGAGCTTCCGGCTTCGAACCCATACTTTTGCGGCCCACCCGCTGCACGGCATGCTCCGCACGATCCTCCGCACCGCAGTACCGCTCCTGATGGCGGTGGCGCTGGTGGCCTTGCCGGCATCGATCCAGGCGGCGGACCGGCTGTTGGCCGCCATGCACATGGATAGTGGGCAGCTGCCCGCCGCCGAGGAGGAGGTGGGCCATGCGGGGGCGGTGGCCCTGCCCACCAGCGGTGCGGCCGTCCACCCGGGCGGGCGCCTGGTGGCCCGGCTGGGCTGCCACGATGCGGGCCGCCTTCCGGAAGGCATCCGGCGCATCCACGTGCCGCCGCCCGAACAGGGCTGAACCTTCGGCGCCACGGGTGCCGCACCCGCCCCCCCCCGGCGGGACCGGTGTTTTTGTTCCCTGTTCGACCCCAAACCTTTTCTTCCATGGGAGGATCCCTCCTGCGTCATGTCCGTAACGACCTGCCGGCCTCGCTGGTGGTCTTTCTCGTCGCCCTGCCGTTGTGCCTGGGCATCGCCGTCGCCTGCGGGGCGCCACCGGTATCCGGTCTGATCGCCGGGGTGGTCGGTGGCCTGCTCGTGGGCGCCGCCAGCGGGTCGGCGCTGGGCGTTTCCGGTCCGGCGGCCGGCCTCACGGCCATTGTGGCCACCGGCATCGCCGAGCTGGGCGGCTTCGAAGCCCTGCTGGGCGCCGTGGTGATGGCCGGGGTGGTCCAGGTGGCGCTGGGCTTCCTGCGGGCCGGCGTCATCGCGTACTACTTCCCCAGCTCGGTGATCAAAGGCATGCTCGCCGGCATCGGCATCATCATCGTGTTCAAGCAGCTTCCGCACGCCATGGGCGACGACCTCGACCACATGGGGGACCAGAGCTTCGAGCAGCCCAACCACATGAACACCTTCCAGGAGCTGCTGCATGCCGTCGGCGACCCCGCCTGGGGTGCGGTACTGATCACCGTGGCCTGCCTGCTGTTGATGCTGGCCTGGGACCGGCCCGCGGTGCAAAGACACCCCTGGCTGCGCTACATCCCCGGCCCCTTGCTGGCGGTGGTGCTGGGTGTGCTGATGGCCCTGGGCTTCGCCGAGGTCCCCGCCCTGGCCATCGGTCCCGGTCACTACGTGTCGCTGCCCGACCTGCGCGACCCGGGGTCCTACCTCCTGCCCTCCTTCACCGCCATGGGCAGCGGAGCCTTCTGGAAGGTGGCCTTCACCATCGCGGTGGTGGCCAGCATCGAAACGCTGCTGTGCGTGGAGGCCTCGGACAAGCTGGACCCGCATAAGCGGAACACCCCGGCCAACCGCGAGCTCTTCGCCCAGGGCGCGGGCAACATCGTCAGCGGCCTGCTCGGCGGCCTGCCCGTCACCCAGGTCATCGTGCGCAGTTCGGCCAATGTCCAGAGCGGGGGCCGCACCAAACTCGCTGCGATGCTCCACGGACTGTGGCTGCTGGTGGCGGTGTTCACCATCGCCGGCCTGCTGCGCATGGTGCCGCTGGCCAGCCTGGCGGCGATCCTGCTGCTGGTGGGCTGGAAGCTGGCCAAGCCGTCGCTGTTCAAGGCGATGTGGGCACAGGGGCTGCCCCAGTTCCTGCCCTTCATCGCCACGGTAGCCTTCATGGCCGTCACCAACGACCTGCTGCGGGGTGTGGCCCTGGGCCTGGCCATGGCCTTCATCCATATCCTGTGGAAGAACTACAAGGTGCCCTTCCACTACGACCCCACGCGCTACAAACCGGGCATGCCCATCTACATCGAGCTCAGCGAGGACGTGACCTTCCTGAACAAAGCGGGGATCAAGCGTACCTTGAGCGGCATCCCCGATGGTGCCCGCGTGGTGATCGACGGCAAGCGCTCCATGGACCTGGACCCCGACGTCCTCGAGATCATCGACGATCTCGCCGCCACCTGTGCCGAACGTCACATCCGCTTGCAGTTGATGAACCTGCCTGGACGTCCCGGTGCAGAGATCGAGGAAACCCCTACGATGCTGGCCGTGGCCAACCCCTGAAACCGTACGCATGGAAAGCTACAAGAAGCTCCTGCTCAACAACAGAGCCTGGGCCGAGGACACGGTCGCCCGCGACCCCGCCTTCTTTGAACGGCTGGAGAAGCTCCAGCGTCCGGAGTTCCTCTGGATCGGCTGCAGCGACAGCCGCGTGCCCGCCAACGAGATCACCGGCACCCAGCCGGGCGAGATCTTCGTGCATCGCAACATCGCCAACATGGTGGTGCATACCGACCTGAACCTGCTGAGCGTACTGCAGTACGCCGTGGACATCCTTCAGGTGAAGCACGTGATCGTGTGCGGCCACTACGGCTGCGGCGGGGTGCATGCGGCCATGACGCACCAGGACTACGGCCTCATCAACAAGTGGCTCCGGAACATCAAGGATGTGTACCGCCTCCATCGGAGCGATGTGGACGCGCAGCCCACTGAGCAGGCCCGTCTGGACCGCATGGTGGAGCTCAACGTGCAGGAACAGGTCTTCGACCTGTTGAAGACCAGCATCATCCAGCGGGCGTGGAAGCAGCGGGGCGGGCCGCATCTGCACGGTTGGGTATACCGATTGAGCGACGGCATCGTGAAGCCCATCTGCGACATCGCCGCCGGGTCGCCCGTGGACGACATCTTCCGCTTCGACGACCTGGTCTGAGCCCCGGACGGCAGCGACGGTCCGCCGCAGGGTGGGTATCTTCGTCGCCCCGAACCGAGCCATGACCGACGCCATCTTCCACAGCCCCGCCCCGCTCAACGAACCGGTGCTCTCCTACGCCCCGGGCACCCGGGAGCGCGAACAGCTCCTGGCCACGTACGACCGCATGATGAAGGAGCGGCGCGAGCTGCCCATGTGGATCGGCGGAAAGCCCGTGGAGACCAAGGACCGCCGTGCGGTGCGCCCCCCGCACCAGCACAAGCACATCCTGGGCTACAGCCACCACGGCGACAAGGGGCACGTCAAACAGGCCATCGCCGCCGCCCTGAAGGCCAGGCGGGACTGGGAGGCGATGCGCTGGGAGGACCGCGCGGCCATCTTCCTGAAGGCGGCCGACCTGGTGAGCGGCCCGTGGCGTGCCGCCATCAACGCCGCCAGCATGCTGGCGCAGAGCAAGAACATGTTCCAGGCCGAGATCGACGCGGCCTGTGAGTTCGCCGACTTCCTGCGGTTCAACGTGCACTACATGCAGCAGATCTACCGCGACCAGCCGTACAGCCCGGCCGGCACGTGGAACCGCGTGGAGTACCGTCCGCTGGAAGGTTTTGTCTTCGCGCTCACCCCCTTCAACTTCACCAGCATCGCCGGCAACCTGCCGGCCAGCCCGGCCCTCATGGGCAACACCGTGGTGTGGAAATGCGCGGACAGCCAGGTGTACAGCGCGCAGGTGCTCATGGACATCTTCCGCGCCGCAGGCCTTCCCGGAGGCGTCATCAACCTCATGCACGTCAGCGGCAAGGACGCCGGGGAGGTGATCTTCGCCCACCCCGACTTCGCCGGCATCCACTTCACCGGCAGCACCGGCGTGTTCCAGACCATCTGGGCCACCATCGGCGCCAACATCCGCACCTACCGCAGCTACCCGCGCATCGTGGGCGAAACCGGCGGCAAGGACTTCGTGATCGCGCACCCCAGCGCCGACCCGGTGGAGGTGGCCACCGCACTGAGCCGGGGTGCCTTCGAGTTCCAGGGGCAGAAATGCAGCGCCGCCAGCCGGGCCTACATCCCCGACAACCTGTGGCCTGCGGTGAAGAAGGAGCTCCTGGCCGACCTGGAGAGCTTCAAGATGGGCAGCCCGCGCGACCCGAAGAACTTCATCAACGCCGTCATCGACGAGAAAGCCTTCGACAAGATCGCCGCATACATCGACAGCCTGCGGAAGGACCGGAAGAACATCAGCATCATCGCCGGGGGCAAGTACGACAAGAGCGTGGGCTGGTTCATCGAACCCACCGTCGCCGTCACCAAGGACCCGCGGAGCCTCACCATGTGCGAGGAGATCTTCGGACCGGTGCTCACGGTCCATGTCTACCCCGCGAAGGACTGGTCGAAGACCTTGAAGATGGTCGATTCCACCAGTCCCTACGCCCTCACCGGCGCGGTGTTCAGCAGCGACCGTGCGGCCATCGTGGAAGCCACGACGGCCCTGCGCCATGCCGCGGGCAACTTCTACATCAACGACAAGCCCACGGGCGCGGTGGTGGGCCAGCAGCCCTTCGGCGGCGCGCGCGGCAGCGGCACCAACGACAAGGCCGGCAGCTACCTCAACCTGCTGCGCTGGGTGAACGCCCGCACCATCAAGGAGAACTTCGTGCCGCCCACCGACCACCGTTACCCCTTCATGGGTTGATGGTTTTGCACGATCGATCGTTGATCGTGCACCGCGTACAGGTCCTGCGCCCGCCCCGTCCTGCCGCCACCTTCGCCGTGTGAAGGTCCGCGCCCTCCGCTTCGTGCCCGCCCAGCTCCGCAACCGCTATGGTGTCGCGGTCCTGGTGCTGTTCGCCTGGATCGCCTTTTTTGACGAGTACGACCTGTGGACCACCTTCAAGCTGCGCCGACAACTGGCGCACATGAAGCGCGAACAGACCTGGTACCAGGAACAGATCGGCGTCACCCGGCAACACCTGCACCAGCTCACCAGCGACAAGCAACTGCTGGAGAAGTTCGCCCGGGAGCGCTACCTGATGAAGCGCGACAACGAGGAGATCTTCGTGCTGGTGCCGGAGCAGTGACCGGGCGGGGCCACCGGCCCAAGGCCCGGAGAGACCCCGTCGCGCAGGTCCGTACACTCCCGCGCACGCATCGACCCGACCGCAGCCCTGCCGCGGCCTTCAGGCCGGCTCAGTGGTGGTGATGGCCGCCCGGTCCATGCACATGCCCGTGCGCGATCTCGTCGGCCGTGGCCTCCCGCACATCGGTGATCTCCACCTTGAAGTGCAGCGTCACGCCCGCCAGCGGATGGTTCCCGTTCAGCACCACGTCGCCATGGTTCACCTCCACCACGCTCCACACCCGGTTGTCCGGTGTTTGGAACTGCATGCCGGCCTCCACGGCCTGGTCGCCGAAACGGTCCTTGGGCACCCGCTGCAGCAGGCTCTCATCCAGTTCGCCGTAGCCCTTTTCCGGTTGGACCACCACCTCCATGGTATCGCCTTTGGTACGGCCCTCCATCTGCTCCTCGAGCCCGGGGACGATGTGACCGGCGCCATGCAGGTACGCAAAGACCTCGCGGCCCGCGCTGGTGTCCAGCAGCACACCATCCGGGTCGTTCAGGGTATAGTGGAAGGAGACCACGGAGTGCTTGGCGATCTGCATGATTTCACGATTGGGGCCGCAAGGTAATCCGCCGTCGCCCGCCCGCGGGTGACCCGCCTCAAACACCGGGTGGCCGCCCTTCCACGGGCCTGCGCCATGCACGAACTTCGCGGCAGCACCTTCGCCCATGCGGGGGTGACCGATCCATGGCCACAGAACGACTCTTCGCCGCCTTCCCCCCCGCCACACGCGCGCAATGGGATGCCGTGATCACCAAGGAACTGAAGGACAAGCAGCTCGCCTCGCTGTTCGTGACGGTGGACGGCACCCGGCTCCCCCCCTTCCACATGGCCAGTGAGGGTGGTGCGCGCAGCGACCGCCGGCGTGGCGTGAAGCGCGATGGCAACCCCTGGCGCGCCACCATCGGAGTGGATGCGAACGATCCGGACGCCAACGACAAGCTGCTCGAAGGTCTCATGGGCGGCGCCGACGCGGTGGAGGTGTACGGGCGCATGGCCGACCTCTCCCCCGTGTTGGACGATGTGCTGTTCGCAGGCATCGACCTGCAGGTGGACGGTGAGCACGGCACCCTGGGCATGATGCTGAAACGCGCCGAGGAACAGGGCGCACAACCCGCCGAGCTCAGCTTATGCTTGGGCCTGCCCCACGCGGCCGACGTGCGCGACCTGAAAGACCGCGTTGCGAAGCACTCGCGCGTCCGCCTCTTCAGCGTGAGCGATGGCCCCATTCACCATTCACCATTCGCCATTCACCCTACCGCCGATGCCCTTGAGCAAGGCCGAATGCTGCTGCAGCGCATGCTGGACCAAGGCTTCTCCATCGACGACGCCTGCGCCCGCCTGCAATTCCGCCTGCACCTCAGCGACGACCTCTTTTTAGAAGTGGCCCGCCTGCGGGCCTTCCGCGAAGCCTGGGCGGCCGTGGTGGATCAGTTCAAGCCCCGGCACGACTGCTCACACACTACGTGGATCCAGGCCATTGTCACCTACCCCGCCGAAACGAAGAGCGCGCACGAGAACCTGATCCGCGCAACGCTCCAAGCCGTGAGTGCGATCACCGCCGGCTGCGATGGACTCACGATCCCCACGCCGGTGTTGCCCGAAGGCGAAAAGCTGGCCCGCCGCGTGGTGCGCAACATCCACAACCTGCTACGCGATGAGAGCTTCCTAAGCCGCGTGGCCGATCCGATCGGTGGTTCCTACACCGTCGAACACCTTACGACATCTCTCGCCGAGGCGCTGACCGACCGGGAAAGCGCTGCCCAGCCAGCAGCCAGCAGCCAAGAACCAGTGGCTGGGCTCCCGAACAGAGAAGAGATCCCCCTCAAGTCCTGCTATAACCGCGCGGACCTCGACGGGATGGAGCACCTGCACTACGCCGCCGGCATCCCGCCCTACCTGCGCGGCCCGTACGGCAGCATGTACGCCATCCGTCCGTGGACCATCCGGCAGTACGCGGGTTTCAGCACGGCCGAGGAGAGCAACGCCTTCTACCGCCGCAACCTCGCCGCCGGGCAGATGGGCCTCAGCGTGGCCTTCGACCTGGCGACGCACCGCGGCTACGACAGCGACCACCCGCGCGTGAAAGGCGATGTGGGCAAGGCCGGCGTGGCCATCAGCAGCGTGGAGGACATGAAGATCCTCTTCGACCAGATCCCGCTGGACAAGATGAGCGTGAGCATGACCATGAACGGCGCCGTGCTGCCCATCCTAGCCTTCTTCATCGTGGCGGCCGAAGAGCAGGGCGTGCCGCCGGAACAGTTGCAGGGCACCATCCAGAACGACATCCTCAAGGAGTTCATGGTGCGTAACACGTACATCTATCCGCCGGGGCCGAGCATGCGCATCGTGGGCGACATCTTCTCGTACTGCGCGAAGCAGATGCCCAAGTTCAACAGCATCAGCATCAGCGGCTACCACATGCACGAGGCCGGTGCCCCCGCCGACCTGGAACTCGCCTACACCCTGGCCGACGGCATCGAATACGTGCGCACCGGCATCGCCGCGGGCATGCAGGTGGACGAGTTCGCCAACCGCCTCAGCTTCTTCTGGGGCATCGGCATGGACCTCTTCATGGAAGTGGCCAAGATGCGCGCGGGCCGTCTGCTCTGGGCCAAGTTGCTGAAAGAGATCGGCGCCACCAGCCCCAAGAGCCTCGCCCTGCGCACCCACTGCCAGACCAGTGGCTGGAGCCTCACCGCGCAGGATCCCTTCAACAACGTGGCGCGCACCACGGTGGAAGCCCTGGCCGCCGCCTTGGGCGGCACGCAATCGCTGCACACCAACTCGCTGGACGAGGCCATCGCGCTGCCCACCGACTTCAGCGCCAAGATCGCCCGCGACACGCAGCTCTACCTGCAGAAGAACAGCGGCATCACCAAGTGGATCGACCCGCTCGGCGGCTCCTACTACGTGGAAAGCCTCACGCACGAGCTCGTCCACAAGGCCTGGGCGCGGATCAAGGAAGTGGAGGAACTGGGCGGCATGGCAAAGGCCATCGAAAGCGGCCTGCCCAAGATGCGCATCGAGGAAGCCGCCGCGAAACGCCAGGCCCGCATCGACACCGGCAAGGACCGCATCATCGGCGTGAACGCCTTCCAGGTGGAGGAAGAGACGACCATCGAGCTGCTGGAGGTGGACAACGCCAAGGTGCGGGAACAGCAGATCGCGCGGCTGAAAGCGATGAAGGCCAAGCGGGATGAGGCGAAGGTGAAGGAGGCATTGGAAGCACTGACGGATGCCGCCATGAGCCACGAGCCACGAGCCACGAGCTTGACTGATCAAAAGCTCGCGGCTCAAGGCTCAAAGCTCAAAGCTCATGGCTCAACACCCGACAACAACCTCCTCTCCCTCGCCATCACCGCCGCCCGCGCCCGCGCCACCTTGGGCGAGATCAGCGACGCCTTGGAAAAAGCCTTTGGCCGATATGCCGCCGTGCCGCGCACGATCAGCGGCGTCTATTCCGCGGAAGCCATGCAAGACCCCGAGATGCAGGAGGCCATGCGCCTCGCCGATGAGTTCGCCAAGCAGGAAGGCCGCCGCCCGCGCATCCTCGTGGCCAAGATGGGCCAGGACGGCCACGACCGCGGCGCCAAGGTGATCGCCACCAGCTTCGCCGACATCGGCTTCGACGTGGACATCGGTCCGCTGTTCCAAACCCCGCAGGAAGTGGCCAAACAGGCCATCGAGAACGACGTACACGTGCTGGGCATCAGCAGCCTCGCCGGCGGCCACAAGACCTTGGTGCCCGAGGTGATCAAGGAACTTCGCGACACCTGGAAGCGCCCCGACATCATCGTGGTGGCCGGCGGCGTGATCCCGCCCAACGACTTCGACTTCCTCAAGCAGGCCGGCTGCTTCGAGGTGTTCGGGCCGGGCACGAAGATTCCGAAGGCGGCGAAGGGGATCATTGAACGGCTGATGCGGAAGGGCTGATCACTGACGCTTCAGGATCGCACCTGTACCGTCGACCCCATGGGTCGACCAACGCTACCTTCACCATGGAATACGAGCCCATGGCCCGCACCTTCCACAAACACCCCCGCCTGCCCGGCCGCGACTACACGCGGGGCGCCTACTTCGTGACCATTTGCGCATATCGACGGGGCGAGATCTTCGGGCGGATCATAGGCTCCGGCTCGACGGCCAAGATGGAACTGAACGATGCCGGCTTGATCGTACAGGACCGCTGGAACGCGATACCGGAACACCATCCCGGAACCCGTCTGGACCAACTACAGATCATGCCGGACCATCTGCATGCCATCCTCGTATTGGATCCACCAACAGGCCCGGCACCCCAGCGGTCGACCCTGGGGATCGACACTGCAGGTGCGTTCAATAGCCTGCGTGCCAGACCCAAAGGCCCGCCACCTGGTTCACTGGGTGCCATCATCGCCGCGTTCAAATCGGTGACGACCAAACGCATAAACGCTGCCATGCGACGAACCTCCGGCAGCATCTGGCAGTTGGGCTACCATGAACGGATCATCCGTCGACAGGGTGGCGAATACGCGCGCATTGTGCAATACATTGCGGAGAACCCGGTGAATTGGCGGTAACTAACGGAACTCCGTCGACTATTGGGCATCCTTCTGGAAAATTGCACTTGGCCTTCCCTAAACCGCTCAAACATTCCTGATGGAAAAACCGGGATTCCTTTCGCCAAAACCCTCCCTGAAGGGCTCCCTGACTGCTGAAGTGCGCAACGAAGTGATGGACCGCCTCCGCTCGCGCCTGGTCCAAGACGTGATACACCCGATGCACAAGCCAGCCGCGGCAAAGCGTGCCCGTTCCATGGGCAAGCCGAAGGTGAACACCCGGTAACCAAGCACCTCGGCAGCACCTATGGGTGGTTCGAAGAACCTGTTGACAACTCCTGCGGCTGAGATCTTGACAAGCTGAAGCGTGATCGATCTCTTTGGCGCATGAAGAAGCGACCCTCC
>JACTMO010000077.1 GCA_014584605.1 Bacteroidota bacterium | reverse complement strand
ATCGAGGTGTCAACCTCTCCCAGGACGAAAACACGCTTGTAAACCCAAGACAGGAACTACAACACTAACCCGTCAACTTTTTTCAGGACGAGACAGGCCGATGCCCTCTGTTCGCCGCGTCCTACCTCAATTCCCCTTTCCCTTTCGCTTCCGTCGTTCGGCCCGGCGCTGCGGATCCTCGTGGAAGAAGTAGCGCAGGTCCATGGTGAGGTAGCTGCCGCTGAGGCCGGTCACGACGGCATGGCCCACGGAGTTCGCATCGAAATATGCGAGCTCGGCCATGGCCATGTCGTCGAAGGCCCGGTGGTAGGTGGTGCCGATGTAGAAATAGCCGGAGCGCTCGGTGCGGAATTCAAAGCCGATGTTGCCCACCGCACCCAGCTGGAGCCAGTCGTGCCGGAACAGATAGGCGCGCGCGTCCTCGGTGTTGGTGACGGCGTCGCTCGGGTACATGTCCAGACTGGCGCCCAGGGCGGTGTTCATCCAGGTGCGTTCGCCCAGGCGGATGTACACCAGCAGCAGCACGGGCACCTCGTAGCCCACGTAGCGGATGCGACCGCTGCCGTCGAGGGCCACCGTGTCGTTGAGCAGCTCCCAGCGGTAGTTGCGGCGCACTTGATGGATGCCGGTCTCCAGCGACAGCATGCGCGTGAAGCCGTGCCGCACCTGCATGCCGAAGCCGAAGCCGCCGGTGAGCTCCACGCTGCCGCGCAAGGCGCCGCCCTGCATCTCCACCCGGGGGTCGAAGAAGGAGAGCGGCACCACCGGCTTCACCTGTAGGCCCAGGGTCGTGACGCCCTGCTGGGCCGTGAGGGCGCCAGGGAGGGCCAGGAACAGGAGCAGGGGCAGGAGCACCGTGCGGCGCGCCACCGGTGGCCGTCGGCGGGTGGCCGGGGTCGCGTTCAAGGTCAATGCAGGACCGCGTTCAACCGGACCGACCGGTTCACCTAACGGGCGGTCACCACAAGCTGCTGCCCCACACGGAGGATCGAGCGACGGGTGATGCCGTTGAGGACGCACAGGGCTTGGATGGACGTGCCGTATTGCTCGGCGATGCCGTAAAGATGGTCACCATTCGCCACGGTATGGAAGCGTGTGCCCTTGGGATAGGCGGCGTAGGCATGGCGCGAACGCTTGACCACCAGGGTGTCCGCCTGCAAGGAACCGTTGCTCAGATCGACGATACGCGACGGGTCCAGGGGCATGCCGCGGAAGCGCACCTCGAAGTGCAGGTGGCTTCCGGACGAGCGGCCGGAGCTTCCGCCCAGGCCGATCAGTTCGCCTGCGTCCACTACATCGCCGGCCTTGACCTTGAAGCGGTGGAGGTGTGCGTAATAGGTCTCCAGCCCGTTGTAGTGCCGCACCACCACCACGCGCCCGTACCCGTTCTGCACGCCTGCATGGCGTACCACGCCGGGGAAGGCGGTGCGCACACTGTCCCACACCTCCAGGTCCAGGTCGATGCCGTTGTGCGGGCGCCCGTCACGCCAGCCGAAGCGCGAGGTGAGCGGTCCGTCCACGGGCATGGCGAAACCGCAGTTCGCTTCGTGGTCCACCAGTTGCAGCAGCAGCACGCTGTCCTGCGCGGCCACTGCCGGGGTGCTGGCATGCACCGTCAGGGTGTTCCAGTCGGCGTAGAGGCCCGAGGGGTCGTTCGCGGGGTCGTCCAGCCAGGCCAGCAGCCCGCTGCGGTCCACCTCGCCCTGCGTCGGCATCTGCGCGCTGTACAGGTTGATCTCGTTGATCAGGGCGTAGGGCACGGTGTCCAGCTCGAACAGCGAGTCGATCAGCTGCACGATGCCGTCCTCCTCCAGGCTCCGGATGCGCTTGTAGAGGGCCAGGTCGCGCAGCAGGTCCGCGGGAGGGTCCGGCAGCGCGCACAGCGAATCGAGCATGGCGTCGAGGCGGTCGTCGCTCAGCGCCTCGCCGTCGGCCAGGGTCTGGTCGCCGTACATCACCAAGGCCGTCACGGTGTCCGTGCGCAGGGTGTCGCTGCCGGGGTAGGCGGCCCGCAGGGCGCTGCCGCAAAGGCAGGCCAGGACAAGGGTCACGTGCGGAAGCGCGCGCATGCGGGCGTGTGTACGCGGGAAAGGGTCGCGAAGATACCCGTCGGCCGAAGCGGGACGCCCCGCATCGACCAACGGCATGCCTCCATCGCCGGGGGGCTTTCTGACGGAGGACGAACGGTGTTGCGGGTCGCAGGGATCAGGCCTCCTGCCACACCATCACGTCCGGCAGGGGCTTGCGGTAGCCCTTGGGCCATTCCACTGCGGGATAGCCGATGAAGAACAGGCCCATGCACCGATCGCCCCCGGCCAGGCCCAGGAAGCCCCGCATGCCGTCGCCGGTGGCCACCGCGCCCGTGCCCCAGAAGCCGCCCAGCCCGTAGGCCGTGCAGGTGAGGTGCATGTTCTGCACGGCGCAGGCCATGGCCAGCTGCTCCTCCAGCTCGCTCACCTTGCCGCGCGGATCGCGTGCCATGCCCAGGGCCACCACCACGCTGGCCTGCAACGGGCGCTGCACGGCGTTCTCGTGCTTGCGCGGCAGGAACTTCTCCGGCGCCGTGGTCCGCGTGTACTCCGCGCCCATGAAGTCGGACAGACGCTTGCGGGCATCACCGGCGAACACCACGAAGCGCCAGGGCTGGGTCATGCCGTGGTTGGGCGCCCAGGTGGCGTTGGACAGGATGCGCTCCACCATGTCGCGCTGCACCGTGCGGTCGCTCATGTCCTTGGG
This sequence comes from Bacteroidota bacterium, assembly GCA_014584605.1. Classification (GTDB taxonomy): domain Bacteria; phylum Bacteroidota; class Bacteroidia; order Flavobacteriales_F; family PHOS-HE28; genus PHOS-HE28. The sequence goes on along the minus strand of JACTMO010000077.1, from coordinate 10,762 downwards.
GTAGATGGTACGACGGTCGCGGATGACCGCCGTGAGGTCGCTGACGCTGTGGCGCATGGTGGGTGAAGATCGTTGGCTGCAGGCAGCGAAAGTACCTGTGCACGCATCTACCTTGCGCCACCATTCCGCCACCGCATGCAACGCATCCCGACCTTTGCCGTGCTCGCCGCCCTGTCGGCCACGGCCCTGGCACAGCCCACCATCACGGCCACGGAGAACCAGCCGGAGATCGGCGACACCATCACCGTGCACACCGGGCCCTACACGGCACCGGGCGCCGCCGGCAACGGACAGACCTGGGACTTCAGCGGGCTCACCAGCGGCGGAACGCGTACCTGGACCTACATTGATCCGGCCACCTATCCCAATGCGGGCACCCTGTTCCCCACGGCCAACATCGCCATGACGGACGGCACCACGGACACCACCTTCCTGGCCATGAGCGGCTCGGCGCTCACGGTGGTAGGCGAGGATGCCGCGTTGCTGGGCTTTGGCTACACGGCCCCCATCGCCCAGGGGCCGGACCTGATGCGCTGGCCGGCGACGCTCAACGACAGCTGGTCCGGCCCGATCTCGGCCAGTTTCGACATCGACGGGGTGGGGCCGTTCACGCGGGTGGGCAGCTACACGGCCTTGGTCGATGGGGCGGGCACGCTGGTGCTGCCCGGCGGGGAGAGCATGGAGGTGATCCGCGTACGGTTCAAATCCAACGAAGTGAACGCCAGCACCTTGGTCACGGTCACCCGCAAAAAGGAGATCTACAGCTTTCACACCCGGTTCAAGGCCCACCCGGTGGTGCGCATCATCGCCGACACGCTCAGCTCCACCATCGGCCCTTCGCTGAACACGCTCACCACCGAGTGGCTCGATGTCACCGAGCTGGGCGTGGGCGAAGGGACGATCCCGGCCTTCCTCCTGGCCCCGAACCCTGCAAGGGACCTGGTGGTGCTCCAAGCGGAGCACCCGGTGCGGACGGTGGCGCTGTGCGATGCGGCCGGACGTACGGTCCCGACGGTCGCCGCACGCGTCCAGGGCACGCGCGTGGAGCTCGGGCTCGCCGGGCTGCGGCCCGGCCTCTACCTGGTGCAGGTCACCGCCGCCGATGGGGGCAGGGCCACGCGCCGCCTGGTGGTGGAGTGAGCAGCGGTTCCCGTTGCGCTTCGTTACCTTCGGGGAAACCGAAGCCGCATGAACCGGTCATTCCTCATCGTGCCGCTCTGCACGTTCGTTTGCACCGTGCAGGCACAACCCAACCTCACCCTCGGTTCCCAGCTGCCTGTGGTGGGACAGGCTTTTGCGGAACTGAGCAGCTCCGCGTTGCCGCCCGGTAACAGCGGCCCCAACCAGACCTACAACTTCTCCAGCGCCGGTGCGGACCCGGGGCCGGGGTTCACGTACGTGATGCCCAACACGGCCCCGGGCGCGTCGTATTTCCCGGCGGCCACGGCGTGCTCGCAGAGCACGTTACCGAACTACACCTTCATGCAGTACACGGGCCAGGGCGCCTTCGAGCTCGGTTCCGAGTTCCCCGGTTCCGGGCGGATCATCTACACCGATCCCATGCAGTTCCTGAAGTTCCCGCTGGCCTTCAACACCTCCTGGACCGATACCTACCAGGGCACCCGGGACATGATGGGCATCGTGAGCACCATCACCGGCACCCTCACGGCGATCGCGGACGGCTATGGAACCCTTCAGCTTCCATGGGGCGTGGTGACCGATGTGCTGCGGGTGCGGCTGGAAAGGGACGAAACGATGGAGGTTTTAGGCAACGTCACCGAGTTCGAGATGGTGTTCCATCTGTACCTGCGTTCGGGCATCGCGATGCCGGTGGCACAGCGTCTCACGAACACCACGACCGGCCCGGGTGGCGTTGTGGTGACTGAGTCCCTCTACTACCTCACTGAAGCCTCCATGGCCGTGGGCCTCGAGGAGGTCGAGGTCACTCCCGCCATCCGCCTGTTCCCCGTGCCGGCCCACGACCGGCTCCTGCTTTCCATCGCTGATGGGACGATCGCCGGTGTGGAGGTGAACGAAGCCACCGGTCGTGCCGTCCGGGTCCCCCCTGTTCCTTCGGCGGCACGGGAGGTGGTGCTGGATGTGACGGGATGGGCCCGCGGGCCTTATGTGCTGCGGGTGCGTACCACCGCTGGACGGACCGTCGTGCGCACCGTCGCCGTTCAATGAACCGGACCGTTCGCGCGGCGTGAAGGGCTCCGGCAAGGGCGGGGTGTTCCTGGTGCCGGGGCTTGCGGCGGCCACCTTGTTCGGTCTGGGCGGTCTGGGCCTGTTCCTGATCGTGTTCGTCCAGGGCCGTGCGCTCCCCGGGGTGCTCGGCCTTGGGCGACCATGGTGGCAGTGGGCCGGTGGCGGGATCGTCCTGGGCCTGAGCACCGGCGCCGGTGCGGTCCTTTTGCTGCAGCAGCCCTTCCTGCGCCCCGTGGCCCGGCGTTATGCCGACCTCCTCGGGCCCCTGCTGCCCGGCCGTTGGCAGCAGGTGCTCCTGGCCGTGGCGGCCGGTGTGGGGGAGGAGCTGCTCTTCCGCGGAGCCCTGCAGTTCTGGCTCGGCATACCGCTCACGGCGCTGGTCTTCGTGGCGTTGCACGGTTATCTGGACCCGCGCGACCGGAAACTGAGCCTGTACGGGCTCTACCTCGTCGTGTGCATGATCGCCTACGGCACGGCGGTCCGGGCCTGGGGGCTGCTGCCGGCCATGGTGGCCCATGCGTTGTTCGACGTCCTGCTGCTCGACCGGCTGCGGCGATGGCATGCCGCAGCGCAGGGACCGTGACCACCGCGCCAGCCCTTCAGTCCTGGGGATACTTGTGGATGTCCTTGTAGTCCTCGTCCATGTCCGATTTCACGCGATGCATGCGCGTGCCGAGCATGGCCAGTTCGCGATGTCCGTGCCGCAGCAACCATTCAAACGCCTCACGGTCGCCGTCGCCGGTGAGGGCCACCTGGCGCAGCACACCATGCCCGTGGCGTTCCAGCCAGTCCAGCGCACCCTGGTCGCCCTCGATGCCGGCGATCACCGCCAGCAGATGCGGGTGGCCGTTGTCCAGCAACCACCTCCGCGCCTCCTGTTTGTTGCGCAAGGCGAAGCAGAAGATGCCCAGCTCCGGGAAGCCGTGCGCCAGCAGCCAGTCGCGGATGCCGGCGTTGCCGCTGATGGCCTCGCCCCAGGCGAGCAGGACCTTGGTGGGATAGCTGGTGCGCATGGCGCCCAACAAAGCTACTGGCACCGCCGGGGCGAACGGTACATTCGCGCCATGCGACGGCTGCTGTGCGGAGGCTTGTTGTTGATGGCGCTCGGTGCGGGCGCCCAGGAGCGGGGTGAGGCGGATCTGCACAGCGTGCGGCGCCTGCTCGACCGCGGCAAGGTGTACCCGGCGTTGCGCCGATGCGACGGGCTGCTCACCCGCGACAGGGCCCGGGCGCCCGTACTGCTGCTGCGCGCCGAGGCGAACGCCCGCATCCGGTCCTACCCGGCGGCGCTGGAGGATGCTGCAGCGGCCATCGCCGGTGGGCTCGATGAGGGCGGCCGTGCACGGGCCTGGTACTGGACCGGCATGGCCTGGCTGGGCCTGCAGCGGGCCGACAGCGCGATCGCCGCGTTCCAGCGTGCCCCCGCAGGCCCGGAACGCGACATGCGCATGGCCATGGCCCTGTCCCTCGCGGGGCGCTGCGGCGAGGCCATCGCCCTCTACGACGCGTTGCTCGCCGCCCAAGAGACCACGGCAGCCTTGCGGGAACGCGGTGCTTGTCTCGCGCGCGAAGGCGACACGGCACGGGCCCGCGCCGACCTCGACCGCGCCATCGCGATCGACCCGGACGACCCGGTGAACTGGAACAGCCGGGGCTTTCACCGCTGGGCGCGGTTCGGGGACCACGAGCGTGCGCTGAAGGACTATGCGCAGGCCATCAAGCTGAACCCCAACTACACCTACGCCATCAACAACCGCGGCTACAGCTGGCTGAAGCTCGGCAGACCGGAGAGGGCGGAGCGTGACGTGGAGCTCGCGGGTCGGCGGGCCCCGGACAACCCCTATGTGGACCATCACCGGGGCCTGATCGCCCTGGCGGAAGGGGACAGCGCGCGGGCCTGCGGCGCCTTCCGCATGGCCGAGGCCAAAGGCGGCACCCCCTTGTACGGCGATGAGCTTCAGAAGCTTCTGAACGCCTGCCCGAAGCCGGTGCGGCCTGCGGGCGCTGCGCCGGTGGGAGCCCCACCCGCCACGCCCAACGCACCTTCCACGGCCCCTGCCCCGAAAGCACCGGGCGGCCGCAACGCACCCTGACATGAGCACGACCGAGAGCATGATGCGGCCCGACGCCCTCCAGGGCCGGGTCGTGGTGGTCACCGGCGGAGGCACCGGGCTGGGCCTCAGCATGGCCCGCACCTTCCTCGCCTTGGGCGCCCAGGTGGTGATCGCCAGCCGCAAGCAGGACGTGCTGGACGCCGCTGTCGCCGATCTGACGCGCGAGACCGGAGGCCAGGTGATCGGCGTGGCCTGCGACGTGCGCAAGTACCTCGAGGTGGAACAGCTGCTGGCGCGGACCCTGGAACGCTTCGGCCGTGCCGATGCCCTGGTGAACAACGCCGCCGGCAATTTCATCAGTCCCACCGAGCGCCTCAGCAGCAAGGCCTTCGAGGTCATCATCGACATCGTGCTGTTGGGCACGGTGAACTGTACCCTCGCCTTCGGCAAGCACTGGATCGCCGCCGGCGACCGCGACAAGGCCGTGCTCAACATCACCACCACCTACGCCTGGACCGGCAGCGGGTACGTGGTGCCCAGCGCGTGTGCCAAGGCCGGTGTGCTGGCGCTCACCCGTTCGCTGGCCGTGGAATGGGCCCGCCATGGCATCCGCAGCAACGCCATCGCTCCCGGGCCCTTCCCCACCAAGGGCGCCTGGAGCCGGCTGCTGCCGGGGGAGATGATGGAGCGCTTCGACCTGGCCAAGCGCGTGCCGCTGGGCCGGGTGGGCGAGCATCGCGAACTGGCCGATCTGGCGGCCTATCTGGTCTCGCCCTGGTCGGGCTACGTCAATGGCGAGGTCGTCACCATCGACGGCGGGGAATGGCTCAAGGGCGCCGGCCAGTTCAGCCAGCTGGACCAGGTGGAACCGCACATGTGGGAGGCCATCGAGCACATGGTGCGCGGCGTACGCGGCAGCTGAGCCCGGGCGCATGCGGGTCGGCCGGGTCCGGCGCGGCCGCTGGCCATGGGCGATCGTGCCGAACACTACTTTCGTAGGAAACATGCACGCCATGACCCTCGATCGGACCTGCATGGTCGCCTTGCTCGTGACCATGCCCACCATGCTGTTCGCACAGGAGCCCAAAACCCTGGGCCCCGATGAAAGGGCCGCCATCACGGCCCAACGCATTGCGGTTGCCATCGGGCTCGACGAGCAGGCCACGGGGAAGATCGCCGAGCTGTTGCTGCAAGGCGAACAGGAGGTGGCCGATCTGCGTGCGCAATGCGAGGAACTCCACCGCGAGATCGACGGCCGGCTCCTGCCCTACTTCGAGCAGATGGCCGCCAACCTGGAAGCCGACCAGGCGGCCAGACTGGAGGCGCTGATGGCCAGCGGGGCCTTGGGCGGCTGCCGGATGGAAGCGGCACCAGCGACCGCGCCGGCATCTTCAGCGACCAGGAAAGGGACCTCCGCGCCCAACGCGGCCACGGCGCCCTCCGACGGGGGCGAGGAGCGCAAGCCCGCGAAGGGAAGGACGGAGTGAGGCTCCGGGTGCTCAGTCCACCTGCACCACCAGGTACTTGGAGGCGCTCCAGAAGCGCTGGGGATCGGTGATCACGAGCTTCTCCACTTCACCCTCCAGCCGATAGCTGCCCTGCGGATGGGTGGTGAGCAGGCGCACCTTCTTTCCGGCGATGGGGAGTTCGAGCGTCCGGGTGATGTCGATCGTCTTGAAATGACCGTCGCCCAAGGCTTCGGCGTTGAGCTTGCGCGTGGCGCCGAGGCCCGCGAGCCCGCCCTCCTTGGTCACGATGCCCTTCTCCTTGAGCTCCTTGGCCGAGCCGATCACGTAGTGCGCCGTGTTCAGTTCGTTGCGCTGCAGGTTGGCCTGCTGCTCCTTGTCGCGGTACATCTCCATCAGGGTGGCCAGGGAGCTGTTCGCGCTGGCGAGCTGTTCCTTGAGCCCGCCGATCTCGGCATCCTTTTCGGCCACGGTGCGTTCCAGTTCCTCCACGGTGCGCTCCAGGGCGGCGATGGCCCCGGCGTTGGCCTTGGCCTCCTTGCGCAGCCTGGCGATCAGCGTCTTGTTCTCGCTCAGCAGTTCGTCGATCTGCTGCAGGTCGGCCATGATGCGCTGTTCCATGTCCTGGTCGGGCTCGCCCTCGGTCCGCACCGCCCCGATGGCCCCCTGTTTTTCGCGGATGCTGCGCAGGTTCTCGCTGATCCGGTTGAAGGAGCCGAAAAGCACGTTCAGCGAGCTGTCGCGTTGCGCGAGGGCATCGTCCACGGAGGCCTTTTCAGTGGCCAGTTCCTTGTACTGCTCGCTCTGCGCGGGATCCTCCTTGCAGGCGGTCAGCAGGGCCGTGGCAAGGAGGAAGGGAAGGAAGGTGCGGGTCATGGCATGGGGGATGGGCCCGCAAGGTAGTCGGGCCGGCTGTGCGGCGATGCGAACCACCGGGTCGTGGGCTGCGTAGAAGGGCCGTCCACGGGGGCTTGTTCACGACCTGGGTATTCCGCTGTACACCGGTCGGGATGGCACCCGTACGTTTAGGCCCCATGCGTTCGCGCTCCGTCCACCGGCTGCTGCCCGTCCTCGGCCTGGTCATGCACCTTTGGCCCTCGGTGATGCCGGCCCAGGACACGGGGCTTACGGCGGAGTTTGCACGCCTGTCGGCCCGGGAGCGTTCGCGGCTCGCGCGTGAGGAGGCTGCCGCAGCCTTGAAGGACACGGCCTTCCAGGCCACCATGGCGCGGGCCGAGGTGCATTTCCAGGCGCGTCGTTACGAGGCGGCCGTCGCCGATTTCGAGCGGGCCCGCGCGCTGCGTCCGCTCAACGTGTACCCGCCCGTGAAGCTGGACGACCTGCGGGTGCTGATCGCCAAACGCGATGCGGCCATCGCCCAGCGCAGGGCCGATAGTGTGGCCCGGGCGGTCCCGACCCCTGATCCCGCCCCGCAGGTGTCGGCCGCGCCCACGCCACCCGCCGTACCGAAGGAGGTTCCGGCCGCACCCACGCCACCCGCCGTACCGAAGGAGGTGCCGACCGCACCCGTCGTCAGGGAGGTGCCCATCGAGCCTCCGGTCGAACGCAAGGCCAGGCCCGCACCGCGGACCGACCCGCCCGTCCGTGAGGCCCCCCGGACCGTGCGGCGCCAGGAACCCGTGGACAGTATGCCTGCCGCACCCCCGCCCCGTGTCCCCGGCATCCAGGAGGAACAGTTCAAGGAGGGGAATGCGATCGTCCTGCAACGCACGGTGACCACCGGCACCGAGGTGCATGTGTACCGCAAGGTGACCCATCCCTGGGGCGGCACTTACCACTTCCTGGACGGGCTGCCCGTGGATGAACGCACCTGGACCGAGCAGTTCGGCGATCGGTGAAGGTTACGACCGGCGTTGGACCAGGCGCACGGGCATGTCCAGCAGACCGCGGAAATCCTCGCCGGCCTCACGCATGTCCAGGTCGTCGGTGCGATAGGCCCACTCCAGCGTCGCCGAGGTGAGCCCGCCCATGTGGCCGTCGTCCACCATTCGCAGCAGGTCCAGCAGGTACTTGGCCGAACTGGAATTGAAATACTCCAGCTCGATGCGGACCGTGGTGGTGCGGTGTGGTGCGGACAGGTAGGTCCGCACCTGGTCGAAGAGGGGCCGGAAAAAGCGGTCGGCGTTCTCGTGGATGGACGAACCGCTGAGCTCCAGCAGACCGCGCGCCGGATCGAGCAGCACCCGGGGGGTCTTGGCCGTAGGGGTCAGCTCGTAGGGTTCCATCGACGCGCGAAGGTAAACGGGATCGGCGCCCCCCGGATGCCGATGCGGATGCGGAGGACGATCGTTATCTTTTGCCCCGGACGCAAACCGGAGCTGCATGAAGACCATCCTCGTACCCTACGATTTCTCGGACTGTGCGACCGATGCCCTGCGCGTGGCGGCCAAGCTGGCCAGACTCTCCGGCGCGAGCATCCACATCGTGCATGTCTACGAGCAGATGACCGATTTCCACACCGAGAACCAGCGGCTCAGGGACGAGATCGAGGCCAAGCTCGACCAGGTGCCGAAGCTGCCCTTCCTGGAGGGGATCGAGCTGCGCAAGTTCATGCTGCGGCAGATGGTGATCACGGACATGTTCCGCAACGAGCACCTGGCCGAGGTGGACCTGGTGGTGATGGGCTCGCACGGTGCCCGCGGCATCCGTGGGCTGGTGGGGTCCAACACCCAGCGCATCGTCCGCATCGCCCCCATGCCCGTGCTGGTCATCAAGCATCCCATCGGCGATTTCGCCGTGAGCGACGTGGTGTATGCCAGCACCTTCTCCGAGGCGGACAACGCCAAGTTCGAGGCCTTCCTGCCCCTGTTGAAGCTGTTCGACCCGCGCATCCACCTGCTGAAGGTGAACACGCCCAAGAACTTCGAACGCAGCGAGGACTCCACCCGGGCCATGGACCTCTTCCTGCAGCGGCACGAGATCACCAAGTACACGGCCACCATCTACAACGACCTCAGCATCGAGGAAGGCATCCTGAACTTTTCCAGAGGCATCGACACGGACCTGATCGCCATGGCCACGCACGGGCGAACAGGCTTCTTCCACGTGGTGAACGGGAGCCTCACCGAGGATATCGTCAACCACACGTCCTTTCCGGTGTTGAGCATCAAGCTCTGAGCGCGGACGGACCGCTCCGGAAGCCCTCTATCTTTACCCCGAACATCGAGCCCGCATGCTGTACCTGTACAAACAATTCCAGGCCAAGAAGAAGGAGGTCATCGAGGTGGAGATGGACCGCCCGACCAAGGTGCGTTTCATGACCGCTTCGGAGTTCAAGCGGTACAAGAACTGCCGGACCTTCACCTTCTACGGCGGCACCTTCGACAGTACGCCGGTCCGCTTCGTGGTCCCCCACGATGCCGTGTGGTACGTGGTGGTGGAGAAGGGCCTGCGTGCCGAGGCCGCGCCGGTGAAGGCCCAGTGCCGCGTGCTGCCGCCCGACCGGCAGATCCGGAACAGCGTGGCCGTGGACGCACCCGCTCATGTGCGCGCGGCCGACGCCTCGCTGCTCGAGGCCGAAGTGGGCGGGTCGGGCGACGCCGAGGAGTGACCTGCCGCTGATCAATACCGGACGCGATGGACCTGCGCGAGGACCGGAGACGATTGGAACGCATCCTGCTGGGGCAGGAGGCCGCCGTCAACGAGGTGCGCACCTGGCTGGAGGAGGAGGATGCCGCGGACGCGATCGTGGAGGCGGCCATCCGCAGCAGCACCACCGTACGCACCGACCGGCTCCAGGGCCTGGACCCGTCCCGCCTGTTCAGCGGCGATGCCGTCCGCGACCTCTGTGTCCGCTATCGGCTGCGTCTGCTCCCGGCCGGGCTGTACAAGGGAGCACTGCCCCGCCAGGCCATCGGCGCGGTGCGTGCCCTGGAGGCCGCCCACCAAACCGTGCTCCACGGGTTCCAGATCATGGCCCCGGCCCGCCGGTTCAAGCTTTGCGATGCCGATGGCGATCCGCTGCTCTTCGTCGGTGTGGACGAGGACCGATACTATCTGGTGCATCGCTGGGGCAGCGACCTGTCGCCCTGGCGGGCCGTGCTGCATTGGCCCCTGCGCAGCCTGTTGAACCTGGCGCTGACGGTGGTCGCCGTGGCCCTGTTGTTCACGCTGCTCATGCCCAACGGGGTCCTCACGCGCGACCCCGCCGCAGGTTGGTGGGGCGGTCATCGGCTCCTCTTCGGCTTCTGGACCATCTGGGTGGTCATGGCCTTCACGGTGCAGGGCTGGTTCGCCTTCCACGGGCGCTTCAGCCGCGAGGCCTGGAACAGCCGCACCTTCAACTGAGCCGGCACGGGCCGCCCGCAGGCTTGGGGTTCAGGCCCGGCGCACGGGCACCGTCACCTCCTGCTCCAGGGGCCTCTTGCATACGCAGGCCGAGCGGAACCATACTTTCAGCAGCTCGCGCTCCTCGGGCAACAACCGGCGGAACGCCTTGCGGAGCTCCTTGCGGAACACGCGGGCGTCGGCCTGGCTGATCTTGTCCAGCAGTTCGCGGTGGTAGTCGAGGAGCGTCTTCTGGCTGCGCATGGTCGGCGAGGGGTATTGGTCGGTCGGCCCCGTTCCTCATCCTACGCGGCCCGCGCCCCGGAAGTTTCGTCCCGAACGCACAAGGGGCCGCCCCTCTCAGGACGGCCCCCGGCAGCATCGGTCGCTCTCGTTCAGCCCACGGTGATCTCCTTCACCTTGGGCTTCGCCGCCACCACCTTCGGCACGGCGACATGCAGGATGCCGTCGCGGTATTCGGCCTTGATCTGCTCGGCGTTCACGTTCTCGGGCAGGCTGAAGCTCCGGTTGAACGCGATGAAATTGAACTCGTGCCTGGTGAAATGGTCGGTTTCCTTGTGCTTTTCATCTTTCACCTCCGAGCTAACGGTCAGCACATTGTCGTCCACGTTCACCTTCAGATCCTCTTTTTTGGTATAATGGACAAAAGGGATGGTGTTTTGGGAGCGTATGTGCGGTAATGGACAAAAGGGATGGCGAGTTTTCAACCGTTTTCAGGTCCCTTGT
>JACTMO010000021.1 GCA_014584605.1 Bacteroidota bacterium | reverse complement strand
GGTGAACGTGGCCTTCGACGGCATCGCCGCCGCCGAGCGCATGGACATCGAGGTGCTGGACATCTTCGGCAAGCGCGTGAGCGCCCAGCAGATCGCCGCGCCGGGCGGTGCCTTCGTGCACACCATGGACCTGAGCGCCCTGGCCCCCGGGGTGTACCTGGTGAACGTGCGCGTGAACGACCGCTTCCACACCCAGCGACTGGTGCGCCAGTAAGCTGAACGGACCATCCAGGCGAAGGGCCGTCCCATCCGGGGCGGCCCTTCGTGTTCGTGGACAAGAGCGCGTACGTCACTTCAACCGGAAGGCACGGTCCATCCTTGCCCAGTGGGGCATCGCCAACGTGCCCGGCACAGTGCTGAAGGACCGGTCGGCACCAAGGCCGTAAAACCGCCTGACCCCCGCGACGGGCGCGGTCGGAAGGCGATCGGCACCATCGTTCCGGAGAGGGGGTGGTGCCCCGGAACATCCCGGTGCATGGGCAATACCGGACGGGGGGTGCTTGACGGAACCGGACTTCTGCCTACTTTCGTGCCGCCCAACGACCTCGGTGTGCTTTGGCGAGACCACTCAGGCACAGGCAAAGACCAAACTAACCCGTCAGTTGAACGCATGAACATTTACGTCGCCAACGTCCCTTACTCCGTAAAGGACCAGGATCTCCGTGAGCTCTTCGAAGCTTACGGCGAGGTCACCTCGGCCAAGATCATCATGGACAAGGCCACCAACCGGAGCCGCGGCTTCGGCTTCGTGGAAATGTCCGATGACAGCGCCGGCCGTCAGGCCATCGAGGCCACGAACGGCAAGAACTTCCACGGCCGTGACCTCGTGGTGAACGAGGCCCGTCCCCGGCCGGAGGGCGACCGCCCCTTCCGCGGAGGCGGTGGCGACCGTGGCGGCTACCGCAACGACCGCGGTGGTTTCCGCGACCGTGGCGAGCGCAGCTACCGCCGCGACGAGGAGTGATCCCTTTCGCAATGCCATCAAAAGAGCCCCGCTTCGGCGGGGCTCTTTCGTTGCGGCCGTTCGGTGGTTGTGAAAAGTTGTTGATCGCACGCGAAGGAACGGCCGGTGCTCACGGGCCCCGCCCGGCAGCCGGGTAGCTTTGCAAGCCCATGCCGTACCACCTGCTCCGCCTGACCCTGTTGCTCACGCTCGCGGCGACGTGGGGCACCCTTCTGGCCCAACGGCCCGGTGGTGGTGGGCGTTCCATCAGCGGACGCATCTACGGCAAGGTGCTCGATGCGGTGAACGGCAAGGGGGCGGAGTTCGCCACCGTGACGCTGCTGGCCGCAGGCCGGGACAGCGTCATCACGGGGACCATGGTGCGCGGCAACGGCGACTTCCTGCTCGAGCCAGTGCCCGGCGGGCGCTACCGGCTGCAGGTGAGCTTCCTGGGTTACCGAAGCCTCGAACAGGCGGTGGAGGTGACCCGGGAGAGGTCCGAGGTGGACCTGGGCAACATGAAGCTCGAGCCCGACGCCGGGGTCTTGCAGGAGGCCACCGTGGTGCGCGAGAAGAGCCCCATGCAGATGCTGGTGGACCGCAGGGTGTTCAACGTGGACAAGGACCTCGCGGCGCGTGGCGGCTCGGGTGTGGACGTGATGAAGAACGTGCCCGGGCTGAGCGTGGACCTGGAAGGCAACGTGGAGATGCGCGGGGCACGCCCCCAGGTGCTGGTGGACGGCCGCCCCTCCTCGCTCACCCTGGAGCAGATCCCTGCCGAGGAGATCGAACGGGTGGAGGTGATCACCAACCCCTCGGTGATCTTCGATGCCAACAGCACGGGCGGCATCATCAATGTGGTGCTCAAGAAGAGCACCAAGCCGGGCTACAGCGGACAGGTGCAGGCCGGGGTGGGGAGCAACGAACGCCAGCAGGTCGGCGGCAACATCCACCTGCGGGAAGGGCGCTGGGGCTTCAACCTCAGCGGGAACTACAACGGCAGCGCCAACCGCACCGACGGGCTCACCCTGCGCACGGACCTGGAACAGGGCGCACCCACGGGCACCTTCGAACAGGATTCGGACGACCGGTCCTCCCGTCGCATGTTCGGCGGCCGCTTCGGGATCGACCTGCAGGCGAGCAACCGCAGCACCCTGTCCCTCACGCAGGGCGTACGTTTCCACGACATGTCCGGGCGCGAGGAACAGGTGTTCGAGAGCCGGGGCAGCGCCGGCGAGCTGACCTCGTTCGGCAGCCAGCGGAACAGCTCGGAGAGCTGGAGCCGGAGCCTCACTTCGCAACTGGCCTTCCGGCACACGGGCCCGAAGGAGGGCAAGGAATGGTCGGCGGACCTCACGTACAACCGCTGGGACCGCGACAGCGATTCGCGCTTCGATCTGCGGCGTTCCCTGGCCGATGGGGCGCCGGACACCACCACGCCGCACATCCAGGACCTTGTGGGCGGTTCCTACTACGACCAGTTCTCCTTCCAGTTCGACATGGCCGATCCGCTGAGCACGCGCAGCAAGCTGGAGTATGGGGTGAAGAGCAACCTGAAATGGGACCGCACCTGGCTCGAAGTGCGGACCACCACGCCGCAGGAACCGGACGGGACCCTGGACAGTGCACTCACCAACAACTACCGCATCACCGACCTGATCAACGCGGCCTACGTCAACTGGACGCGCACGCTCACCGAACGGTGGAGCCTGCAGGCCGGGCTGCGCTTCGAACAGACCTGGTTCGAGACCGAGCTCACCGGCAGGGACCAGGTGTTCAGCTACAAGTATCCCGATGGCGGCCGGGACCTGCTGAAGGCGCTCTTCCCGGCGGTGTACGTGGTGCGGCGCTGGCCGGGCAGCATGCGCGAGGTGCAGGTGAACTTCTCGCGCAAGATCGACCGCCCGCGCTTCTGGCAGATCATGCCCTTCATCATGTTCAGCGATGCCCGCAACGTGCGGATCGGCAACCCCGGCCTGGCCCCGGAGATGAACAACCTGGCGGAGGTGAACCACCTGTTGCCTTTCTGGAAGGGCAGGGCCAGCTGGCTCACCAGCGTGTTCGGGCGCTACACCGAGGACGTGATCACCGGCTACAGTACCCCGCTGGCCACCGACAGCGCCGTGCTGCTGAACACCTTTGTGAACGGGAGCCACAGCGTCACCGCAGGTTGGGAGAACGTCCTGAAGGTGGATCCCGTCCAGGGACTGCAGCTCACCTTGAGCGGAACGCTCCAATACCTGGACCTCGCCCTGGCCGAGGCCGAGGGAGGGGAACGCAACCAGGGCCTGCAGTGGAGCGCCAAGCTCCTGCTGAACTACCGGCTGCCGAAGGACTGGTCCATCCAGTTGAACGGGGAATACGAGGGACCGCGCGTACAGGCCCAGGGCCGCACCCTGGACCAATATGGATTGGACGTATCGGTGGGCAAGGACTTCCTGCGACGGTTGAACGCGGTCCTGTCCGTGAACGACGTGTTCTACACCAGGCGCCGCGGTTCCCTGCTGGAGACCGAACACTATACCCAGGAGAGCTATCGCCGTCGCGAGATGCGCTCGGTGCGCTTCACCCTCACCTGGAAGTTCGGCGAGCAGAACAACTCGCTCTTCCGCCGGCGTCAGCAGCAGCGCGACAACAACGACGGTGGCGGCATGGAGATGTGAGCCGGTCGCGCGCTACAGCTCCTGCACCTCCCAGGTGGGACAGCCCACGATGCCCTGGTCGTTGTAGAAATCCAGGAAGTGGAGCTTGTGGTACAAGCCCTGCGCGTCGTGAACGATGTACACCCGGGAGGGGTCCACGACATAATAGCCCCCATCGAAGGAATAGATCTTCCAGTCGAAGCCGATGGCATCGCGTGCCGTGCTGAACGGGTGCTGCAGCGTGTCCGCCAGGGTCACGCTGTTGAAGTCGGCCCCGGCAACGCGGGCCACACGCACGCCTTTGGGCGTGAGCACGCCGGTGACGATGTACGGGATGAAGGGATCGAGGAACTGGTGGGTGTACTGCGTGAACACCAGGTCCCAGCTGCCGGTGGGCGGCTCCACCTCCACCGGTCCTGCGGAAAAGCTGAACATGGTGTGGGCGCTGCCGCCCGACTTGGCGAGCGTGTGCTCCTGCACCCCGCTGCCGTCCAAAGCCGCGGTGCGGAACACGTAGCTCGCGGGGCCGACGTTCACCATTTGGAGCTTGCGCAGGCCCAAATGGACGCCGAAGGCGTTGTAGCCGAGGTCGAGGACATGGACCTGCTGGGTGCCGCGCCAGTCGCCGATGGCGGTGCTGTCCGGGTCCCCGCTCGGGGCATCGATCCGCCGGGCCAGGGCCATGCCTGCGGTATCGGTGGCTGCACCGATGTCGGCGGCGCCGATGGGCCATGCGGTCATCAACCGGCTGCCGTTGAGCCAGACGCGCCATCCGTCCGGGGCGCTCTCGAAGGCCAGGTCCCATGCGGTCTTGGGGTTGACCCGCAGCACGCTGCGCGTACCGATGTCCACCCACAGCTGGTCCTGGTAACCGCTGCCCATGCACACCTGCACCTGTCCGGCCGATCCGCGCGGACGCGCCTCCACGGGAAGTTCCTCCTTGAGACATCCCGTCAGGAGCAGGGTGGCGAGGGGGAACAGGGATCCGGCACGCATGGTCAGGAGCGCTTGCGCAGTTCAACCTCCAGCCGCAGGAACCAGGTACGCCCCGTGGTCATCGGCACGCTGCTCGCCGAGGTGGCATGCGCACCCTCGGAGGTGGTGGCCGGCAGGTTGCGCACATCGAACAGGTCCTTGCAACCCACGGAGATGCCGAGGCGGCGGTCGAGGAAGGTCTTGGTGATGGTGGCGTCGGCCAGATGATAGGCCCCGATGGTCCCCCGGGTGACCGCACCGTCGGCATCGGCGATGTAGTTGGCCAATTGGCCCTGGTACTTGTAGAAGACCGAGGCGGTGAGGCCCGAACGGCGGTGGTCCCAGGTGGCCGATGCGCGGAACTCCGGGCTCCACAGGACCGCAGGTGCAATGGCGTCGCGGCGGCCGGTGGCCGAAGCCCCGGTGCTGATGGCCCAGCGACCGTTGTCCCAGCCCGCGCCGACCGTGCCGCCGAAGGTGCGCATGTCGCCGATGTTGATGTAGGTGTAGCGCGTGGCGCCGGTCTGGGCCAGGCTGATGAGGTCGGTGACCTGGTTGTAAAAGGAGCTCAGCTCGGCGCTCCAGGTACCGTGCTCGCGCTGGGTGCGGTAGCTGAGGCCGGCGCTGCCGTGATGGGCACGTTCGGGCCGCAGGTCGGGATTGCCCACGATGTCGTGGTTCACGTCCACGAAGAGGAGGTGGAGCTCCTTGAGCGAAGGGGCGCGGAAGCCGCGGGCATAGGCCGCACGCACCGTAAGGTCCGCAGCGGCCGTCCAGCGCAGGTTGAGCGAAGGGATCAGCGGCGCCTCGTAGCGCGTGTTGTAGGCATAGCGCAGGCCGGGGCGCACGGTCAGGCTGTTCCAGGGGCGGTACTCCGCGCTGCCGAAGACCGCCAGGTCGGTGATGGCCTCGCCATCGGCGGCCATGCGGTCGCCCGAGCCGGTCTCGTGGTTCAGGTCGGTGCCGGCCTCCCAGGCCAGGCGCGCACCATCCGGCATGGAGGCCCAGGTGGCGCGCAGGTTGGTGAGGGTGAAGCGCGAGGTGTCCTGCGTGCCCGGGGTGGTGACCAGCTGCTCGCTGAGGTCGGTGAGGTCCCGGAACCAGGTGTTGCGGATGCGGCGGTAGCGCTGGTGGGCCAGCAGAGCGTTGAGGCGCCCGCCCCGCCCCAGGCGCCCCTCGGCGAAGACCGCATTGTCCAGCCGGTGGGTGAGGTATTGCTCGTCGAAGGCGGTCTCGTGGTGGGGCGCGCGCGGCCTTCCGCGGTCGGTGATGCGGTCCTGGAACACTTCGCCTTTGTAACCGAGGTCCCAGCGTTCGGTCCGCCAGCGGTGGTTGAGGCGGGCGAAGAGCTGCTCGCGCGGCTTCCATTGCTGGTGGCGGGTGCTGTCGGCCGGATGGGGGGCGGGATCGAACCAGCCGCCGGTGGCGGGGTCCCATCCGGCGAAGGCGTTGCGGCCTGCGGTGAGCACCAGGTCGTGGCGCCCGGCGCGTGCCGAGACCGTGGCGTTGAGGTTGAGCCGTCCGATGTGCTCGGCATAGGCGGACAGTCTGGCGCCCACCGGGCCATGGGCACGTTTGCCGGTGATCAGGTTGATGGTGCCGGCCAGGGCGTTGGTGCCGTAGCTCACGCTCAACGGGCCCTCCACCACTTCCACGCGCTCCACGCCGGTGAGGTCGAGCTGCGCCAGGTCGAGGTTGCCGTCCTGCCGTCCGATCACCGGCACACCGTCCACCAGCACCTTCACGTTCTCGCCGCCAAGGCCCTGCATGCTCACGGCGGTGCCCAGAATGTTGTCCTGCCCGAGGCGCACGGTGAGCTCATTGCGCAGGGCATCGGCCACGGTGTTGGCGGCCATGCGGTCCAGACGGCCCCGGTCGATCACGCGCACGCGATGCACGGCCTTGTCGGCCACGTTGGCGCCGTACTGGCCGGTGACCACCAGTTCCGGCATGCCGATGGTGGCCGGTGCCAGGCGCAGCGCGTGGGGTCCCGGTCCCCGCACGGTGTCCGTCAGGGCCGCGAAGCCCATCATGCGCACGCACACGGCCAGGGGCTTCGCAGGGTCCGCCGCGACGGTCAAGGTGCCGTGGTCGTCGGTGCTCTGGGTGGCCGAACGGCCGTCCTGCCCCCAGGTCACCGTGGCGAAGGGCACCGGCGCGCCGTTCTCCGCCTGGCACCGGAAGCGCACCTGTCCGAAGAGCAGGCCGGGTCCGGCGCTGGCCCCAACGACCGCGAGCAGGACAAGGAAAGACCGGATCCCCATTGGACGTGCTCCGCAAAGGACCGCAGCCCGGTCGGGATGCAGGTCATGCGTACGTCAGGAAGCGATCAATGGCGCAGCACCCGGGTGTGTGCGGTGCCCCGGTCGGTGCGAAGGCGAACGGTGTAGGTGCCCGCGCCGAGGGCGCCCAGGTCCAGCACGACGGTGGAGCCGCCGGTCGCTCCCAGGCCCATGACCTGGCGGCCGGAGGCGTCCAGCACGTCGATCCCCAGCACGCGGGCGCCGACCGCATCGATGCACACACGGCCATCCGCCGTGGGGTTGGGCCAGGCGTGCAGGGCGGCCGCCGGTGCCTGTTCGGCCAGGCCGGTGGCGCTCACCAGTTCCTGCGTGAAGCTGATATCGCCCGTGGCGCTGCCGCCGAAACCGGTGAACACCAGCTGCCACACATTACCGGCCAGGTCCTTGACGAAGTAGCTCAGGGAATCCTCGATCACCCATTGCATGTTCTGCATGTCGAAGGACTTCCAGCCGAAGCCGATGGTGTTGATGTGCGCGCTGAAGGGGACGTTGGTCCAGTCCGCGTCGGCGGGCAGCATGCCGTCCATGCCCACGGCCTCGACGCCCTTGTTCTGCAGCACACCGGTGACGCCGTAGGGCTGCGGAATGAAGGCGATGTACTTCACGAAGCTGAGGTCCCAGCTATCCTTGGCAGGTTCGCGGTCCACCAGGGTGTTGGTCCCCAGGTCCCAGTACACGAAGTTCTTGTTCGCATAGGCCGATTTGACGATCTGACCGGTGAGCTCGTCGGAACCGTCGAGGTTGGCGTGGGTGAAGGCATAGGTGCCGGTGGCCAGGCCATCGATCCGCAGCTTGCGCCAGGTGCCGGTGCCCAGGTGGACCAGGAAGATGCTGTCGCCGGCCACCACGTGGGTGATCATGTTGTAGTTGCCCCAGCCCAGGTCGAACTCATCGGCGAAGGGACCCTGGTTGAGCGCGCCGAAGCTCCAGCTGGTGTCGGAGTTGTGCGCGCGGGGCCAGGTGGCAAGGCCGGTGGTGTCCACGCTGTTCCAGTCGGCGATGGCGAAGGGGCTCTTCACCACCTCGACGCCGGCCTTCTGGGTGTTCACCAGGATGCTGGCCGTGAACCCGTCGATCTCGAAGGCCAGGTCCCAGTTGTCCTTGGGGGCGGTGGCTACCACGCCGTTCCCGAGGCTGTACCACACTTGCTCGGCATAGCCGGGCGCGATGCTGACGGTGACGGGGGTCTGTGCGGATGCCTGCGCCAGCAACAGGGCGGCGGGCAGGAGGAGTAGTGCGCGCATGGAGGTGCTTGTTTTCAGGGCCGCAAAGCAACAGGAGCATGAACCGTGCGCACAAGGACCTTCCCCCCGCGTCGGTCACGGAACTGCAACAAGCGATGCCTGTCGGTCGGGTGCGGGGACCGGAGCCGCGAAGCGCAGGAGCACGCGCTGCTCAACGACCAGGTGGCGGCGGGACGGCAGCAGGAACTCGGGGCCGATCACCTGCACGCGCGTGTCTGGCCAGGAGGCCACGCGCGTCACCGGGTATCCCGCATCGCGCAGGGCGGTCTCGTGGTCGGGGTCCGTGAAGATGTGGACGCCCGGCGCGATCACGCGTGCGGCCTCTTCCACGTTGGAGAGCCAGGGCACGGCAAAACCGGTGTACCGGTCCAGCGCGGTGCCGGCCACCTGAAGGCCGAAGAAGCTGTCGGGACCGAGGCCGTGCGTCCGCGCCCAGCGTCCGGCGTGCGCGTTGGCCTGGAAGGCGAGCAGGGACGGGTACACGTGCAGGTTGAGCGCCAGGCCGCACAGCAGCACCGCGACCACGGAGCGGACGACCGTGGGGTGTGGCGCGGGCCGCCGCCAGCCCCACAGCACCCAGGCCGCACCAAGCCCCGCCAACGCCGCGAAGGCCGTGCCCACCGGCGAAGGGAAGGACCACCCGCACACCGCCGCCACCGCCGTCAGCAGCACCGACAGCAACGCCAGCTGCACGCGCCACCACGCCGGGCCGAGGTCGCGCATGCCCTTGGCGGTCACCACGGCGAACAGCGGCAGCGTGATATAGATGTAGTGCGGCAGCTTGAAGCGGGAGAGCGAGAGCGCCAGCAGCACCGACAGCCCCCCGAGGAGGGAGATGCGCTCCCCCCCGCCCCACCGGCCCCGGAACGCGCGCAGCAGGCCCGCCACGAGGAAAGGTGTCCACGGCAGCAGCAGCCAGGGCAGCTC
Source organism: Bacteroidota bacterium (assembly GCA_014584605.1). Lineage (GTDB taxonomy): Bacteria > Bacteroidota > Bacteroidia > Flavobacteriales_F > PHOS-HE28 > PHOS-HE28. The sequence goes on along the minus strand of JACTMO010000021.1, from coordinate 4,512 downwards.
ATGGAGGAAATACAACGGCGTGGAATCGTCCTTCCAGCGGTTCTCCCCGGTGATGCGGCCGAAGCTCTGCTCCCAGAAGTAGAAGCGGATGCCGTGCGTGCCGTGCTGTTCGTGAAGGCCGATGAGCATGGGCAGCAACAGCACGCCCGCGATGGCCGCCACCAGCAGCCAGGCCGGATCGAGCACCCGGCGCCAGCGGCGCCGCCAGGCCGCATCCAGGCCCAAGGCCAGCGCCGGGGCCACGGCGGCGATGGGTCCCTTGGCCAGCATCCCCGCGCCCAGCGCCACGCCACAGGCCACCAGGGCCCAGCGACGGCGCTGCTCCATCCACAGCGAGCCGGTCCAGAGGGTGACCATGACCGCGGCCGTGAGCAGCGTGTCGGTGCGCACGTCGTTGGTCATCAGCACGAAGGCCGCGCTGCAACCCATCACCAGCACGGCGTGCGCCGCGGTCGTCCGGTCGTGGTGGAGCAAGGTGAACCGGTGCAGCGCCAGAAGCCCGAGGAAGGCGGCCAGCACGGACGGCAGGCGGTAGCTCCAGTCGCTGACACAGAAAAGGGCGTGGGAGGCGGCCGCGCTCCAGAAGAGCAGCGGGGGCTTGTCCAGGTAATCCTCCCCGCGGAAGTAAAGGTGCAGCAGGTCGCCGCGCTCCAGCATGTCCTCCGCCATGGCCGCGTACTGGGCGGCATCCACCTCCATCAGGTCGAGCCCGAGACCGGCCAGCACCACGGCGACCAGGCCCGCGAGCGACCAACGGAGCAGTGCGTCGCCGCCCATGGATCGAAAGGATCGTTAACGGAAGGGGGGACAAGATCGTGAACCTGTAACATTGCCTGGAGCATGAAGCGGCGCAGCCTCGCCATCCTGGTGACCCTGGCCACGCTGAGCGTGGTGGGCGTGGTGCTCATCCAGATCCTGTGGCTGGACCGCGCCTTCCGCATGCAGCACGAGCAGCTGGCCCTGCAGCGCCAGCAGCAGCTGCAGCTGGACAAGCAGTTCAACGACCGGGTGGTGATCGCGCTCACGGACGTCACCGAGCAGATCCTCTCGATCAACAAGGACCCCTCGGACCTGTTCGACGCCGTGAAGCAGGAACGCCCCAACTACTTCGCCGTCACCATCAACGACACGCTCCATCCGTACCTGCTGGAATCCTTGCTGCGGAAGGAGTTCCGGCGCAGGGGGATCGGCGAGGACTTCGAGTACGGCATCTACGACTGCTTCACGGACTCCATCGTGTACGGCAACTACGTGGGGCTGGACACCGTGGACACGGACACCACGCACACCGAGCTCATGAAGCTGGACAAGGACGGGCACTACTTCGGCGTGTACTTCCCGCGGCGGCACAGCGCGCTGTGGAGCCCCGAGCCCGCCAGCCGGAGCACCTGGACCTATCCGGCCATCGTGACCCTGATCGTGTTCGGTTTCTTCGCCTACAGCGTGTGGTTGATCATGCGGCAGAAGCGGTTGAGCGAGATGAAGAACGACTTCATCGGCAACATGACGCACGAGCTGAAGACGCCCATCAGCACCATCGCCCTGAGCAGCGAGGTGATCGCCGATCCGGGGATCGTGCGCGAGCCCGAACGGCTGGCGGCCTATGCGCGCATCATCCGCAGCGAGACCGAGCGGTTACGCGCGCAGGTGGACCGGGTGCTGCAGCTCACCACCCTGGAGCGCGACGGCCCATCGCTCCGCACCGCGGACGTCGACCTGCACGGGCTCATCCGGGACATCGCCGCCTCCTTCAAGCTGGTGCTGGAGGAGCGGCGCGGTGAGCTGGCCCTGGAGCTGCGCGCCGCACATCCCGTGGTGCGGGGCGACCGGGCGCACCTGACCAATGCGCTGTCCAACCTGGTGGACAACGCCATCAAGTACAGCCCCGAGGCCCCGCGCATCACCGTGTCCACGCGCGATGCCGGCGGTGACCTGGCCGTGGAAGTGGCGGACCACGGCATCGGCATCGCGCGGGAGCACCTGCGCCACGTTTTCGAGCGGTTCTACCGCGTACCCACCGGTAACGTGCACGACGTCAAAGGCTTCGGCCTGGGGCTTCATCACGTGCAGCAGATCATCAAGGCGCACCGCGGATCGGTGCGCGTCCACAGCGAACCCGGCAGGGGCAGCCGATTCACCGTGCTGCTCCCCCGCAGCACATCCACCGCATGAGCGACAGCAAAGGCAGCATCCTGCTCGTGGAGGACGACCCCAACCTGGGCTTCGTCATCCAGGACGCCCTGTCCCGCAAGGGCTACATCGTGCACCTGTGCCGCGACGGCAAGGAAGGGCTGCGCTACTTCAACGGCAACCGGTACGACCTGTGCGTGCTGGACGTGATGCTTCCGCAGAAGGACGGCTTCAGCCTGGCCGAGGACATCCGGGTCACTAACGAGGAGGTGCCCATCGTCTTCCTCACGGCCAGGAGCCAGACCGAGGACCGCATCGCCGGTTTCAAGGCCGGTGGCGACGACTACCTCACCAAGCCTTTCAGCCACGAGGAACTGGTGCTGCGCATCGAGGCCATCCTGCGCCGCACCAAGGGCAGGGGTGCGGGCACGCGACAACGCGAACAGTTCGACCTGGGCAGCTTCGTCTTCGACCATCGCGAGCAGCTGCTGCGTCACCCCGGCGGCGACCGCAAGCTCACGCGCAAGGAGGCCGAGGTGCTGCGGCTGCTGTGCATGCACCAGGACCAGGTGCTGCCGCGCGAGCTCGTGCTCAACATGGTGTGGGGCGACGACACCTACTTCCTGGGGCGCAGCCTCGATGTGTTCATTAGCCGCCTGCGCAAATACCTCAAGGCCGACGCCTCCGTGCAGATCGTGAACGTGCATGGCGTGGGATTCAAGTTGCAGGTGGGCTGAAAGCGCGGTTACCTTGTGCGGGTGAGCCGCGTGCCCCGTTCCCTGGTCTGTGCTGTTCTGGCGGGCGTGTGCACCGTGTCCGCGATGGCAAGCACCACAGACTCGCTATGGACGCGCTATCAGGATGCCCGGCTGAGCGCGCGTGAGCGCCTGACGTCACTCCACCTTCTGATCCACGAACTGCGCGCGCACGATGTCGACAGCAGCAGGACCCTGGCGGAACGCATGCGGGCCGAGGCCTTGGTGGCGAAGGACACCCTGATGACCGCGCTGGCCGAACGCGACCTCGGGATCGCCGCGATCCTGCAACGCGACAACGACCGGGCCCGGCTCCACCTGGAACGCGCGTTGGAGCTCTACCTCCAGGTGGGTGACAGCGTGGGCCACAAAGGTGCCGGGGCCGCGCTGAGCAGCCTCGGCATCGTGCACAAGAACGCCGGCCGCATGAACGAAGCGGTCACCGCGTACCGGCGCTGCATCGCCGAGCATGGGCTCGCCAACGATGAAGGGGGCACCGTGTACGCCTTGAACGGGCTCGGCCTTGTACACGAGATGCAGGGCTCCTACGACAGCGCCCTGGTGTATTACGGTGCGGTGGCCGAGGTGGCGGCGCGCCTGAACATGGAGGACATGGAGGCCGCGGGCTACGGCAACATGGCCAATGTGAACGCTGAGATGGGCCGCATCGGCGAGGCGATCGACCTCACGTACCGCAGCCTGGCCATCGTGGAACGGCTCGGCGATCGGAAGGGCGTGGCCACCTGCTACACCGGGATCAGCGCGCTGAAGAACGCGCTCGGAGAGCACGATGAGGCGTACGCCCTGCAGCGAAAGGCCTTTGCGCTTTACACCGAGGTGGGCTACCGCCAGGGCATGATGACGGCGGGCACCACCCTGGGTTCGATGCTGTTGGAGCGCGGCGCCGTGGACAGCGCAGCCCTGGTGCTCGAGGGGACCGTGGACCTCGTGCGCACCGCGGACGCACGCGATGTGATGGGCCGGCCGCTGCGTGACCTGGCCGCCGTGCGTCGCGCGCAACAGCGGACAGGTGAGGCGATGGACCTCTTGAACGAAGCGGCACAGCTCGCGCGCGAACTGGGCGACGTACCGGGTGAGGCCCTTTCGCTCATCGGGCTGGGGTTGACCGAACTGGCCCTTGCGCGTACCGCCGAAGCCGTCAGGTACTGCGCCCAAGGTGAGCAGCTCGCCCAGGTCCATCACAACCGGGACGTGCGGATGGAAGCCTGCAGCTGCCTCCATCAGGCCTACAAGGCGCAGGGACGCGGCATGGAGGCCCTGCGCTACCACGAGACCTGGGTGATGCTGCGCGACAGCATCGCGAACGACCGGACCACACGGCAGCTCACCCAGCGTGACATGCTGCACACCTTCAACAAACAGCAGCTCTCCGACAGCCTGCGACACGCCAGCGAGCTGGATGAACTGGAAGCCGCCCGCACCATCGAGGCCCTTCGCGCCGATCGCAACCGTTCCCGCGCCTGGGCCGTGGGCGGTGGTGGCCTGCTGTTGCTCGTGGGTGGCGGTCTCTGGTTCCGCACCGACCGCAAGCGGCGGCGCGAACGCTTTGAGAAGGAGGCCGCCCACCTGGAGACCCAGGCCCTGCGCAGCCAGATGAACCCCCACT
>JACTMO010000028.1 GCA_014584605.1 Bacteroidota bacterium | reverse complement strand
GTCCGTGTCCGAAGGCATCGGCCTGGGCCTCGGGTAGGTCCCACGAACCACGGGAACGCTCACGCTACTGTGTACACGTATTTTCACGTGGGTGCACCCACGTAGTTTTCACTTGGTGCGGGGTTGGGGGAATGCGTATAGCGATGCCGGGAGCGGCGGCCCGAGCGGAGCGGTGAACTGCCCGCGGGTCGGTCTGAAGCTTTGCACCCTACCGCCCCCGCGCCCCCCGCAGCACCGCCCAGCTCACCAAGCTGCCCATCAGCCCGGCCGCCAGCGCCAGCAGCATGGCGCCCAGCAGGTATTGCATCATGTTCCAGTGGATGGCCTCCAGCGTGAGGTCGGCGAAGCGTTCGATGCGCACCCGATCGTCACCCACGAAGGGCGCGCCCATGCGGTAGCTGGCGTACACGATCAGCGGGATCATAGGCGGGATGCTGATGTTGGCCGCCGCCACGAAGAGCACGCGGTTCAGCTTCAGCAGGAAGGCCAGCGGGATGCCCACCGCCAGCTGGAAGCCCCAGATGGGCACGATGCCCATGAAGAGCCCGAAGCCGATGCTGAGCGCCTTGTGCCAGGAGCTCTCCTCGGGACGCACCGCCTCCTCCTTCAGCCGCCGCCACAGCCGCCCGCCCGTGAGCAGTTGCTTCGGCCAGTGCCACAGGAAGGCCAGCGTCACCAGCACCGAGTTCAGCAGGCTGATGCGCAGGAAGTCCTTGCCCGGGCGGAAGTGCGACACGCGCTCGGGGAAGTCGTAGCGCACGCTCACCGGCACCTGCACGAAGGGCACATCGCGCCAGGACAGCCGCACGATGGTCTCCACCTCGTACTCGAACCGCGTGGTCCACGCGCGGAAGGAACAGGTGGCCGCCAGCGGATAGGCGCGAAAACCGGTCTGCGTGTCGTCCAGCTTCCAGCCCGTTTCCACCCGGAACCAGAAGTTGCTGAAGCGGTTGCCGAAGCTGCTCCTACCGGGCACGTCCGCCCCGCTCATGTCGCGCACGCCCATGATCATGGCACCGGCGTTGGCCGCGATGGCGGCGCGCAGCTTGGCGATCTCGCCCGGGGCGTGCTGCCCGTCGCTGTCGATGGTGATGGCGTACGCGAAGCCCTGCGCCAGCGCCGCCTCGAAACCGCGCCGCAGCGAGAAGCCCTTGCCGCGGTTGCGGTCGTTGGTGAGCACCGTGATGCCGTCGATCCGCGCCAGGATCGCCGCCGTGCCGTCGGTGCTGCCGTCGTTCACCACCAGGATGTCGCGCTCGCCGGCCGCCTGGATCGCGCGCAGCACCGCCTCCACGGTGGCGGCGTTGTTGTACGTGGGCACCAGGACGCAGGCGCGCGGGCTGCTCATGCCGGCAGGGGACCGAAGCCGCCCTTGATGCTGAAGACCACGCGGTCGCCACAGCTTCCGCTGACGTCACACGTCACGCTGTCGCCTTCCTCGCCGGTGACACGAAGCGTGAGGTCGAGCACCGTGCCCGTGGATGGTTCCAACGGCGAGAGGAACTTGATGACGCGGCTGCTGCGCAGATGCACCGGCCGCCCCAGCCCGCGGCTCAGCAAGGCGCCGGCCAGCTGCACCATCGCCACACCGGGCATCACCGGCCTGTCCGGGAAGTGGCCCTGGAGGATCGGGTGCTGCGCGTTCATCACCGCGCGGGCCTGCCATCCGCGACCTTCGACCAGGGGGGCGAAGGTCTCCACGTGGAAGAGGCTGCGACAGGCGGCGTCCATGGCCTCAAAGATCGGTGAAGGCCCCGGACGGAACAGGCGCGTTCAACCGGACATCGCTGTAGCGCACCACGGTACGGTCGCCGTCCGTCTCCACGGTCTCCATCTCGCGCAGCCGGTGGGTGGCCCGGTCGAAGTGCAGCGTCATGCGTTGCACGCGGTGCGCCATGGCACCCGTGGGCGTGAGGTGCGCCACCAGCGCGTCGGCGCCCAGCTCGTAGCGCGGTTTCATCTCCGGGCTCTCAAGCAGGCGCCCGCTCACTAGGTCCAGCACCAGGGCGTTGATGGAGGCGTACATCCGCTGTTCGGCGGCGCCGAGGCGCTTCTCCACGCCGTTCTCCTTCACGCGCACCGCGCTGCCGGAGGTGAGGATGGTGAGCGGTGCGGCGCCCTCCACGCTCCAGCGGAAACGGTCGGGCCGCTCGTACACGAAGCGGCCGGGCTCGCGCACCGGTTCCTTCAGGGCCCGCAGGTGCTTCTCCTGCACGAAGCGCGCTTGCACGGTGCGCATCGCCCGCGTGGCGGCCAGCAGGGCCTTCACCTCGGCGTGATCGGTCCCGACGGGGGCGAGCTGTGCGTGCAGGAGTGAGCCCAGGCACAACAGCAGGATCGTGAGCGTGGTGCGCATGCGTGGTTCAGGCCAGGCCGAGGGAACGGTCCGCGCGGAGCAGGGGAACGCCGGTGGCACGGCAGTGTTCGATGATGGCGCGCGTGGTGTCCACCACGGGCCCCACGGTGTCGTGCAACACCACCACGGTGCCTTTCGGGCGCCGGCCGAAGATCCGCGCCAGGCGCTTCTCCGTGCTTCGGAAGGTGGTGTCGAAGGGCCGCAGGTCCCAGCCGATCACCTGCACACCCGTGCGGCGCACGGCCGCGGCCATGTTGGGCGAGGTGACCCCGTAGGGCGGTCGGAACCAGGGCGTGCGCATGCTGCAGGCGCGTTCGATGGCGTCCACGCCGCGCAAGATCTGTTCCACGCTGTGCTGCGTGCCGAGGAAGCCCCAGGCGATGGGGTGGTCCATGCTGTGGCAGCCCACCAGGTGCCCCTCTTCCACCATGCGCCGCACCAGGGCGGGGTGCTGCTCCACCCGGCGCCCGATGCAGAAGAAGGCGGCCTGCACCCCTTCGGCCTTCAGCAGGTCCAGCAGGGCGGGCGTGTGCACCGGGTGCGGACCGTCGTCGTAGGTGAGCGCCAGCGTGCCGGGCCGCCCGGTGCGATGTGCGTGCAGGAAGAGGCCCAGCGCGTGGTCCATCGAGCCCCAGCCGATCAGCAGCAGGTGCATCGCGAGCAGCGCGAGGAAGGGCCACCACGGCCCGGAGCCCCACCAGGCATACGCCAGCAGCAGGGCGTGCACGGGCAGCAGTACGCGCAGCAGTTTGTGGTGCAGGCTCATCGTGCGAGGTGGATCAGCCCGTGCTGCGCACCCTCGCGGTCCAGCACTTGCACGGCCGGTACCGCATCGGCCAGCGCCAGGGCCAGGGCCACCGCCGGCGCGCTGTGGTGCAGACCGGTGCGTTCCGCGTAGCACGGGCCGGGGGGCGTGGCAGGGACCAGGGCCCCGGTCCAGATCGCTGTCCCGGCAGCGGCCTTCACGCGGTCCGCAGGGCCCATGCGCACATCCACCACACGGCCCTTCACCGGGCCGTCGGTGCCTCCCAGCACGAAGAAGGCGGCGCCCTCTGCGGGTCGTGCGCCGGGCGCCACGGCCTCCTCCAGGTGCAACGCCTCGAAGAGCTGGTCGAGCAGGGGGAGGTGCTCATCGCTGGCCCCCACCAGCACGCGGTCGCCGGGCCGCTCCTCCAGGTGCAGCACGGCGGCGAGCAGGGCGGCGTGGAAGCTGAGGAAGCCCTGGCTGAAGGTGAGGTTCGGGCCCGGCGCCTTCAGGGCGAGGGCGAGCAGACCGGCCACCGTGTTGTGCGTGCTGCGCATGAAGCTGGTGGGCGCCAGCAGCGATCCGGCGTTGCGCTCGATCTCCAGCAGGAATTCCTGCGTGTCCGCCAGGCAGCCCAGCCCGGTGCCGTAGAAGATGCCATCGGGGCGCTCCACGCCCGCTTCCGCCAGGGCGGCCAGGGCACAGGCCATGGCCCGGCGCACCGGGGCGATCATGCGGCGCGCCATCGGCTTGGGCAGCAGGTCCATGCCCGGCACCACGGTCTCCACGTCCCGTCCGGGCCGCAGCGTGTAATGGGCGGAGGCGCGGACGATCATGGCGTGCTGCTCAGGACCAGGGCACTGTCGTTGCCGCCGAAACCGAAGGAGGTGCTGAGCACCGTGCGCACCTCGGCCCGGCGCGGCGTTGTGTTCGGCGTGGCGCGCAGCCCTTCGATCGGGGCGCTGTGGCGCAGGTTGGCCGGGAGCAGCCCATGGCGGATGCAGAGCACGCTGAACACGGCTTCCAGTGCACCTGCGGCGGCCAGTGTGTGCCCGGTGGCGCTCTTGGTGCTGGAGAAGGGCGGCACGGTGGTGAAGAGCCTTTCCATGGCCAGCTGCTCGGTGCCGTCGTTGTTGTCGGTGCCCGTGCCGTGCGCGTTGATCAGGTCCACCTGGTGGGGCGTGCGCCCGGCATCGGCCAGCGCCTCGCGCATGGCCCGGTAGGGTCCGTCCCCTTCCGGTGAGGTGGCGGTCTGATGGTGCGCGTCGTTGGCGTTGGCGGCGCCTGCCAGGAAGGCCAACGGCGTGCGGCCGCGTGCCTGCGCTCGGTCGCCGTGCTCCAGCACCAGGTAGGCAGCCCCTTCGCCCAGGTTCATGCCGGCGCGGTCGGCGCTGAAGGGGCGGCACGCGGCGGGGTCCATCGCGCTCAGGGCACGGAACCCTTCCGTGGTGAAACGACAGAGCGCATCGGCGCCCCCGGCGAGCACCGCGTCGGCCCGGCCGGAACGGATGAGCCACGCACCGAGCATCAGCGCGTTGGCGCTGCTGGAACAGGCCGTGCTGAGCGTGGCCACGCGGCCGTTCAGCCCCAGGTGCTGCGCCAGCTGTTGCGCATGGTCGCACACGGCATGGCCCCGGGCGCGGTCGATCCCGTCCGTCGCACCGGCCATCCAGCGCGTGGCGAAGACCTCGCTGCGGTCCATGCCGCCCACGGTGCTGGCGCTGAGGAGATCGATGTCCGCCCCGGGGCCGATCCCGGCGTTCCGCAAGGCTTCGCGCGCGGCGATGAGCCCGAGCAGGACGGTGCGCGACCGGTCGGCGTCCACACCGGCCAGGGCGGCCAGGTCGGCGTTGGTGGCCTTCACCTCACCGAACCACTGCTCGGGAAAGGGAAGGGAGAGGTGCGTGAGGCGGGTGATGCCCGAGCGGCCGTCGCGCAGGGCCTCCAGCTGGGCCGCGGTCCCGGTCCCCAGTGCGGAGATCGCGCCGATCCCCGTGATGGCGACCGGCGGACGCTTCACTTGCCGTGGCTCTGGATGAACTCCGCCATGGTGTTCACCGAGCGGAAGACGGCCTGCCCCTGCTTGGGGTCGGTGATCTTGATGCCGTAATGGCGCTCGAGCAGCACGATCAGCTCCAAGGCGTCGATGGAGTCCAGCCCCAGCCCTTCGCCGAACAGCGCCTGGTCGTCGCCGATGTCCTCCACTTTCACCTCCTCGAGGTTGAGCTGTTCGATGATCTGCGCTTTGAGCTGCTGCTTGAGGGCCTGTGCGTCCATGGTCAGGGAGTGCTGGGGAAAAGTGCCGTCGGGTGGGCCGGGTCCGTCCAGGGGTCTTCCGGGCCATACAACACGGCCCGGGCCTCGAAACGGTCGGCGAAGATATCGGTCCACAGGCAGACGAGCCACCGAACCCGGGGGTCGCGCCGCAGGAGGCGGGCGGCCATCCGGGCCTCGGCCGTGTCGGGCTCCTCGGTCATCAGGCACAGCGAAGGCCCGTGCATGCCGTGGCGGATGGTGAGCTCGCCCACGCCGATGTTGGGCAGGGTGTACACGAACACGGCCGGGCTGGCCAGCCCCGTGGCCTGACGCACCCGCCAATGCTCCACGTCGCTGGCGAGGCAGCCGCTGGAGCCCAGGGCCAGCACGGCGGTGGACCCGGCCAGGTCGGCACCGCGTTCGCGGGCCACGCGCAGCACGGGCTCGGCCACCAGGACGGCCAGCTTGGCCAACGGGTCCATCTTGTGGAATTTCGGATAGTCCATCGCCAGGGCCTGGTAACAGGTGCGGAGGGCCTCGTCCGGCGTGCCCTTGGGCGCTGCGATGGGCGTGCCGTCCAGGGTGAAGACCCCGGGCTCCAGACGGCTGTGTGCGAGGGGTTTCATGCGCGCAGAAGGATGGCGGCGTTGCAGCCTCCGAAGCCCGAGGAGGTCTTCAGCAGCGTGCGCCCGGCGGTGGGGCGGTGCGTGTGGAGCACGTCGATGCCCGGCAGCGTGGCCGAGCAGGTGGCCCCGAGGCTGCGCAGCATCAGACCCTGCCGCAGCCCGTGCACCGCCAACAGGGTCTCCACCAGGCCCGCCGCGCCCAGCGTATGGCCGAAGTAACCCTTGTAGGAGTTCACCGGGGCGTGGCCCAGGCCCAGCCGGCTGAAGGCGATGTGCTCCATGCCGTCGTTGTACACGCTGCCGGTGCCGTGGGCGTTCACGTGCGTCACCGCCGCAGCGGTCAACCCGGCCTGCTGCAGCGCCGCGTCCACCGCCCGCACCAGGCCTTCACCGGTGCGCGAGGGGCCCGAGATGTGGTTGGCGTCGTTGCCCATGGCGCCGCCCAGGTAGGTGGCGATGGGCCCGTGCCGGAACAGGCCGGCGTCGCGCGTCACCACCAACGAGGCGGCGGCCTCACCCAGGGAAATGCCGTCACGCGCATCGTCGAAGGGGCGGCAGGGACCGCTGGCGATGGCATGCAGGCAGTGGAAGCCCGAGAGCACGAAGTCCGTGGCCTCGTCGAGCCCGGTCACCAGCACGTGGTCCATCTCTCCGTAGCGGACCATGTCGGCGGCCAGCTGTATGGCCAGCGTGCCGGAGATGCAGGCGTTGGAGACCACGATCGGGGCGCCGGGCAGGTCGAGGGCGATGCCCGCCCGGCTGGCGAAGCGCGGCAGCTCCGCGTCGCCGGGTCGGCCCTCCTCCAGGGCCCGCACGTCGCCCTTGGTGGTGGCCAGCACCCAGGCGGTGCGGGGCAGGGTGCGCAGGCTGCGCGCAAGGCCGCCCATGCTCTGGCGCACGGCCGCGCCCAGCAGGCGCTGCGCCCTTCTTCCGCCGCCGGTGAGCACGGCTTCGTCGCAGCGGCCCACATGCACGGGTGCTTCGCTGCCGGGGAAGGGTTCCGGGCGCAGGCCGCAGTGCCCGGCATGCATCGCGGCGAAGCTCTCCTCCAGCGAGGCGCCCAGGGGGGTCACGCAGCCGGGCGCCCCCAGCAGGATCGGTCCGTTCATCGGATCCCGTGCCGCTGTTTCCATTCCTGGTAGAAGGGCGGGTCCACCAGCTGCAAGCGGCGCTCCCGGTCCAGGAACACCTGGGTGGTCTCGGCCACGGCCGCGACGGCGCTGCGGCCCCTGGCCTTGATCCGGTAGCGCAGCACCACTTTGGCCGCGGCCTGCGGGATAAGGGTGGTGGCGATCTCCACCAGGTCGCCGTACTCGAGCATGGCCTTGTGGTCGATCACGGTGCGCACCACCGGGGTGGTGAAGCCCAGCTCGAGGATCCGCATGGCGTCCAGCCCGTGCGCCCTGCCGAAGGACTCGCGGCCGCGCTCCATGAACTTCACATAGTTGCCGTGCCACACGATGCCCATGGGGTCCAGGTCGCCGAAGGTGATCGGTACCTCGCAGAGGTCGGTCAGTTCAGGCCGCATCGGCAGGACCCATGAGAAAGACCTTCATCTCCATCGTGGCGATCACCGCTGCGCCGCAACGCACGGTGCCTTGCAGCACCTGCACCTGCACCAGCCGGTGCTGCATGGCCACGGTGGTCTCCAGCTGCTCGCCCACGGCGGGAAGGCGTTCGATCCGCAGGCGGGAAACGGCGCCGATGAAGCCCACCGGCGGGCTGCCCTCCCCGGCCCCGGCGGATGCGTAGCCGGTGCCCAGTGCGGTGCTCTGGGCCACGTGCTCGATCAACCCGGCCTCCAGCAGGTGTCCGTTCTCGGTGAACACGTTGTCCGGCCGCACGGTGAGCCGCGTAAGGTGGTTGTCGCCGTCGGAGGCGATCAGCTCATCGACCAGTACGATCGGCGGGCGGTGCGGCAGGAACTGCAGCACGGCCTCGCCCTTGGGCAGCGGCAGGGGCATCGCTCCAAAATTCATAAAAGTTGGCCCATTGGAAGGGATGGCGTCGCACTACCGCTTCCAACGCGGCCGCGAAGCGGGTCAGCTGCACGGTGGCATCGCGATGGTGGGGCAGGGGGTCGGTGGCCGTGAAGGTGTAGCGGCGGGGGCCTGTGCGCAGCACGAAGGAGAAGCACACCGGCACATCGAAGGCGGCAGCGATGGCGAAGGGCCCCAGGGGGAAGGGCGCCTCTTGGCCCAGGAAGGGCACGCGCGCGGTACGGCCGCCGGCGAGCGCGCGGTCGCCGTGGATGCACACCAGCCGACCCTCGGCCAGGGCGCCCCGGATGCGGAACAGGTGCGAGAGGTCGTCCTTCAGCGCGATCACCTCGTACCGCCGGTCCTGGGTGGCCTGGTCGTGCGCCTGTTTGATGGCCTGCTCCTCGGCGTCGAGCATCACCACGCTCACCTGCCCGCGGTAGCGCTTCAGCATGTAGCTGGCCATCTGCCAGTTGCCCACATGGGCACTGATGAGCAGCCCGCCGCGGCCCGCGTCGAGGATGCGTTGCAGCGTGTTCGCCGCCTGGTGGTCCGTCCGGAAGCGGTGCTGCAGCCCGGCCATCACGGCGGCCTTGTCGATGATGAGCTTGCCGAATTCCTGATAGGCGCGGAAGAGCACCCACGGGCGGGGCCTGCGGTCCTGGGGACACACCCGGGCATAGTAGCGCAGCCAGGCACGTCCGGGCTCGCGCGCGGCGAGGACGAAGTAGAGCGCGACGGGGACCAGCAGGGCATAGGCCGCCCACAGGCCCACGCGACGGATCAGGAAGATGAAGATGCGATGGCCGAGCGGAGTGCCCCGACTGCGGCCCTGCCAGGCCGCGGGCTGCGGCTCAGGAGCGGGCGATGCGCTGCTCAATGTGCTCGTAGAAATCCGCGAAGGTGCCGATCCGCTGGAAGTCCTCGGCGGTGAGCTTCACCCCGAAGTTGTCCTGGATCACCACCACCAGGTCCACATAGTCCAGGCTGTCCAGCGCCAGGGTCTCCTTCATGTCGGCGTCCGGCAGGATCAGGTCCTCCTGCACTTCGAACTCCTCCACCAGGAACACCTTGGTGCGGGCTTCGATCTCCCCCCGTTGCGCAACGGTGCTCATGTCAACCGGTGTAGCGTTTGATGATGATCGTCGAGTTGGTCCCCCCGAAGCCGAAGGAGTTCGAGAGCAGCGCGTCCACCCGATGGTCCATCGGGCTGCGCACCACGTTCAAACGTTCCGAGGCCTCGTCGGGTTCCTCAAAATTAAGGTTCGGGGCCAGGAAGCCGCCCAGCATCATCAATACGCTGTACACCACTTCGCTGGCGCCGGCCATCCAGCACTCGTGACCCGTGAGGCTCTTGGTGCTGCTCACCGGGGGGCGTGCGGCGCCGAAGACCGCGTCGATGGCCTGGGCCTCCACCAGGTCGCCGATGGGGGTGGAGGTGGCGTGGGCGTTGATGTAGCCGATGTCCGACGGGCCCATGCCGGCCATGTTCAGGGCCATGCGCAGGGCGCGCACCTGGCCGTCCAGATCGGGGTCGCTGATGTGCAGGCCGTTGGAGGAGAAGCCGTAGCCGACCACCTCGGCCAGGACCGGTGCACCGCGCTCCTGCGCCGAGGAAAGGCTCTCCAGCACCAGGGCCGCGCTGCCGCCGCTGGGCACCAGCCCGTCTCGGCCGCGGTCGAAGGGGCGCGAGGCGCGCGTGGGGTCCGACTCACGCACGCTGAAGGCCGAGATGCCGTCGAAGCTGCAGAAGGCCACCGGGTTGACCTCCTGCGCGCCGCCGCAGAGCACGATGCGCTGGAGCCCCTGCTTGATCAGCAGGTAGCCCATGCCGATGGCGTGCGAGCCGCTGGCGCAGGCCCCGCTCACCGTGAAGTTGATACCGCGCAGGCCGAAGATGGTGGCCAGGTTCATCGTCACCGTCGAGTTCATCGACTGGAAGATGGAACCCGACCCGATGAGCGTGGTGTCCTTCTTGCGCCGCAGGGCATCCACGCCATCCACCACCGCCTGCGTGCTGCTGTCGTTGCCGTACAGGATGCCCACTGCGTGCTCCTGGAAGGTGCGCTCCCCGATGCCCGCCTGCCGGAAGGCCTGTTCGGTGGCGGCATAGGCGTAATAGCATTCCTCGGCCATGCCCACGCGCTGGCGGCGCCCCAGCTGGGCCTTCAGGTCGGGCATGTCCACCTTGCCGGTGAGGGCGCTGCGGAAGCCCATCTCCTTGCGCACCGGGTCGAACACAATGCCCGAGCGGCCGGTGCGCAGGCTGTCGGCCACCTCCGCCAGGTCCTTGCCCAGGCAGGACCAGATCCCCATGCCGGTGATGACGACCCGCTCCATGGTCCGCTCAGGAATGGATGCCGCCGTTGACGTGAAGCACCTCGCCGGTGATGTACGAGGCGCGCGGCGAGGCCAGGAACGACACGGCGTGCGCCACCTCCTGCGGCTCGCCGAAGCGTTCCATGGGGATCATGCCCTTGAGCTGGTCCACCGGCAGGTCCTTGGTCATGTCCGTGCGGATGAAGCCCGGGGCCACGGCGTTCACGGTGATCTTGCGCTTGGCCACCTCCTGCGCCAGGCTCCGCGTGGCACCGATGACGGCGGCCTTGGCCGCGCTGTAGTTGGTCTGCCCGGCCACACCCTTGGCACCCGACACGCTCACCACGTTGATGATGCGACCCGAGCGCTGGCGCACCATCCGCTGCATCACCGCGGAGGTGACATTGTAGAAACCGTGCAGGCTGGTGCCGATCACAGCGTGCCAGTCCTCCGGCGGCAGGAAGACGAAGAGGTTGTCCTTGGTGATGCCGGCGTTGTTGACCAGCACCTCGATGCGGGCCTCCGGATGCGCCTCGGTCCACGCGTTGATGGCGGCATGCACCGCTTCGCGATCGGTGACGTCGAAGCCCAGGACCTCGGCCTTCACCCCGAGCTCGCGCACCAGCCGGGCGGTCTCCTCGGCCTGTGCGGCACCGCGGGCGTAGTTCACCAGGATGTGGAGCCCGTGGTCCGCGGCGAGGGCCAGGGCCACGGCCCTTCCGATGCCGCGGGAGGCACCGGTGACCAGGGCGTAGCGTTCGGGCGTGGCGTTCATCCGGCGAAGAGGTCCTGGACCAGCAGGCGCGTGCGCAGTTCGTGCAGCAGGGCCGTGCTCGGCGCATCGGTCACCACCGGTGCCGCCACCGCCCGCACCTCCTCATAGAAGGCCCGGTTGGCCGGCGCCAGGGTGTCCTTCACTCCGGCGATGTCCACGGCCTGGGCCAGCGCCAGGCATTGCACGGCCATCACCTGCGCGGTGTTGTCGATCACCCGTGCGGCCATCCATGCCGCGTTGGTGCCCATGCTCACGATGTCCTGATTGTCGTTGTTGTTGGGGATGGAATGCACGTACATCGAGGTGCTCAGCGCCTGGCACTCGGCCGTGGTGCTCACCGCAGTGAACTGGATGCCCTGCAGGCCGTAGTCGATGCCGGGACGGCCCATCACCAGGAAGGGCGGGAATCGGCCGTTCACCTTGTCGTTCAGCAGGAAGTTCAGCTGCCGCTCGGTGAGCATGCACAGCTTGGTCATGGCCAGCTTCAACTGGTCCATGGCCAGGGCCACCTGGTCGCCGTGGAAGTTGCCCCCGTGGTACACGCTGGCCGTGCGATGGTCCACCACGGGATTATCGTCCACGCTCAACAGCTCGTCGTGCACCGCACGTGCGCTCTGTTCCACGGTGTCCAGGATGGGGCCCAGCACCTGCGGGATGCACCGGATGCTGTAGTGCTCCTGCACCTTGTGGTCGAACATGCCCCCGTTGGCGGTGTCGCGCTGCTTGTACAGGTGCTCCTCCCGCTTCTTGGTCCATCCGGCACCCTTCAGCCGTGCGCGCAGGTCGGCGGCCACCTGGTTCTGGCCCTTGTGCCGCTTGGCGCCGTTCAGCACCTCGCTCAGGTGGTCGTCGTAAGCGCCCACCACCTCGCTGATCAGCGCCCCCATGGCCACGGCGCGGTCCACCAGGTGCCGGGCATGGTGCACGTTGATGGCCCCCAGACCGCTCATGCAGGCGGTGCCGTTGACGATGGCCAGGCCGTCGCGCATGCGCAACTTCAACGGGGTGATGCCCGCCTCCTTCAGGATGTCGGCCATGGGGCGGCGCACGCCCTGGTAGGTACCGGTGCCCTCGCCGATGAGGCCCAGGCCGATGTGGGCCTGCTGCACCAGGTCGCCGCTGGCGCCCACGCCGCCGTGCTGCGGTACGGTGGGGTGGATGCCGCGCTCCAGGTAGAGCAACAGCTGGTCGATCACGGCCCTGCTCACTCCCGAGCAGCCCAGCAGGAAGGTGATCGCGCGGCTGAGCATGCAGGCCCGCACCGCGAGGTCCGGCAACGGGGCGCCCATGCCCGAGGCATGGCTGCGCAGCAGGTTGTACTGCAGGCGCTCGCTGTCCTCCTCGGGGATGTGGTATTGCACCAGCGGACCGAACCCGGTGTTGATGCCGTAGATCACCTTGTCGCGGGCGAAGTCCAGCAGGAAGGCGAACGAACGCTCCACGGCCTCCAGGTCCTCCGCAGCGGGCCGCAGCGTGCCGGTGCCCATCGCGATGGCGATGAAGGCATCCATGTCCAATTGGCGCACGGGGCGTTGGCGGATGTCCACAGCGGTGGTCAAGGGTCCGGAAAAGGCGGGCAAAGTTAACCGCCGGGCCTAATTTCGCCGCGTCCGTGGCGACCGCGTGACGATCGAGGATGGGAGTTGCGTTCAGCGCGTTGTACCGGATGCTCCGTGAGCGGCGATGGACGCTGCTGGTCCTCCTGTCCGCGTGGGCGGTGTTCGCGGGGCTCTCGCTGCCGCGTCTGCGGCCGGTGAACGACCTGTTCCAGGCCCTGCCCGCCGACCCCCAGGTGCAACGCTATCGGGAACTGCTGGGCAGTGCCCCGGGTGCCGACCGCCTCATGGTGGGCTTCACCGCGCCGACCGGTGTTCCGGTGGACAGCGCCATCGCGGCCTCCGACCGTTTCGTGCGGGCCCTGCGCACCGGACCCCTCGCCGATCGCTTCGCACAGGTGGACAACACGCCGGACCCGCAGTGGTTCGATGCCGCAGTGGAGGCCGCCCTGGCCGACCTGCCCGCCGTGGCCGACACCACCGCGCTGGCCCGCCTGGTGGCCCTGACGGATGCCGGGCTGGACAGCCTGATGGGCGGGGTGCGCGCGCGGCTGCTCGGTCCCGGGGGCATGGTGCAGGAGCGCCTGGTGCTGGGCGACCCGGCCCACCTGCTGGACGAACATCTACAGCGCCTGCGCGCCCGCTCCGACCTTGGCGGCGTGGACGGCAGCTCCGGCGTGCTGCTGGACCGCAGCGGGACCACCGCCGTGGTGCTCCTGCGCCCGCGATCCCCTGCACCGGACAGCAGCCTGGACCACCTGGTGGACGAGGTGCGGGCGCGGATGGGCGAGGCCTGCGGCAGCGGTGTGCAGGCCGAGGTCTTCGGCCCGGCGGCCATCGCACGCGCCAACAACCTACGCGTGGCCACGGACTCCCGCCTCACCACGGCGGTCTCGGTGGTCCTTTTCGTACTGCTGTTGCTGGGCTTCTACCGCAAGTGGACCATGCCCCTGCTGGTGCTGCTGCCGGCGGCGTTCGGCCTGTTGAACGCCCTGGCCATCCTCGCCTGGATCGCACCGACCGTCTCCGCCATCGCCCTCGGTGTCTCCGCCACGCTGCTGGGCATCGCCCTGGACTATGCGCTGCACCACTTCACACACCTGCGCCACAGCCGCGATGCCGAACGCACCGTCCGGGACATCGCCCAGCCCCTGGTGCTGGGCAGCGGCACCACCATCCTCGCCTTCCTCGCCCTGCGCACCCTGGGGTCGCCGCTGTTGCGCGACCTGGGCCTGATGGCCGCGTTGATGCTGGCCTCCGCCGCGCTCTTCACCCTGGTGGTGCTGCCCCATGTCCCGGTGCGCTGGGCCGGACGGCCCGCCGGCGAAGCCGCGCCGCGACCGGTCCCGGCCTGGCGCCGCCGGGTGATGGCCTGGAGCCCCCTGGCCATCGCGACCGTCACGCTGTTGCTCTGGCCTTTCATGGACCGGGTGCGGTTCGAGGACGATCCCGAGCGGCTGAGCTACATGCCCGCCTCCATGCGCGACCTGCGCGACCGCCTGTTCGGCGCCGACGGCGATCTGCGCACGGTGTTCATCGTCAACGAGGCGGCCGATGAGGAGCAGGCGCGCAGGGCCGCAGGTACGGCCATGGAACGCCTGCGTGCCGCCTCGCCGGCACCCTTCGTCACCCTGGTGTCGCCTGTGGACCTGCTGCCGGCGGAACGGGACCGCCAGCGGGCACGCCAGGGCTGGAGAAAGACCCTGGACCCTCAGGCCGCGGCCGACTTCCGCGAGCGGTTCGCCCGCGCGGCGGACCGGGCCGACTTCGCACCGCAGGCCTTCGCCCCCTTGCTGAACGCCCTCGCCAACGGCCCGGTCGCCCCGCCTGACAGCCTCACCAAGGCCGTACTGGAAGAGGGGACCGTGATCCGACTGCCCGATGGGCGTGTGCGATGCCTGTCCCTGGCCAGGGTTCGGCCGGGTGAGGAGGACCGCGTTCGGACCCTGCTGGAGGGCAGCGGCAGCGAGGTGTTGCACCGCGGCCTGCTCGGCGAGCGGCTTGAACGGCTGGTGGGCGACGACCTGCAACGCATCCTGTGGACCACGGCGCTGCTGGTGTTCGGCGTGCTGCTGCTCACCTACGGCCGCATCGAACTGGCCCTGATCACCTTCCTGCCCATGCTGCTCAGCTGGGTGTGGATCCTGGGCATCTGCGGCCTGTTCGACATCCCCTTCAACATGGTGAACGTGCTGGTATGCACCTTCATCTTCGGCCTGGGCGATGACTACTGCCTGTTCACGGCCAGCGGCATCCTGAACCGCTACCGCGACGGCAGCGACGACCTGCCCGCCATCCGCGCCGGGGTGGTGCTCTCGGTGGCCAGCACGGTGATCGGCACCGGGGTGCTGCTGCTGGCCGGTCACCCCGCCTTGCGAAGTATCGCCCTGCTGAGCGTGGTGGGCATGCTCTGCATCCTGGTGATCTCCCTCACCGTGCAGCCGATGCTGTACCGGTGGCTCATCACCGGCCGTGCGGCCCGTGGACGCCTGCCCTTCACCCTGCGCTCGCTGCTGATCTCGCTTTTCGCCTTCGTCTACTTCCTGGCCGGTTGCCTGGTGCAGCTCGTGGTGCTGCCGCTCGTGGCGGTGTCGCCCGTGCCGCGCGAGACCAAGCGCCGCGTCTTCGGCCGTTCGCTGATGTACTTCACCCGCTCCCTGGTGTACGTCATGGCCAACGTGCGCAAGGATGTGCAGGACTTCCACCCCGCCCTGCGCCGCGGCCCCGCCGTCCTGATCGCCAACCACACATCCTTCGTGGACATCCTGGTGATGCTCATGGTGCACCCGCGCACCATCATGCTCACCAACCGCTGGGTGTGGAACTCGCCCTTCTTCGGTGCCTTCGTGCGGTTCACCGGTTTCGTGCGTAGCGAGGACGACATCGCCACCAACACCGAGCGGGTGCGGGATGCGGTGCGGCGCGGCTGGAACCTGGTGGTCTTCCCCGAGGGCACCCGCAGCCGCGACGGAAGCATCGGCCGCTTCCACAAGGGCGCCTTCCACATCGCGCAGGAACTGCAGCTGCCCATCGTGCCGGTGCTGCTGCACGGGGTGGGCCACGCGATGGCCAAGGGCGATGCCATGTTGAAGGACACCACCATCACCATGCGCACCCTGCCCGCGGTCCTGCCCCGGGACGACCGTTTCCCGATGGAGCCGCTGAAGGACCGCACCCGGGCCATCGCCACCTGGTTCAAGCGTGAGCACGAGGCGTTGCGCACTTCGATCGAGACGCCCTCCTTCTTCCGCAGGCAGTTGGTGCTCGCGTACACCTACAAGGGCCCCGTGCTGGAGTGGTACGTGCGTATCAAGTCCCGCATCGACGCCCGGCTGGACGACCGCATCCACGCGCTGCTGCCCCGCACCGGCGACATCGTGGACCTGGGCTGCGGCTATGGGCCGCTCACCTTCCTGCTGCACTGGAGCGCTCCGCAGCGCCGCCTGCTCGGGGTGGACCACGACGCCAACAAGCTGGCCGTGGCCGCACACGGCCTGTTGCGCGGCCCGGGCCTTCGCTTCCAGCAAGCCGACCTGCGCAGCTACACCCCTCCCGCAGCCGACGCCTACCTGCTGAAGGATGTCCTGCACTACCTGCCCATGCAGCGGCAGGAGGAGCTGCTGGCCCATTGTGCCCGCAACCTCAGGCCCGGCGGCGTCATCGTTGTGCGCGACGGCTTCACGGGCGATGCGCAACGCCACGCCCGCACCCGCTGGACCGAGCGCTTCTCCGTCGGCCTGGGCTTCAACAAGACCGCCGAACCGCTCACCTTCATGGCCCGGCACGACCTGGAACGCATGGCCACCGCCCACGGGCTGCGCCTGCATTGGGTGGATGCAGGCCGCATCACCTCCAACGCCCTGGCGGCGCTGCACAAGCCGACATGAGCGACCAGCGCGACCACGATGTACTGATCATCGGCGCCGGGCTCGGCGGGCTGGAATGCGCCGTGATCCTGGCGCGGGAGGGCCTGAACGTCGCCGTGCTCGAACAGAACAGCCAGCTCGGTGGCAGCCTGCAGGTGTTCAGCCGCGACAAGCGGCTCTTCGACACCGGCGTACACTACCTCGGCGGTCTGCTGCCCGGCCAGAACCTGGACCGCTACTTCCGCTACCTGGGCATCCGCGACGACCTGCGGCTGCATCGCATGGACGTGGACGGCTTCGACCGGATCACCTTCGGCGACGACCCCACCGTGCACCCCCTTGCGCAGGGGCATGCGCACTTCGTGGAGCGCCTGGTGGAGCTCTTCCCCGCCGAACGCGCGGCCATCCAGCGCTTCAGCGACGATGTGCGCGCCACCTGCGAACGCTTCCCGCTGTACTACCTGCGCTATTCCGGGCACAACGAGTGGGAGGACCCGGCGTTGCAGGTCAATGCCCGCGACCACATCGCTTCGCTGACGCACGACCCACGGCTGCGCGCAGTGCTCGGCGCGCCCAATGTGCTGCACGCCGGTCGCGGCGACCGCACCCCGTTCTACATGCACGCGCTGGTGCTCAACACCTACATCGAGAGTGCCTGGCGATGCGTGGACGGTGGGTCGCAGCTGGCCAAGCTGCTTGCGCGGCAGGCCCGCGCCCATGGGGCGACGATCCTGCCGCGCAAGCGCGTCACCCGGCTGGTCACGGATGCGAAGGGCATCAGCGCCGTGTGGACCGCCGACGGCGATCGCTTCACCGCCCGCCGGGTGGTGGCCGACGTGCATCCGGCCACGGTGCTGGACCTGCTCACCGGCGCGGGCGTCCGCCCGGCCTACCGCAACCGGGTGAAGGCGATGGACAACACCATCGGCACCTTCTGTGTGCATCTGGCCCTGCGCCCCGGCATCCTCCCGTACCACGACCACAACCACTACCATTTCGCCGACCATGACGTGTGGGCGCCGATGGACCCGGCATCCGGCCGACAGCGCGGCCAGTACATGCTGTTCACGCCCTTGATGCAGGGCGGTGACGGCACGGTGGATGCCGTGTCCCTCATGACCTTCATGCCCTTCAGCGAGGTGGCCCGCTGGGCCGGATCGCGCAGCACCATCGCCGAACCGGGTACGCGCGACCAGGAGTACGAGGTCTTCAAGCAACGCAAGGCCGAGGAGGTGCTGGAGCAGGTCCACCGCCGCTACCCCGCCCTGTGCGACGCGATCACCGGCCGTTGGACCACCACGCCGCTCACCTTCCGCGACTACATCGGCTGCCCGGAGGGTACCACCTACGGCATTCAGAAGGAGGCCCGGGCCCCGATGCGCACCTACCTCTCGCCGCGCACCAAGGTGCCCAACCTCTTCCTCACCGGCCAGAACATCAACCTGCACGGCATCCTGGGGGTGACGGTGAGCAGCGTGGTCACCTGCGCAGAGCTCGTGGGCAAACGCTACCTGGTGGAGAAGGTCCAGCGCGAGACCGGGGGCGGAGAGGTGGTGGTGAAGGGGTAGGCGGTGAAGGGCATGGCCGGCCCGGTCGATGTGGGCCGGGGCCCATTGAAGGAAGCGACCGCCTGTTGCGGACGTGTCGGATCCTCCCGCTCACCGGGCCATCCGTACGGCGGCGGTCCGGGCGGCGCGCTGTTGTTCGGTCCAGGCGGCCAGGTCCATCGTCGGGTCCACGAAGGGGGCCACCATGCGGCGCTCGGTGCGCGCCTTGCCCTTGGCGGTCTTGCGGGGGCTGGCGGCGAAGGTGCCGTGGGCCAGGGTGAGGAAGCTCACAAGGACCAGGAGGCTGCGGAGGGTGGCGGTGCGGGTCATGGCGCGGGTCGGGGTTCGTTGGTGACCCAAAGCAAGGCCCTCGGCAGGGGGTGGCGTGAGCCCCGCCGAGCAGGTGGCGGCCGCGGGGGAGCAAGTGGCGGTACGGGACCGGAGCCGGTGATGGGGAACGCGCCAATGGCACCTCAGGGCAGCTCGCAGCGCCAGATGCTGTGGCCCTGGCCCACGTTGTCGTGCTCCTCCACCACGCGCAGACCGGCGGCCTCCACCAGCGGGGCAAAGTGCTCCGCCCGGTACATGCGGCTGTTGCCGTTGGCCATGGCCGTGAAGTAGAGCGAGGTGGCCGCCAGTGCGAACGAGGCCGCCTCGAAACGCTGGCGGTCGATGAAGGTCTCCATGATGTACAGCGGCATGCCGCGCCGCATCACCGTCCGGGCCTTGCGCAGGATGGCCACGATCTCGTCCTCGCCGAAGCAGTCCAGGAACTGGCTCATCCAGATGGCGTCCGCACCCTCGGGCAGAACGCTCGCCGGGTCCAGCATGTCCGCCGCCACCGTGGTGAGGCGGTCGCTGAGGCCGGCGGCCCGCACGTTGCGCTCCACCTCGCGCAGCTGGCCGGGAAGGTCCACGACCATCATCCGCACCTGGGGATCATGACGCAGGCAGCACAGGGCCCACTTGCCCGTGTTGCCCCCCACGTCCATCACCACCTTCGGCCGCTCGCGGAACACGATCTCCAGTGCCGGCGGGAACGAATGGTCGCTGTAATAGTGGTCGAAGTCGAACCAGCTGCGGCGCACGTGTTCGGGCAGGTGGGCCAGTCCCTGGTACACCGTGGGCCAGTCGCCGAAGACCTGCAGGCCGACCGGACGGCCTTGCACCAGGGCCTCCTCCAGATGGGCCAGCCCGGCGAAGCACACGTCGCCCGTGAAGTCCATGTTCACCTGCGTCATGTCGTCGAAGGCGAGCATCACGCCGGTCTTGGTCAGCACCATGCGGCCGTCGTTCATCGCCAGCACGTCGGCGGTGAGGGCCATGTCCGTCAGTACCATAACCGCATAGGCCGAAAGCCCCGTGGCTTCGGCCAGCTCCTTGCGGGTGAGCCCCTTGGTGCCGGACTGGGCGAGGGCGCGGAACAGCCCTTTGCGTTGCATGGTCCAGCAGGTCTGGAAGACCATGGGCCCGAAGGCGATGCGCTGGGCGGCGGCCTTGGCCTCCACTGCGGTCAGTTCCTTGCGTGCCGTGCGCGCCGGCCTTGGCTTCGATGCCGTCCTGGTCATGTTCCCTGCTGGGTCACTGGAGTTTCTTGCGGATGCCCTTGAGCTGCTCGTTCACCTTGATGATCGTGGAGGCCCAGTAGTTGCGCAGGCCCGCACCTCCGGGTTCGGCGCTCACCTTCTCGGTGTGGAGCACCTGGCGGGTGGCCATGTCGAAGAAGGTGACGAAATAGTCCGCCCGCTCGGCCGGTGCGTCGTACTTGATGGCGATGTACACCATGCCGATGCCGGGCTGGTCCTCGGTGCGGTAGCGCGACACAAGCTCCTGCACGCCTTCGGGACCCAGCTCGGGCTTGTTCCAGACCTCGGGCACCTTCACCTCGCGGTTCACCGGTTCCACATAGCTGGTGACCACCTTGCAGTCGTTCACCTTGAGCTGCGGGCAGGGTGTGTACTTGTCGGGCTCGGTCTCCAAGAGCATGTTCCACCGGTTGAAGAAGGCCGGGCCGGCCTCGTCGAGCGGACCGAACTTGTAGCGCGGGGTGAACCGGGTGGCCGAGTAGTCCACGCCGATACAGGTCAGGCCCACCTTGTCGGCGAGCAGGTCGGCCAGGCTGCTTTGTTGCCCGCGGGCGGAAGGGGCCAGCAGGGCCGTGAGGAGGAGGGGGAGCAGACGTCCGTTCATGGGATGTGCAGACCTTTTTCGCGCCGGTCGATGAAGAGCTGGGGTTTGCGGCTGTCCTTGGGCCACTTGAGCGTCTCGATGGCGGCGCCGGGCAGGGTGGTCATCCGGGGGGCGACTCGCAGCGCGGCCCGCAGATGCTCACGGCAGGCCTCCAGCGCATCGCCCTCGAGGTCGAGCAGCACCTCCAGGTCGTCGCCCCCCAGTTCGTCGGTGGTGCAGACGACGACGAAGGTAGGGATCACCGGCAGGGCGTTGATGGCGTCCAGCACCTGCGCCGGGAAGAGCGTGGTGCCGCGCACTTTGAGGCGATGCTGCCGCCGGCCCAGCACGGGCCCCAGGTGAAGGCCGCCGCCGCGTCCGTCCATGGCCCCGTCGTAGCGCACGCAGATGTCGCCCGTGCGGTAGCGCAACAAGGGCATGGCACTCACGTGGAAGGGGGTGGCCACCACATCGCCCGCCTGGCCGTGCGCCACGGGCCGGTCGTGCTCGTCCAGCACTTCCACCAGCATCAGCTGGGGTTGTACGGCGTGGCCGCCGCCCTCGTGGGTCTCGGTGCAGGCCGTGGCCATCTCGGTGCTGGCGTAGGTGCCGAGCAGCTCGATGTCCCAGTCCGCCTTGATGCGCCGGCCCAGGTTGTTCCACCCGCCGTCGGGGCCGTGGATGGGCTCGCCGATGCAGATGGCCTTGCGTACGGTGCTGCGGGCGGGGTCGATGCCGTGGGCGCGGGCATGTTCGAGCAGCTTCACCAGGAAGCTGGGCACCACCACCAGCACGGTGCTTCCGAAGCGGTGGATACTGTCCCACTGGAGCGCGGCGGCCCCGGGCCCCACGCGCACCAGGCCGGCACCGAGCGCCCGGGTGCCCAGGAAGTAGGCCAGGCCGGCCATGAAGCGGCGGTCCAGGGTGGTCATCAACTGCACCACGTCGTCGCGCGTCACGCCGGCCATCAGCAGCGAGTTGTGCTCGTTGGCGGTGAGCCGTTCCAGGTCGGGCTCGTCGAGCAGCAGGGCCACGGGCCGCCCGGTGGTGCCCGAGGTGGTCACGTGGTCGATCACCGCCCGGCGCTCCACGCACAGCATGGCATCGCTGGCCTGCTCCAGGTCGGTGTTGCGCGTGAAGGGCAGCAGGTGCAGGTCGGCCGTGCCCTTGATGTCGCCCGGTTGCAGGCCGAGCTCCTTGAAAAGGCGCCTGTAGTGCGGGGACCGGTCGGCCAGCCGGGCCACGTGCTCGCGCAGCAGGCGGTCCTGTCGTGCAGCGACGGCCCCGGCGTCGAGGCCCTTGGGCAGCATCAGTTCTGGGCGCATGCGGCCAGGGCCTGTTGAAGCGTGCGGCGTTCGGCGGGGCTGGCCACGGTGCGGGCGAGCGCTTCCCGGTAGTACATCGACGCACGCTCCCGGTCACCGAGGGCGTGGTACCATTGCGCCAGGTCGCTGTAGGTGATGGCGTTGTGCGCGTCGGTGCGCACGTAGTCCCGTTCGTCCTCGGGGGCCAGGCGGTACACGCGACCGGTGACCCGGCGCTCCAGCAGGGCCGCCCGCATGGCGCGGTGCCACACCAGGTCGCCCATGGCCGGGGAGGCCAGCAGGGTGTCGGCAGGCAGGGTCTCGGGGCGGTGCAGGGGGGAGGGCACGGGCGTCGGGCTGTGGCGGGCAAAGATGGCCCGCAGGTCGTAACAGCGGAAGGTGCCCAGGGTCCAGGGGCCGGTGCCCAGCCAGAGCCGCCGCCGCCCCGGCTCCATCACCACACTGTGGTGCGCGATCAGCTGGTCGATGGCGATGGGGTTGCCCAGGCCCACGTCCTGGCCTTCCGGGCCGCGCCGCTCGCGCAACAGACGCACCGCGTCCGCAGGGGTGAGCGGGGGGGCGGTGACCGCCAGCGTCCGCATACGGCGGTAACGCGCCATGCTGTCGCTCTCGCGCAGGTTGGCCTGATTGGTCGGCGAGCCGAAGAAGGTCTCGCTCTGGTAGTGGTTGGCGCAGACCACCAGCCCGTTGCCGGGGTCGTACACGCCCATGCCGTCCGGTGCCTTCTCGATCACCACCGCACGCCCATCACGCGCCGAGCCCACCAGGATGCTCTCGCTCACGAAGACCTCGCGGCGCCGTGCGATGGCCACGGCCTGGTCCACCGTGGCCGCATGCTGCAGGATCTCGCGCGCCAGCAGGCTGATGGGCGTGCGTGCGCCGGTGGGCAGGGCCGAACGCGAGGCGTTGATGGTGACGGTGAGGCCCTCGAGGTTCATGCCGCTCACGGCGCCCAGCATGCCGGCCCAGGTGACGGTGACGAAGGGGTGCCCGCTGTCGGGCCGCACGGCCAGCACCAGCTTGTCGCAGGCGAATTCCTCGCCCAGGTGGAAGTCGAAGTTGCGGCCGATCAGCAACTGCCCGTCGGCCGTGCGCCCACCCCAGGCGGCGAAGCTGGTGCAGCCCACGAAGGCCAGGTCCTGCAACGCATGGCCGATGTCGTGCGCCGCGTGGTAGTTGAGGGCCCGTTCGTAGCCGGTGCCGATGGCGTCGAAGGCCGGGTCGAAGGCGCGGCTCTCGCCGTAGATCTCGCGCCGGTATTCCAGGGGCACGTGCTCCTCGAGGTCGCGGTTGAAGAAGCCGATGAAGTGGCGCAGCCAGGCCAGCCGGCCGGGGTCCGGCACCAGCAGCCGGATGCGTTGCACGAAGAGCTCTTCCTGGCGGTGGATGAGCTCGCGGGCCAGGGACCCGATGGCCAGCCCGCGCTCCAGGTCGCCCCCCTGCACATAGGCCTCCCACAGACCATCGGGCGTGGGTGCAAGCCAGCCGTTGGCGGTGCGCCAGCCACCATCGCCGAAGGGCTCGCGCGCGGGCAGCCCGGCCGCCTCCCCATCGGCCAGCGGCGGGGTGAGCCGCATGTCCAGCAACAGCAGGGGCAGGGTGGCCACGGCCACGCCGAGGACGAGCTCCACCATCAGGAGCGGCAGGGTGATCAGGACGCGGAGAAGGCGCGGCATCGCGGAGCCAAAGCTAACCGGGGTGCAGGGGGGCGGCGACGGCTCAGAACCCGAAGCCCACACCCACACCGATCCAGGGCTCACCGCCCCGGTTGGGACCGTTCGGGTCCTGGATCACGTCGAAGAGCACCGTGGCCGTGAGGTAGGTGCCTCCGCCCAGGTGGGCCGAGTAGCCGCCGCCCACCAGCAGGAAAGGGACCCAGGTGCGGCGGAGCTCCTTAAGGGCCGCATCGTACAGCTCATAGTTCAACTGGCAGTACTCCACGTGCGCGAAGAGCTGGTCGATGATCCGGTAGCGGGAAAAGATCCGTCCGCCGTACACGCTGGTCTCGAAGACGGGGGTGTAGCGGTTGTCCCTGAAGTACTGGTAGCTGAGGCCCACTCCTGCGGAGAGCTTGCCGTTGCGTGTGATCTTGTAGCCGAGCATGGGCTCCACGGCGATGTTGGTCACCGAGCCGAAGGCCAGGCCCACGCCCCCGCCGAACCAGATGCGGTCCTTCCACTTGCGGGGCTGGTCCGCGGCGGGCTTGGGCCGCACGGCCGTCGTGTCCACGTAGTCCTGGGCCAGCACCCGCCCGCACAGCGCGGCCAGGGCCAGGATCAAGCACGTGCGGCGCATGGGCCAAAGGTAGACCGGCCGCCGGGCACGGACCTGCAGGGGCCCCTGCCCGTCCCGGCCATCACGCCACGCTGCGGTCCAGCTCCTCGCGCAGGGCCGCCATGAAGGCTTCCGTGGTGAGGTACTTGTCCGCCGTCACCTTGTCGCCGTGGATGCACACGGCCAGGTCCTTGGTCATGCGGCCGCTCTCCACGGTGCGGATGCACACCTGTTCCAGCCTGGTGCAGAAGTCGATCAGGGCCGGGTTGCCGTCCAGCTTGCCGCGGAAGGCCAGGCCGCGCGTCCAGGCGAAGATGCTGGCGATGGGGTTGGTGCTCGTGGGCTTGCCTTGCTGGTGAAGGCGGTAGTGGCGCGTCACGGTGCCGTGGGCGGCCTCGGCCTCCATGGTCTTCCCGTCCGGGGTGATGAGCACGCTGGTCATCAGGCCCAGCGAGCCGAAACCCTGCGCCACGGTGTCGCTCTGCACGTCGCCATCGTAGTTCTTGCAGGCCCACACGAAGCCGCCGCTCCACTTCATGGCGCTGGCCACCATGTCGTCGATCAGGCGGTGCTCGTACACGATGCCGGCCTTCTCGAAATCGGCCTTGAAGTGCTTCTGGTAGATGTCCGCGAAGATGTCCTTGAAGCGGCCGTCGTACTTCTTGAGGATGGTGTTCTTGGTGCTGAGGTAGAGCGGCCACTTCTTGCTGAGCGCCAGGTTGAAGCAGCTCATCGCGAAGCCTTCGATGCTCTCATCGGTGTTGTACATGCTCAGCGCCACGCCGTTGCCGTCGAACTGGTACACGTCCCACGTGGTGGGGCTGCCGCCGTTCTCGGGCGTGAAGGTCATGGTGAGCTTGCCCTTCCCCTGGATCACGGCATCGGTGGCGCGGTACTGGTCGCCGAAGGCGTGGCGACCGATCACGATGGGCTGCGTCCACCCCGGCACCAGGCGCGGGATGTTGCTGATCACGATGGGCTCGCGGAACACGGTGCCGTTGAGGATGTTGCGGATGGTGCCGTTGGGGCTCTTCCACATCTGTTTCAGGCCGAACTCCTTCACCCGCGCCTCGTCCGGCGTGATGGTGGCGCACTTGATGCCCACGCTGTGCTTCAGGATGGCCTTGGCGCTCTCCACGGTCACTTTGTCGTCCGTGCGGTCGCGGTTCTCGATGCCCAGATCGTAGTACGCAATGGGCAAATCCACGTACGGCAGGATCAACTGGTCCTTGATCCACTTCCAAATGATGCGGGTCATCTCATCGCCATCGAGCTCCACAACGGGCTGGGTCACCTTGATCTTCGACATCTTCCGGGCTTGGTTTGGGTGCGCGAAAGTACCCTTCAGGTCCTTCTCCGCCACTGCGTTCCTACCGTTCCGGACCTTCACCGGCGAACGAGGCGAGGGGCTGCTTTTTACAGGCCGGTGCGGGCGACCTGTGGTGTTGGCTGCGCCGGTGCGAAGCGGCCTCACCCCAGGTCCAGGTCGAGCTCGTCCTTCAGCTTCAGCAGGGCCGGGTTCTTCTCCGCCAGGATGCGGAAGCGGTCCATGGGCGTGTAGCGGGGCCGCAGGTCGGTCACATCCTCCTTCACCACCTTCAGTTCCAGGCCGGGTGTATCGAGCTCGGTGCGCAGGTAGGCCATGAGCTCCTGGCCCACTTCCCGGAAATAGCGGTCCTGCACGTCGTTCTGGATGACGAAGGTGACCAGGTCCGGACCGGCGGAGACGGGCTCGTGCGCGGTGAGCGTGGCGTGCAGGCTGTTCATCCCCTCCTGTTTGCGGGCCAGGGCGAAGTCCTGCCATACCTTCTGCAGCAACCCCTGGGGCACCTGTTTCGGCGGTCCCTTGGTCTGGGAGGATGCGGCCTTCTCGCCGCCGGGGCCGGTTCCCGCCTTTGGTTCGGGCGGGGCGGCCATTTCGCGCAGGGACACCCCGCGGGCCAGGCGGCGGGCGGGGGCCTGGGCGGGCCCCGGTGC
This sequence comes from Bacteroidota bacterium, assembly GCA_014584605.1. Classification (GTDB taxonomy): domain Bacteria; phylum Bacteroidota; class Bacteroidia; order Flavobacteriales_F; family PHOS-HE28; genus PHOS-HE28. The sequence goes on along the minus strand of JACTMO010000028.1, from coordinate 39,405 downwards.
GGCCTGGGGTGGGGCGGGCGGCGTTGCCGGTGTGGCGCTCAGCGCAGCGGGCTCAGGCTTTTTTTTTTCCGCGCCTGCGGGCACGGGCACCGCGGCATCAGCCTGGGCCGTGCTGCGGCACAATTGGATCAGGGTCAGCTCCACCAGCAGCCGGGGGTCCTTGCTGGACTTGTACTGCTGATCGCAGCGGCCCACCTGTTCCAGACCGGCCAGGATCAGCCGCCGGTCCACCCGGGCGGCCTGTTCCACGTACCGCGCGGTGATCTCCTCGCTCACTTCCAGCAGCACCGCGGAGCGCGGGTCCTGGCACACCAGCAGGTCGCGCAGGTGCCGGCCCAGCCCGGTGACGAAGGTGTTACCGTCGAAGCCGTTGCGCAGGATGCCGTCGAACTCCAGCAGCACCCCCGGCACATCGCCGGCCGCCAGGGCATCGGTGATGCGGAAATAGTGCTCGTGGTCCAGCACATTGAGGTGCGCCACCACATCGTTGTACGTGAGCCGGCGGCCGGCGAAGCTCACCAGCTGGTCGAAGATGCTCAGCGCGTCGCGCAGGCCCCCGTCGGCCTTCTGGGCGATCACATGCAGGGCTTGCGGTTCGGCCTCGATGCCTTCCTGCTCCGCAATGCCCGCCAGATGCCGCACGATGCCGCCCACGGTGATCCGCCGGAAGTCGAAGACCTGACAGCGGCTCAGGATCGTGGGCAGGATCTTGTGCTTCTCGGTGGTGGCCAGGATGAAGATGGCATAGGCGGGCGGCTCCTCCAGCGTCTTCAGGAAGGCGTTGAAGGCCTGCTGGGAGAGCATGTGCACCTCGTCGATGATGTACACCTTCTTGGTGCCCACCTGCGGGGCTATGGACACCTGCAGGATCAGGTTGCGGATGTCCTCCACGCTGTTGTTGCTGGCGGCGTCCAGCTCGTAGATGTTGAGGCTGTGGCCCTCCTCGAAGGTGCGGCAGGGCCCGCACTCCCCGCAGGTGCCCAGGTCCTCGCGCAGGTTCTCGCAGTTGATGGTCCTGGCCAGGATCCGGGCACAGGTGGTCTTGCCCACCCCCCGCGGGCCGGTGAACAGGAAGGCGTGCGCGAGGTGGCCGGTGCGGATCGCGTTGATCAGCGTGGTGGTCACGGCCTCCTGACCCACCACCGAATCGAAGGTGACCGGGCGGTACTTGCGGGCGCTGACAATGAAGCGATCGGACATGGATGGTGCGCCGCTGCCTGGGCCGGACGCCGGGGTCGGGGCCGGGAGGAGGGCGAAGCGACGGGCGGCTAAGATAGCCGGGCTTCAGGAGGTCGCACGGGTGGAGATCTCAACAGCGGTGGACAAGGGTGGGGGGAGGTGGGGACGCGGTCGCCCCGGCCGGTCCATCCGGGCCGGTGCCCGGGGGGCAGTGGGCTATGCGCGGGGAGGCCCCCTGGCCCCGGGCTGCCTTCGGGACGGCCTGCCTTGTGGTTCAGGAGGAAATGCCTACCTTCGCACCCCATTTCACACCAGGTACCATGACCAACCGGTACGAGACCGTCTTCATCCTTACTCCCGTTTTGTCTGAGGACCAGACAAAGGAGGCGGTCAAGAAATTCAAAGACCTGATCAAAAAAGGCCGTGGCAAGGTCCACCACGAAGAGAGCTGGGGGATGCGCAAGCTCGCGTATCCCATCCAGAAGAAGTCCACGGGCTTCTACCACCTGTTCGAGTTCGAGAGCGATGCCCCCTTCGTGGACAAGCTCGAGACCGAGTACCGCCGCGATGAGCGGGTGCTGCGCTTCATGACCGTGAAGATGGACAAGCACCACGTCGCCTTCGCCGAGCGCCGCCGCAACAAGATGGCCGCCGGCGGCACGGGCGATGCCCCCGCCGCCGAGCGCCCCGCACGCCGCAGCCGCAAGGAGGAGAACGTCAACGAACAGAACAACTAAGCCATGGCCGAGAACAATGCCCCGGGTGGCGAGATCCGGTACCTCACGCCGATCGCCATCGAGACCAAGAAGGAGAAGTACTGCCGCTTCAAGAAACTTGGCATCACGTACATCGATTACAAGGACGCGGACTTCCTGCTGCGCTTCGTGAACGAGCAGGGCAAACTGCTGCCCCGCCGCCTCACCGGCACCAGCCTGAAGTACCAGCGCAAGGTGGGCCAGGCCGTCAAGCGGGCCCGCCACCTGGCCCTGATGCCCTACGTGGGCGACATGCTCAAGTGATCCACCTTCAACAGTCATCACCATGGAGGTCATTCTGAAAAAGGACGTGGACAACCTGGGCTACGCCAACGATGTGGTGAAGGTGCGCGACGGCTACGCCCGCAACTTCCTGATCCCGCGCGGCCTGGCGACGGTCGCCACCGACAGCGCCCGCAAGCAGCTCAACGAAACGCTCAAACAACGCGCCCACAAGGAGGCCCAGATCCGCACGGCGGCCGAGAAGATCGCCGAGGGCCTGGCCAACAAGACCCTCAAGGTCGGCGCCAAGGTGGGCGAGAAGGGCAAGATCTTCGGCAGCGTCAACACCATCATGCTGGCCGACGCCATCAAGGCCCTGGGCTTCGAGGTGGACCGCAAGAACATCAAGATCAAGGGCGAGACCATCAAGACCGTCGGCACCTACGAGGCCGAGGTCACCTTCCACCGCGACGTGGTGCGCAGCATCCCGTTCGAGGTGGTGGAGGAGTGAGCCACAACGGACCAAGGACCCGAAGGGCCGCCGAACAGGCGGCCCTTCGTTCTTCCACGGGCCGCCCACCCCCCGGGCGACGGCGAGCGGCCCGAAGGCGGGGAAGCGCACGCACGCCCCGCCGGCGCACCAGGGCTTGAACTGAACGGTCCGTACGCTGCGGCGGCTGTGTCAGCTGTTCAAGCGCGTTTCCTCCAGGTCCAGGTTGCTCTCCATCTTCCGGATCACCTCCAGGTCGAAAGCCTGCTCCTTGCGCACTTCTTCCAAGGCCTGTCGTTGGATCCGGATCAGGTCCCGGGGCAGTTGCCGGTCGATGCCAGGCGTTCCGGCCGCTCGATCGCTATGGTGCAGGTTCTCCAGGGAGCGCAGGTAGTTCTGTTCCAACTGGAGGAAATGCTGCATGGCCCGTTCCGCCGCCGCATCCCTTACGGGCCTCGCCGCAAGTTCGTCCGCCACGGCTCGCGCCAGGCGGGAGCGCAGGGCCAGCTCCTGCATCGCGTGGGGGATGTGCGGATCCACCTCGCGCACCTTCAGCCTGCGCACCACCCACGGCAGGGTGAGCCCCTGGCCAACCAGCGTCACCAGGATCACCACGAAGGTGATCACCAGGATGGTGGGCCGGTGCGGGAACGGGTCCCCGTTCGGGAGTTGATACGGGATGGCCAGCGCCAAGGCCAGCGACACCACGCCGCGCATGCCGGCCCAGCTGATCACCGTGGGCATGCGCCAGCCCGGGCTCGGCTCCCGCTCCCGGATCCGCCGCGACAGGAGGCGCGGCAGGTGCGCCGCCGGATACATCCACAGGAAGCGGATCGCGATCACCAGCAGGCTGACCAGCATCCCGTAGGCGATGGCCTGGCGCAGTGCCGCCGCGCTCAGACCGGAGACGATGTCCGGAAGCTCCAGTCCGATCAGGATGAAGACCATGCCGTTCAGCATGAATCCCAGCGTGCTCCACACGTTGTAGGCCATCAGGCGCGACCGATGGTCCAGGAACCTGTGCGAACGATAGGAGAGGAAGAGCCCGCCGCTCACCACGCTCATCACTCCGGAACAATGGAGCTCTTCCGCCGCGATGTACATCAGGTAGGGCGACATCAGCGTCATGGCCGTGTCGATGTTCGGCGTGGTGGGCAGCGATCGGTGGAGGAGGTAGATGGCAAGCGCCAGCACCAGCCCCACCGCGATGCCACCGAAGGTCAGGATGGCGAACTGCTCCAGGGCATCGGACCACACGAAGGTGCCGGAGACCACGGCCATCAGCGCGAACCGGAACACGATCAGGCTGGCCGCGTCGTTCACCAGGCTCTCGCCCTCCAGGATGGTCATGGCCCGTTTGGGGAGCGGAAGCCCCTTGAGCACCGAGGTGGCCGCCACCGCATCCGGCGGGCTGATGATGCCCCCCAGCAGGAAGCCCAGCGCCAGGGTGAAGCCGGGGATCATCCAGTGGGTGAACAGCCCGACGATCATCGACGTGAAGAACACCAGGCCGAAGGCCAGCATCGCGATGCTGCGCCGCCACTTCCAGAACTCGCGCCAGGAGGTGAACCATGCCGCTTCGTACAGCAGGGGGGGGAGGAAGATCAGGAACACCAGCTCGGGGTCGAGCCGCACGCGCGGCATGCCCGGCAGGAAGGCGATCAGCAGGCCGCCGAGCACCAGCAGGATGGGATGGCCGATCCGCAGTTTCGGGCTCCACAGCGTGAGCAAGGACACCGCGAAAAGCAGACCGATGACGAGCAGCAGGTCGTGGTGGAGCATGGGCCCGGTTCGTGGGTCGAAGGGCTGAAGATGCAACGGACCGGCCGTTCGATCGCCAGCGGGGTGCAGGCACCGCACCCCGGCTCCGGCGGCCCATGCTCCCCGGACCGCAGGGGACCGTGCCGAACGGTCCGGCCGCCAGGCCCTGGACGGCCTCGTTGGGTCGATCGGCCCGTGGGGCCAGACCTATGCTGGAGGCGCTGTTCGGAACTCCCGCCGCCTGGCCGTCCTCGGATCCCCGGCCGCCTACCTTTGCGACCGCAAGAACGCACCTGACCGCGCATGAGCACGATCTTCGACCTCGACATGATCAAGGCGGTGTACAGCCGCTTCCCGGCCCGTGTCGCCGCCGCCCGAAAAGCGGTCGGCAAGCCGCTCACCCTCACCGAAAAGATCCTCTACGCCCACCTCTGGGACGGCGAGGCCAAGCAGGCCTATGGGCGCGGCAAGGACTATGTCGATTTCGCCCCCGACCGCGTGACCATGCAGGATGCCACTGCTCAGATGGCCCTGCTGCAGTTCAGCACGACGGGACGTGCCAAGGTGGCGGTGCCCAGCACCGTGCACTGCGACCACCTGATCCAGGCGCGCGTGGGGGCGAAGCAGGACCTCCAGGACGCGCTCAACAAGAGCAACGAGGTCTTCAACTTCCTGGAGAGCATCAGCAACAAGTACGGCATCGGCTTCTGGAAGCCCGGCGCGGGCATCATCCACCAGGTGATGCTGGAGAACTACGCCTTCCCCGGCGGCATGATGATCGGCACCGACAGCCACACGGTGAACGCCGGCGGCCTGGGCATGGTGGCCATCGGCGTGGGCGGCGCCGATGCCTGCGACGTGATGAGCGGCCTGCCTTGGGAGCTGAAGTTCCCCAAGCTGATCGGCGTGAAGCTCACCGGCAAGCTGAATGGTTGGACCGCACCCAAGGACGTGATCCTCAAGGTGGCGGGCATCCTCACCGTGAAGGGCGGCACCGGGGCCATCGTGGAGTACTTCGGGCCGGGTGCCGACAGCCTCAGCTGCACGGGCAAGGGCACCATCTGCAACATGGGCGCGGAGATCGGGGCCACCACCAGCACCTTCGGTTACGACGACAGCATGCGCCGCTACCTCAAGGCCACCGGCCGCGCCGAGGTGGCCGCCATGGCCGACCAGATCGCCGCGGACCTTACCGGCGACCCCGAGGTGTACGCCGACCCCGGCAAGTACTTCGACCAGGTGATCGAGATCGACCTCAGCACCCTCAGCCCGCACCTCAACGGCCCCTTCACCCCCGACCTGGCCACGCCCGTGAGCGAGATGAAGGAGAAGGCCGCGAAGAACGACTGGCCCACCGACATCGAATGGGCGCTGATCGGTTCCTGCACCAACAGCAGCTACGAGGACATCAGCCGCGCGGTGAGCATCGTGGCCGATGCCGCCAGGAAGGGCCTGAAGCCGAAGTCGCGCCTGGGCATCAATCCCGGCTCGGAACAGGTCCGCTTCACCATAGAGCGCGACGGCTTCATCGAGACCTTCGAGAAGAGCGGTGCCACCATCTTCACCAACGCCTGCGGCCCGTGCATCGGTCAGTGGGCGCGCGAAGGGGCCGACAAGCAGGAGAAGAACTCCATCGTCCACTCCTTCAACCGCAACTTCGCCAAGCGCGCCGACGGCAACCCCAACACCCACGCCTTCGTGGCCAGCCCCGAAATGGTGGCCGCCATCGCCATCAGCGGCAAGCTCACCTTCGATCCCGTACACGACACGCTCACCAACGACAAGGGCGAGCAGGTGAAACTGGCCGAACCCACGGGCTGGGAGCTTCCGCCGAAGGGCTTCGCCGTGGAGGACGCCGGCTACCAGGCCCCCGCCGCCGACGGCAGCAAGGTGGAAGTGGTGGTGAAGCCCGACAGCCAGCGCCTGCAGTTGCTGGAACCCTTCCCCGCTTGGAACGGCCGGAACATCAGCGACGCCGTGGTGCTCATCAAAGCGAAGGGCAAATGCACCACCGACCACATCAGCATGGCCGGTCCGTGGTTGCGTTACCGGGGGCACCTGGACAACATCAGCAACAACACGCTGATCGGAGCCATCAATGCGTACAACGGCGAGGCCGACAAGGTGAAGAACCTGCTCACGGGTGAATACGGTCCCGTGCCCGCCACCCAGCGCGCCTATAAGGCCGCCGGAGTGTCCAGCATCGTGGTGGGCGACCAGAACTACGGCGAGGGCAGCAGCCGCGAGCACGCCGCCATGCAGCCCCGTCACCTGGGCGTGGCCGCCGTACTGGTCAAGAGCTTCGCCCGCATCCACGAGACCAACCTCAAGAAGCAGGGCATGCTCGCCCTCACTTTCGCCAACGAGGCGGACTACGACAAGATCCGGGAGGACGACCGCATCGACTTCACGGACCTCACCGCCTTCGCCCCCGGCAAACCGCTCACGCTGGTGTTCAAGCATAAGGACGGCAGCAGCGATACCATCCTGGCCAACCATACCTACAACGAGCATCAGATCGAGTGGTTCAAGGCCGGCGGTGCGCTGAACATCATACGGGCGCAGCAGAAGCGTTGAGGCATCCCGGGAATTGGGGATACGGGGATCCGGACGGTGCCGTATTTTAGCCGCACACCCGGCCCCTTTGGTCGCGAACGAACCCTAAACCAGAACCCATGAACTTCCGGACGATCTCCAAACTGATGCTCGGTCTTGCCCTGGTGGCCTTCACCGCCACGGGCTGCAAGAAGGACGAGTGCAAGGACAAGAACTGCGGCAACGGCAGCTGCGTGGACGGCAACTGCGTGTGCAACTCGGGCTATGAGGGCAGCGAATGCGGCACGGAGGTACGCGCCAAGTTCATCGGCTCTTACAGCGGTACGTTCAGTTGCAGCGGTGGAACCCCTGCGACGATCAACATGACGGTCACGAACAGCTCCACCGGCGTCACCAAGGTGGTGATGTCCGATGGCTTTGACAACTGGGTCTGCTCGGTGAGCGGAAACTCGCTGACCATCGCGAACCAGACGATCAGCGGTGGCAACACCATCCAGGGTTCCGGGCAGCTTTCCGGCAGCATCCTTACCCTGAACCTGAACATTTCCGGTACCAGCTGCACCTATACGGGTACGAAGCAGTGAGGTCCCGATAGCGCTGGAAGGGCCCACCCACGCGGTGGGCCTTTCCTTTTCCGGCACCATTCAATCGTTGTCGAACAGCAGGGGCAGTTCCACTTCCACGCGGGTACCTTGGGGCAGATCGATGGTGCGGAAGCCGGCGGGGCGGCCGTGCTGCTTGGCCACCAGGTCCAGCCGGGCGCGGGTGATGGTGGTGCCCAGGGAGGTCTTCTTCGCCGGGTGCGCGGCGGCCTGCACCTCCCGCCGGGCCGGACGACCCATGCCGTTGTCCTCCACGATGTACCGCAGGCGGTCACCCCGACGCTCCACCTTCAGGGTGATGAGACCGCCGCTCGCTTTGTCCGCCAGGCCATGCCAGATGGCGTTCTCCACGAAGGGCTGCACGACCAGCGGAGGCACCAGCACGGCCTCGGGGTCGAGCGCGGGGTCCACCTCGATGCGCAGGTCGAAGCGGCCATCCAAGCGCATGCGCTCCAGCTCCATGTAGCCCTTCAACGCCTCCAGGTCGTCCTGCAACGGCACCTCGCTCTGGCGACTGTTCTCCAGCACGGCACGCATCACCCGGGCGAATCGACTGAGGAAGCCCGTGGCTTTGTCCGGGTCGTTGCCCTGCACGAAGGCGGCGATGCTGTTCAGCGCGTTGAAGATGAAGTGCGGGTTCATCTGGCTGCGCAGCGCCTGGGTTTCCAGGCTGGCGGCCTCCTTTTCGAAGCGCTCGCGGCGGCGGCGGCGGTCGGTCCAGCTCCACGCCGCCAGGCCGCCCAGCAGCAGCAGCCCCGTGCCGGCCGCCATCCACGCCCGGTTGCGGTTGCGCTCGGCACGCAATTCGGCGATGGTGCGGCGGTCCTCCGCCTGCGCCAGTTCCGCCGCGAAGGACAGGCTGTCCGTCAGGGCGCGCTTCTCGTACCCGAAGCGCAGAAGCTCCTTGCGGCCGTCCTCGCTGCGCAGGCTGTCCTGCAGCGCCAGCTTGCGCTGCAACAGATGCAGGGCCTCCTCCCACCGCCCCTGGCGCTGGTACACGCTGATGAGCAGTTCGCTCACGTCGGATTCCTGCTTGGTGAAACCGGCGGCACGGGCCATGGCGAGCGCTTCGCGGCCGTAGCGCTCGGCGAGCGCCACATCGCCGCGCCTGAAGTGATGGCTGCCGATGTTGTTGAGGGCCATGACCTCCAGGTCATGATGGTCCCCCTCCCGCGCCAGGTCGAGGCATCGCTGCTGCAGCCGCAATGCCTCGATACCAGCGCCCTGCGCACTGCGGATGATGCCCAGGTCCGAGGCCGCGATGGCCACATCGCGCTTGTTCGGGTTCCCGGCGGCGAGCGCCAGGCATTGTTCATAGTTCATCACGGCCGCGGCCGTGTCGCCACGCTCAAGCTCCAGGGTGCCGAGGTTGATCAGCGCGGCACCGATGCTTCCCGTGTCCGGGATCGAACGGGCCAGGGTCAGGCTCTGACGATACAGGTCCATCGCCTTCCCCTTGTCGCCGAGCTCGTGCAGCAGCACGCCCATGTTGCTCATGCTCCTGGCCTGGGCCACGGGTTCGTGAGCGTCCGCAAAGGCTTGCTGGGCCTTGGTGAAGTGCTCCAGCGCGCGGGCGTAGTCGCCCTTCATCATGTGGTACTCGCCCAGCGTGGTGGTGGCGATGCCCTGGTAGCGCGCGTTGCCCTGCCGCACGGCCAGGTCGTATTGCATCCCGGCCAGCACCGCCGCGCTGTCCGGGTCGCTGTGCAGGAAACCGTCGATGCTGATGTAGCTCATCGCCCGAAGGCGGTCCACCGGAGGCTGGGCGCTGTCGTTCCACACGCTCCACAGCGAGTCGAAGTTGATCTGGGCCCGCAGGCATGTGGACCATAGCAGCGCGATGCCGAGCAGGATGGCGGGCCTCATGGGGGACACCGAATGTAGCACGGCCGGTGCCGGGTGCAGATGGGCGGTGGCCCAGGCTACGCGGAGCGCGATCACCCCATCCCCAAGGCCACCAGCCCGCACACCGCGCCCAGCACACGGCATAGGATGGTGAGGCCGGGCATCAACAGGGTCCAGCGGTCGGGGAGGGGCAGCGTACGGCCCGTGGTGTTGGCGGAGCGCATGGCGTGGTCGCTTGGTGGGGCGAAACAAGCCCAGGCCTTTGCGGTTCGCACGTCCGATCGCGCATCCGGCGGCACCTGGTGTGCGAACGGTGGGAGCGGGTGGCCTCAGGGGCGGACGAAAACGTACCGGTAGCCGAGCTGGAGGCCCACGAGGGTCAGGCCCCAGCGCCCCGGGGCGTAGGGCAGGGGGCCTGCGTTGAGTTGCAGCTCGGCGAATGGAGAACCCCACCGTGTGCCGTATTGCGCGCCCACGGCTGCCTGGCCCACGAACCTGTCCACGGTCCAGTTGCGTTCGCGCACCGGTACGGACTCCGGGCCTGTCGGCTGTGCCACGGTGCGACCCGTCTGCCGTACCCTGGCGTGCTCCCAACCCCCTCCGGCCATCACATAAGCGCCGCGGTGGTAGCCGCCGTCACAGGGTACGGTGAGGAAGGGCCAGCGCACGGACAGGGTGACCCCGCTCCGTCCGATCAGCTCGTGCATCACGGCCTCCACCCCCACGGTCCCGTCATCGGCCACAACGGTCTCCCCATACACGCGCTCCAACGGCGTGAAGGCCAGGCCGCTGAGGCGCAGCACGAACGAGGTGCTATCGCCCAGCCGGCGCTCCACCAGCGCGCCCATCCAGCTCGACCGGCCCTGCCAGCCGTGGTCATGTCCCAGACCGCCGAACAGGCCCACCGCCCACTGGGCTCCGGAGGTTGAGGCCATGCCTATGGAGACGGCCAGCAGGAGGGGGTGTCGGGTGCGCATCTTGTGCATAACGAAGATCGTGCATGGATCCATACGCATGGCACGCGGCTTGCTCGCACGGTCGGTCGAGGACGCCTATCTTGCCCTCCCATCGACCATGACCATGCATCTCCGGCCGCTTCTGCTCCCGATCGCCCTGTTGCTTGCCGCACCGTTCCACGCCCAGGACAGCGAGGACCCCGTGGAGGACACGTTGAACATGGTGCCGAACGGCAGCTTTGAGGAGGTGGAGGGCAAGCTCAAGCGGCTGGGCGGGATCGAGATGGCCAAGGGGTGGAAGAGCCCCACCGCCGTGCCCGCCGACCTGTTCAGTGATCAGGTGGTGAACAGCAGCCCGGCCTCCGCACCGCGGAACGTCTATGGCGACCAGGGTGCCCTCACCGGCAGCAATTACGCCGGCCTCATGTGGTGGAGCTACATGAACAAGGAGCCGCGCAGCTACCTGCAGGTGAAGTTCAAGAAGATGCTCACCAAGGGCCAGAAGTACTGCGTGAGCTACTATGTGAGCCTCGCCGACCTCAGCAAGTACAGCGCCAACGAGCTGGGGGCCTACGTGAGCAAGATGATGGTGAAGAAGGACGATGAGGCGGGCCTTACCTACGACATGCAGGTGCCCAACCTGCGCACGAAGGTGTACGGCGACCTCTATTCATGGCAGGGCGTGTGCGGCGTGTACGAGGCCAAGGGCGACGAGCAGTACCTGATCATCGGCAACACCGTGGCCAACGACAAGGTGGTCACCGGCAAGGTGAAACGCCCAAAGGGGGAAACGCGCCCCCAGGTGTTCAAGGCCTACTACTACATCGATGACGTGAGCGTGAAGCCGATCAAACTGATGAGCGAGTGCACCTGCGAGCAGTTGGACAAGGCCGAAAGCGAGTTCATCTACAGCAAGCGCTCCACGGTGAACAAGAGCCTGCAACCCGCCCAGCAGGTGGATGCCGCGGCGATCTACTTCAAGCGCTTCCAGCAGAGCATCGACGGCGCCATGGAGCAGCCGCTCAACGACGTGATCGAGGCGCTCAAGGCCGACCCCGCCGTGAAGGTGCGTCTGGTGGGCCACATGGACGTGGTGGAGGACGATCGCACCCGCATGCGCCCCGACCTGTTGGAGCTGGGCAAGATGCGCGCCGACGCCGTGAAGGCCGTGCTGGTGGAGGGCGGCATCGCCGCAGACCGCATCACCACCGTGGGGCAGAAGGCCGACAGCCCTGCCGACCCGAACGAGGACGAAGTGGCCTTGAGCAAGAACCGGCGCGTGGAGTTCGAGCTGGAGTGATCCTTGCGCATCGAACGGGAACGGTCCGGAGCGCGCGCTCCGGGCCGTTCCCGTTCGTGCTGCTACCTTGCCCGCGTGATCCCCGGGGATAAGCGCCTCATCCGCGCCTGGACCATGTACGACTGGGCCAACTCGGCCTATTCGCTCACCATCACCAGCGCCATCTTCCCCATCTACTACGCCGCCATCACCATGGACCACGGCGTGGACAAGGTGGCCGAACGTTACGGGGTGCCCGCCGACAGCCTGCAGTCCTACGCCCTCAGCGCCGGCTTCCTGATCGTGACCCTGCTCGCGCCGATCCTCTCGGGCATCGCCGACAGCCGGGGCAACAAGCTGGCCTACCTCAAGGCCTTCTGTTATGTGGGCGCCGCCAGCTGCGCAGGGCTCTTCTTCTTCACCTTCGACGACCTGCTCCTGGGGCTGGCGCTTTTCATGCTCGCCTGCGTGGGCTTCAGCGGCAGCCTGGTGTTCTACGACGCCTTCCTGCCGGAGATCGCCGAGAAGAAGGACCACGACCGCGTGAGCGCGCGCGGCTACACCATGGGCTACCTCGGCAGCGTGCTGCTGCTGATCATCAACCTGGCCATGGTGATGAAGCCCGCCCTGTTCGGCATTCCCGACACGCCCGGCCTGGCGGCGCGGCTCAGCTTCCTCACCGTGGGCCTGTGGTGGGCCGGCTGGGCCCAGATCCCCTTCCGCGCCCTGCCCGCCCGCACCGCGACCGCGCGCCCTCCGGCCGGCAACGCGCTCACCGCCGGCTACCGCGAACTGCGCAAGGTGTGGGGCCAGCTGCGCGCCATGCCCCGCCTGCGCGGCTTCCTCGCCGCCTTCTTCGTGTTCAACATGGGCATTCAGACGGTGATGTACCTGGCCGTGGCCTTCGCCGCGCGCGAGATCAAGGACATCGACGCGGAGGGCCGCGTGGTTCCCATCGGCGACGCGAGCCTCATCACCAGCATCCTGCTCATCCAGCTGGTGGCCGCCGTGGGCGCCGGCCTCTTCGCCCGGCTCAGCGGCAGGGTGGGCAACCTGCGTGCGCTCTCGGTGGGCGTGCTGCTCTGGCTGTGCCTGTGCATCGCGGCCTTCTTCACCCGGTGGGCCCACGAGTTCTATGCGCTGGCCGCGGGCGTGGGCCTGGTGATGGGCGGCTGCCAGGCCCTCTCGCGCAGCACCTACGCCAAGTTCCTGCCGGACACCACCGACCATGCCAGCTTCTTCAGCTTCTACGACGTGAGCCACTACCTGGGCACGGTGCTCGGAACGCTCGCGTACGGACTGGTGTACCAGCTCACCGGTGACCTGCGCAACACCGTCATCGCCATCGGGGGCTTCTTCGCACTCGGCCTGCTGCTGCTGCTCCGCGTGCCCCGTCGGGAGGCGGAGGCGTCGGCCGGCACCTGAGCCGGCCCGCCGGGGCCGATACCTTCGCCCCGCCAAGACACGCAACATGGAGAACGGACGGACCTGGGATGTGCTGATCGTGGGCGGCGGCATCGTGGGCGCGGGCACCTTCCACAAGCTGCAGACCCGCTTTCCGCAGCTCGACATCCTGCTGATCGAGAAGGAAAAGGTGCTGGCCGATCACCAGACCGGCCACAACAGCGGGGTGATCCACAGCGGCATCTATTACAAGCCCGGCAGCTACAAGGCCCGCAACTGCGTCGGCGGCCGCCGCGAGCTGGTGGCCTTCGCCCGTGCGCACGGCATCGCACACGACGTGTGCGGCAAGCTCATCGTGGCCACCGATCCGGCCGAGCTGCCCCGCCTGGACAGGATCTGGGCCCACGGACAGGCCAACGGCATCGAGGACATGCGCCGCGTGACCGCGCAGGAGATCCGCGAGATCGAGCCCCACTGCAACGGTATCGCCGGCATTCACGTGGGATGCACCGGCATCATCGACTTCTGCGGCGCCACCGCGAAGATGGCCGAGCTCGCCCTCGCCCTCAACCCGCGCAGCGCGGTCCGCCTCGGGGAACGCGTCACGGGCACCGAGCACGGCGAAGGCTTCAGCACCATCCGCACCGACAAGGGCGCATACCGCGCCCGGCACGCCATCTTCTGCGCCGGCCTGCAGAGCGACCGCCTGGCGAAGGCCGACGGTGTGCGCTTCCCCGAGCGCATCGTGGGCTTCCGCGGCGATTACTACGAACTGGAGGACCAGGCCCGCCACAAGGTCCGCCACCTGATCTATCCGGTGCCCGACCCGCGCTTCCCCTTTCTGGGCGTGCACTTCACGCGCATGACCGACGGGAGCATCGAGTGCGGGCCCAATGCGGTGTTCACCTTCAAGCGCGAAGGCTACGGCAAGACCGACGTGGACCTGCGCGACACGGCCGACGCACTGGGCTACGGCGGTACCTGGAAGCTCTTCATGAAGAACATGCGCTACGGCATCGATGAGTACCGCCGCGCGTTCAGCAAGAGGCTCTTCCTGCGCACGCTGCGCCGGTTGGTGCCTTCCCTGGAGATGGACGACCTGCGGCCGGGGCGTGCCGGCGTGCGCGCCATGTTGCTGGGCACCGACGGCAACATGGTGGACGATTTCCGCATCGAACGCCGCGGTACGCACATCCACGTGCTGAACGCGCCTTCGCCCGCCGCCACGGCGGCCCTCGCCATCGGGGAGGAGATCACCCGCATGGCCGTGGAACAACTGAACGTGGGGGAGCCGCGCTGACCCGCCTCAGAGGGCGATGCGGTAGTGCTCGTGGAAGTTCTCCCAGTCCCAGAGGAAGAAGCCCATCAGCCCGTTGAGGCGCTTGAGCGTGACCGGATGCGGCTCCCGCTTGTCCCGGAAGTATTCGTCCGTCTGGCAGGCGAACAGGTCGTACAGGTGGAAGAGCGCGCGGCTCATGCCGTACACCGTGTTCTTGCTGGGGTGGTTGAGCCGCGCCATCATCGCCTTGAGCGCCCCCACCTCGCGTTCCAGGTCGGACGACCGCTGCCCGGTGATCTGTGCCATCTTGCCGAGCACGAGCGCGGTGAGCCGACGGTCCAGCCCGGACGGCAGCTGGCGGTCCAGTTCCATCAGGTTGCCCGCCAGCACGATCATCAGGAAGGCGCCGTCGTCCGAAGGGTCCATCACCTGGTCCCCTTGCAGTTCCGGCGATTCGTTCAGCTCGGCGGCCACGTCGGCGAAGCCCCGGTCCACCATTTCCAGGAGGGCGTTGACCAACACGTTGGCGAGGCGTTCCTCGCTGAGTTTCTTTCGGCCGAACAGCGTTCCGATCATGCGCACACAGTCCCCGCGAAATTCGACCGATGCCGCATCGCGGTCGGCGAACGGTTCGTCGGATTTTTGAACAGCTTTATCCACCCATGAGCCACCTGCACACCCTCATCCAGCAGTACGCCGCCTACGACCGGTGGGCGCACCAGGCCATCGTGGACCGCCTGAAGGAGGAACCCGCGGCCACGCTCGACCGGCATGCGGCCAGCAGCTACCCCACCTTGCGCGGCACACTGATGCACATCCGCGATGCGGAGAACGCCTGGTTCCTGCGCCTCACCGGCGCCACCATGCGCTGGCCTGCCGAAGCCGGCCAGGAACTGGACACCTTGATGCCGCATGTGGAGCGCTTCACCGCCTATGCCATGGCGTTGGACGAGACGGGACTGCTGGCCATCTGCCGCTATCACGACCTGAAGGGCAACCCCTTCGCGCAGCCGGCCTGGCAGATGATCATGCACTGCATCAACCACGGGAGCCACCATCGCGGACAGGTGGTGACGCAGATGCGCAGCCTTGGCCTGGAGCGCATCCCCCGCACGGACCTGGTGGCCTTCCAGCGGCTCGGCGGGTCGTGATCAGGGTGCCGGCAGGGGGATCGGCTCGGGCGGACCGGGGAAGTGCGGCCCCACGCCCGCCCACAGGTCGAAGTGCAGCTTCACCCGGGCGAGCATCTCGCGCAGCGCGGTGAGGCGTCCGTAGCCCTCGGGGACGTCGGCCGCGTTGTAGCCCACGGCCGCGATGCCCATGCGCCGTGCCAGGAACACCGCGCGTTCGTTGTGGAAGCGCTGGCTCACCACCGTGAAGCCCGGCTGGCCGAACACGTCGCGCGCCCGCACCATGCTGTCCAGGGTGCGGAAGCCCGCATAGTCCAGGGTGATGCGCGAACTGTCCACGCCGGCCGCCAGCAGGGCGCGCCGCATGGCGATGGGCTCGTTGTAGGAGGCGTGGCGGTTGTCGCCGCTGATGAGGATGTGCTGCACGCGGCCCGCCTTCAGCAGTTCCACCGCTGCGGCGATGCGGTTGGTGAAGTAGAGGTTCGCTCCGCCCCCACGCGACCGGGCGCTGGTGCCGAGCAGCACGGCCACGCGGTTCATCGGCACGTCCTGTACCCGGTCGTAGAGGTGGGGTGCGCTCGATCTGCGCACCCGCGCGTCGCACCAGGCGATCAGTGCGCAGGCCCCCGCGACCAGCAGGACGCCCACCAGCGACCAGGTGCGCGCCCGCATGCGCTCAAGGGGTGGTGCGGCCCATCAGGTCCACGCCGGTGTAACGTCGCGGGCTCAGGGTGCGCAGTTGCTGCTTCACCTCCTCGCCCACGTCCAGGGCTTCGATGAAGGCGCGGATATCGGCCTCGGTGATGCGCTCCCGGCCCCGGGTGAGCTCCTTGAGGCGCTCGTACGGCTCGGGGTATCCGGCCCGCCGCAGGATGGTCTGGATGCCCTCGGCCACCACGGCCCATTGGCCGTCGAGCTCGCGCAGGATCGCCTCCTCGTTCAGCAGCAGCTTGTTCAGCCCGCGCCCGATGGCGTCCACCGCCAGCATGGTATGGGCCATGGGCACGCCGATGTTGCGCGTCACGGTGCTGTCCGTCAGGTCGCGCTGCAGGCGGCTGATGGGCAGTTTCTCGCTGAGGAAGGTGAACAGCGCGTTGGCCAGGCCGAGGTTGCCCTCGGCGTTCTCGAAGTCGATGGGGTTCACCTTGTGCGGCATCGCGCTGCTGCCCACCTCGCCGGCCTTGGTGCGCTGGCGGAAATGGTCCATGCTGATGTACTGCCACAGGTCGCGGCACAGGTCGATCAGCACCGTGTTGATGCGCCGCATGGCGTCGAAGAGCGCGGCCAGCTGGTCGTAGTGCTCTATCTGCGTGGTGAACTGCTGGCGCTGCAGGCCCAGCATGCGGTCGCAGAACCGGTCGGCCAGCCTGGGCCAGTCGAGCTCGGGATAGGCCGCGTGATGCGCGTTGAAGTTGCCCGTGGCCCCGCCGAACTTGCAGGAGAAGGGGATCGCCCGCAGCGCCCGCAGCTGCACGTCGAGCCGCTCCACGAACACCTGGACCTCCTTGCCCAGCCGCGTGGGCGAGGCCGGTTGTCCGTGCGTGCGGGCCAGCATGGGCACTTGCGCCCACTCCAGCGCCAGGCCATGCAGGCGGTCGCGCAGGCGCGTGAGCTCCGGCACGTAGCACGCGCCCACGAAATCCTTCACCAGCATCGGCAGCGCGGTGTTGTTGATGTCCTGGCTGGTGAGCGCGAAGTGCACGAACTCCTTCTGCCGACCGAACCCGAGTTCCTCCAACCGCTCCTTCAACCAGTACTCCACGGCCTTCACGTCATGGTTGGTGGTGCGTTCGATGTCCTTGATCGCCTGCGCGTCGGCCTCGCTGAGCGTGTTCACGCGGGCCATCAGCCCGTCGAGCCTGCGCACATCGGTGCCCGTCAGTTCGGGCAGGGGCAGTTCGCAGAGGTATCGGAAATAGGCCAGCTCCACCAGCAGTCGGTAGCGGATGAGGCCCAGTTCGGAGAACAGGCCGGCCAGCGTGGCGGTGCGTTCGCGGTAGCGGCCGTCGAGGGGCGAGATGGCGGTGAGCTTGCTGAGGTCCATGCGGTGCTCCAAAGGTAGCCGGGCGGCGCCCCTATCTTGCGCATGCACCATGGACGGGTTCTTCAACGGCATCGGCAGCTTCGTGGCGGCCTTCGGCTTCATGCGGCGCCACGGTATGGCCTGGATGTTCGCCGTGCCGCTGCTGTTGTGGGCCCTGCTCACCTTCGGTCTGTTCAACCTGTTGCAGGGGCCTGTGGAGGCGCTGGGCGCGTGGCTTGCCGCCCAACTGGGCCTGGAGGTGGACCCCGTGCTGGATACCGGCTGGTGGGCCGCAACGAAGCGTGTGCTCAACGCCACCCGCGAGGCGCTCACCTGGATCGCCCTGAAGCTGCTCGTGCTCTACCTGCTGCTCTCGCTCAACAAGTACCTGGTGCTGATCCTGCTGTCGCCCTTGCTGGCCTATGCGAGCGAACGCGCCGAGGAGATCCTCACCGGTGCGGAGCATCCGTTCAGCATGGCGCAGGTGCTGCGCGATGCCCTCCGTGGTGCGCTCATCGCGCTGCGCAACGGCGTGCTGGAGCTCAGCCTTGGTCTGGCCATCGGACTGACCTCGCTGTTGCTGCCGCTGTTGGTGCCCCTGGCCACCCTGGCGCTCTTCCTCGTGGGGGGCTATTTCTATGGGTTCAGCGCGGTGGACTACATCCTGGAACGGCGCCGCCTGCGCATGGCCGCCAGCGTGCGCACGGTGAACGCCCACCTCGGCCTGGTGCTGGGCAACGGCACGGCTTTCAGCCTGCTGATGAAGGTGCCCTTGGTGGGCACCACCTTCGCACCGCTGCTGGCCGCGGTGGGGGCGGTGCTGGCCTTCGATCGTTCGGGCCTGTTGCGGAATGCGCCGAACGCGCACGGCCTGCATAAAGGAGCCGACCGCGAACGGATCGCACCGGGCCCTCCTGCCGGACCTTCGGTGGAAGACGAATGAGCTGTTGTGCCTCCGGTCAACAGCGATCCACAGCCCTGTGGTCGCCATGCGGTCCGCGCGGCCGCGAACACGTCGTGCTCGACCGATCGGACCATCCTTGCGGGAAAGAAGCGGACCTTCGGGCCATCGTTCGGCGCCGATGAGCTCTCCCGCACGCACCCCCTGGCAACGTTCCATCGTCACGCGCACGGTGACGGGCCTGGTGTTGCTGGTATGCTGCGCGGCCGGACTGGCCGGATACCTGGTGTACCGCGCCGTGCGCGAACAGGTGCAGCTCACCGCCCGCCGCGACCTGCGCCTGGAGCTCGATCTGGCGGACCTGCGCCTGCGCGGGTTCACCAGCACCCTGGCGGACGACATCGCCTTCCTGGGCACCAACGACCCCGTGGCCGAGCTGACGGCGGACAGCACCGGGGACAGCCTCTCACGCGCGGCCACCCTGGAGCGTGTGGCCCTCCTGTTGGAAAGCTTCATGCGCTCGCGCCCTGCCTACTTCCAGGTGCGGCTGTTGGATGCCGACAGCCTGGGCATGGAGCGCATCCGCTTCGATCGTCTGAACGGCCGGGTGCAGCGCATGGCCGACAGCGCCCTGCAGGCCAAGGGTGATCGCGACTACTACCGAGAGGCGCTGGCCCTGGGCCCGGGAAGAAGCTCCTTCTCGCGCATCGACCTCAACCAGGAGCATGGCGCGCTCTCCCTGCCGCTCACACCCACCCTGCGCGCCGCCCGTGTGCTGGCCGGGGCCGACGGCCGGCCCGTGGGCATGGTGGTGATCAACGCCGACCTGCGGCCGCTCTTTGCCGAGCTGTCCGGCCGCCAGCGTCCAGGCTCCACCCTCGTCCTGCTGCGCGCTGACGGCGAGATCGTCCTGCACCCCGACAGCGGCCTCACCTTCCGGTCGGAGTTCGGCCAGCGACCCGACCCCGCAACGGTGCTCGGCGTACCGACCATCGCGGACAGCACGGTGCAGGTGCAGGACCGTTTCTGGGTCTTCCGCGACCTGCGGGGCACACCGTTGCCGCAAGCCCTGCGGCTCGGACTGGGCATGGATACGGCCCCGCTGCTGGCCGAGATGGGGCGGAGGCGCGATCGTGCGGTCGCCCTCACCCTGGGCATCGCCCTGGCCTTCACCCTGCTGGGCCTGCTGCTGGCCCGGGGGCTCCTGGTGCGCCTGGCCCGCATCACCGCACAGGTGGAGCGCTATGCGGCCGGCGAGGGAGGAGAGGCCCTGCCCACCGGTCGTGCCGACGAGGTGGGGCGCCTGGCCCGCAGTCTGGAACGCATGCAGCGGCGCATCGATGAGCGGGTGCTCGAGCTCCAGCAGGCGCGACAGGCTGCGGAGGAGGCCGACCGCATGCGCCGGGAGGTCACCGCCAACCTCAGCCACGACGTGCGCACCCCGCTGCAGGCCATCCTGGGCATGGCCGATGGCATCGATCGCGACAGCTTGAGGCCCGAGGACCGCGACCGCCTGGACGTGATCGACCGCAGCGCCCGCAGGCTGCACGGCCTGGTGGACGACCTGCTGTTGCATGCCCGCATCGATGCCGACCGGGAGTCCCCGCATGGCGCAACGGTGGACCTCGCTCCGCTGTTCACCGACATCGCACGCACCCATCTGCCCGGCGCCGAGGAAAAGGGCCTGGCCCTCCGGCTGGACATGGCGCAGGCCCCGGCACACTTCGTCACCGACCCGCTGCACCTGCACCGCATCGTGGACAACCTGGTGGCGAACGCCGTGAAGTACACCGGGCAGGGCCAGGTGGACGTGCGCGTGAGCCTCGCGGCGGAGAACCTGTGCATCGAGGTGGCCGACAGCGGGCCGGGCATCCCCGCCGACCGGCAGGGCGCCGTGTTCCTGCGGTTCGAACGGGCGCGGACGGACGATGGCGGGGAGGGCGGTGCCGGCCTCGGCCTGGCCATCACCCGCAGGCTGGTGGAACTGCTGGGAGGCCGGATCACCCTGGACAGCAGCCCTGGCACGGGCAGCCGTTTCACGGTCCGGCTGCCGCCGCTCAAGGCCGCCGCCACGGCGACACCGGTGGCCCCTCCCCAGGAGGGCAGGGTCCGCGGCCTGCGTGTGCTGCATGTGGATGACGTGGCCACCAACCGCGAGCTGATGACCCACTGGGCCACGGCCCTCGGATGGTCCCTCGTTTCCTGCAGCGGCTCTGCGGAAGCGTTGACCGCCTGTGATGCCCAGCGTTTCGATCTGATGCTGATCGACGTGGACCTGGGCGGCGACATGCGCGGCACCGAACTGGCCATGCGCCTGCGCGGTTTGCGCCGCCACCGCCATTGCCCGATGCTGGCCGTCACCGCCTTCGCCGACGCCGTGCAGGAGGCCGAAGCGCTCAAAGCCGGGCTGAACGCGCGCCTGGTGAAGCCCATCGACCGTCCGGCCCTGGTGGCCGCCGCCGCCTTCTGGACCGGCCGGTGGAACGCGCCCTGTGCCGAGCTGCCCGCGCTGTCCGCGCTGGAGGAACAGTACGGCCGCGACCGGGAGCGTTCGTTGCGCGTGATGACGCAGTACCGACGGGAACTGGCCGGCTGGCGGGCCGAGGTGCTCTGTGCGGTGGGCCCGGACGAAGGGGAGGTGCTGCGGCGTGTACGCCACAAGCTGCGGCCCCACCTGGAGCTCTTCGGCATGGCCGCCGCCGCGATGGCCGCCGGGGACGATGCCGTCGATGCCCGCACGCTGCTGGGCCAGATGGCGTGCTGCGACCGGGCCCTGCTGATCCGGCAGGCCGAGCTCGCGGCTACAGCAGGTCCAGACGCCGCATGAGCTCTGCGCGGTAGCTGCCGCTCACGGGGATCAGTTCACGGCCCACCTTCACGTCCATGCTGTCCAGCTTCTCCACGTGCACCAGGTTCACGATGTAGCTGCGATGCACCCGCACGAAGCCCGGCGGCAGCTTGTGCTCCAGGTCCTTAAGGTTCATCAGGCTGCTCACCTCGCGCCCGTCCAGCACGAAGCGCACGTAGTTGCTGTCGCTGCGGATGAAGCGCACCTCGCTGAGGCGCACCTGCACGATCTCCTGCCCCGCGCGGATGAAGACCTGGTCACGCGGGCCGTCGTCGCCGCCGGTGAGCGGGCCCACCTTCCGCAGCATCTGCGCGAAGCGCTCGAAGGTCACCGGCTTCACCAGGTAGTCGGCCACATTGAACCGGTAGGCGTCCAGGGCGAAGCTGGGGTCGCCGGTGACGATCACCACGGGGCAGCCCGGGTCCGTGGCCTCGAGCAGCTCCCGGCCGCTCAGGCCGGGCATGTCGAGGTCCAGGAGGAGCAGGCCCACCGGCGCCTTGCGCATCTCGGCCATGGCGGCCGTACCGTCCGCCGCCAGCTGCACCTGCGCCTCGGGCAGCAGCTTGCGTGCGTGTTCGGCGAGCAGGTCGGCGCTCAGCGGGTCGTCGTCGGCGATCAGCACGCGGGGCATGGCGGCAAGATAGACCTTGCCGCGCCGGGGCGGGCAGACCTCAGCGCACCTGCAGATCGTTCAGCCAGGCCTCCAGCGGCCGCCCGCCGATCACCAGGTCCGTCAGCACCGCACGCCCGTCGAGGACCCGCACCACCGCGTGGGCGGGCATCGCTTCCGATGGCGCGCCCTCCAGCCGGTCGGGCCTCAAGAGGGCTTCGGCCTGCGGCCCGCTCCCTTCCTCCACGTAGTACCGGTCGAAAGGCAGCTCCACCCGGGTCGCCGTGCGGTCCTGGTCGTTCACGCTCCAGCCAACGACGGTCACCTTCAGGTGGTCGCCCTCCGGTGCGTCCATGCTCAGGCGTTCGATCGTGGCGTAACCCGCGCTGTCCAGGCCCAGCATGGCGTACAGGGCGCCGCCCGTCCAGTCCGGCGGAAGTTCGAAGCGTCCGTTCGCGGCCTCGAAGTCCAGCACGACGTGTTCGCCGCGCAGCGGATCGCGGGGGTCCACCGGTGCGGTGCGGAACCGGTGCTCATGGCCCTGCGAACGCACCTGCTCGTAGCGCCAGACCATCCAGGCGGGCACGGCCAGCTGCGCGAAGGCAACGAGCAGGAACAGCCTTTTGCCGGTGGCGGTGTGGGGGCGCAGCGAGGGAAGGCGCATGTCAGTGCGGCTTGCGCGCCCGCAACAGGCGCAGGTTCAGCAGCAGGAAGGCCGTGCCGATGGCGATGAAGGCCAGGCCGCGCCACACGAAGCTCAGGTCCACCTCGAAGAAGCGCCAGAGCACCGGAACGGCGATCAGCAACAGGCCCAGGTTGGTGCGGCGCAGGGAGCTCGCGTGTGTGCCCTCGCGCACATGCCACACGCCCAGCGCGAGCATGAGCCCGTTGGCCAGCAGTGCCGTGAGCCAGGGTGCGGCCAGCGCGATCGCGGTGAGTGCGGCGATGAACGCGAAGCCCTCGGGCATGGGGCCCTGGGTGAAGGGCCGCCGCCGCCGCCAGGCCACCGCATAAGCGCCGGCGGCCACCAGCACCAGCAAGGCCACGGCAGCACCGGTGGCCGCCGTCATGCCATGGCCCTCGGTCATCCCTACCACCGTGGGCCACGAACCCAGCATCAGCAGCAGCCCGATGAGCATCACCTCGCCCACGCCCCGGATGGCCCTGCTGCCCGGCGCCGGGGTCGGCGTCCACCAGGGTGCCAGGGCGAAGGTGGAGGCCAGCGCGGCCGTGCCCACCAGCACCAGCATGTGCCAGTCGGAGAGGAACAGGTGCGCGCCCACCGCGATGGCCAGGGCCAGGAAGCTCCCGGTCCATCCGGCGGCCACGCGTCTTTCCACATCGCCGATCCGCTGCACGGCCACCGGCAGGAAGGCTGCCAGCAGCAGGATCCAGGCCCAGGGCATCGTGTCGTGCCCGGTGCGCACCAGCACCGCCTGCCAGGTGATGAGGGCCAGGTACCCCAGGCCCACCACCGCCGAGCCCGGCACGTAGCAAAGGCCAAGGATGAGCACCGCCCAGGTCAGGAGCAGGTCGCTCAGATCGCCTCCAAGGTGGTACAGCTGGGCGACGATGGCCAGGCAGGCACCCACCGCCGCGGCCAGGAACACCGATCCCCCTTCGGTCCACGCGGTGCGGCCGGGGCGGCGCCAGAGGCCGAAGGCCACCAGGCCCTGCCCGACCACGACCGGCAGGAAGGCCAGCAGGGTGCGCACCGGCCGGGAGAGACCGCTCCAGTTGTGGGCCACCACGAGCACCAGCCCCAGCCCGATGAGCGCGGCGCCCACGGTGCCCAGCACGGTGGACAGGCGGCGATGCTGCCCGTCGTCCGGTGTCATGGACGGTGCATCGTGCGGGCCGTAATGTGCGCGGATCCGTTCAGCTTGATCGGCGGTGATCAATCCGCGGGCCACCAGTTCGGGCAGTTCGGCCAGTACCGCGTCGCGTGCCATGCCACAAAGATGGGTGGTGGCGGTCTTTCCGGGTCGGGCCCGGCGGGCGTGTTCGGCGTGGGCGCGATAAACTTGTGCGATGGGCGACCGCAGGATGTCGGCCGAGCGCTGCACGCTGGTGCGCGTCCTGGGGGAGTCGGTGCGGCCGGGCGAGCGCCGCACGCTGGACCTGCAGGTGGCGCGGCTGTACACGCGCACCTCGGTGGAGATCCCCGTGGTGGTGCAGCGCGGCCCGCTGGACGGCCCCGCCCTGTTGTTGCTGGCCGGGGTGCACGGCGACGAGATCAACGGCATCGAGACCGTGCGCCTGGTGATGGACGAGCTGAAGGTGCGGCCCCTGGAGCGCGGCACCCTGATCGCGATCCCCATCCTCAATGTGTTCGGCTTCCTGGCCTTGCAACGGGAGCTGCCCGATGGCCGCGACCTCAACCGGTTCTTCCCCGGCTCCGCCCATGGCTCGCTGGCCAGCCGCCTGGCCCATGCCCTGGTGACCGAAGTGCTGCCCGCCGTGGACGTCACCATCGACCTGCACAGCGGCGCCGATCAACGGTACAACCATCCCCACCTGCGCTACACCGGGGGCGATGAGCGGTCGCTGGACCTGGCCCGCGTGTTCGACCCGCCCTTGCTCCTGCGTGCCGCCATCAGGCCCAAGAGCATCCGCGAGCACCTGGTGGAACGGGGACGGCCCTACCTGCTGTTCGAGGGTGGCCGAGCGCGCAGCCTGGACGAGGATGCGGTACGCGTGGCGTTGCGCGGCATCACCCGGGTGATGGAACACCTGGGCCTGTGGAAGGGACCCAGCGACCTGGCGCGCGGGGCCGTGCATCTGTCGCAGAGCAAGTGGGTGCGGGCACCGATGGCGGGCATCTTCCACCCCACGGCCGAGAACGGTGCGCACGTGGTGCGCGGCATGGTGCTGGGTTTCATCACCGACCCCTACGGGGAACAGGTGCGGCATGTGAAGAGCCCCATGGAAGGCCACATCCTGTGCGTGAACACCAGTCCCGTGGTGAACCATGGGGACGCCCTCATGCACATCGCCTTCGATGCGCCCTGAAGCGGCCCGAAGGGATCAGCGTACGCTGAATCGCAGCACCTGCGCCCCTGGGCCGCTGCCGACCCGTACGGCATAGAGCCCTGCGGCCCAGCCCCGCACATCGAACCGGACCTGCTCTTCCGCGCTCCGCACGGCGGCGACACGGTGCCCTGCGGCGTCCAACACCTCCACATCGAGCGGAACCTCCGACCAGGGCAGGGTCAGCCACAGGACCTCGCTGGCCGGAACGGGGCGCAGGCTCGCCGTGACGGGAGCATCCGTTGAACCGATCACGGTCCACGTGACAAAGAGCGGGTCGCTCATGGCCGTGCAGCCTTCGGCATCGACGATGCTCACGGCATAGGTGCCCGTGGCGGTCACTTCGTACTGCTGCTGGTCGGCCCCACTGATGGGCTGACCGTCCAACCACCACTGATAGGCCGCAGCGGGAGAGCTTTCCAGCGTGTTGCCCTGCTGGGTGATGGTGGGGGCGGGCACCGGGGGGAGCATCGTGAACAGCAGGGTGTCCGAACGGCCGAAGCAGCCCGCGCTGTTGTACCCTTCCACGCTGATGCTTCCGGCGGTGCCCTGGAAGAAGGACGTATCCTGGACACCGTTGCTCCAAGTGTAGTCCACCAGGTCGGCCGGAGCGCTCACCGGCACGCTATCGCCCGCGCAGATGCTGGTGTCCACGGCGAAGGTCATGTCCGGGCCGGCGGCCAGCAACGCGGCGAAGGCATCGAGCTTGCCGTGGCCGTACATGGTGTTGGGTGTGGGGCCGGTGAAGGCGTCGCTGCGCGCCGAGGCGATCAGCGCGTCCTTGACATCGGCCCAGGTGGCGTTGGGGCAGCGCTCCAAGAGCAGGGCCACCGTGCCGGCCACCACAGGCGAGGCGATGGAGGTGCCGCCGCCACGGATGTGGTAGCCGCCCACGTCCACCTTGAAGGGCTGGTTGGCGATCAGGAACTGGATCCAGGAGAGCGGGGCCGCGCTCAGGGTGATGTCGCCGGTGGAGGCCAGGTCGGGCTTCATACGGCCGTCGCGCGTGGGTCCATTGCTGCTGCTGGGGCTGATCTCGCCCTCGGTGCCGGGGAAGGTCTGCACGGTGTTCGTGTAGTCCGTGTAGGACAGTTCGTTCTGGTAGTTGGCCACGGTGATCACCCGGTCGCTGCACGCCCAGGAGTCCACCGTGCGCATCTCCGTGTCGGGATAGCGGTAGCGCGGATCGTTCTGTCCGTTGATCGGCGTCAGGTCGTCCGTGATCCGCGAGCTGCCCAGCTCGTTGGCGCTCCACACGTGGAAACGGCCCTGACCGGTCGTGCTGAAGCGCCAGCGGTATTCGGCCGAATCGGGCTCGAGCACCAGCACGTCCATCCGGTACTGGCCTCCGCGCAGCTCGGCGAAGTACTCCACGGTGCCCAGCCGGAAGCCCAGGTCGGAGTACAAGGTGTCGGCCACGATCTGGCCCAACATGTCCTGCACCTGGTGCCAGGGCCCGATCCCGCGCCGCAGGCTGTACCCGGTGTGCCACTGATCGGCGCCCAGGGAGAAGGTCACCTCGCGGAGGTCCGCGGTGTCGGCCCACAGCTCGAAGTAGGCGGCAGGCACCCCGAAGCCGCTGTTGTAGTTGGTCATGAACAGGGTGTGGGCCGTGTCCGCCGTCACCGGGTAGGAGAGGTGGTAGTCCGGCACGGTGCGGCTGTTGCCCGCCGCGCAGACCATGACCCGCCCCGGTGCAGCGTCCAGCAGGCTGTCCACCAGCAAGGCCGCCGCATCCAGCCCATCGTGGCTGCCGAAGTAGGTGCCCAGGCTGGCGTTGATCACCACCGGGCGGCCCAGCGCGGCGGCATGGTCGATGATGTACTGCACGGCATCGGCCACGGCGGCGCGCCAGTTGGGACGCTCGAAGTCGCTGCTCACGATGATCAGGTCGGCCCCGGGGGCCACCCCCATGTTCCGGCCGTTGGCGCGCCCGTTGCCCGCTGCGGTCCCCGCCACGGTGGTGCCGTGGCCGTAGTAGAAGAACTGGTCCTCGGCCGGGCACTGGCCCGCGTTGATGGCCGCGCTGTCGTAGGCCTGGCCGTACCCGTAGGGTTGCGGTGCCAGCGCGAGCGAATCGTTCAGCGTCTGGTCCCAGTAGTGCAGCACACGGGTGCGGCCCAGGCTGTCCAGGAAGTCGGGATGCAGCAGGTCGAGCCCGCTGTCGATGATGCCGATGATGGTGCCCGCACCTGTGTATCCCTGCAGCAGCGGGGGCAGGCCGGCGTGGACCTCGTTCACGCGGTTCTTCACCCGCATGCTGTCGTTCAGCACCCGGCCGCGTTCCAGGCTGAACTCGATGCCTTGAACGGCCGGGTGCCGGGCCAGCTCGCGCACCCGCTGCACCGGCACGGCGACGCTCAACACCGCTCCTGTACCGGCCTTCACGCGTCCGCCCACTTCCCGCACCGCGGCCTCGAGCGGTGCCCGCGCACCCCGCAGCAGCAGGTCCACCTCGGCACCGGACCGGTGGGGGCGGCGCAGGAAGTGTTCGAGCTGCAGGCCGAAGGGCTGTGCCTGTTGGGCCGTGGCGGTGGTGATCAGCAGGACGGGGAGCAGGAGTGCGGACAGCAGGCGCATGCACAAAGCTACACCTGACGCAACGCCAGCATGGCCGCATGGTCGGGCAGGGTGGCCAGGAAACGGACGGTCCCCGCGCCTCGGTCGATGTGGCAGGCGAAGTGGACCCGGCCGTTGGTCACGATCAGCACGGGCACCTTGAACACCGAGTTGTAGCGCGCCGCCTGGTCGAAGGTGGCCTGCCGGATGGTCACCGTCGGCGCCTTGCACTCCACCACGGCCAACGGCGCGCCGTCAGGGGCATGCACCACGATGTCGGCCCGCCGCGGCATGCCGTTGAGCAGCAGCCCGCGCTCCACGGTGATGAGCCCGGCCGGACAGTGCAGGTCGTGCATCAGGTGGTTCAGGAAGTGCTGGCGCACCCATTCCTCCGGGGTCAGGGCCACCCACGACCGCCGGATGGGGTCGAAGACCTGAGGTCCTTGCGGGCCTTGTTTAGTTTTGACGCCGTGGTCCGGCAGGGCAAGCCCGATCATTGTCACCTACCCCGCAAAAGTGCGCACCAAACAGGAGATCGTCGAGAACTGGCTGCCCCGGTATACCGGGGTGGAGCTGGGCAGCTTCAAGCCGCATGTGCTGCTGACCAACTTCAGCAATTACCTGGAGATCTTCTGCCGGCAGACCGGCGCGGTGATGCACGGGCAGGGCCGTCCCATGCAGATGGCCGTGGCCGAGGACATGGTGATGATCAACTTCGGCATGGGCAGCCCCACGGCCGCCACGGTGATGGACCTGCTGACGGCGATCAGCCCCAAGGCCGTGCTCTTCCTGGGCAAGTGCGGTGGGCTGAAGCGCAAGAACGCCCTGGGCGACCTGATCCTGCCGATCGCCGCCATTCGGGGGGAGGGGACCAGCAACGACTACATGCGGCCCGAGGTGCCCGCGCTGCCGAGCTTCATGATCCACCGTGCGGTGAGCGGCGTGATCCGCGACCTGGACCTGGACTACTGGAGCGGCACGGTGTACACCACCAACCGCCGCGTGTGGGAGCACGACGAGGCTTTCAAGGAACGCCTGCGCGCCGACCGTTGCATGGCCATCGACATGGAGACGGCCACCATCTTCATCACCGGCTTCGCCAACGGCATCCCCACCGGGGCCCTCCTGCTGGTGAGCGACCAGCCCATGGTGCCCGAGGGCGTGAAGACCGGAAACAGCGATGCCAGGGTCACCGCGGGTTTCGCCGAGACCCATGTGAAGATCGGGGTGCTGAGCCTGCGCGATATCATCAACGAGGGAAGGTCCGTCAAGCACCTGCGGTTCGAATGAAGGTGCTGGACGGGTATAAGAAGGTGATGGCCGAGCTGCGTGCGGGCATCTTCCGCCCGGTGTACCTGCTGCACGGTGAGGAGCCCTTCTTCATCGACCGCGTGGCCGCGGAGATCGAGCACACGGCGGTGGAGGAGCACGCCCGCGACTTCGACCTTTCGGTGCTGTATGCCCGCGATCACGACCCCGACCGGGTGAAGGACACCTGCCTGCGCTATCCCATGATCGGCGACCGGCATCTGGTGGTGCTGCGCGAGGCCCAGAGCTGGCGTATCGATGCGCTGGAGAAGCTGGAACCTTATGTGCTGAAGCCCACCCGCACCACCGTGCTGGTGATCTGCTACAAGAACAAGAAGGTCGATGGCCGCAAGAGCTTCGTGAAGAGCGTGGCCAAGCACGGCATGGTCTTCACCAGCGACCGCCTGCGGGACGAGCACCTGCCGGACTGGGTGCGGCGTTACGTGACGCACCACAAGCGGCGCATCGGTCCGCGCGAGGCCCAGTTGCTGAGCGAGCATCTGGGCTCCGACCTGGCCAAGGTGGCCAAGGAGGTCGAGAAGCTCTGCCTGGTGACCGGCGAAGGGGAGGCCATCACCGCCGAGACCGTGCAGCGCTATGTGGGCATCAGCAAGGACCACAACGTCTTCGAGCTCCAGGAGGCCATCGGCATGCGCGACCGCATCAAGGCCCTGCGGATCGCACGCTATTACGGCCAGGACCCCAAGGGCCATCCCCTCCCTGTCACCGTGGCCACCCTGAGCGGTTACTTCAGCAAGCTGGTGCTCCTGAAGACGCTGGGGGAACGCCCTGCGGGGGAGCTGGCGAGCGCAGCGGGCATCTCTCCCTACTTCCTGGACGGGTACCGGGCGGCCGTGCGCAACTACGACCTGGACGAACTGCTGCGTGCCCAGCACCTGCTGCGGCGTTGCGATATGGCGAGCAAGGGCCTGGGCGACGGCGGGGCCGATGCGGGCGAGCTGCTCACCGAACTGCTGGTGCAGGTCATCGACCGCTGAGCACCGTTCCCCGGCCCGCCTCCACCGTCCGCCACCACGTTCCCGTGGGAGCCTGCCGACCCTTTACCTTCGCCACCTTTCCCGCAATGGGCCCACACGCATGATCCGTCGCCTCACCTGGCTCCTGTTGGCCATACTTCTACCCGCATCCCTCACCCTTGCCCAGAACACCAGCACCATTCGGGGCTTCGTGTACGACCAGGACAATGGGGAGCCGGTGATCTTCACCAACGTCATGCTCAAGGGCAAGAGCATGGGCGCCGCCACCGACGTCAACGGCTACTTCTCCATCAGCCGCATCCCCGCGGGCGATTACACCCTGATGGTCACCTCGCTGGGCTACGACACCCTCACCAAGGCCGTGTCCCTCGCCGCCGGCCAGATCCTCACCGAGAAGCTCTTCGTGGTGAAGACCAAGGTGGAGCTGAAGGCCTTCACCGTGACGGCCGAGAAGACCGAGGCACAGACGCAGGTGCGCATGAGCGTCACCAAGCTCGACCCCAAACAGATCGACCGCATCCCGGCCATCGGGGGCGAGGCGGACCTGGCGCAGTACCTGCAGGTGGTACCGGGGGTCATCTTCACCGGCGACCAGGGCGGGCAGCTGTATGTGCGCGGTGGCTCGCCCATCATGAACAAGGTGATGCTCGACGGCATGGTGCTGTACAATCCCTTCCACAGCATCGGCCTGTTCAGCGTGTTCGACAACGACATCATCCGCAACGCCGACATCTACACGGCGGGCTTCAACGCCGAACATGGCGGGCGTGTCAGCAGTGTGATGGACGTCACCACCCGCGATGGCAACAAGACCCGACTGGCGGGCAAGGTGGGCGCCAGCACCTTCGCCGGCAAGCTGATGCTGGAAGGGCCGATGAAAAAGCAGAGCAAGCCGGGCGCCGGCTCCAGCTCGTTCCTGCTCAACGCACGGCACAGCTACCTGGACCAGAGCAGCAAGGCCCTGTACACGTTCGTGGATACCGCCGGACTGCCCTTCACCTTCACCGACCTGTACGGCAAGCTCAGCTTCAACGGGGCCAACGGGAGCAAGTTCAACCTCTTCGGCTTCAATTTCCGCGACGGGGTGAAGTACCGCCAGGTGAGCGACCTGCTGTGGAACAACTGGGGTGCGGGCACCAACTTCGTGCTGGTGCCGGCCGGCAGTGCGGTGCTGATCGACGGGGTGTTCAGCTTCAGCGACTACCACATCGAGATGCGCGAGGGCGCCCTGCCGGCCCGCAGCAGCCGCATCAGCGGCTTCAACGGTGGCCTCAACTTCAAGTACTTCATCCGCGACGACGAGATCAAGTACGGCATCGAGCTGCTGGGCTTCCGCACCGATTTCAGCTTCTTCAACAGCAGCGGGCTGCGCATCGACCAGACCCAGAACACCAGCGAACTGGCCGCCTACGTGAACTACAAGAAGAAGCTCGGCAAGTTCATCATCGACCCCGGCCTGCGCGTGCAGTACTACGCCTCCCTGAGCGTGCTCAACTTCGAGCCGCGCCTGGGCCTGAAGTGGAACATCACCGATGATCTGCGCTTCAAGGCCGCCGCCGGCCGCTACAGCCAGAACCTGGTGGCCGCCAACAGCGACCGCGACGTGGTGAACCTCTTCTACGGCTTCCTCTCCAGCCCGGAGAACCTGCCCGAGGACTTCACCGAGGAGGACGGCTCGGTACGCACGGTGAAGGACCCCTTGCAGCGCGCCAACCATTATGTGGCCGGCTTCGAGGTGGACATCACCCCCGAGCTCACCGCCAACATCGAGGGCTACCTCAAGGATTTCCGCCAGGTGACCAACCTCAACCGGGACAAGGTCTTCGAGGACAGTCCCGACTTCGCCGACAAGCCCGACGAGCTCAAGAAGGACTTCGTGCTGGAGACCGGCAAGGCCTACGGCGGCGATGTCCTGCTCAAGTACGAGCACGACGGGCTCTATCTGTGGGCCGTGTACAGCCTCACCTTCGTGGACCGCTGGAACGGCCGCTACAGCTACCACCCCATCTGGGACCGCCGCCACAATGTGAACCTCGTGGCCAGCTACACCTTTGGCCGGCACGACGCCTGGAAGGTGAACGCGCGCTGGAACTACGGAAGCGGCTTCCCCTTCGCCCAGACCCAGGGCTATATCGAGGGCAACCCCTTCGGCAATGGCATCGGCTCGGACTACACGTACAGCAACGGCGAGCTGGTCCTGCTCTATGGCCCGCTGAACCAGGGGCGCCTGCCGGACTACCATCGCCTGGACCTGGGCGTCACCAAGACCTGGCGCCTCAGCGACCGGAGCGCCATCGAACTGGACCTGAGCGTCACCAACGCCTACGACCGGGACAACATCTTCTACTACGACCGGGTGCGCGCCCGCCGGGTGGACCAGTTGCCGGTCCTGCCGAGCGCGGGGTTGAGCTGGAGCTTCTGAGCGCGATCCATCGGCCTGGCGCCAGCGGTCAACGGCCGGCCCCGGACCTGCGGCCGGACCCTCGGCCGGGGTGGATCCCATGGGCATGTGCCGGTGGCCGGAAGGACCGGGCCGAGGCCGTTGACGGAATGCGGAGCCCCGACCGCCCGGGGCCGGGAGCCCGTTCCTGACGCCGGATCGCCCATCTGCGCCGCCGCCGCTTATCTTTACACCCCGTGATCGCCGATCCATCATCGGTGCGGTCCACATGGCGATGACGGGTTCCACCAAGTACATCTTCGTCACCGGCGGGGTGACCAGCAGCCTCGGCAAGGGCATCATCAGCGCCAGCCTGGCCAAGCTGTTGCAGGCACGCGGCTTCACGGTCACCATCCAGAAGCTGGACCCGTACATCAACGTGGACCCCGGCACCCTGAACCCGTACGAGCACGGCGAGTGCTTCGTGACCGAGGACGGCGCGGAGACGGACCTGGACCTGGGGCACTACGAGCGCTTCCTGGACGTGCCCACCTCCAAGGCCAACAACGTCACCACCGGCCGCATCTACCAGAACGTCATCAACAAGGAGCGGCAGGGCGAGTACCTGGGCAAGACCGTGCAGGTGATCCCCCACATCACCGACGAGATCAAACGCAACATCCAGGCCCTGGGCCGCAGGGGCATCTACGACTTCGTGATCACCGAGGTGGGCGGCACCGTGGGCGACATCGAGAGCCTGCCCTACGTGGAGGCCATCCGCCAGCTGAAGTGGGAGAAGGGCCGCGATTCCCTCGTGGTGCACCTCACCCTGCTGCCCTTCCTGCACACCACCGGCGAGCTCAAGACCAAGCCCACCCAGCACAGCGTGAAGGAGCTCCTGAGCCTGGGCGTGCAGCCGGACGTGCTGGTGTGCCGCACCGAGCATCCCATGCAGAAGGGCATGAAGGACAAGATCGCCCTGTTCTGCAACGTGGATGCGCAGGCCGTGATCGAGAGCCGGGATGCGGACACCATCTACGACGTCCCCTTGATGATGCTCGAGGAGAGGCTCGATGAAGTGGTGTTGAGGAAACTGGGCGTCACCACCTTCCCGGCCGCCGACCTCACCGCTTGGAAGGACTTCCTGCGGCGCTACAAGGAACCCCAGGGCGAGGTGCACATCGGCCTGGTGGGCAAGTATGTGGAGCTCAAGGATGCGTACAAGAGCATCAAGGAGGCGCTGGAGCATGCCGGCGCCGAGAGCGCGACGAAGGTGCACATCAAGTGGGTGCACAGCGAGAAGCTGACGGCGAAGAACGTGGTGAAACAGCTTGGCGGCCTCAGCGGCATCCTGGTGGCGCCAGGCTTCGGCCATCGCGGTATCGAAGGCAAGATCGAGGCCATCCGCTACGCCCGCGAGAACCAGGTGCCCTTCCTGGGCATCTGCCTGGGCATGCAATGCGCCGTGATCGAGTTCGCCCGCCACGTGCTGGGCCACGCCGATGCCAACAGCACCGAGATGAACGCCGACACCACGCACCCGGTGATCGCCATGATGGAGGAGCAGAAGGCCATCGTGAACAAGGGCGGCACCATGCGCCTGGGCGCCTACCCCTGCGCCATCACCGACGGATCGCTGGCCTCACGCATCTACCGCAAGAAGCAGGTGAGCGAACGGCACCGCCACCGCTTCGAGTTCAACAACGCCTACCTGGACGCCTACAAGCAGGCCGGCATGCTGGCCACCGGCATGAACCCGCAGGGGAAACTGGTGGAGATCGTGGAGATCAAGGACCATCCCTGGTTCGTGGGTGTACAGTTCCACCCGGAGTACCGCAGCACGGTGGCCAAGCCGCACCCGCTCTTCGTGTCCTTCGTGCAGGCGGCCGTGAAGGCCGCACACGCCTTGCCGTCCGAACGAACGCCCGTCTGACCCGCACGTCGCCGGCAATAGGCCGGTCTCCCATGCCCTCCGCCTGGAGCAAGCGACCAGCGTGCGGCCGGGGCATCCCCGGCCCGGACCTGCGCCGCCAGGCCCTGGCCTACTCGGCTTTTCTGCTGCTGGCGACCGTGTTGCAAGGCCAGCCGGCCGAGGTGGCCCGGTACGACGTGGACCAGGGGCTGCCCCAGAGCATGGTGAACCACATCCTGCAGGACCGTGAGGGCTTCATGTGGTTCGGCACGGGCGACGGCCTCGCGCGTTTCGACGGCAGCCGCTTCACCGTGTACAAGCACGACGGTCGCGACAGTACCAGCCTTTCGCACAACGCCATCTGGGGCCTGGCCGAAGCCGATGACCATCACCTCTGGGTGGGCACCCGCACCGGCCTGGACCGCCTGGACCGGCGCACGGGCCGGTTCGAGCACCACCGCACCGACCTGCCCACCGCGATCGATGGATGCTGGCGCCCGGTGCATGGTAAGGACCCGCACGCCCTTTTCTACTCGCCGCTCTCCAGCACGATCCTGCACGTCGGACCCAAGGGCGTACAGCATCACCCCTGCGCGCACTTCCCCAGCTATTGCCTGCGTCCGGCGGAGGATGGCGGGGTGTACCTCCTGTTGTCGCCCGACTCGCTGATACACCTCGCCGCCGACGGCACCACCATGGAGGTGCGGCGCATCGATGCATCCGATGCCGGGAAGATCACCGACATGCTCCCGTTGGACGATGGCTGGCTGATGCTGGCGGAACGTGCGATCTTCCGTGTCGCCAGGAATGGCACGCGGCGCACCCTGCCGGAGGACACCCGGTCCTTCTTCGCGCAGCATCCCGGCGAACACTATCTGGAGCGCGCTGCGGACGGACGCATCTGGGTGGCGTGCAGCGGGGTGGGGGCCGTAATGCTCCGCCCCGACCTCACCATCGAGGGCATCCGTCCGTTGTTGCCGCCCGGCACCTCGGCCTTCAGCGCCCGCGCCGTGTACTGCGATCGGCAGGGCAACATCTGGATCGGCTCCGATGGTCAGGGCGTTTTCCGGATCGCTCCACAACGGATCAAGTTCGGCCGGTGCATGCCCGGCATGGGTCTGCCCTGGGAACCACCGTCGTGGTTCGTGCGTGGCTTCGCCCAGTGGGACGCCCACCACATCCTGGTCTCCTTTCACAAAGGTGGCCTCGCGCTCTTCGATGAGCGCAACGACCTGCTCAGCCCCTTCAACCCGCCATGGTCCAGCGAGCTGCACCGGCTGTTGAACAGTGCGGACGGCCTGGTCTGGTTGCAGGGAGTGGAGGGCGTCCGGGCCGTCGATCCCGGCAATGGGAGGGCCGTGGAGGGCCTCCGGATCCAGCGGCCCGGCCTGCTGGCCCTGGATACCGATGGCAAGGCCATGCTGGTCCGGACCGATTCGGTGTTCCGCTTCAGCAGGGTGTCCGGCCGGATCACGGCAACGGCCGCACCGCTGGCCGCGGAAGTCGGCCAACGCCTGCGGCTCGCGGAAAGGCTGTGCGTTGATGCGCGTGGGCAGTGGTGGTCCTCGGGTGTGCTCGCACCCGTTGGCGTTGCGGATCAAAAAGGCCTGTTGCCCATCGCCGGCACGGCTCCGGGACCGGACACCCGGATGACCGGGCTTTGGCCCGCCGGTGCCGACCGGGCATGGATGACCACCAACGAAGGCCTGCTGCTGTGGTCGCTGCCCGATCGACGCGTGCTCGAAGCCCTTACCGTGCATGAGGGGCTGCCCGACCAGTACACCTACTGCATGCTGCCGGCCACCGACGGAAGCTGGTGGGTCAGCACCAACAACGGCCTGGCACGCTTCGAGCCGGCCACAAGGACCTTCCGCCATTTCTCCGTGGGGCAAGGAGCGCAAAGCCGCGAGTTCAATTCGGACGCCGCCCTGCGGTCCACGAGCGGCAGGCTCTATTTCGGCGGCATCAACGGCTTTGACCACTTCGACCCCGCCCAGGTGCGCGCCGACCCCGATACCGCCGGCCTGGCCGTTGTGGCCCTGCGTTCCCAAGGGCACGATCGGCCCGTGACCCTCCACCGCATGGACCTGCCGTACCCCCGCAACGACCTGGAGGTGGAGCTGGCGGTGCTCGAGTTCAGCGCCCCCGAGCTCAACCGCTACAGCTTCCGGCTGGAAGGCTACGACAGCACTTGGCAGGAGCACCCCGCCGCACGGCCCATCACGTACGAGAACCTCCCGGACGGTCGCTACCGCCTGCTGGCACGCGGCATCAACGGCGATGGGACCGAGGGACCCGTACGACACCTGCTCACGGTGGTGGTGCCCCTGCCTTTCTGGGCTTCGCCCTGGGCCGTGGCCTCGGGCACCCTGCTCGTGTGCCTCCTCGTCGCGCTGCTGGTCTTCGCCTTCCTCCGGGTGCGGGTACGGCGCCGCCTGGAGCTCGCCGAGCTCGAGATGCGGGAACTGCGCATGCGCACCCGCCTGGCCCAGGACCTGCACGACGACGTGGGCAGCGGTCTGGCACGCATCGCCGCCCTCGCAGGCCGCATCGACCAGCGTCGGGTCGCGGAAGGTCCCGGTCCCGATACCGTCCGAAGGATGGGCGCCATCAGCCGGGAACTGATGGAGAATCTGCGCGATGTGGTCTGGATGAACGAACCCGGCAACGGTGACCTCGCCTCCCTGTTGTTGCGCATCCGCGCCTATGCCGGCGACCTCTTCGAGGGCACCGCCACCGGGGTGGCCTTCCAATTCCCCGAACCCCTGCCTGAACGCCCCATCGGCGGCGCTTTCAAGCGCAACGCCTTCTTGGTGGCCAAGGAAGCCCTGTTGAACGCCCACCGGCACGCCGCCGCCCGGCATGTCATCGTGCGATTCGCGCTGACGGACGATGGGTGCCGTCTGGAGGTGTGTGATGACGGGGTGGGCGCCCCGGTGCCCTCCTCTGGGACCGGCAGGGGCCTGCGCAACCTGCGCGCACGTGCT
This sequence comes from Bacteroidota bacterium, assembly GCA_014584605.1. Classification (GTDB taxonomy): domain Bacteria; phylum Bacteroidota; class Bacteroidia; order Flavobacteriales_F; family PHOS-HE28; genus PHOS-HE28. The sequence goes on along the minus strand of JACTMO010000028.1, from coordinate 2,391 downwards.
GAAGAGGCCGGTTGCATGCTGACCTTTGTCCAGTGCCCCGGTGAAGGCACGACGGTCACGCTGACCTGTCCATCGGGCGCCATGGAGCCATGAAACCGGCGATCAACGTATCCATTGTGGAGGACGACAGCCTCCTGCGCGAGGTGCTCGCCGAAAGGATCGGAAGCGACAACGACCTGCACACCTCGGGCGCATATCCCGATGCGGAATCCTTCCTGGCGGACCTGACGAACGCCCCCGTCGATGTGGTGATCATGGACATCGGTCTGCCCGGCATGAGCGGGATCGAGTGCGTGCGTCGGGCCAAGGCATCGGCGCCACAGGTGCAGTTCATCATGTGCACCGTGCGCGACGATGACGACAGCCTCTTCGAGGCCCTTTGCGCCGGCGCCACCGGATACCTGCTGAAGGATGCCACCCCGGCACAGGTGGCCGTGGCCGTCAAGGAGATGCATGCCGGCGGTTCGCCCATGAGCGCAGGCATCGCACGGCGCGTCATACGCTCGTTCCAGCGGCCACGCCCCACCTCCAAGGCCGCCGAACTGCTCAGCGAACGCGAACGGCAGGTGCTGGACCAGCTCGCCCAAGGCTACCGGTACAAGGAGATCGCCGACCGGATGCAGCTGAGCATCGACACCGTACGCACGCACATCCGCAACCTGTACGACAAGCTGCAGGTGAGCTCGCGCACCGACGCGCTGAACAAGCTCTATCCGCGCTGAGCGCGACGGGCCTCGCATGAAAGTGGTATTGAACCCGGTCGGGGCCGGTCCGAGCTTTGGGTCGTCGTTCCATCCCCATAAGAACTTTCACGGCGAACGATCGTTGAACGGTCGGCCATGCACACTCCGCTATCTCCGCTGGACACGATGGGAGGCCCCAGGACAATAGAAACCTGTCACGCCACCTCGAACCAACAGGGTGCAATACTGCGGTCCGTCCCAGCCCCACTATGCGGAGGTGCACGGATGTGCTGTGACCCATTCACGAACCCTTGAGACCCGTAAGACCATGAGAAGCATCCTTTCCGCAGCGATCACCCTGACCATGGGCGTCGGGGCCTCCATCGCCCAGATCCCCTCGGACTCCCTCGCGCTCTGGCTTCGGGCCGATGCAGGGGTCGTCACCTCGGGTCCCACCGTGCTGGAGTGGCAGGACCAGAGCGGGCACGGCCGTCATGCCATGGCGTCGGGCAACGTACAACTGGCCGGCAACCTGGTGAACGGGCATCCGGCGGTACAGTTGTTCTGCACGGGCGGCATGCTGATGACCCCCGCCTTCCAGACCTTCGCCGACAAGCGCGGCGCCATCTTCGTGGTGGCCCGCACCATTGGCAACAGCTGTGTGAGCGGTGCCGGTTACGGCGCCTTCGTACAGACCTATTACGGCAGCGGAACCACCTGGCAATTTGGCGCCTTCCCCAACTTCTACGGCTACTACGACGGGGTGGGCTCGTCGAACTTCAACGTGACCACCCTGCCGGTGGACGCCTGGGGCATCGTCACCATGAACCGCACGAGCAACACCACCATGGATTGCTACAAGAGCGGCATCTACGCGACCACCTCCACCATTGCCGACAACCAGCCGTCGGTGAACCCCCTGCGGATCGGTGCCTCCAGCACCGGCTGGGAGGTCCTCAACGGCTACCTCGCCGAGATCATCCTGTACAACAAGGCCATGACGCCCCAGGAGATCGAGCAGGTGAACACGTACCTGGCCGACAAGTACATGTTCAACGGCAACGTGCCGCTGCCCATCGCACAGGGCGCCACGCTCTGCGGCCCCGGCAGCACGGTGCTCACCGCCACCGGAGGCACGCGCTACCGTTGGTTCGACAGCGCCACCGCCACACAACCGCTGGACACCAACGCCAGCTTCACCACCCCGGTGCTCGGCGCCACCACCACCTACTACGTGGCCAACTTCGATGGGCACCTCAACAGCCAGCGCGTGGCGGTCACGGTCACGGTGAACATCCCCGGCACGGCCTGCGACGACGGCAATGCGAACACCAGCAACGATGTTCTGGACGCCAACTGCAATTGCGTGGGCACCCTGGCCGACGACTGCCTCGGCGTGCCGGGCGGCCCCGCCCAACCGGGCACCCCCTGCGACGACGGCCAGGCCCAGACCGGCAACGACACCTGGGACGCCAACTGCAACTGCATCGGCCAGCTGATCGACTGCCTCGGTGTGCCGGGGGGGGCCGCCACCATCGGTTCGCCATGCGACGACGGGAACGCGGGTACGATCAATGATGTGTTCGATCCCTACTGCGTCTGCGCCGGCACGCCGATCGGCGGCTGCACCGAGATCCTCACCCTGGACATCACCCTGGACAACAACGGGGCGGAGACCACCTGGGAGATCCGTGACGAGACCGGCAAC
>JACTMO010000086.1 GCA_014584605.1 Bacteroidota bacterium | reverse complement strand
CGCCGTCCGTGCTAAGCTCATCCACCGCGTCTTTGCTGTCCTTCGCAAAGGCGAACCATACAACACCAACCTCTTGCAGATGTCATAGAATAAGGGACAGGAGCGGCGGCCCGGCCGCAGGACGCGCCTGCGGCACCCCGGGCGAGGAAGCCCGACGCGGGAGGGACCCCGCAGCCGGCCGGTGCCGCGCGCGGACCAGGACGGCCATAGCGGATGGCCCGACCCGTGGGAAGGTCCGCGGGCAGGGAAGGGGCACGCCCGGATAATGAAGCGCTCGTATCGTTCCTTTGCAGCACCTATCAGCCGGTCAACGACCATCCGACCATCCGATCGTCCTGTCGCCTGATCGTCCGATCATCTGATCTTCTGATCGACATGAACCTCTTCCGCAACTTCAAGTCCGTCACCAAGACGTGCTACGGCCGGGGCAGCTTCGGCAAACTGGCCGAGATCCTGGAGCCGCACCGCGCGGCCAACGACGGCTTCATGGTGTTCGTGGTGGACGACTACTTCGAGGACAAGAAGGACTTCGTGGCGCGCATCCCGGAGCTGGAGGGCGACGAGATCCACTTCATCAGCGTGTTGAAGGAGCCCACCACCGAGCTGATCGACAGGCTGCGCGACGACATCCTGAAGCGGCGCGGGCTGCCGGCGGGCATCGTCGGCATTGGCGGCGGCAGCGTGATGGACATCGCCAAGGCCACGTCGCTGATGTTCACCAACGAGGGCAGCAGCGTGCAGTACCAGGGCCTCAACCTGATCAAGAAGCCCGGCATCTACCACTGCGGCGTGCCCACCATCAGCGGCACGGGCGCGGAGGTGAGCATGACCGCCGTGCTCACCGGCCCGGTGAAGAAGCTCGGCCTGAAGTGCGACTGGACGGTCTTCGACCAGATCGTGCTGGACCCGGACCTGATCGCCACCGTACCGCAGGACCAATGGTTCTACACCGGCATGGACACCTACATCCACAGCGTGGAGGCCATCACGGGCACCAAGAAGAACACCTTCGCCGAGGCCTACAGCGAAAAAGCGCTGGAGATGTGCCGCGAGGTGTACCTGCGCCGCGACCGCAAGGACCCCAAGAGCGACGAGCTGCTGATGGTGGCCAGCTACATGGGTGGCCTGAGCCTCACCTACAGCGAGGTGGGCGTGTGCCACGCGTTGAGCTACGGCCTGGGCAAGGTGCTGGAGATCCACCATTGCATCGCCAACTGCATCGCCTTCGACAAGCTGGAGGATGTCTATGGCGACTATGTGCAGGAGTTCAAGGGCATGGTGGATCACCTGAACGTGCACATCCCGCAAGGCCTGGCGAAGAACTGGAGCGAGGAGACCATCGACGCCATGGCCGAGGTGGCCTACAACCTGCCGCACATGTGGGACCACGCCTTCGGGCCCGACTGGCAAAAGGTGCTGGACCGCGAGCGGATCAAGGGCTGGTACCGTAGGATGTGAGGCGGAACGCACATGCCGGGGATCGGTGGATCTCCCTTGCGGTCCATCGAGCTGATGTCGCCATGGCCCGTCCTGCGGCAAGGTGCGGCCACTCCGCGGGGGCAAGCCAGGGGCGGGTGCTCAAGCTTTGATCGGCACCGCCAGCGCGATCACATGGCCGTCGGGGTCGGCGAAATAGGCCACGCGGTGCCCCCAGTCGCGGTCCACGGCAGGGGCGATGAGGCGCAGGTCCGCCTTGTGCGCACGGCCCAAGGCGGCCTCCAGGTCTTCCACCAGGAGGTACAGCTCGCAGCGCGGTACACCCTGACCTCGCTGCGGATGGGGTAGGGCGGGGCTGATGATGCGCGCGATCCCGGCCTCGGGCATCAGCCCCAGCGTGCAGCCGTCCAGGTCGAACTCGGTCATGCCCGGCACGTCGAGCACGGGGTCGCGTCCCAGGAGCACCCGGTACAGGTCGCGGCTGTGCTGTTGATCACGCACGTAGAGGATGAACTCGGTCCGCATGGTCCGGGGATGTTGTTACGGTTGATCGGGATCGAAATCGCGAAGCAGCGCCGCTGCGCGCTCGGCCGCCCTGGCGATCAGCAGGCTGCGCACCGAACCACCCCGCCCCAGGTCATGCTTGTCCACATGCACAAGCTCGGACCGGTGGATGCGTCCCGTGCTGGCGTCCATCAGGTTCACCTGCATCTCCAGGTGCCGCCCCATGCCCTCTTCGTAGCGCAGCAACTTGGTCACCAGCACGTACCGCGCCCCCAGCAGCTGACCCGCCCGCGCGGCGCTGCTTTCGTCGTGGATGCCTTCCAGGGCATGTTTCTGTTGGGCCAGCAGCACCTCGGGATGGTCGTGGTCCACCAGCACCAGGTAGGGGTCGTGCAGGGCGAGGAGCCCTTCCTGGATGGCGGTGTTGAGCGCTGTGGGCACTCCGTTCACCCGGGCGGCATAGGTGGCGCGGGCGGCGACCCCCTGCTCTTCCACGGCCACATGGGCCAGGGTGTAGCTGGCGTTGTTGCGCGCCGCATCGCGCAGCTGCCGGGCGTCCTTGTACGCCGGGTCGTCCGCCAGCAGGGCCTCGAACGCGGTGTGGGCCTCGCGCCAGCGTCCCTCTTCGTAGCTGCGTCGCGCCAGCCGGTACCGGGGCTCCAGCTCCGCCAGGCGCAGCAGCAGCGGGGCCTCGGCATGGTCGGGGTCCAGGCCCAGGGCCTCGCCGAGCAGGTCCCGGCACGCTTCGAACCTTTCCTCCTCGAAGGCCTGCACCGCACGTGCATACAGCGCGGCCACATGCGCGTGCCGCGCCTCCAGGCGGCGATGCTCCACCGTCGCATCGCGCTGCAGCGTCAGCCCGTCGTTCGCGGCTGCGGCCACGAACTCGTTCACCGCACGCCACCGCTGTTCCCCCAAGGCATGGTCGCCGGCGAGGTAGGCGGCCGATGCCGCGGCCTCCAAATGCACCAGCACGCGTTGCGCGGTGCGTTGTGCTCCGGCGAAGGCGCGGGCATGTCCCGGCCGCTCTTCCAGCGCGTGCCGGTAGGCCGCGTGCGCCGCCTCGATGTTCCCGGCAAGCTCCGCGCGCCCGCCGTCCTTCACCAGGTGCCCTACGCCCGAACAGGCGACCAGGAGGATCGGGAGGGGGAGCAGGCGGCGCATGGGGCGAAGATGGCACAGCGATCCGCATGCCGGAAAGCCCTCGGGCCCGGCCGTATGTTTGCCCGCATGCGCCCTGCCGCCGCCCTGGTCGCCGCGTTGCTGGCCTTGCTGTCGCTGTTGATGCTGCATCTGGGGACCGGTCCCGTGGAATTGTCCGGGCGTGACGTGCTGGGCGCCCTCTTCGCACCCGGCGATACCGATCCGGCCGCCGTGGCGGTGCTGCGCGGTGTCCGCCTGCCCTCCGCACTCTCGGCCATGCTGGCCGGGGTCGCACTGGCCTGCAGCGGCGCGGTGATGCAGACGCTCTTCGCCAATCCGCTGGCCGGCCCGGGCGTGCTGGGCGTCACCTCGGGCGCCGGGCTGGGTGCCGCGCTGGTGCTGCTGGTGCCCGGCATGGCCCGTGCCGTGGGCGTCGGCACCGATGCGGTGCTGGTGCTGGCCGCCTTCGCCGGAGCCCTGGCCGTCCTGGGGGCCATCGTGGCGGCCGACCATCGCCTGGGCGATGCCCCCACGCTGCTCATCCTCGGCCTCATGGTGGGCCACCTCAGCGGGGCGCTCATCAGTGTGCTCGAGGCGGCCGCCGGGGAAAGGGCCTTGCGGGGCTTCGTGCTCTGGGGCATGGGCTCCTTCGCCGCCGTGGGCATGGACCGCATCCCCTGGCTGGGCCTGCCCATCGCCGCAGGCCTGGCGCTGGCCCTCACCCGCATGCCCGCGCTCGATGCGCTGCTCCTGGGCGAGGACTACGCCCGCAGCATGGGCGTGGGGGTGCGCCGTACGCGCACCCGCCTGCTCGTGGCCACCGGTCTGATGGCCGGGGCGACCACCGCCTTCTGCGGCCCCATCGCCTTCATCGGACTGGCCACGCCCCACCTCGTACGCGCGGCCCTGCGCACGGCCCACCACCATCTGGTGCTGCCCGGCAGCGCCCTGCTCGGTGCGGTGCTGGCCCTGGCCTGCGATATCCTCGTGCGCCGGATCGATGGGCTCCCCCTCAACGCCGTCACCTCCCTGATCGGGGCGCCGGTGGTGGTGTGGGTGCTGTGGAGCGGGCGGCGCTGGGCGCGAATGACCTCCGGATGAGCGGCCCGCAGTTGCATACCGAGGCCTTGGTGGTGGGGCATGGCGGTCGCCCGCTGCGGGCCGCCTTGGACCTGCGCCCGGACCCCGGGACCGTCACCGCCCTGCTGGGCAACAACGGTTCGGGCAAGACCACGCTCCTGCGCACCCTGGCGGGAATGCTGGCGCCCGTGGCGGGCCGGGTGCTGCTCGAGGGCGACGATCTGCACGGCATGGCCGAACGGGCGCGTGCCCGCCGTGTCGCGGTGGTCCTCGCCCAACGTCCACGCACCGGACTGATGCGCGCCGAGCACGTGGTGCGCCTGGGCCGCCTGCCGTGGGGCGCCCGCTGGTCCCGCACGGAGGCCGGGCAGGACGACAAGGTGCGGTGGGCGCTCGCGCAGACACGCACCGCGCATCTCGCCCACCGCATGTTCCACGAGCTCAGCGATGGGGAGGCGCAACGCGTGCTCATCGCCAGGGCCCTGGCCCAGGACGCACCCGTCATGCTGCTCGACGAGCCCACCGCCTTCCTGGACGTGAGCCAGCGCGCCGTGCTCATGCGCCTGCTGGCCACCACCGCCCGCCAGCAGGGGCTCACCGTGCTGCTGGCCACGCACGACCTGCAACAGGCGCTCGACACGGCCGACCGGGCCCTTGTGCTCGGGCCGGACGGCACTCACTTCCACGGCACGCCGGACGAGGCGGTTCGCAACGGGACCATCGCCGCCGCCTTCGCGGTGGACGGCCTCCGCTTCGATCCCATGCAGCGGGTGTTCCGGGCGACCGAATGACGAAGCCCCGGCGGGGCCGGGGCTTCGCACAGGGCCGGGTCCGGCATCCTACTTGCGCAGAGCGTCGCGGATCTCGGTCAGCAGCTTCTCCTCGTTGCTGGGGCCGGCCGGGGGCGGCGCGGGCTCGGCCTTCTTCATCCGGTTGATCGCCTTGATCACCAGGAACATCACGAAGGCCACCACCAGGAACTCGATCGTCACCGTGATGAACTGCCCCCAGCTCACCGCCACCTCGGCGACAGCGGGGGTCACCACGGCTCCCGATGCGTCCTTCACCTCATCCACCTTGGGCGTGAGCACCCACTTCATGCTGCTGAAGTCGACACCGCCCGTGACCTGGCCCACCAACGGCATCACCATGCCGGAGATGAACGCGGTGGTCACCTTCGTGAACGCCGCGCCCATGACAAAGGCAACGGCCATGTCGATGAGGTTGCCCTTCATCGCGAACTCCTTGAACTCCTTGAACATGCTCATGGTCAACAGGGGTATCGGGGTGTTGTTGAAGACAAAACTATCCGATCCGGGATGAACGGTGTGACCACGGCCATGAATAACTGACCGACGTCACCGTGGCCTGAACCGGAATTGCTCCGCCTGCGGTGCGCCTTGGACCGTTCCGGCGATGGTGGCGTGCCAACCGGCATCGTCGCGGACGTAACGGATGTGCTGCGGGAAGTCGTGGCGCGGGTCGCTGAAGAGCAGGGTATCCCCCCCGGTGGGCACCGCCGTGAACCGGGTCCAGGTCCCGTCGCGCTGCCCACCGGGCAGGGCCGCATAGACCAGGCTGCCACCGCGCCGTTCCAGCCGCAGGTGCTCCACGAACACCGTGTCCCGGCCGGCCAGCACGTGGCCGATGCCCGCAAGGGTGCTGTCGTCCACCCGTTCCCAGGCCTCCACCATCAGGAAGCTGTCGCGGCTCGTGCTGTCCACCCAGGCACCGAGCAGGGCTTGCGCCAGCGCCCATCCCGGCCCGGTGGCATCCGGCGCCGTGGCCGTGGTTCGCGGTGGCGGTCCACCGCACCCGCACACGGCCACGAGGGCGCACAGGAGCATGTGCCACGGCAGCCGCTTCATGCCAGCGTCGCGATGGCCGCACGCACCGATGCGGGGATGGGGACCTTGCGACCCACGCCGTAGTCGTACACCACCTGCACGCTGGTCCCCTCGGCCACCAGGGCGCCTTCATGGTCCGTGAGGCGGTAGGCGAGGGTGAAGCTGGTGTTGCCCACGTGCACCGCGCCGGTGCGGATGTGCAGCGTGGCGGGCCAGTGCACGGGCCGCTTGAAATGGCAGGTGGTGCTCGCCAGGATCACGCTGAGCCCCTCTTCACGGTGTGTGCGGAGCATGCCGATGCGCTCCAGGAAGTGCATCCGTACGTTCTCCATCCACCGGAAGAACACCACGTTGTTCACGTGACCGAAGAGGTCCTGTTCTCCCCAGGCCACGGTGATGTCCAGGCCGACGGGCAGGGTGGGGGCGTCCGTGCTCACGCCTGGCGCAGTTCCTTCACCAGCTGCCTGTGCTGCTCGCGCAGGCGTTCCACATCGCGGCGGGTGCGCTCGGCCTGCTTCTCGAGCTCCTTGCGCATGGCCTCGCCGCTGGCGCTCTTGAAGTTGAACATGCCCATCTTGTTCTCGAACTGGCGCAGCTCGTTCTCCATCTCCTCGATCTTGCGCTTCACGAAGCGGCTCTCCCGTTCGATCCGGACGCGACCGTCGGGGGCGCTCTTCAGGCTGTCCACGTGGTCCTGGAACTGGGCCCGGCGCCGCTCTTCGCCTTCCAGCTTCAGCTGGTTGTAGTGCCTGTCCAGGGCCCCCCGGTAGCGTTCCTGGAGGGCATCGAAATGCTTGGGCGACACGCGGCCGCACTCCAGCCAGCGTTTGCTGAAGGCCTTCAACGCGTCGATATCGGCGTTCCGGTCGCCGGTGACGGCAAAACCCTCCAGCTCGGCCAGCAGGGCCTCGCGGGCCTTGAGGTGCTCGGCCTGTTCGCCATCGAGCCTGTCGAAGTGGGCCTTCCGCGCGGAGAAGAACCCGTCACAGGCCTCGCGGAACCGGTTCCAGAGCTTCTGCTCGTCGCGCGGTCCGGCAGGCCCGGCCTCCTTCCACTGCTGCTGCAAGGCTTTGAGCTTGTCCGCGGTCTGCCGCCACTCGGTGCTGTCCTTCAGGGCCAGCGCCTGGTCCAGCAAGGCCTGCTTGCGGTCCCGCGCACCTTTGAACTGGTCCTTCAGCGTCTCGAAGTACTGCTTCTTGCGGTCGAAGAAGGCGTTGCAGGCGTTGCGGAACTCCTTCCAGATGCGCTCGTTGTCCTTCTTGGTGGCGAAGCCAATGGATTTCCAAGCGTTCTGGGCCTCCAGCACCTGGTCGGTCAGCGCCTTCCAGTCCTTGGTGGCCATCTCGGTGGCCACACGGGTCAGCTCCTGCACCTTGTCCACCAGGGCCTGCTTGGCGGCCAGGTTGGTCTCATGCTCGGCGCGGCGGGCCTTGTAGTGCTCGTGGATCCGTTCGTACACCACCCGGGTGGCGTTCCAGAAACGGTCGCGGATGTTCTCCTGCTCCTCCTTCACCACCGGGCCGATCTGGTGCCACTTCTCCTGGTACTCCTTGACCAGGTGCTCCGCCTCGCGCACGCTGTCCACCCGTTGCACGGCCTCCATGTCGACGATCAGGGACTGCTTGAGCGCGGTGTTCTTCCGCAGATCGTGGTCCCGGAGCTCCTTGTAGATCCGGATGTGGTAGAAGAAGTCGTCCAGCAGGTGGGCGTAGTCCCGCTGCAGGTCCCGGTAGGCCTGCTGGGGCACCGGCCCGATGGCCTTCCACCGGTCCTGAAGGTCCTTGAAGCGCTGGAACGCATTGCCGATGTTCTCCTCCTGGCTGATCAACACCTTGATCTCTTCCATCACCGCCTGCTTGGCGGCCAGGTTGTCCGCCTCCTCCTTGGCCTTGCGGCGGCGCACATCGTTCACCTTGGTGCGGAAGGCGTCCACCAGCTGTTTGAAGCGCTTGTCCTCCTCATCGCCCAGCGGCGCCGATTCGATCGGGGCCGGGGACGCGGCCTCCGCACCATCGGCGTGCGGCTCGCCGGCGGCGACGGTGGCGGCATGCTGGACCTCGGCCACCAGCGCCTCATAGTTCTCCTTCACGGCATCCACCAGCTCGGCGGTATGCTCCAGGTCTTCGTTCTGGAGCAGGGCCTCCATCCGGGCGATCAGCTCCGCTTTCGTCGTCATGGGTCAACAGCGGCGTTCCGCTCATGGGCGGCGCCGACCAAAGATAGCGGGCCCTTTCGGAACGATGCGGCCGCTCTATACGGCCAGGCCGAGCACGCACACGTCGTCCACCTGTTCGCGCCCGCCCTTCCAGTCGTCGAAGGCGCGTTCGAGCACCTCGGCCTGCATGGCCAGGGGCAGGTGCTGGTGCTCCTCCAGCACGACGTGCAGGCGGGAGGCCAGGAACTTGCGCCCCTCGGGCCCGCCGAACTGGTCCACGTACCCATCGCTGAACAGGTAGATGCGGTCGCCGGCATGGTAGGCCAGGCGGTGCACCGTGAAGCGGCGTTCGGCATCGTGCTGGTTGCCACCGATCGGACGCCGGTCGCCGTTGATGACGGTGAGCTGGCCGTCGTGCACCCAGTACAGTGGGCGGAAGGCCCCGGCGAAAAGGATCTCGCGCTGCGCACGGTCCACCCGGCACAGGGCGATGTCCATGCCGTCCCCGGCACCGGCCATGCCTCCGCGCTGGTCCAGGGCCTGGATCATGCGGCGGTTGAGCAGGGCCAGCAGCTCGGCGGGGTCCATGTCGGGGTGCTGGGTGGCCAGCTCGTTGAGCAGCGAACAACCGATGGCGGCCATCATGGCCCCTGGCAGGCCATGCCCGGTGCAGTCGGCCTGCGCCACCAGGCACACCTGGTCGCCGATGCGGTGCATCCAATGGAAGTCGCCGCTCACCACGTCCTTGGGGCGGTTCAGCACGAAATGCTCTGCGAAGACCTCGCCGTAGCGCTCCGGTCGCGGGACCAGCGCCGCCTGGATCTTGCCGGCATAGGCGATGCTGTCGGTCACCCCGTCATGCCGCTCCTGCAGGGCGCTGCGGGCCAGCTCCTCGCGGCGGACGAGGGTGCCGACTGACCGCGCCAGGAAGCCGCCGATCAGCAGCAGGGCCAGCACCAGCAGGCCCGCATTGCGTTGGGTGCGGCCCAGGGCCAGCGCGTCGAGCTCGGCCGTGGGCATCTCCGCCACCAGCGCGGCCACCACCTTGCCGCGCGCGTTGCGCACCGCGCCGAAGGCCAGCACACGGTCGTCGGCAATGGCCCGCCCGGGATCGATCCGCCCGTCGGCGATGGCCTGGACGATGGCCGCCCCGGAAGGGCCGTCGTAGTCCTCACGCAAGGCCGGGGTATTGGCGCTGGTCACCACCACCTGAAGCGCCTGCTTCCCCGGGTCGTGGGCCACCAGCCGCAAGGGACTGGACAGATGGTTGGCCTCGGCGGCCTTCCGCAGGTTCTCGTGCAGCAGGTAGTACCACGGGTCCTGGGCGTTGTGCACCAGCATCCCGCGCGAATCGTACTTCTCCAGCAAGCGCGTCACCCGGCTGCCGTCGATGGCCGAGGACAGGGTGCCGGCGATGCCGCCCATGCGGGCCACCGCCTCATGGCGCAACGTGCGGCGCGCGGCCGTGTGCGACCAGGCCACCAGGGCCGCCCCCACGACGAACAGTGTGGCGAAGAGCACCAGCAATACGGTGCGGGTGGTGGAAGGGCGACGCAGGTCCAAAGGCACAGCGCCCGGCGGGACCGGGCCGGTGCTTCTTACGGCCGGGACCGGGCCCAGGTTGCCGTCGTCTGCCGAACTTCGCAGCCCATCGGACCGCACCCATGAACGACGGCTACGTGAAGCACAGCGTGGCGGCAGGCATCGCCACCGTCACCTTCCACCACCCCAAGAGCAACAGCCTGCCGGGCCATGTGCTGCAGGAACTGGCGGCGACCATCGAACGCATGGGCGGCGACGCGTCCGTGCGCGTCATCGTGCTGCGCAGCGACGGCGACAAGGCCTTCTGCGCGGGGGCCAGCTTCGACGAGCTGCTCACCATCGACACGGCCGCGAAAGGCCTGGCCTTCTTCAGCGGCTTCGGACGGGTGATCAATGCCATCCGCAAGGTTCCCTGCCTGGTCATCGGCCGCGTGCACGGCAAGGCGGTCGGCGGCGGGGTGGGGCTGGTGGCGGCCTGTGATGTGAGCTATGCCCACGCGTCCTCCAGCGCACGCCTGAGCGAGCTGGCCATCGGCATCGGGCCCTTCGTGGTGGGACCGGCGGTGGAACGCAAGGTGGGTGCCGGCGCCTTCGGGTTCATGAGTTTCACGCCCGCCGTCTGGCGCGATGCGGAGTGGTGCCACCGGCACGGGCTCTACAACGCCGTGTGCGGCACGCTGGACGAACTGGACCGCACGGTGCAGGCGCACGCCGAGGAACTTGCGGGCTACAGCCCGGAGGCCATGCACGACCTGAAGCGCGTCCTGTGGCGTGGCACCGAGGACTGGGACCGGCTGCTGGACGAAAGGGCCGCCACCAGCGGACGCCTCATCCTGTCCGAGCACGCGGTGCAGGCCATCAACCGGTTCAAGGCCGAGGCGGCCAGGAGGTAGCTTCCCCGGCCTCCACGCACCGACCCACCGGGTCAGGCCCCGGTGTACACCGGCTTGCGCTTCTCCAGGAACGCCTTCACGCCCTCGTTGTAGTCATGGCTGCGGCCGGCGAGGCTCTGCAGCTCGTTCTCGTGGTCCAGCTGGGTGTCGAGGCCGGCGTTCTGCGCGCGGTTCAGGGCCTCCTTGGTGAGGGCGATGGCCTTGGTGGGCATCTGGGCCAGCTTAATGGTCAGGCTCATGGCCTCGTTCATCAGCTCGGCGTCAGGCACGCACCGCCAGATCATGCCCAGGGTCTCGGCCTCCCTGGCGCTCACCTTGGGCGCCAGGATCATCTGCCCGAAGGCGCGCTGCATGCCCACCAGGCGCGGCAGGGTGAAGGTGCCCCCGCTGTCGGGGATCAGGCCGATGTTGATGAAGCTCTGGATGAAGTTCGCGCTTTCGGCCGCCAGCGTCAGGTCGCAGGCATAGGCGATGTTGGCGCCCGCACCGGCGGCCACCCCGTTCACCGCGCACACCACCGGCTTTGGCAGGGCACGGAGCCGGCGCACGATGGGGTTGTACTGCGCGTTGATGATCTCTTCGATCCTGGTGCCCGGCGCGATGGCCTCCGCCAGGTCCTGCCCGGCACAGAAGGCCCGTCCTTCACCGGTGAGCAGCACGGCCCGCACGGTCGCATCGTCCTTGGCCTTGTCCAGCGCGTCGATGGTCTCCAGCGCCATCTCCCGGTCGAAGCTGTTCAGCTTGTCCGGACGGTTCAGGGTGATGGTGGCGACGCCATCGGCGACGGTGTAGTGGATCTTGGTGTAGGACATGGTGCGAAGATCAGATGAACCGATCGCTCACAAGCACTTGAACTGATCGAAGGGCTCCAGGCAATCGTTGCACCTCCACAGCGCCTTGCAGGCCGTGCTGCCGAAGGCGGAAAGCATCACGGTGTTGGTGGAGCCGCACTGGGGACAAGCCACCACGGGCTGTTCGCCCTTCAACGCACGGATGTCGGCGGTCTTCTCGGGCGGGGCGATGCCATATTCCTTCAGGTTGCGCTTGCCCTCGTCGGTGATCCAGTCGGTGGTCCAGGCGGGGGAGAGCACCAGTTTCACCTCCACGGCGGGCACACCGCCCTCCAGCAGTTCCTTCTTGATGTCGGCGGCCATCACGTCCATGGCCGGGCAGCCGGTGTAGGTGGGGGTGATGGTCACGATCGCCTTGCCGTCCGCATCCACATCCACGCCACGCACCACGCCCAGTTCCACCACGCTGATGGCCGGGATCTCCGGGTCTTTCACGCGCTGGAGGAGGGAGAGGAGGTGGGCTTGGGTGGGCATGGTCGTCAACTTCATTCATCGCGGCCCTAACCTCCCCGCGATGATCGCCTCGATCGTGCCGATCATCATCACCGTTTGTTCGTGCATCCGAACCACCGCATCACCTTCCACGCTCACGAAATCGTCGTAGTCGCCGCTGTGGCGACGCTCGAACAGCTCGGAATAGGACAGACCCAGAGCCTCCGGTATCGTTCCGGTGGCAAGGAAGAGAAGGCTGAATTGCTGGCGTGCACCCTTGTGCGTTTTGGGAAAGACATCACGTGTGGCCAGGAGTGCCACGACCGCATAGTGCATGGCGTAATAAAGCCTGTTCATGCTGCCACGCCAAAGCGCACGTTCCATGAGCGCCACAGCCTCGGCCAATGCCTCGTGCGCGCACTGCACGCGGTACCGCACCAGTTCGTCACGCTCCTCCGGCTTCATAGCGCCACGGCCTCACGCTGCACGTTGTAGAAAAAGGGCGTTCCCTTATGCCGCTCCATCCACTCCTTGCGCGTATATACCAGCGGGCTGATGATCCGTCCCGTGCTCCACTCCAAGCGGTACAGCGGCGATTTGATCCGCATGCCCTCATCGAAGCCCACACGGTCGCCCTCGGGCAGCAGGATCAGCAGGTCGATGTCCGACTCCGGACCCTGCTCGCCACGGGCATACGAGCCGTACAGCAGCACCTCCGCGTTGGGCTCCACGGAGGCCACACGACGCTTGATCTCCTGAAGGATGTCCGGGGCCGTCATGATGTCCCAAAGCTACGGTGCAGGGTGACCTCTACCGCCGTGCCGCGCAGATGACGAGGCCTCCTGGAGTACACGTGCACCTTACCCGAGTGGTCATTCGGCGTTAGCGGCCGTTCCGTGCTCTGGCGGAATGGCCGCTAACGTTTTGGGTATTGCCGAAGGCGGGGATTTATAGCACAAAAGTTCAATTGAAGAACGAAAGTTGAACCTTGCACAAATGTCCAATCGAAGCCGTTAAGCCCCGCTTTTGGCAATACCTTGTTAGCAGATGTCTTTTGTCTTTTCGTTTACTATTTCAATACTATTTCCACTCTTCGGTTTTTCTTTCTTCCATCCTCATCCTTGTTTGTCGTTACAGGGCAAAGCGGTCCAACACCATCGGCTGTCAGACGGCTTTGAGAAATTCCTTTGGAAACCAAATAACTTACAACAGCAGCAGCCCTGTCTTTTGAAAGTTTAATATTATGTGCAAAAACACCTGTGTTGTCAGTATGCCCAACTACGAAAACATTCACTGCATGGTTTTCGTTAAGGTAAGTAACCAGCATGGTTAATTCTTTATCTGACTCCGGCTTAATCACTGATTTATCTGTATCAAAAAATATTCCGTAAAGAGGGATTTTCCCATCTTTGGCAATCGCGTCTTTAATTGAAAGTTCAACTTCCTGCATCATGTCTGTTTCTTCAATAATGTGGACTATATACCCCTTTTCATTTGCATCAACTGCATTTTGAATAAGCATATAAACTGTCTTATTGCTGTGCTTAAATCGGAAAAAATCTTTATTAATTCCTAGGTTTTCACCATTCGCTTTTACAACTGCATTAAAATAATTCTGACGAATATATGCGCCACTAACATTTTTTGTATCATCTTCTTTCTTATCGTATTTAAGACGGTAATAAACTCCACCTTTTTTCAAGGTTATTGTTTTGTCTTTTAAATCCTGGTACTCGAATTCATATTCGTTATATTCTGAATATATACAGGCAGTGAGTTCAAAAGAATTAATCTGATCTAAATAAGATGGTTCCTTACAGTCACTTTGTGCCCATACAAAAAGTGGAAACAAGCTAAGAATGGCTATTGCAATTTTTTTCATGATGATTGTTTTTTAGTTGTTATTTTAAAATATCTGCTAACTCGTCGGTTGAACCCAGAGTGGGGTTTATTTTCGGACTTGGGTTGGGTGGGGAGTGGTGATAAATATACGCTGGTGGACGCAAAAGCCGAACTGTTCATCACAGGTCGAGGTCATCCAAGGGGCTACGGATCTTGCCAAGGGTCTTGGTGCTGACATGGGTAGATCTCCGTGGTCTTTAACGCAGGTCGGTGCCTTTCTCCAAGAGGTGGGTGGCCAAGGAGTGCCTGAGCGTATGAACGGTGGCCGGTGCGGTGATCCCAGCCTTTGCCTTGGCCTGTTTGAAGATCGCCTGCACGCTGGTGTCCGAACAGGGGCCGCCGTTATGGCTTTTGAAGAGGTGCTCCTTCGGCCTGTACTCCTCGATGTAGGCGTCAAGCTTGGCCAGCACTTTTTGACTTGGGATCGTGATCCGGTCCTTTCGACCCTTGCCACCCCGGATAAAGACCTGCGTGCGTTCGGGGATGATGTCCGTGCGGTGCAGGTGGATCAACTCTCCCAAGCGCAACCCGGCCGGCCGAAGCTCTCCTTGGCCCCGCGGGGCCAAGGAGAGCTTCACCTCCAGTAATGAGTGGCCGAACTTTGGGGAAGCTTACACACGCAGGGAAGGTGGGCGCCGGGGCGTATTCGCTACCACTCCGCCCCGGGGTAGGCGCGCTGCAGGTATTGCATGTCGGCCAGGATGTAGCCCAGGTGCTCGCTGTGCCTGCCCTGGCGCCCGCCGCTGGCCATGAAGCCATCGACCGGGCGCTTCAAGGTGGCTTCCTTCAGCACCTTGTCCACGGTGGCGTCGAAGGCGGTCTTGATAGGGGTGAGGTCTGGCGCGATGCCCGCTTTCACAAGTTGCTGCTGCACTTCATCCTGCGCGAACAGGTCGCCGGTGAAGGTCCACAGGTCGTCCAGGGCCTTCTGGGCGCGGCGATGGCTCTCTTCCGTGCCGTCGCCGAAGCGGACCAGCCAGTCGCTGCTGTGCTTCACGTGGTATTGCGCCTCCTTCACGGCCTTGGCGGCGATGGCGGCCAGTTGCGCATCGGTGCTCTTGGTGAGCGCCTCGGCCAGCGGCAAGTGGTAGGCATCGAACAGGAAGCTCCGCACGATGGTATGTGCGTAGTCGCCGTTGGGCTGCTCCACCAACTTGGTGTTCAGGTACTGCCGCTCGTTGCGCAGGTAGGCCAGGGCATCCTCGTCGCGGCCTTTCCCCTCCACCTGTCCGGCGTAGGTGAGCAGGTTGCGCGCCTCGCCGATGTGGTCCAGCGCCCGGTTGGTGAGGGCGATGTCCTCCTCGAGGATGGGGCCGTGCCCGCACCACTCGCTGAGGCGATGGCTCAGGATGAGCAGGTCGTCCGCCAGGCGGATGGTGTATTGGAATAGCGCGTTGCTCATGGGTGAATGGAGGTTGGCGAATGGTGAATGGGGAATGCGTTCAGGCGCTATTCACCAACTTCCATTCGCCAGTCACTAAATGTATTTCGCCCCCTCGGGCATGGTGTAGAAGGTGGGGTGGCGGTAGGTCTTGTCGTCGGCGGGGTCGAAGAGCATGGCCGCATCCTCCGGCTGGCTGGCGCTGATCGCCGCAGCGGGCACCACCCAGATGCTCTGCCCTTCCTGGCGGCGGGTGTACACGTCGCGGGCGTTCTCGATGGCCATCTGCGCATCGGCGGCGTGCAGGCTGCCCACGTGCTTGTGCTCCAGGCCGCGCTTGCTCTGGATGAAGACCTCCCAGAGGGGCCAGTTGTTCTTGTTGTCACTCATTGGGTCCTGTTGTCTGTTGTGCCGTGTCCGCTGTCCGTACAGCTGACGGACAACCGACGACCAAGGCCGTGAACTATGCGGCCACGTTCTCCTTCTTGGCCTTCTTGGCCGCGTGGGCCAGTGCGGCCTCGCGCACCCAGGCGCCCTCGGCGTGGGCCTTGTTGCGGGCGGCCAGGCGTTCCTTGTTGCAGGGGCCGTTGCCGGCCACCACGTCGTTGAACTCGGTCCAGTCGATCTCGCCCCAGTCGTAGTGCTGGGTGCCCTCGTTCCACTTCAGCTTGGGGTCGGGGATGGTGAGGCCGATCACCTCGGCCTGCTGCACGGTGCGGTCGATGAAGGTCTGGCGCAGCTCGTCGTTGCTCTGGCGCTTGATCTTCCACTTCATGCTCTCGGCGCTGTGCGCGCTGTTGGCGTCGGTGGGGCCGAACATCATCAGGCTGGGCCACCACCAGCGGTTCAGCGCGTCCTGGGCCATTTCCTTCTGTTCGGGCGTGCCCCGGGCGAGCACGGCCATGATCTCGTAGCCCTGGCGCTGGTGGAAGCTCTCCTCCTTGCAGATGCGCACCATGGCGCGGGCGTACGGGCCGTAGCTGGTGCGCGTGAGCATCACCTGGTTCATGATGGCCGCGCCATCCACCAGCCAGCCGATGGCGCCGATATCGGCCCAGGTGAGGGTGGGGTAGTTGAAGATGCTGCTGTACTTGGCCTTGCCGCTCAGCAGGTCGTCGATGGTCTGCTCGCGCGACACCCCCAGGGTCTCGCAGGCGCTGTACAGGTAGAGCCCGTGGCCGCCCTCGTCCTGCACCTTGGCGAGCAGGATGGCCTTGCGGCGCAGGTTCGGCGCGCGGGTGATCCAGTTGCCCTCGGGCAGCATGCCCACCACTTCGCTGTGCGCGTGCTGGCTGATCTGCCGGATGAGGGTCCGGCGGTATTTCTCCGGCATCCAGTCCTTGGGCTCGATCTTCTGTTCGGCGTCCACCTTGGCCTGGAACCGCGCGTCGAGGTCGGTCACTTCCATCTTGCTTACGGCGTATCGGTTCGCTAAAGTAGGCAGGCGGCATGCACCGTGCATGACCTCGGTCACCCGGCGGGCGGTCGCAGACGCCCGCCGGGACAGGATGCTGCCGTGCGATGGTCGCGGAAGGCGGCTATTTTTGCGGCCCTTGACGCGACCGGCCGTACCGGTCCCCGCCCTTGAGCCGAACCCGCATGGCCCGTTTCCAGACCCTCACCGTCGCCAGTGTCCACAGGGAGACCGAGGACAGCATCGTCGTCGGCTTTGTGATCCCCCCCGCGCTGCGCGCCGATTTCGCCTTCATCCAGGGCCAGTACGTCACGCTGAAGGTGAAGGTGGGAGGGCAGGAGCTGCGCCGCAGCTACAGCATTTGCAGCAGCCCGCTGGACCCCGAGGCGTTGCGCATCGCCGTCAAACGTGTCGAGGGTGGGCGGGTCAGCACCGAGCTGGTGGAGAACCTGCGGCCGGGTATGACCCTGGAGGTGATGACCCCGATGGGCAACTTCCACACGCGGATGAACGCCGAGCACCGGAAGCACTACGTGTGCTTCGCCGGGGGCAGCGGCATCACGCCCATCCTGAGCATCATCAAGACGGTGCTGCGCGCCGAGCCCGGCAGCCGCCTCACCCTGTTCTACGGCAACACCGACGCCGACCGCATCATCTTCCGCAACAAGCTGGAGGAGCTGCGGGCCCGGTACGGCGAGCGTCTGGCGGTGCATCACATCCTCACCTTCGGAAAGGATGAGGACATGCTCTTCAACGGGCTGATCACGGTGGAGAAGGCCTCGGCTCTGGCCGCCCGCTTCGTGCGCGACGACGCCGATACGGAGTATTTCATCTGCGGCCCCGAGCCCATGATGGTGAACGTCAGTGAGGCGCTGGCGAAGCTTGGCGTGGGCAAGGACCGGGTCCACATCGAGCTGTTCACCAGCCCGGTGAGCACCGAGACCGGGCGCGGGGTGCAGAGCACCGGCGGTGGGGCGTTCACCGGCGAGGCGGAGGTGGTGGTGCGGCTGGACGGCCGGGAGCACGTGCTGCGCCTGGCGGCCAAGGGCGACCCCGTGCTGGATGCGGCCATCGAGGCGGGCCTGGACGTGCCGTACGCCTGCAAGGGCGCCGTGTGCTGCACCTGCAAGGCCCGGGTGGTGGAGGGGCAGGTGGAGATGGACATGAACTATGCGCTCACGGACGAGGAGGTGGCGCAGGGCTTCGTGCTCACCTGCCAGTCCCATCCGCGCAGCGAACGGGTGCTGATCGACTACGACCAGCACTGAGCGTGGTGCCCCCTACGTTGGTTTACTGAAGATCGGCCTCTCCATCGTCTTCATGCAAGGCGGAACATGCGTGGCGTAGCGGACGCTACGGCGAAAGGTTCCAACGCGGCAGGAAGTTGAAAGAGGGGCGGAGATGGTGAATGAACTTAGGGGACACCACACTGAGCCTGGATATGCATGGCGAAGGCGGGCCCTGGGGCCCGCCTGCTGCGTTCACGCCGACCGGTGGGTCCCGGTGACGCCCTGTGGGGTTGCTTCAGAAGGTGGCCTGCGCATGGCCGGCCAGCTTGGTCTGGATGTGCTCCAGGTAGCGTTCGCTGTGGTAGAAACCGCCCATCTCGGGGTCCCAACGCACGATGGCGCTCGGGAAATCGGCGTAGAACGGGTCGATGCCGGCGGTCTTGCCACGGGGGATGAGGTTCACGTAGCAGATGTAGTCGGGGTAGGTCACCAGGTCGGGGGGGAGGGCGGTTTCGATCAGCACCAGCTTGTCCTCGAAGCCTTCCTTGGTCACGCGCACCAGGAAGCTCTGGTCGATGTCGAGGTCCAGTTCGAACCCGCCTTTCTTGTCCACGGCCACCTGGCCCACTCTTTCGTCGCCTTTCCAGAGCTCCACCTGATAGTCGCGCACCGGCTTGCCGTCGGCGAGCACTTCGCCGCGAACGGGCACATACCAGCCTTCGGCCTGTTCACGCTGGTCCACGAGCTTGCGCCTTTGGGCATGCGCGGCGGGCAGGGTGATCAGCACGAGCAGGGGGAGGAGGATCGACTTTTTCATGATCGGGGCGGGTTGCGGAGGTCGGAGTTCCCGGTGGCGGTCGTTGAAGCTGTTCTTCCTACGGAGCGATGCGCGGCAGGGTTACGCGCCGTGCTCAGGAGGCGAAGGGCAGGGCTGCTTGGGCGGGGACGGTGCTGTCCAGCCGGAGGTTGATGGTGGTGCCGCGCCCCACGGCGCTCTCGGCCCAGACCTCGCCGCCGTGCTTGTTCACGATGCGCTGGACGATCGCCAGGCCGATGCCGCTTCCCTCGAACTGGTCGACGCGGTGCATGCGCTTGAAGGCCCCGAAGACGGCCTTGGTGCCGGTGCTGTCGAAGCCGACGCCGTTGTCGCGGACGCGCAGCACCCCGCCTTTGTCGTCGTGCTCCAGCAGCACTTCGATGCGGGGCGCCTCCACCGGCCGGGTGAACTTCACCGCGTTGGACAGCAGGTTCACCAGGGCGACCTTGAGCATCGCCCCGTCGGCATGGAGCACGCTGCCCGGGGGCACGGCGTTCACCAGCTGGGGGGCATGGCGGGCCGGGGCGAGCTCGTCGATCACCTCCTGCACCAGTTCGCGCAGCTGGATGTCCGTGCGTTGCAGGTCGCGGTTGTTGGTCTGGGAGAAGCGCAGCAGGTCGTTCACCAGGTCGAGCATCCGGCCGGCGCCCTTCTCGATGCGTTCGCTCAGTTCGCGCCCCTCGCTGTCGTCCGGCGCCTGGCGCTCCTGCAGCATCTGGCAGAGGGCCAGCACGTTCTTCAAGGGGCTCCGCAGGTCGTGCGCCACGGTGTAGGAAAAGGCACCCAGGTCCTCCAGGGCTTCGAGCAACTGGCGCGTGCGCACCGCCACCCGGCGGTCCAGGGCGTTGTTGAGCTTCACCAGCCGCTGCTCCTCGGCACGCCGGTCGGTGATGTCCTTGATGATCACCTGGAAGCTGCGGTGCCCGTCGTCCGTTCGGCCCAGATAGCTCACCGTCAGCAGGCCGTCGATCAGGCCCCCGTTGGCGTTGTGCAGTGTGAGGTCCACATTGTGGAAGGAGCGCCCGCGCCGACGTCCGCTCAAGGCTTGCCGCAGGGCGCCCGGGTCCATCAGAAGCTCCTTGAAGTCCTTGTTCAGCAAGGCCTCCCGGTCCATGCCCACCAGCTGCTGCGCGCAGGGGTTGGCCTCGTGGATGCGGCCGGTCCCATCCAGGATCACGATGGGGTCGCCAGAGGTGACGAAGACCTGCTCATAGCGGCGCAGCAAGCGCTCGCGGTCCGCCCGCAGGCGGTGCACCTCGTGGGCCTGCTGGATGCGCAACAGCAGGTCGGAGGGGTCCCACGGCTTGGTGACGTAGGCATGGATCCGGCCCTTGTTCACCGCGTCGATCACCGCCTGGATGTCGGCGTAACCGGTGAGCAGCATCCGGATGCTGTCGGGATGGCGCTGCCGGACCTGGGTCAGGAAGTCCACTCCGCTCACGTGGGGCATGCGCTGGTCGCTGATCACCACCGGGATGGCCTGTTCCTTCAGGATCGCCAGGGCCTGTTCGGCGGTGGAGGCGGTGAAGACCTCCAGGTCGCGGCGGAAGTTGGCGCGGAAGGCCACCAGGTTGCCCTCCTCATCGTCCAGGTAAAGGACCTTGATCCGTTCCTTGGCCATGCTGTTCATGCGCGTTGCTGCTCCCTGGTCTGTTGCCGGAGGGGCAGGGTGATATGGAAGGTGGAGCCGGCGCCGGGCAGGCTCTCCACGTCGATGCGGCCACCGTGCCTCTCCACGATGCTGTAGGCGATCGAAAGGCCCAGTCCCGTGCCCTCGCCCACCTCCTTGGTGGTGAAGAAGGGCTCGAACACCTTGGTCTTTATGGCCTCGGACATGCCGGGGCCGTCGTCGGCGATGGCGATGTGCACCCCTTCCTCGACCAGGGCCGTGCGCACCGTGATGGTGCCCCGGCGGAGGTCCTTGCGGGAGGCGATCGCCTGGATGGCGTTGCTCAGGATGTTCATGAACACCTGATTGAGCTTGCCGGGGTGGCACTCCACCGGGGGCAGGTCCCCGAGCTCCAGGCGCAGTTCGGCCGCTTCGCGCAGCTGGTTGGTGAGCACCGTGAGCGTGCTGCGCAGACCCTCGTTCAGGTCGGCCAGCTTCAGGTCGTCCTCGTCGAGCCGGCTGAAGTTGCGCAGGCCCCGTACGATCTCGGCGGTCCGTTCGGCACCCTCCTCGATGCTGCGCACAATGTCGCCCAGCTCGGCGATGGACGCATCGATGTCCAGCTCGGACCCGCGCGCACGCAGCGCGCCCAGGGCCGGGTGGGCCGCGTCGGGATCGAGCGCCCGATAACCCTGCAGCAGCTCCAGCACGTCGGCCAGATCGCGGCGCAGCGGCGGGATGTTGCTCGCGATGAAGTTCACCGGGTTGTTGATCTCGTGGGCGATGCCGGCGGTGAGCTGACCCAGGGACGCCATCTTCTCGGCGTTCACCAGCTGGCTCTGGGTGCGCTTCAGGTGGTCGTTGCTGTCCTGCAGCTCCTGGGTGCGCTCCTGCACCTTCGATTCGAGCATCACGTTCTGCTCCCGGATGATGCGCGCGTTCTCCTGGGCCATCACCAGGGCATCGGCCTGGCTGCGCTCCTTCTCGCGCCTCAGGATGTTGATCCGGTCGGCAAGACCGAACGAGAGGAGGAGCACCTCGGCCACCGAGCCCACGGGCATGGTGTAGTTGGAGAAGGCATTGTACGGCAGTACATCCTTGTCCTTGAGGACGAAGACGATGACGCCGACCAGGAACATGCTCCACGCGAGCAGGAAGTACGAGGCCGCGCGCGACTGCTTGCGCAGCAGGGCGATGGCGATGAAGAACTGGTAGACGGCGTAACTCCCCACACCGATCTGCGCGATGTTGTACCCGGCCAGGGGGAAGCCCATGACGACCAGGGCGACGCATGCCAGGAGGAGGAGGAGGGCCAGCGCACGCACCCTGGCGTAGCCCGCCACGTGGTCCCTCACCCGGAGGAAATGACCCATGAACTCACCGGCGACGATCGCGGTGGCGCAGGTGAGCATCAGCGAGGCGTTCGCGGCCAGCCAGTTGCTCACCGGGATCAGCGCGAACCCCAGGGTGCCGAGGAAACTGAGCTGTGTGGCGCAGACCAGGGCGATGTACACCACGTAGAGGAGATAGCTCCTGTCCCGGATGGAGAAGAACACGAACAGGTTGTACAGGCCCATGACGACCATGATGCCGATGAAGGCACCGACCCAGAAGACCCTGTGCGTGGCATAACCCTGGAAATAGGTCGGGTCGCAGACCGCGATGGGGGCCTGCAGTTGTTTCAGACTGCGGAGCCTGATCAGCAGCTCGGTGCTGCGGCCCGGCGGAAGTGGCATGTGGAAGCCATAGAGCGGTGAGCTCTGGCTCCGGAGGTCCTGCGGCCTGCGCTGCCCGACGCTGGCGATGGTGCGGATCGAGTCACCGACCAACGCGTACACATCCACCTCCTCGATCTCGGGGTACTGGATGAGCAGGACCGGGTCGTCCACGGTGCCGTTGTTGGCGATGCGGAGCCGGAACCACGTGGCGGATGCCGAGACACCGAGGTTGGGAACGTCGCGGTCCGAAGGGACGAAGGCCGCACGCGACAACACCTCCCGGACATCCATGCCCGCGGTGCTGTCCACGAAGGCCGCGGTTTTCCGCCCGAGCCAGCCGGTATATTCCTCGCCGCGATAGTCGACGACCTCCTGGGCCGCAAGCCGTGGAAAGGCCAGCCAGGGGAGGGCCAGGAGTGCATGGACCGCGCGCATCCCGCGCTTGTACGCGGGGTCGGCAGCACTTGTTCCGTTTCCGGACCTATGCGGAGTACCGCAGCCGCTCCGAGAGGATCTCGGAGTAGGTGTCCATGCTCACATGGCTGTTGGACAGGCACAGGTTGTAGTACACTTCCATCGCCTTGCCGGCGGGCGCCTCCTCCCGAACCTGCATCGGACGAAGCCGCAGGCTGAACAGGACCTGACGGTGCTTTTCGTTGGCGTTGGGCAGGAGCGTGGTGTCGGGGTTGACCATCGCGATCGCCGTGTGCGTCTCGATCGGATAGTGCGGGAAACAGCCGCCCTCGCCGATCGAGCCCATGCGAACGAACCCGTTCGTGCGCGGATGCCGTTCGGTGTAGTGGGCGACCAGGCATACCATGCGCTTCATGGCGGCCGGCAGGCTCACAGCCGTCACCGCGTGGCTGAGGAGCACCGGCACACCGTAGCCGGCGAAGCGGTTCGCGTTCCACAGGCCGCATACTTCGCCCACCCCGTAGGGGCGCAGGGCGGCTATCTCCTCGGTGATCGATGGGGCCTTCTCGAGCAGGGACCGCTCCATCGGCAGCAGCTGGCCCTCCCTCGAACGCTGGAGGCGGATCCCGCCCACCATGCCGAGCTCGCGGTGCAAGGCCACGATCACGATGCAATCCGGATCGGTGGTCCATTCGTTCGTGTTGGACGAGACCTTGGAGATGCCAAAGTCCGCCAGCACCTGCCGGTGCTCGTGCAGGAACTCTCCGCAGAGGTCGGGGCGCTCCGGCGCCCGGAAGGCATGAAGTTCTATGGAGGCCATGGTCATGGGAGCGTTCGTTAGTTGGGTAGGTACACGGCGTTCAGGGGGCGTCGGACCGACCGGGTGGATGGGCCGGCGGTCCGGGAGAGCCGCACCATGAACACGGGCTCGCCGGCCTGCAGGCGGAACACGTCCAGCAGGGCCGAGTGGAGCGCAAGCGCTTCGGCGCGTTCCGGTCCGGTGAGCGATGGGTCTTCGGGGCGACGGGCCGGACGGGCCAGGAAGATCGCGGCCGACAGCGGATGCACGGATAGGCCGAGCTCGGTGGCCTTCAGCCACAACCGTTGCGCCGCCCGGCCGCCTTGGATGCACTGCCCGGCATCGATCTGCGGCATGGTGAGCAGGGCCACGGCAGAGGCGCTCCGAACGGCGTTGGCGGTGAGCTTCTCCAAGGCCTTGCCGCCGGAAACGCGCCGGATGGTCCGCATCGCCAGGCTGGAGGAGGCCATGCGCAGCCCCACCCGCTCGGTGGCCGTCAGCTCAAGGGTCTCAATGTCCAGGCCGTCCCCCGTGCGAAGCGCTTCCTCATGGCTCCAGCGGAGCTGCTTGTTGAAGAACTCTGCATGTCCGTGCTCGTTCATGATCCTCAAACGGTCCGCCTTGCCGGAGATGTCCGCGATCCGCTCGATCTCCGCACGGTCCGTGACGGGATGTACCACAGCGCCCGGAATGGCCGCTACCGCCGCTTCCAGGGCGTCCAGGTCCGAGGAGCGCAAGGGGCTGCCGTTGCCGTGCGTCCGGTCCGTGTGGCGTGCGGCGATCTGCGCCGCCAGGGCACGGTCCAGCTCCACCTGGCCGTGCTCCCGGGCCGGGAAAAGGGCCGCGATCAGCGAGGGATCATCCGGGTCCGGGAAGAGCAGGGATCCCATCGGGGTCCCGGCCGCCGCCGCCGCCAGCAGCATGTTCTCCAGGCACATGCCCAGGCTGATGTGCGGGATCATCCGCTCGCTGTCCAGCAGGGAGTGCGACCGGGCCCTGTCGTGGTGCAGGAGCAGGTGGCTGTCCCGGTTCAGGATCCGCCAGGGCTGCATGTTGTCCGCAGAAGGGGCCATCCGGGCCGCCTCCGCCATCTGGAGCGCCAGTTCGGCCGGGATGCGCTCCTGCTCTGCAGCGACCGCCAGCGGCGTGCGCGCCCGGTATGTTTCCTCCTCCGGACCGGGGGAAGGTTCCGGCTCGCTCGTTGTGCCGTCCTGCCGTTCCGATGCCGAGACCGTCGTGCCGGTCACCAGTTCCTCCAGGTCGACGTACCACCTCCCGGAAGCCGTCATCTCCCCAAGGACGATCCGGCGATGGATGTCGCCCACCAAGGCGCCGCCCAACTGCACACCGCTGGCCAGCTGAGGCCAGGTCAGGATGCTCTGGCCCACTTCGACCAGGCTCGCCTTCATGCGCGGGCTGAGGGCGTCCATGCCGGCCATGGGGGCCAGGAACGGCAGCTTCTCCTCGTTGGTCCGCGCGGTGGCCGCCGCCGCCAAGTCCAGGTGCTCGATCAGGCCGTGCAGCAACGGACGGTCCGGTTCCAGGTCGAAACGCTCCACATCGAGCATGCCCCGGTCGCTGGTGTCCATCACCACGGGGATCCGGTGCGCTCGGGCGTGCTGGCGCGCGAGGATCTTGATGTCCACGCTGTCGCATTCCTCCACCAGGACATCCAGCTTGCCGCCATCGGTCAGGAAGGCTTCGATGTTCTCCCGGCCGATCCCCGCCGGGAAGCAGACCACCTTCAGGAAGGGGTCGATCTCGGCGATCTCGCGGGCCGTGGCGACGCACTTGTTGAGCCCCAGCTCGTGAACGCCCGCCTTGATCCGGTTCAGGTTGCTGAGGTCCAGCTGGTCGTGGTCCGCCAGGCGGATCTCCCCGAAAGAACGCTCCAGGGCCAGCGCCATGGCCACGCTGCGGCCCACGCTCAGGCCGATCACGCCCACGCGTTTGGTGGCCAGAAGCTCCTGTTCCTCGCAGGTGATCTTGTTGCGGTTGCGATCGGTGCGCACCCGCACGAACTCGGCTTCGTCCAGCAGATGGACCAGCCGACCGCTCCACGGGTAGTGGACCCAGACCCCGTGGTCCTCGGGGCTGCCGCCCTTCAGCCTTTCCCGGGCTTCCTGTTCCAGCTCGGCGGCGCTGAACTGCCGGGACGGGGCTTCCACCCGCACCAGCTCCTTCAATTGTTCCAATAGCCGGTCCTGTACCTCGCGCACCTTCCCGCCCTTCAGCAACAGGCCCAGCACAGCCCGGTCGCCGGGTTGCGACATCCTGAGGATCAGGGGAGTATGATCGGCCGTATCGGGGCCGACCTCGCGCAGCTGCGCGCGTAGTTCCGCGTCCATGGTCTTTCCTGAAGAGTGGCGGTGGAGTTGTCCAAGTTCCCCCGCAGCGCCAAAGCTAATCAAGAATGAGTTATGAACAATTTTTCAACAAAATTTTTCAGCGGTATGAAACCCGCGTGCGGAACGGGGCGTAGAGGGGGCGCCGGACGATCCCATGTCCGCACCCCATCCCATGGCAACGCGCGTGTTCAACCTGGGCGCCGATCCCGACCGGCCCGTTGTGCTTTTTGGTATAATGGACAAAAGGGATGGTGTTTTGGGAGCGTATGTGCGGTAA
This sequence comes from Bacteroidota bacterium, assembly GCA_014584605.1. Classification (GTDB taxonomy): domain Bacteria; phylum Bacteroidota; class Bacteroidia; order Flavobacteriales_F; family PHOS-HE28; genus PHOS-HE28. The sequence continues at coordinate 46 of JACTMO010000086.1, read as the reverse complement.
TGGACAAAAGGGATGGCGAGTTTTCAACCGTTTTCAGGTCCCTTGT
>JACTMO010000059.1 GCA_014584605.1 Bacteroidota bacterium | reverse complement strand
CAACGCCGTCCGTGCTAAGCTCATCCACCGCGTCTTTGCTGTCCTTCGCAAAGGCGAACCATACAACACCAACCTCTTGCAGATGTCATAGAATAAGGGGCAGGAGCGGCGGCCTGCCGATGGACTGCCCTTGCGGACACGTGCAGCGAGCCTGCCTGCGGTAGGCAGGGAGGCCGCGAGGTACGAGCGGACCCCGGAGCGCCGTGGACGCGGGGCGGGACGAGGCAGCCACAGCGGATGACCCGGCCGGTGCGCAGGCCCGCGCGCTGGAGAGGGACACGCCCAAAGCAAGACACAAGGCGCAAGGCACAAGTCACAAGGATCAAGGTGGGTTCTCCTCTCTCATCGCTCTCACTGCCTTCTCCCTTCTCGCCCTTCTCACCCTTCTCTCACTTCTCTCCCAACCCTCCCCTTTCTCCCCGCCCTCATTTGCGATTTTGTTATGCGTGCATAACTTTATCCCGGATCGAACGTTTCACCTTCCACCGCGCACCGTAGCCACACGAGCCATGAGCATCGCAACGAAAAAGGCCCTGCAGGGCGGCGAATTCCTGATCCGCGCGAGCGAGCCGCAGGACATCTTCATTCCCGAGGAGTTCAACGAGGAGCAGCGCATGATCGCGCAGAGCGCACGCGAGTTCCTGGAGCAGCACGTGTGGACGCAGCTGGACCGGATCGATGCGATGGAGGAAGGGCTGATGCCGAGCCTGCTGGACAAGGCCGGTGAGCTGGGGCTGTTGGGCATCTCGGTGCCGGAAGACCTGGGCGGCTTCGGCAAGGACTTCGTAACGGGCATGCTGGTGACGGAGGTGACGGGCGCCGGGCACAGCTTCAGCGTGGCGATCGCGGCGCACACGGGCATCGGCACCCTGCCGATCCTGTACTACGGCAACGAGGAACAGCGCCGCAAGTACATACCGAAGCTGGCCACCGGTGAATGGAAGGCCAGCTACTGCCTGACCGAGCCGGGCGCGGGCAGCGATGCGAACAGCGGCAAGACCAAGGCGGTGCTGACACCCGACGGCAAGCACTACGTGATCAACGGGCAGAAGATGTGGATCACCAACGGCGGCTTCGCCGATGTGTTCACGGTGTTCGCCAAGATCGACGATGATGAGAACCTGAGCGCGTTCATCGTGGAGAAAGGCTTCGGCGGCATCACGCTGAACCCCGAGGAAAAGAAGATGGGGATCAAGGGCAGCAGCACGCGGCAGGTGTTCTTCAACGACTGCAAGGTGCCGGTGGAGAACCTGCTGAGCGAGCGCGGTAACGGCTTCAAGATCGCCGTGAACATCCTGAACATCGGTCGCATCAAGCTGGCCGGTGCGGCGCTGGGTGGTGCGAAGGGCGTGGTGGACATGAGCGTGAAGTACGCCAACGAGCGCATCCAGTTCGGCAAGCCGATCAGCGCGTTCGGTGCGATCCGCCAGAAGCTGGCCGACCAGGCGACGTATTGCTACGTGGTGGAGAGCGCCACCTACCGCTGCAGCAGCGACATGGAGCGCGCGATCGACGAGCTGAAGGCCGGTGGTGCCGACCACGCGAAGGCGCTGTTGAAGGGCGTGGAGCAGTACGCGGCCGAGGCCGCTGTGCTGAAGGTGGCCGGCAGTGAATGCCTGGACTACGTGTGCGACGAGGGCGTGCAGATCTACGGCGGCATGGGATACAGCGCCGAGAGCCCCGTGGAGCGCGCCTACCGCGACAGCCGGATCAACCGGATATTCGAGGGCACGAACGAGATCAACCGCATGCTCACGGTGGACATGCTGTTGAAGCGTGCGATGAAAGGCCAGCTCGACCTGATGGGTCCGGCGATGGCCGTTTCACAAGAGTTGATGGGCATCCCCGAGATGCCGGAGCCGGACGACAGCCTTCTCGGCGACGAGAAGCGCATGGTGGCCCACTTCAAGAAGGCCGTGCTGATGGTTGCCGGTGGCGCCGCGCAGAAGCTGGGCATGGAACTGGCCAAGCACCAGGAGACGCTGATGCACATCGCCGACATGGTGATCGACACCTACCTGGCGGAGAGCGTGCTGTTGCGGACCTTGAAGCTGGCGGAGATGCGTGGAGTGAATGGAGCGAATGGTGAGGGTAGTGAGAAAGTTGCGGAACAGGTGGCCATGTGCCAGCTCTACATCCATGACGCGGCGGACCGGATCCACAAGTGGGCCAAGGAGGCGGTGAACAACTTCGCCGATGGCGACGAGCGCCAGGCAATGCTGATGGGTGCGAAGCGCTGGAGCAAGAACACCCCGTTGAACACGGCCGAGCTGCGGAAGGCGATCGCGAAGAAGCTGATCGCGGAGGGGAAGTACTGCTACTGAGGCCTGCAAGGCCGTGGCGGATCCTGTGCGAGGCAGGACACCTTCGCTCCGTTATACCGGTCCTGAGATCCGATCGCTCAGCAGAGCAGGCTGTAGGCCACCAGGAGCTTCCCTCCTTCCCGCCATTTGATCCAGCCGGTGGGTACCTCTTGCTCGATCAATTCTGATGCTCCGACCATGAGCCAGTCCCCCTGGATGGCGATCGGCTTGAGCAAGGCGTTCGCACCTTCCGCAAGAACAGCGGCACGGTCCAAGGGTTTTGATCGGATGGGGTTCACCGATGGATCCAATGTTTCCACGGCCACCACGTTGAGGATGAACTCGGGCCAGAACTGCAATTGCATATCCTGACGGTGCATCCAGGCCGTTCGACCATCCAGCGCATTCACCTCCACTTCCACCCAGTGCTGCGACGCCGTGACCGCCTTGAAGAGCAGGAGGTCATAGTCGAGCTCCAGGTGTGCCGGCACCAGCCAGGGCGGTGCGGATGCGATCTCCACATGGTATGGCCCCTGCACGAACACGATGCTGTCCATCACTGCGGGAATGTCCAATTCCGTGGTCAGGTCGGGTGGGTAGTGGAAGTAAAGAACACGTGGAAAAAGGGCTGGTGATACCATGCCGATGCCCATGGACCCATGATCGGACGGGGTGATGGCCGGTCGATCCATTTCCCCGGGTCGCCACGAAGCGAACATCACGCCGGTGGGTTTCATCCGCCGCAAGCGCTGTTGCTCCTCCTGCCATTGCTCGATCGGCGCGCTCGTCGCGGAGATGATGCGATGGACGGTCCATGCGACCAACAGCACGGCCACAGGCCCCATGACGAGCAACGCCCGCACCGCATCGCGGCGCGGGCGCCTCGCGAACAGCACGCCCGCGATCACGGCCAGCAGCACGCTCGTCACCATCCCTGCAAGCGCAACGGTAGCTGCCCCGGCAAGGCCATCAGATGGCGAAACCACGTAGCGACCCACGAGCCCGCCGAGGAAGAAACCGATCACCGCCGTACTGAGCACCACGCCAATGACCGGCCAGGGCTTCGAGGGGGAGCCCGCTGCTTCCATCTCAAGCTCGGGACATCATTGGCCGGCCGCTTTCTTCATCTGCTCCAGCATGGCGGGATCAATGCCCTTGCCCTCCATCTGGATCATGGCGAGCTTCATCCCCAGGTCGGCGATGCGTGGGGCATACTCCTGGCTGATCGTGTTGAACTCCTGCCAGCACTTGAGGCCCAGTTCACGCTCACCGCGCGCTTCGATACGCTTGCTCAGTTCCGCAGCGCGTTCCGACCACTCGGCTTGTCGTACCTCGTCCAGCTTGCGCGCCTCCACCATCGCCTGCAGCCCGTCGGCGTAGTCGGCCATCAGGTCGCGGAACTCGCCCACGACAGGGTCGCATGGGGTGGCCGCTTCCACCGTAGGTGCATCCATGGGGGCATTGGACCCTTTCTGGTCGGGCGCTGAACGGCCACATGCGGCGAACAGCATCACGACAGTGAACTGGAGAACGGCTTTGTTCCGCATCGTCAATATGGATCTGGGAAGCGAAGGTCGTGATCCCGCATGCATGCGCACATGACCCATTTGGGTGGATCGCCATCCGGCCGTTCCGAGTAGGTTCGTACTGCATCTGTGATGCCCCTCCGATCGGATCATATCATCCGTTTGTCCGTCATGGCCGCGTTCGTCGCCATCCATGCGAGAGGTACTGCACAGCCGGACCAGCTCCGGTTCCATCACCTCGACAATACGCATGGTCTTCCGCAGAACTCGGTGAACGCGATCCTGGAGGACCGCCATGGCTTCCTGTGGTTCGGCACGCAGGACGGGCTGTGCCGGTACGATGGGCATGCATTCACGACATACCGGAACGATGGGACGGCCAACAGCCCCGGCAACAACTACGTGTGGTCGATGATGGAGGCCGCCGACGGAGCCTTATGGATCGGAACGTTCGGTGGTGGTTTGGACCGGTTCGATCCCGGCACCGGCCTCTTCACGCACTTCAGGCACTCACCCAAGGACGCTGCAAGCCTGAGCGGCGATCGGGTGCTTGGCTTGATAGAGCATCCCGAAGGGGTGATCTGGGTACGCACGAGCAAGGGGCTGGACCGCATGGATGCCGCGACCGGTGCAGTAACACGCTATCTGAAGGACGGTGTGACAGAAGGCGATCTCATCGGTGCGATCGCCGTGGATGACGCGGATCATCTGCTCGTCCACGGGACAGCGGGTCTGCTGCTCTTCACCATGTCCACGGGACATATTGAAGTGGTGAGATCCGGCAACGGTGCCGGGAATGGTCAGGGAGTGACCGCACTTTCCCGTGGCGCGCAGGGCATTCATGTCCTGGAGAACCGCAAGCTCCTTCGGATCGATCCGCGCACGGGAAAGGAAGAGTTGCTCATCGAGGCCGATGCGATCACCGACGCCGACGCGGGCATCGGGTTCCAATGCCTCCTCGTGAAGGGGGATCATCTGTTCATCGGAAGCACGCACGGACTCATTCATTCCAGCGGCCGCACAGGTCATACAAGGGTGCTGAGGCACCACGCAGATGATCCAGGGAGTATCGCGGACGACCATGTCCTTTCGCTGTATGCGGGATCTGGAGGCGAGATCTGGGTGGGTACGCGCAATGGTCTGGACCGCATCGACCGGCTCGATCCACCCGTGCATGCCCTGGTCCATGTTGCCGATGAACCCCAAAGCCTGATACACGAGAGCGTGACCGCCCTGATGGAGGACGAACGTGGGCGGATCTGGATCGGATCACCTGGAGGCATCACGGTGAGGGACCCCGACCGGGGAAGCATCCAGCACGTTCGGCATGACCCGCACGACCCGGGCTCGTTGAGCGCGGCGTATGTGCTCTCCCTGGCCATGGATGCCACGGGGCGCGTGCTCGTGGGAACACTGGGCGGAGGTGTACAAGAGGCTGTGGAGACCAATGGTGTCATCCGCTTCAAACGCTATGCAGTACGCGACCTGGACGACCAGCGCCGCGCCAACATCGTGCACCACATCCTGCCCGCACGCCATGGCAGCATCTGGCTGGCGACCGGCGGTGCGGGTCTGTGCCGCGCGGACGGTGACGGGACGGTCTCTTGCACCGGGCCGACAGGCAACAGCGATGGACCCGCGCATCCATACCTCCTTAGCCTGCTGGAGGATGACCACGGCCACCTGTGGATGGGAACCGCCGGTGGCGGGGTCCTGATACGGGCTCCTGATGGCAGGTTCGGTGGTCTGCGCCACATCCCGGAGGACATGGGCAGCATCAATGCCGATCTGGTGCTCTGCACCTATCAGGACCCGCAGGGCCATCTGTGGGCCGGCACGGTGAATGGCGTGTGCCGGACCCGATCCCCCTTGAGCGATACACTGCGCAAGTCCATTCTGGAAGGGCATGCAGGCGAAGGACTCTTTCAGCGCTTCAACAGGGCCGATGGATTGCCGAACGAAGTGATCTATGGCATCCAGCCCGATGGGCGCGGGCACCTCTGGTTCGCCACCAATGCAGGACTTGTCGAATGGGATCCCAGGTCGAACAAGGTGCTTCGCATCCTGGATCGTGGGGACGGGCTGCCCGGTGATGAGTTCAACCAGAACGCCTTTCTCCGGACGCGCGATGGCACCCTCTACTTTGGTGGAGCCAAGGGCCTCTGCTGGTTCAAGCCGGAGGCACTCTACACCAACCAAAGGCCTCCGCCGGTGCGGTTCACGGGCGTCGCGCTGTTCAACGAACCCGTGCCCCTGCGTGATGTCGCCCCCACTGCGGGATCCGCGCTGGAGCGTGCGGCGCATGAACTCGAGAAGATCGATCTGGCATGGCACCACCGCGTGGTGACCTTCTCTTTCGCAGCGCTCAACTACATCGCTCCGGAAAAGAACAGGTACCGGTTCCAGTTGCAAGGCTTCGATGAGCGATGGACGGAACTGGGTGCACGGAACGAGGTCACATTCACCAACCTTGCACCGGGCGACTATGCGCTGCATGTGCACGCAGCGAACAACGACGGCGTATGGAACGAGGTTGGTGCAACGATGCACATCCATGTATCGGCACCGCCGTGGATGCGCTGGTACGCTTATCTCGCCTACGCCATGCTGATCGGTGGCGTGCTCTATGCCTTCTTCCGGTATCGCGTGCGACAGGTGCGTCGGGAGGCGGAAACAAGTGCGTGGATCGAACAGGCACGGAACAAGGACCGCGAACATTTCCGCCGGAGGAGCGCTGCGGATTTCCACGATGAGGCCGGCGCGCGCATCACACGGATCAACCTGTACACCGGCCTGGTCAGGCAACGCGCCACCAACGACCCACAGATGACCGAGCACCTGCACAAGATCGAGAAGGCCAGTCGTGAACTATCGGCAGGTATCCGCGATCTGATCTGGACCATGGACCCCGAACGGGATACGCTGGCTGATACCCTGGAGCGCCTGGCCACTTTTGGACAGGCCCTCTTCGACGCCACCACCACCGCGTTCAAGGTGATCGGACCGCCGAGCGGGAATGGTCACCTGCGTCTGGGGATGGAGGCGCGCCGTTCCATCACCCTGATCCTGAAGGAGGCGATGAACAACTGCGCCAAGTACGCCGGGGCGCATCGTTGCACGCTGCAAGCCGTGGTGAGCGAAGAATGGCTGGAGCTGACCTTGCAGGATGATGGCGTCGGCTTCGACATCCATGCTCCACGCTCCGCCGACCACCATGGCTTGCGGAACATGCAACAGCGGGCAACGGGATCGGGCGCCCGGCTCGACATCCAGAGCGCAGAAGGGAAGGGCACCAGGATCACGTTGAAGATGCCATTGACCGAGGATCGATCCGCTCCCCTCGAATTGGACCGACCATGAGCACCCGGTTCGCCATACCCCGGGTGATCACCGTAGCAGTGGTGGAGGACGACCGCGACATCCGTGAGGCCCTTCGGCTCACCCTGGATGCCAGGGAAGGGTTCTGCTGCACCGGCTGCTTCGCTTCATGCGAGGAGGCTCTCCAAGGCTTGCCTGAAGCACCGCCGGACCTGGTACTGATGGATATCAATCTACCGGGCATGGATGGGATCGAAGGTGTGCGGATGCTCAAGGAAAAGTTGCCGGGCACCGACTTCCTGATGCTCACCGTGCGCGAGGACGAGGAGACCGTGTTCCGTGCCCTGAGCGCTGGCGCCGCAGGTTATCTGCTGAAGCATTCGGCACCGGAGTCCATCCTCGAAGCGATCATCGAAGTGCATGAGGGCGGGTCGGCCATGACACCTGCCATCGCGCGTTCGGTGGTGCGTTCCTTCCAGCCGAGGCATGACCACACGCCACTCTCGGACCGCGAGACCGAAGTATTGGCCAAGCTCTGTGATGGGGAGAACTACCGCAGCATCGCCGAGGCGCTATTCATCAGCAGTAATACCGTGAAGGCGCACATCAAGAGCATCTATGAGAAGCTGCATGTACATACGCGCGCAGAGGCTGTGCGGAAAGCACTGCGCGACCGGTTGATCTGATCCACCCATATGGGTAATGGATGCGCATTCCGTGTCCCGGTACGTTTGTGCCAACACGACCCATGGCCATGAAAAGACCACTACCCTTCTCCCTTGCCCTCTTCGCTGCACCTGCGGCACTGCTGGCACAGCCCACCATCAACTTCATCAACATACCCGTGATCGGCGATGCGGTCACCATCGGCCGCTGCTCGGATCCCATCGATTCGGTGGCGCTGAATGCGAGCGCGGGTGCCATGCAGACCTGGGACTTCAGCGGGCTGACCGAATTCTCAGAGGACCAGATCGTGTTCGTTGACCCGGCCACCACCCCGTTCGTGGCCGACTTCCCGAACTCGAACCTCTGCGGCATCACCTGGGAGGGCACGCACACCTATTACGTAGCGAACACTTCGGTATTGGAGAGTGAAGGAAGCACCACCCTGATCGGCCCGCCGCCCGAGGACACGGCGAACTACCTGATGAACATTGACCGCGAAACGGTGATCGAACTGCCATACTCCCATGGTGATGGCTTCCAGGACGCGTACAGCGGGACCTTCAGCGCCGGTGGGTTCCAGGGCACCGTGGATGGCACCGTGGACTTCGTTGCGGATGGCTATGGCACGCTCATCCTGCCCACGGGCACGTACGCCAACACCGTCCGTTACCGCATGGACCGCGTGCAGAACAACACGATCTTCGGGCTCACCACGGTGACCACCAGTGTGCAATGGGCATGGATCTCGGAAGAATTCCGCTTCTGGCTCCTGTTGATGGATATCGATCTCGATGGGTTCGGCAGCAGCGACCAGGTGTGGTACGATAAGAGCCCGATCCAGGTCGGTCCACAAGGCATTGGGGATCTGAACGGTGCTGCGATGAGTTTGTATCCTTCACCGGCCCCTACCGGCAGCAGCGTGACGATCACCGGGATGCCGGAACTCGTGAACGCACGCGTAGAGGTCATGGATGCCCTGGGGCGCAAGGTCCTCGACTCTCCCGTGGTGCGAAGCACCTTCAGCACAGCGGGGCTCGTTCCGGGCCATTACGTGGTGCGTTCACGCGATGCCAGCGGCCTCACCATGCGCACGGGTCGCCTCGTTATCGAGTGAACGGGAACCCATGAACCGATCCTTCATCGCATGCGTACGCTGCTGATCACGCTGGCCACCTTGCTGTGCACATCCGCCACTTGTGCGCAGGATGCCAGCGGCTGCAAGGACCACCCGCTCATCACGCGCTACCCCGGCGCGGAGCTGGCCTGGTGCGAGGAGCAGAACCACGTGGACCATGCCATCGCCAAGGGCCCGGTGACCGGCTACAAGGAGATCGACGCGTGGAAGGAGGTGAAAGGCAAGCGCACGCGGCTCTATTACAGCATCAAGGGCGACTTCTCCATCCGCGACCTCTACCTCAACTACCAGAGCGCGCTGAAGAGCGCAGGCGCCACCATCCTCGCCGAAGGTCAGCAGGACAAGTCCACAGCACCGGAGGTGGGCAGCCGTACGATGCTGGGGGTCCACTACGACCGCAACAACTTCCCATCAAGCGTGGGCATACGCCTGCTGCAAGGCTCGGCAAGCAGTGGTGGCAGCTTCTACCTGGCCGGTTCGCTGGACAACAAGGGCACCCCGGTGCATATCGTGGTGAGCGGCTCCCAATACACCAGTGAAGAAAAGGTGATGCTGGTGGACATCATCGAAGAGACCGGCGTGGCCACGGACAAGGTGAAGGTGAACGCCGAGTGGATGAGGCAGCAGATCGAGCAGTCCGGGAAGGTGGCCATCAACGACATCCTCTTCGATACGGACAAGGCCACGGTGCAGACCTCCTCACTACCGGTCGTCGCCGAGATCGCGGAACTATTGACCATGATGCCGGACCTGCAGGTCTTCGTGGTGGGTCATACCGACATGACCGGCACATTGGAATACGATCTGGGCCTGAGCACGCGTCGGGCTGCCGAAGTGGTGCGGCTGCTCACGGCGGAGCACGGTATCGCAGCGACCCGACTTGACCCGCACGGCGTGGGACCCCTGGCACCTGTCAGCAGCAACAAGACCGCGACGGGAAGGCAGTTGAACAGGCGGGTGGAACTGGTTGCGCGGTAGCGTGCCGGTGTCCTCAACGACCTTCAGCCGGATCCATCGAAGCGTCCACCCTGCCACGATCTTCTCCCATTTCTCCAACCATCTGACCCTTATCGCCCATGCGGCGGAACACCTTACCGACCACCGCGGTCAGGTCGGGTGGGTAGTGGAAGTAAAGAACACGTGGAAAACGGGCTGGTGAGTCCATGCCGATGCCCAAGGACCCATGATCGGACGGTGTGATGGCCGGCCGGTCCATCTTCCCGGGTCGCCACAAAGCGAACATCACGCCGGTGGGTTTCATCCGCCGCGCACTTGCATGGAACGGCCACACCGGCCGAAAGGCCCGGTCAGCGGGGGGGCCGAACGCTCTTGGGATCATACGGCAGGCCATAGCTTCGTGCCATGCGACGCCTCCTCTGCCCGACCCTGCTCGTCCCCGCGCTGCTTTCCGCGCAGGTGAACATCATCGTGAACGTGGATGCCTCCACCGTCACCGGCACCATCAACCCCTTGTGGGGCGACCACTACGAGCTGCACCTGCTCAGCGGTGCGGGCGGCAACCCGAGCGTGGACGGTCCGAAGGCGCCCTTCATCGACGATCCCGGGTTCCCGGCGGAAATGGTGCGGTTGCGGCCGCGTTCGGTCCGCATCAGCACGGGCCGGTACGACGATCCAGGAACGGCCGACGACTACTCCACCGACACCACCGTGCTGCGCAACCTGCCCACGGAATTCTACCGCGGCCCGAACACCATGGCCGGCGCCGACGATCCGGCCAACTACGACTTCAGTTACGTGGATCAGCTGGTGGACGTGGTGCTGTCCATGGGCGCGGAGCCCTACCTGGAGATGGCCGCCATGCCCTTCCGCCTGAGCGCCGTGGACACGCCGGCCTACTTCCCCTGCGTGTACTGGACACCGCCGTGCCACCTGTTCTCTTGGGACAACGCCATCCGCACCGCCCCACCCGCCGACCCTGCGGTGTACGGGCGCGTGTTCTACCATCTGGTGAAGCACCTGCACGATACGCGCGGCGTGCGCTGGTTCGAGGTCTGGAACGAACCCGACCAGTTCCCCGGCCTCACGCCCTTCTGGGATGGCGACGCACCGCAGCTGCACGCCATGCTGGCCGCGCTCACCGCCGAGGTGAACGCCGACCCCGCGCTCTCATCGAACGTGGAGATCGGCTGCTGCAGCTTCGCCATGCAGAGCTTCCTCAACCTGTTCGCGATCCAGTTCCTCTCGCTGGTGCAGCAGAACAACACGCGGCTCGACTTCCTCAGCGTTCACCCTTACTCCTCCGAGCCCATGGGCGGGTACGACAGTGCGCGCACCACCATCGCCGAAGGATGGCGCGACACGTACGTTCCCGGCACACCGCTGGTGAACGCCGAGTGGGGCGTGCTGAACCCTGGCTTCGGATCGGCCGGTTGGAACAGCCTGGACTACGGCCTTGAGCGCACGCGCGCGTTGATCGAGATGCAGGATAGGGACTATCTCTTCGCCCATGCGGCCAGCATGACCGACAACGACACCATCGGCCCCACCTGTTGCCTGGGCATGTTCTACTCCAAGCCCACCTTCGCCGCCAAGCCGGCCGCCTTCGCCTACATGGCCCTGAACCGGTTGAACGACACGCCCCAGCGGCTTGCCTGCACGGCGAACGCGCCGCACCTGGCCCTGGCCGCCCAAAGCATCACCGGTGACACCCTGCTCATCGCACTACCCGCACCCGACCCAGCGCCGGGCAACGGCACCGTGTCCCTGGCGGTGAACGACCTGCCGTGGCCCACCGGCACGGCCAGACGCCTGGAATTGACCATGACCGGTTTTGCGATGGATTCCGTGCTGCTCTCCGGCGCCACGCACATGATCACCAACGGCACGTTCACCGACACGCTCACCTATGCCAGCGATGCCGGCAACGGAAGGCTCATCCTCTGGGAGCTGGTGCGCAACGGACCGTCCGGCACAGGGTCATCGTTGCAGGGCACGAACAGCCTGGTCCTAACCGGCGATGGCAGCACCTTGCACGTGGAACTGCGCGACGGACAAAGCCCTGTCCGCGTGCGCTTGCTGAACCTTGCGGGCGGGGTGATGCGCAGCAATGGGCCTGGCGGAATGGTCCCCATCGCTGGCATCGCGCACGGCGCATACCTCATCGAAGCCGAAGCCCCGGATGGAGCGCTGCTGCGGCAGCGGTGGATAATGCCCTGAATGAGACCTCAACTGCGGTGGGTGGATGACGCGATACGGGTGAACGACAGCCGGGATCTCATCCACTCCTGCCCAACATACGCTCTTCGTAGTTTCGGACCATGCGCCCCTTGACCTGCGGGTTCCTATTGATCGAGATCTCCTGTTTCGCTCAATCCTGGGAGCAGCTTCCCGACTTCCCGGGAAACGCGCGCGACGATGCCGCGTCCTTCACCATCGGCGACAGGATCTATGTGGGCACGGGTATGGATGCGGGTTTCCAATTGACCAACGATTGGTGGAGCTTCGACCGGGTGACGCAGCAATGGTCTTCCGTTGCGCCCCTTCCCGCTTCGGCCAGGCAGTACTGCACCGGCTTCACCATCGCCGACACGGGATACGTCTTCGGCGGCACGGACGGGAACGGGGCCCTGAACGAATTGTGGGCATACCATCCGGTGAGCGATTCATGGGAGCAGAAGGCATCGCTCCCGGCGGAGGCCCGATATGCCTGCGTCGCCGTTACGGGCTTTTATTGGAACGCGATCGTGGCCTCGGGCATGCTGGCGAGCGGGGTGCCGACCAAGGAAGCGTGGAAGTACGATGCCCCATCGGACGCCTGGGCGATGATGGCCCCGGTACCCGGACCTTCCCGGCACCGCGCCTCCTGTTTCCTCGGAGCCGGTGGCATGGTGATCGCTGGCGGTGCGGACAGCACGTTCTCCGCTCTCACCGATGCGTGGTCGTACCCGATCTGGTTCGAGACCGGTGAATGGTACCCGGAAGCGCCGCTGCCTGCACCACGGTTCGCCGCTGATGGCAGTTGGGGCAATGCGCAGACGATCGTCGGCGGGGCTGACGGCCCGGGGCCTTCCGACGTGCATGCGGATGCCTGGAGGTGGGATGAAAGCACCTGGCATCCGCTTCCCGAGTTCGCTGGAGGCCCTCGCCGTGGGTCCGTATGCGCATCGGGCACCGATACACCCGGGATGGGCACGATATACTATGGTACAGGTAGCGACAACGTGCAACGCTACAATGATTGGTGGAAGCTGGAATACCCCACGTCGATCCACCAGGAGGCCGACCAGGTGGTCAGCCTGGTGCCCGTACCGGCCGATGCCGTGCTCCGCATCACCCTTGCAGAGCTCGACTGGTCCGAATGGCAGGTCCGGTCGCTGGACGCTCGACCGCTCAGGAGAGGCCGCTTGGAGCCGGGACCAACCGAACTCGACACGAGCACACTGCCCACCGGCAGCTATTTATTGCACGTGCTTGGCGCACGCAGAACAGCAACCCGGCGGTTCTCCGTGGTTCATTGACGCGATCCCGCTCGATCTCGTCCCGCCCTGGACCGATCCCATGATGTGTGATCTCCGACGGGAGCACGGTCTCCGGAAACCCGGCTCCTTCGCGGACACTCGCCCTTCAGGCGCACCACACTCCCATGAACTTCATCGACCCCGCCATGGAGACCTATTGCGCGAAGATCAGCGGTGGGGAAGCCTGCTTCCCCATGCGGTGGTTGATCCGGATCGTCATCGCGGTCCCCCGCGCATCGCTCACACCGCCACGCAACCTCATGTCCGTGGTCATCCCCGCCGCCCTTGTGAGGTTCCCAAAAGATCTTCCGCGATGCGGTCGGCCACAGGGCCTTCCTGTGTCGTTCCGACGAATGGCAACGTCTGGCCCGGCGGTGAGACTTCCACAAGGGATGCGATGTGGGGAACACGCCGATACGAGCCGGTTATCAAGCTGATGGGATATCCGCTTGCCGCCCGCGCGCAATATCGCCCCATCACCCGTGCAAGTGAAGGATGATGGAGCGTTAGGCGCGTTAGTGTCGCCATTCGGATGTTGGGATGCCAAAGATGTGCCACAATATTTTCTTCCTGCGAGGCGGCATACGTATGCCGTAGTAGGCGCTACGGCGAAATATTCCAACGCGGCAGGAAGGCGAAAGAGGGGCGGAGATGGTTAATGAACTTAGGGGACACCACACTAATTTCCAGCGGTGTCCGGTGCGATGACGCGGAAGAACTCGCGATCGAACACGGAGAAATACGTTCCGGCCGGGACCTCCTCGAAATAGGGAATGAATTTCCGGAGACTGCTCCTCGCCTTCTCGCTGTAGGCCATCAGGTACGCCATTTTGCCCAGTGAATCCGGACGGATGTCCACCTGCACATCCGGCGCGGGCATGCCATCCACCCCATATACCTGCCTGGCAATAGCGTATGTGTCAGGGAAGTCGTACTCCTTAAGGATGGCGGAGAGCCGCTCACCGATGATCGTGCGCTCCATGTGGTCCGTGTATACAGGCTGGTAGATCCGCTGGACATGGATCGCGCCGGAGTTGAAGAGGTCCAGCACGAGCTGGCTGATGAACACATGATCGGGGTTCCCGTAGGCGCCGATCTCATTGTCGAGGGTGAAGATGACCGAGGGAGCGAAGGCGTTGATGCGTGGCACGAGCGCATCCCGCACCATTCCCGTATTGAACACGGCAGCGAACCGCTCTTTGGGAATGGGCAGGTAGGATGGCAGCGTATCGCCCGGATCGCCACCGCGGAAGGTCCCTTCCGGGAGGATCGTACTACAGCCCTTGCAGATCAGCGTGGATGGATGTTCCGTTGCGCCTTCGGCCAATGGCGTGGTCTGGAAGTTCCATTGCTCGATCTCCCAGCCTTTGCGCGTCAACCCATGCAGCGTGCCTGACATGGCGCAGTCATCATCGTCGTGGGCCACGATCACGAGTGCACGTTTCACACTCACCGTGTCCAGGTAAGTGTCGTACGGGTAGGACTCCGTGGCCGCGTAATGCCTCAGTTCATCCAAGGTAGGCGTCGAAGCACAACCTGCCAGCAACCAGGTCGCGACGAACAGGTACTTGGTCGGAGATGCCATCATGGTCATGGAGGACAGGGTTCCGGAAAGGTATGTCGGAACCAGGTTCGCGCTCCGCATGCCACCCCGATGCTCAAGTTCCACGCATTGAACGCGAACATCGCCGGGTCGTCCCGTCTCGATCAAACCCGCTGATCACGCCGTTGGCGTCGATGTCCATGTGCCCGGCGGCGGGAACCTCGTCGGCCGAACGTTGTCAATGCCCAGCCAGCTGGTCCGCCCAAAGATCGTCGTCGAGATCGGAACGCGCACCGGATACAGCGCAATGGGCCTGGCGGAAAGGTCCCCATCGTTGGCATCGCGCACGGCGCATACCTCATCGAAGCCGAAACCCGGGATGGCGCGATGCTGCGGCAACGCTGGGTGGCACCTGGAGGACCGATGCGGTGACCGCCTGGGCCCCTCCATCGTTCGCGTCGGATGGCGTTACACCCGCGGGGCCAAAGGGCGATATCTTGGGCGCATGGTCGGGCCCGTCATGATCGATCTGCGCAGCGACACGGTGACGCGGCCCACGCCCGCCATGCGCGAGGCCATGCTGCGTGCCGAGGTGGGTGATGACGTGTTCGGTGAAGATCCGACCGTGATCGCCCTGGAACAGCGCATGGCGGCCCACTTCGGCCATGAGGCCGGCCTGTTCTGCACCAGCGGAACCCAGACGAACCAGATCGCGATCAACGTGCATACGCGGCCGGGCGACGAGGTGCTCTGCGACGAAGGTGCGCACATCTACCGCTACGAAGGGGGCGGCCTGATGGCGAACAGCGGGGTGAGCGTCCGACTCATCGCGGCGGACCGCGGCCGCTTCACAGCAGAACGCGTGGAAGAGGCCATCAACGATGCGGGCAACCCGCACCTGGCCCGCACGCGCGTGGTGAACGTGGAGAACACCAGCAACCGCGGTGGCGGCAGCGTATGGGAACTGGCCGAGGTGGAACGCATCGGCGCCGTGTGCAGAAAGCACGGCCTCGCCCTTCACCTGGACGGTGCGCGGATCTTCAACGCCATGGCGGTCGATGGCCGTGCGCCAGCCGAGTGGGGCCGCCTGTTCGACAGCGTCTCGATCTGCCTGAGCAAGGGCCTGGGCGCACCGGTCGGCTCCGTGCTGGTCGGTCCGCGCGACTTCATCCATCAGGCCCGGCGCGTGCGCAAGCGCCTGGGTGGCGGCATGCGGCAGGCGGGGATCCTCGCCGCGGCCGGGCTGTACGCGCTGGACCATCACGTGGACCGCCTGCGGGAGGACCATGCGCGGGCCCGGGTGATCGGGGCGGCGTTGCAGCGATGTCCGTTCGTGGCCTCCGTGATGCCCGTGGAGACGAACATCGTGGTCTTCACGGTGCAAGACCTGGAGGTGACCGACCTCCTCTCCCGCCTGCGCGCGTTGAACATCGCCGCTGTGCAGTTCGGCCCGGGCATGGTGCGCGTGGTGACGCACCTCGACGTGGACGACGCGGCCGTGGCGCAGGTGGTGGACCGTCTTTCGGCCCTGCAGGCCTGACGCCGCGCCGGGCGCCTTCGCGTACACTTGCACCCGATGTCCGCCCCGGTCCGCTCCCACACCTGGCCCTTTCTGCCGGTCGCGCTGGTGCTCCTGCTGGCGCTGGGCTACACGGGCTGGTCGTTGCTTCGCTTCAGCGACCGCACCGAGGAGCTTGCCCGCCTCGGCATGGAGCGTACGGTCCGCAACCTGCGGTCCAGGGTGCAGGGGGAGTTCAACCGCCTTACGATGGACCTGCGGAAGGAAGGGGCCATCGTGTCCGCCCACGACACGATGCGGCCCTACGAGCTGGTGGACCGCTGGCGGGCCCTGATGACCACCGAACCTGCGCTCACGGCCATCTACCTGGCCAACGAACGCGGCGCGGAAGTGGCCCTGTTGCGCGGTGCGGAGGGCCTGCGCGTGCGCCAGCAGCTGGAGGGCCCCGGGCACGGTTTCCCGGTGACCTGGAACGTGGGACCCGAGGACATCCCCCAGCGCACGCGCATCGACAGTGTCCTGTACGACCCCCGGATGGAGAGCTGGTTCAGCCGCGCCTTGGGCGAGCCGCAGTCCGAGCCGGTGTGGACCACGACCCAACGGCCTGAAGGGGATAGCATCGCGAACAACGAGGTGCTGGTGAGCGTGCTCATCCGTGGGTCGGCGAAGGGCCGACCCTTCCATGTGGCTGGCTTCCGCGTGGATGCCGACGCGTTGATGAACGGCGCGCGCAGCCACGGCCAGGGGCGCCCAAGTCAGCCGCTGGTGCTCTGGCCCGATGGGCGCCCCCTGCTGGCCCTGCCACCGGACAGCACGGCCATGGGCAGGGCCTGCCGGGAGGGGGTCGCGCGTTGGAAACAGCATCAGGACCGGCGCATCCTCAAGGTGGATGCGGGCCCTTCGGGGCACCTGCTGCAGCTGCTGCCCTTCACCCTGAACGGCATCACCCTGCAGCTCGGGGCCGTGGTGGACATGAGCCAGCTGGAACCCTGGCTGGGCGCCGAACGCCGCTTCCTGCGCATCCTGTTCTCCCTGCTGGTCGTTCTGCTGGGCCTGCTCGTCCTCACCTTCCTGCGCACCCGCAGCGACCATCGCAACCTGCGCGTGCAGGCCAAGCGGTCGCGCACCCAGGAGCGGAAACTGGCCAAGGTGATCGGCGAACGCAACGTGCTGGACCGCGAGGTGCACCACCGGGTGAAGAACAACCTGCAGGTGGTGAGCAGCCTGCTGAACATGCAGGCCCAGCGGCTCGCCGAGGGGCCTGCCCGGGACGAGTTCATCCGGGGCAAGCAGCGCATCGACATCATGGCCCTGGTGCACAACAAGCTTTACGCCCTGCCGGACCTGCGCGGCATCGCCCTCGACCGGTTCTTCGGGGACCTTGCCGGAGAGATGGCCAGACTGCATGATCGGAACAACCGGATGGTGAGCCACGAGGTGCATGCCTCCGGCCTGCGCTGCGGACCCGACCAGGCGATCGACCTGGGCATCGTGCTGTGCGAACTGATGAGCAACTGCTACGAGCACGCCTTTCCGCTGGTGACCGGCGGCCACATCGACGTGCGCGTGGAGCCGCTGCCGGACGGGAGGGTGCGCATGCGCGTGCACGACAACGGACGCGGCCTTCCGCAGGTGGTGGAAGGCGTGGGGCGCCTCGGGCTGGACGTGGTGGAGACCCTGGCCGAGAAGCTGGACGGCCATTTCTCCATCCGCTCGAACGACGGAACCATCGCCGACCTGGTCTTCAAGCTTGTGCCGCCTGCGGAGGAATGAGCCCCCGGCCCGCTCCCGGTCCCGGGCTCACTCGGTGAGCCACTCGATCTCCACGCGCCTTTCCTGCGGATCGCGGCCGAGGCTGCGGCTGTCGCCGTAGTAGTTCACCAGCAACCGCTCGGCCGCGATCCCGCGGGCCAGCAGGTAATCGCGCACGGCGCGTGCCCGCTGCTCGCTGAGCGCCAGGTTGAGGGCCGGGTCGCCGCTGCGGTCGGTGTACCCGGTGATCAGCACACGGTCCTTGGGCGCACGCGCCAGCTGCTCGAACACCTCGTTGAGCATGATGCGCTGCTCGGGCCCCAGGGCGGCGCCGTTGCGCGGGAAGCGCACGGTGAGCTCCTGGCCGGTGAGGGCGCTGAGGTTGGCGAGCGGGTTCTCGGTGGCCGACGCGGGTTCCTTCGCCGTGCGCAGCTCGTCCACCTGACCCTGCATGTCGTCCATGCGCCCTTCGATGTCCTCCATGCGGTCGCGCAGGGACCAGAGCTCGCGGCGCTGGTCCATGCGGTCGATGCGTTCGTTGATGGCGTCCAGCTCGGCCTTGAGCCAGCGGTCCCGCTTGCGGATGCGCGGCTGCTCCACTTCGGCGGTCGGCGCCTCCTCCTGCCTGGGCGCCGCGGGGGCGGCCAGTTGCAACGCCGGCTCGGGGGTGGCCACCCCGGCGCCGGCCATCGTCAGGTCCAGCGCGCACAGGAAGTTCTCCTGATCGAAGACGGTGCCGCATATCGAGGGCACCTGCACGGTGGTGCGCGGGTCGGCCTCATCGTCTCCGAGCACGGGCACGGTCGAGAGGTCCAGCAGGTCGGCGCGCAGCTGCCGTTCCAGCTCATCGCGTTGCATGCGCACGAAGCGGTAGATCGCCAGATAGCGGTCGCCGTCGCCGCTGGCGTCGATGGGCAGCGTGGCCTGGCTCCAGTCCAGCTGCAGCAGGCGGCCCAGCTGATCGCGCGTGGGGCTGCCCAGGCCGGGGAAGAGGTCGCCGGCCTGGAAGCCGGTGGCGGCGCTGCGGGCCATGCCCTCCACCGCGTCGGCGATGGCGGCCGTCGGCAGATCGGCGCCCACCCCGGTGCGGGTGAAGTGAACGTGCCGGTCGAGGTAGGCGCCGATGGCGGCCTCCAACAGGCGGTCGAGCCCGAGCTTCCCGGGGGCTTCGCGGTCGGTGGTCGCGAAGTCGAACACCGGGTCGGCACCGTCGGCGGCGAAGCGCCAGGTGGCGTGGAAGACGGGCGCGGGGGCCAGGCTGTCGGAGGACAGGCCGCGCACCTCCACCAGGGACGCATCGGCATGCACGCGCAGCACCAGGTCCTGGGCGCTCAGCGCCGCCGTGGTCATCAGCGGGAGAAGGGTGAGGGCACGCATGGCTCCGAAGGGGTGAACATAGCCTGCCCCGGAGGCTGCCGCAGCGGCTTCCGCAGGCAAGATGCCCACAGCGCGATCAACAGGTCAGGCCGATGGCGGCACCGGCAGGGGCGCCCAGCGCAGCACCCAGTCGGCGGCGTCCTCCAGGTCGGTGCACACGCGGAAGGGGAAGGAGGGCCGGTTGAAGCGCAGGAAGAACTCGGCCTGAAGGCGGTCGCTGCGTTCGGCGGCCAGGAAGGCGACGGGACGGCCGCGCTTGCGGCTGCAGCGCACCAGCAGGGTGCGCGCCTCGGGCAGCACCCGCACCTGCTCACGCAGTTCCACCACCAGGGGCATGTGTCCGCCGGGGTCCATCGCCTGGGCCAGGCGCAGCAGGTCGCGCATGGCGTGCAGGTCGATGCCGGTGCGGGCCTTGAGGCGGACGCGAAGCACCCCTTCCTCCCGCCAGAGCTCGTAGGGGGCCACTTCGATGGCGGTCAGCACCTCGCTCACGGCACCGAAAGTATTCGACGAACGACAGGCCGTCGTGGACGGAGCGGCTGTGGATATCCTCCGACGGTTGTGGACAGCTCAGGGGGCCAGCACCTCGGGCAGGGGGCGACCGCTGCACGCGTCGGGCAGGGCGGTGCCCAGCAGCAGGGCCATCGTGGGGGCGATGTCGGTGATGGAGGTGCGCCGCAGCACCTCGCCGGGCCGGATGCCCTTGCCGAAGAAGAGCACCGGCACGTGCGTGTCGTAGGTCCAGGGCATGCCGTGGTCGGTGCCCCGTTGGGAGGCTCCGGTCCTTCCCAGCAGGTGGCCCGGGCGCAGCACGATGCACAGGTCGCCGCTGCGTTCGGGCATCAGGCCGCGCAGCACCATGGCGGCCCGTTCGGAGGGCAACGAACCGCGCAACAGGTCGGCCGTGGCATGCGCCTCGGCCACGCCGGCGATCGGGCGCACGGCATCGGCGGCGGTGCGCTGCACCTTCACCGGCTCAAGCCCCCGGGCCTGGATCAGCGAGTCGTTCAGGAAGATCTGTTCCTTGACCCGCCTGCGCACCCAGTTGCCCGCCCCGTAGCGTGCGGTCAGCTGCGCTTGCACGCTGTCCACCAGGGCCGCCACGTCCACCAGGCCGGCGCTCGCCCGTTGGTCGGCCAGCAGGGCGGGCACGTCCCCGGCGCCGTGGTCGGCGGTGAGGAAGAGGGTGTAAGCACCGGCCCCGACCCGGCGGTCCAGTTCCTGCAGCAGCCGTTCCAGCTCGCGGTCCAGCCGCAGGTACATGTCCTCCACCTCCAGCGCGCGGACGCCCATCTCGTGGCCGAGCTCGTCGGTGGCGCTGTAGCTCACGGACAGCAGGTCGGGCACCTCATCGCGCCCCAGGCCTTCGCCGTCGATGGCGGCCAGGGCCAGTTCGGTGGTCAGGGTCAGGCTTGCGGGGATCTGCAGCAGCAGTTCCATGTCGTCCTGGCTGTCGGCGAAGGCCCTGGCCAGGTCCACCGGCAGGGTGGGCCGTTCGGTCCCCGGCAGCGGCCGTTCGTACGGGTTGTCGTCGGGCAGCGCGCTGTGGTAGCGGTCCAGGGGCAGCAGCGGCTTCCAGGTCCCGCGCAGCTGTTCGTGCGCCAGCCCCCGGGCGTTGAAGGCGCGCATCCACGCCGGCAGGCTGTCCATGTACCAGGTGCTGCTGCCGAAGGCCCCATCGGCCTGGCCGAAGAACCAGTAGGCCGCATCGCCCATGCGGCCGATGGGCAGGATGGCGCCGCGGTCCTTCATGGCCACGCCAACGGTGTGGGACCGGCCCTCGGTGCGGCGCTCCAGCTCGTCGGCCAGTGTGCTGGCGTACAGGTTCACGGGCGAACGCCTGCTGCGGGGGCCGCCGCCGCCCACGCCGGTCACGGCGTCGTCCTGCACGCAGTTCACCAGGGCGTTCCGCGAGCGGAAGAACATGTCGTTGGCCACAATGCCGTGGTCGCACGGCGTGGTGCCCGTGAAGATGCTGGCATGGCCGGGCCCGGTGTTGGTCTGGGCGTACGGGTAGTGGGCATCGCGCAGAAAGGCCCCCTGCCCCACCAGCCGCTTGAAGCCGCCCTCCCCGAAGTTGTCCCAGAACCGCAGGATGTAGTCCGCGCGCATCTGGTCCACCACGATGCCCACCACCAGCCGGGGCGGCTGCTGCCAGGTGGGCTGGGCAGATAACAGCGCCGGAAGGACTGATGCACAGAGGAGCGGAAGCGCCCTCAAGTGTAGCGGGCGACCCAATAGAAGACGGCCAGACATGCGAAGGTGTTGAGGAGGATATTGATCAACGCCAGGCCGGGAAGGCCTTCGCGGAACAGTAGGAAATTCTCGTAGCTGAAGGTACTGAAGGTGCTGAAGCCACCGCAGACCCCTACGGCGATGAATGCCGCCCACGCTGGACGGTGCTGGAAATGCGGCTGCATGCGCAGCAAGGCCCAGGCCAGGATGCCGGTGGCCAGCAAGTTCGCCAGGAAGGTGGCCCAGGGGAATGCCCCGCGCAGGTCCAAGGCCAACAGCGCCCTGGAGAGACCATAGCGCATCAAACTGCCGATTCCGCCACCCAGGAATATCGCTGCCCACACGTTCATCCTTCGAAGGTCCGTTGGTGCATGGCGCAGGCTCAGGGCGTGTGCACGGGCCGCACACCGCGCCACCGGAGCACGCCCCGAAAGAGGGTGAAGCAGAGCGCGCCCACGGCCCCGCCGTACACGGCACCGGCCAGCACGTCGCCGGGGTAGTGAACGCCGAGGTGGATGCGGCTGTAGCCCACGAAGCTGGCCCAGCCCAGCAGGGCACCGGCGGCCCATGCGGGCCTTCCCTGCAACGCGCGCGCCATGAACACGGCGATGGCGAAGTGGTTGCTGGCGTGCGACGACACGAAGCCGTAGCGCCCTCCGCAATGGCCGTTCCACAGGTGAACGAGCCCCTGCAGCGCCGGCTCATGGCAGGGGCGCAGCCGCTGCACGGTGTTCTTGATCAGCACCACGCTGCCGCTGTCGCTGCACAGCACCATCAGTGCGATCACGGGCAGGCACCAGGCGAACGCGGCACGGCCGTAGCGGCGCAGCAGCACCACCAGCAGCAGGGCGTACACCGGGAACCAGGTGGGCATGGCCGAGGCCAGCGCCATCACGCCGTCGGCCCAGGGGGCGTGCGCGCCGTTGATCGCCAGGAAGGCCGCACGGTCCAGTTCGTCCAGGCGTTCCAGCATCGTCACACGCTCCACTCGGGGAATTCCGTGCGCTGCGTCACCGGGCGGTGCAGCAGCTTCCACAGCTTGTCCTTCAGCTCCTCCAGGCCGATGCCGGCCACGCTGCTGATCAGCACGCTGTCCACCCCTTCGGGCAGCTCGCCCCGGAGCTGCTCCATCATCCCGGCGTCCAGCATGTCGCACTTGGTGATGGCCAGCAGGCGGTCCTTGTCCAGCAGTTCGGGGCTGTACTGTTCCAGTTCGTTGAGCAGCACGGCGTAGTCGTGGCGGATGTTCCGGCTGTCGGCGGGGATCATGAACAGCAGCACGCTGTTGCGCTCGATGTGGCGCAGGAAGCGCAGGCCGAGGCCGCGGCCTTCGTGGGCCCCTTCGATGATGCCGGGGATGTCGGCCATCACGAAGCTCTTGTGGTCGCGGTAGGGCACGATGCCCAGGTTGGGCGTGAGGGTGGTGAAGGCGTAGTCGGCGATCTTGGGCTTGGCGGCGGTGATGGCGGCCAGCAGGGTGCTCTTGCCCGCGTTGGGGAAGCCCACCAGCCCCACGTCGGCCAGCACCTTCAGCTCCATGGCCACCCACTGGCTGATGCCCGGTTCGCCGGGCTGCGCATAGCGCGGGGTCTGGTTGGTGCTGCTCTTGAAGTGCTGGTTGCCCAGGCCGCCGCGGCCGCCGGCCAGCAGCACCACCTCCTCGCCGTCCTTCAGCACCTCGGCCATCACCTCCCCGGTATCGCTGTGGCGCACCACCGTGCCCAGGGGCACCTCGATCACCACGTCGCGGCCGGCCTTGCCGCTGCACTGGTTGGCGCCGCCGCTCTCGCCGTCGCCGGCGATCACGTGCTTGGTGTAGCGCAGGTGCAAAAGGGTCCACTGCTGGGCGTTGCCGCGCAGGATCACGTGGCCGCCCCGGCCCCCGTCGCCGCCGTCGGGGCCGCCCTTGGGCATGTATTTCTCGCGCCGCAGATGGCGCGAGCCGGCGCCCCCCTTGCCGCTGCGGCACTCGATGCGGATGTGGTCGATGAAGTTCATCGCGCCCCAAAGGTCGGCATTGGCGAAGGAAGGGGGGCGCCGCGCACGAACGCCCCCAGGCCGCCCTTCTCCCCTGCCGCGCCGCCCTCCCGGTACGTACGCACCTTCATTCCCGCATACCGAACGCCAGGACCGCAGCCCCGGGCAGACCCCAGCAGCGCTGGAACGGATGCGCCAGGAGGGCACCCTGCACGCCTCCGCGGCCAAGCTGCAGCACCTCCTGTAGGTCAGAGGCGCAAGCCGGAAGCACGCCGAATACCGCCGCCCACGGCCATCGACGAACAAAGCGGCCGGGGCCACCTTCCCCTTCGACCGATGCCGGTCGCCGGCACGGGACAGGGACCTGGCTCGACCTGCGCACCACCGATGTGAAAGGCTTTCAGGTCAAGATCTTTGACGAGCTGTGATACCTTTTGTCCTTACCGACAACAGCGTAAGGGAGTTGTGAAAGGCTTTCAGGTCAAGATCTTTGACGAGCTGTGATACCGTACTCGCTGTCCTGGGCTTGCGACTTGGAGTTGTGAAAGGCTTTCAGGTCAAGATCTTTGACGAGCTGTGATACCTGGGAGGATGCTGGCATGCGTCAGTAGCTTGTTGTGAAAGGCTTTCAGGTCAAGATCTTTGACGAGCTGTGATACCGCATCCCGCAGGAAGCGCTGCCACAGGGTGGTTGTGAAAGGCTTTCAGGTCAAGATCTTTGACGAGCTGTGATACCCTTCTCGTCTGGGGGTAGATCCCGGGTAGGTTGTGAAAGGCTTTCAGGTCAAGATCTTTGACGAGCTGTGATACCGTGGCGGCCGTGGTGGGGGTGCTGCCTGCCGTTGTGAAAGGCTTTCAGGTCAAGATCTTTGACGAGCTGTGATACCTTCAACACCTGGCGTGCTGCTGTCCTCAACGTTGTGAAAGGCTTTCAGGTCAAGATCTTTGACGAGCTGTGATACCGTCGACGACACCGAGGACGCGAGCGACGTGGTTGTGAAAGGCTTTCAGGTCAAGATCTTTGACGAGCTGTGATACCAATTTTTCGGTCCATACTGGGAGAGCAACGGTTGTGAAAGGCTTTCAGGTCAAGATCTTTGACGAGCTGTGATACCCGCTCCCACGCCTCAGTCCCGTTGATGCCTGTTGTGAAAGGCTTTCAGGTCAAGATCTTTGACGAGCTGTGATACCTACATCTCCACCGTGCGCGGAGACCCGGCGGTTGTGAAAGGCTTTCAGGTCAAGATCTTTGACGAGCTGTGATACCTACGCAGCATCACCTGCCGCCCGCGCCCCCGTTGTGAAAGGCTTTCAGGTCAAGATCTTTGACGAGCTGTGATACCCTCCGCGCCGCCGTCGCCGGTGGTCTTCTGGTTGTGAAAGGCTTTCAGGTCAAGATCTTTGACGAGCTGTGATACCGTTGATGCGTTCGCCGATCCAGCGGGCGCAGTTGTGAAAGGCTTTCAGGTCAAGATCTTTGACGAGCTGTGATACCACGGCGCGGGCGCCCTCCTGGTCCACCAGGGTTGTGAAAGGCTTTCAGGTCAAGATCTTTGACGAGCTGTGATACCTGGTTCAAGCATGTGGAGAGCGCATCCCTGGTTGTGAAAGGCTTTCAGGTCAAGATCTTTGACGAGCTGTGATACCAAGATGTGGCGCATGAAGCGCTCGATGTGGGTTGTGAAAGGCTTTCAGGTCAAGATCTTTGACGAGCTGTGATACCCGTGTTGAACGCGAGGGGCTGGTTGGGGATGTTGTGAAAGGCTTTCAGGTCAAGATCTTTGACGAGCTGTGATACCCGACAGGCGGGTGCGGGCACGGGTGATCCGGTTGTGAAAGGCTTTCAGGTCAAGATCTTTGACGAGCTGTGATACCTCCGCGTCCGCCACCAAGAGACGCTTTGCGGTTGTGAAAGGCTTTCAGGTCAAGATCTTTGACGAGCTGTGATACCAGCGTTCCCCCGATGGCACGATCGGGAGGTGTTGTGAAAGGCTTTCAGGTCAAGATCTTTGACGAGCTGTGATACCCTATGTGGCCCTCGGCTTCGAGGTTCCGAAGTTGTGAAAGGCTTTCAGGTCAAGATCTTTGACGAGCTGTGATACCCCGGTGAAGGCGCGGGCGATGCGATAGGCCGTTGTGAAAGGCTTTCAGGTCAAGATCTTTGACGAGCTGTGATACCGCCGTCCACCTTCCCGGCTTCACCTACGCAGTTGTGAAAGGCTTTCAGGTCAAGATCTTTGACGAGCTGTGATACCGGCGCCAGCGTCGGATATGGCGCCAACGTCGTTGTGAAAGGCTTTCAGGTCAAGATCTTTGACGAGCTGTGATACCCGATCCGCTTTGCTCTCTCAGTATGGACCAGTTGTGAAAGGCTTTCAGGTCAAGATCTTTGACGAGCTGTGATACCGTAAATGTTCGCCGGAACCGTTCGCGATAAGTTGTGAAAGGCTTTCAGGTCAAGATCTTTGACGAGCTGTGATACCCGCGCCAGCATCGGAGGCGGTGCCCGCATCGTTGTGAAAGGCTTTCAGGTCAAGATCTTTGACGAGCTGTGATACCGGTGCCTCCTTCCGCGCCCGCATCATCATGGTTGTGAAAGGCTTTCAGGTCAAGATCTTTGACGAGCTGTGATACCGGGCGGCGCGGCTGATGACCCGCTCGTCGATGTTGTGAAAGGCTTTCAGGTCAAGATCTTTGACGAGCTGTGATACCGCCGTTCTGTGCCAAGTAACCCCGGCACATGTTGTGAAAGGCTTTCAGGTCAAGATCTTTGACGAGCTGTGATACCCCTCGTCCACCGCATCACACAACGCATCGGGTTGTGAAAGGCTTTCAGGTCAAGATCTTTGACGAGCTGTGATACCACGGCAGGGGTCGGCCGGATGCCGGTGTTCGTTGTGAAAGGCTTTCAGGTCAAGATCTTTGACGAGCTGTGATACCCGGAGGGCAGAAGGCCATCGGCCGCAAGCGGTTGTGAAAGGCTTTCAGGTCAAGATCTTTGACGAGCTGTGATACCGGCCTCAAGCCTGAACATACCCGATACCATGTTGTGAAAGGCTTTCAGGTCAAGATCTTTGACGATCTTTGACGAGCTGTGATACCCTCGACCGCTACACCCACTTCTACATCGCCGTTGTGAAAGGCTTTCAGGTCAAGATCTTTGACGAGCTGTGATACCCGGGGTTCGGCAGCCACGGTGCTGGAGTTGGTTGTGAAAGGCTTTCAGGTCAAGATCTTTGACGAGCTGTGATACCTTTGCGACCCATGGCAAAGCGAAAAGGTAGGTTGTGAAAGGCTTTCAGGTCAAGATCTTTGACGAGCTGTGATACCTGCAGGTACATCGTTCGGAGTGTCATCTTGTTGTGAAAGGCTTTCAGGTCAAGATCTTTGACGAGCTGTGATACCAAGGAAAGTTGCGCCCTGCTGAACGCTGCGGTTGTGAAAGGCTTTCAGGTCAAGATCTTTGACGAGCTGTGATACCTCTTGGCTGATCCACGCCTACGGTACCCCTGTTGTGAAAGGCTTTCAGGTCAAGATCTTTGACGAGCTGTGATACCTCGCGCAGATGAGCTCCCAGATGTCGACCGGTTGTGAAAGGCTTTCAGGTCAAGATCTTTGACGAGCTGTGATACCCACCAAAGGCCCGCACTGGGCGCAGGGTTCGTTGTGAAAGGCTTTCAGGTCAAGATCTTTGACGAGCTGTGATACCGGATCAGGTGTTGGGCAGTACGCCGCTCCAGTTGTGAAAGGCTTTCAGGTCAAGATCTTTGACGAGCTGTGATACCACGAGGTAATATCCGCCCACGGTGGGCGTGGTTGTGAAAGGCTTTCAGGTCAAGATCTTTGACGAGCTGTGATACCACCCGCGAACGCCTCCAGGCACTGCAGATGGTTGTGAAAGGCTTTCAGGTCAAGATCTTTGACGAGCTGTGATACCGAATACGACCCCGGCCGCCAGTTGGAGCTGGTTGTGAAAGGCTTTCAGGTCAAGATCTTTGACGAGCTGTGATACCGCCACCGACCTCGGCGCCCTGCGCGCCCAGGTTGATCTTTGACGAGCTGTGATACCCTCGACCGCTACACCCACTTCTACATCGCCGTTGTGAAAGGCTTTCAGGTCAAGATCTTTGACGAGCTGTGATACCTGCTGTTCTTCGTCTAAGTTATAAAGCACAGTTGTGAAAGGCTTTCAGGTCAAGATCTTTGACGAGCTGTGATACCCGTGTCCGGCGCAGGCGTCTACCTGGTGTTGTTGTGAAAGGCTTTCAGGTCAAGATCTTTGACGAGCTGTGATACCGCCTCTTGTTTCCGTGCCCACTCCAGTTCAGTTGTGAAAGGCTTTCAGGTCAAGATCTTTGACGAGCTGTGATACCGACGCCCATCACAGGACCGCCGGCGGAGGCGTTGTGAAAGGCTTTCAGGTCAAGATCTTTGACGAGCTGTGATACCAAGGCAACCTGCAACAGCAGCGCGGTGCGGGTTGTGAAAGGCTTTCAGGTCAAGATCTTTGACGAGCTGTGATACCCCATGCGCTCGGCGACATGCAGAGGGCACGTTGTGAAAGGCTTTCAGGTCAAGATCTTTGACGAGCTGTGATACCCAACTGCGTGGACCACGCTCGCCGATGGTGGTTGTGAAAGGCTTTCAGGTCAAGATCTTTGACGAGCTGTGATACCACCCCGGCGCGGGACTTCGCCAGTCCCTGCGTTGTGAAAGGCTTTCAGGTCAAGATCTTTGACGAGCTGTGATACCCGATGCGGCTGATGCGGTCCTGTGCCCGCAGTTGTGAAAGGCTTTCAGGTCAAGATCTTTGACGAGCTGTGATACCCGAAACGGAAAAAGCAAACTACAATGGCGAGTTGTGAAAGGCTTTCAGGTCAAGATCTTTGACGAGCTGTGATACCTACAAGGCCGGCATCTTCCAGGAGGAAGTGGTTGTGAAAGGCTTTCAGGTCAAGATCTTTGACGAGCTGTGATACCAAGGCCGCGAAGGGGCCCCGCTACACCTGTGTTGTGAAAGGCTTTCAGGTCAAGATCTTTGACGAGCTGTGATACCGTCTTCAGTTCCTCCTGCTCTTGCGTGTTCGTTGTGAAAGGCTTTCAGGTCAAGATCTTTGACGAGCTGTGATACCGGGCCCTGGAGTCCGATCCCGAGGCCTTCCGTTGTGAAAGGCTTTCAGGTCAAGATCTTTGACGAGCTGTGATACCACGATCGAGCGCATCAAGGACCTGAGCACGGTTGTGAAAGGCTTTCAGGTCAAGATCTTTGACGAGCTGTGATACCGGTACGACTCAACAACCTCCGTTCAGGCCCGTTGTGAAAGGCTTTCAGGTCAAGATCTTTGACGAGCTGTGATACCGCCACTGGATGTGTTCACGGGCGGTTCCAAGTTGTGAAAGGCTTTCAGGTCAAGATCTTTGACGAGCTGTGATACCCGCCGGCCGGATGAGGCAGCCGTAAACCAGGTTGTGAAAGGCTTTCAGGTCAAGATCTTTGACGAGCTGTGATACCCTTGTGGGCGGAGGACATCACCAACCGCAGGTTGTGAAAGGCTTTCAGGTCAAGATCTTTGACGAGCTGTGATACCGCCTGAACCGTAGCACCTCCCACGATGATGGTTGTGAAAGGCTTTCAGGTCAAGATCTTTGACGAGCTGTGATACCTATAGCTTGAGTGTATCCTGGCCGGACGGAGTTGTGAAAGGCTTTCAGGTCAAGATCTTTGACGAGCTGTGATACCGTTTCGTGATCTTCTTCCAGCCCATGGCGGGTTGTGAAAGGCTTTCAGGTCAAGATCTTTGACGAGCTGTGATACCTTCGCAGCATGGAACACCTTGGTGACCGCAGTTGTGAAAGGCTTTCAGGTCAAGATCTTTGACGAGCTGTGATACCGAGCGCGGCGGGGTGTTCGCCAAGTCCGGCGTTGTGAAAGGCTTTCAGGTCAAGATCTTTGACGAGCTGTGATACCTTTGAGCACTGCATTGGTAGCGGTGTTGTAGTTGTGAAAGGCTTTCAGGTCAAGATCTTTGACGAGCTGTGATACCTTGAGCCACAGGATGGCCAGCTTGATCTCGGTTGTGAAAGGCTTTCAGGTCAAGATCTTTGACGAGCTGTGATACCCATCCCACCGGTGCTGATGGGCGTGGAGCAGTTGTGAAAGGCTTTCAGGTCAAGATCTTTGACGAGCTGTGATACCCGCCCCGCCGTCGCCAACCCGCCGGTGGATGTTGTGAAAGGCTTTCAGGTCAAGATCTTTGACGAGCTGTGATACCGGGTAGGCTTCAAGGATGGTGGTGACGCTGTTGTGAAAGGCTTTCAGGTCAAGATCTTTGACGAGCTGTGATACCTGCCACGGCTCAGACACGCTGCCCACGCTGGTTGTGAAAGGCTTTCAGGTCAAGATCTTTGACGAGCTGTGATAC
This sequence comes from Bacteroidota bacterium, assembly GCA_014584605.1. Classification (GTDB taxonomy): domain Bacteria; phylum Bacteroidota; class Bacteroidia; order Flavobacteriales_F; family PHOS-HE28; genus PHOS-HE28. Next base: position 69,659 of record JACTMO010000059.1, on the reverse strand, counting down.
CCCGCGCGGTGTAGTTGTCGGCATCGCGCAGGTTGTGAAAGGCTTTCAGGTCAAGATCTTTGACGAGCTGTGATACCAAGGATGGGCGGCGCTCGCAGAGCGCAGAGGTTGTGAAAGGCTTTCAGGTCAAGATCTTTGACGAGCTGTGATACCTCATCGTAGAAGATCCAGTCGCCATCGGAGGTTGTGAAAGGCTTTCAGGTCAAGATCTTTGACGAGCTGTGATACCGTACACATTCATGCTGTTTCGTCAACTATGGTTGTGAAAGGCTTTCAGGTCAAGATCTTTGACGAGCTGTGATACCTCCTCGCATGTGGAGCTGATCAATAGCTGGGTTGTGAAAGGCTTTCAGGTCAAGATCTTTGACGAGCTGTGATACCCGGAGAGCGATGTGCCATCGTGACGTCGGTGTTGTGAAAGGCTTTCAGGTCAAGATCTTTGACGAGCTGTGATACCCAGGTATCGTCACGGCGCCGGGCGCTCCACGTTGTGAAAGGCTTTCAGGTCAAGATCTTTGACGAGCTGTGATACCGACATCCTGGAGATCATCTACGCAGTAGAGGTTGTGAAAGGCTTTCAGGTCAAGATCTTTGACGAGCTGTGATACCAACGCCATGCGGGGCCACGGCGCTTACCGTGTTGTGAAAGGCTTTCAGGTCAAGATCTTTGACGAGCTGTGATACCCCGGTCATCACCCGCAGTGGTGATTTCGATGTTGTGAAAGGCTTTCAGGTCAAGATCTTTGACGAGCTGTGATACCCGGGCGTAATGCACCCTATATTTGATGCAGTTGTGAAAGGCTTTCAGGTCAAGATCTTTGACGAGCTGTGATACCAAGTCATACGGGGCGATGGTCGCGGGCTTGTTGTGAAAGGCTTTCAGGTCAAGATCTTTGACGAGCTGTGATACCTCCACCGGGTAGAGGTGCTGGGCCTTCGCGGTTGTGAAAGGCTTTCAGGTCAAGATCTTTGACGAGCTGTGATACCGCCAAGAAGCGCGAGGGCGGCATCGTGCCAGTTGTGAAAGGCTTTCAGGTCAAGATCTTTGACGAGCTGTGATACCTTGCTGATTGTCACTCCACCAAAGGGCAGGTTGTGAAAGGCTTTCAGGTCAAGATCTTTGACGAGCTGTGATACCCAGGGAGAACGAGCTGTCCACCAACGCCCTGTTGTGAAAGGCTTTCAGGTCAAGATCTTTGACGAGCTGTGATACCCCGCGCACCCGCCGGGCTTACTTCGACAAGGTTGTGAAAGGCTTTCAGGTCAAGATCTTTGAGAAAGGGGCGAAAAGGTTGTGAAAGGCTTTCAGGTCAAGATCTTTGACGAGCTGTGATACCGGCCTGTGGCCTGGAGGCCTGCTTGTACCAGTTGTGAAAGGCTTTCAGGTCAAGATCTTTGACGAGCTGTGATACCAGCGTCCTTCTGAACCGCTACAGCCACGCGGTTTCGGGGCTACGGGAACGATGGAAAAAATGCCACAGCGGCGAAGGCCCTCCGGAACACGGGGGGCCTTTCGCATTTCAGACCCACCTGCATAGGCATAGGCCTCGGTCTCATCCAAGGGCTGGTCAGAACATTTCCAACTGTTGCGGGGTGTCCGGGGCCAGGGCCTTCTTTTTGCCTTCGAAGAACTGGATCATGCCGAATTGCTTGTCGGTGAGGGTGAAGACGACCACCTCACCCACGGGGGGCAGGATGCTTTGGACCCTCTTGATGTGGACCTCGGCGTTCTCGTGGCTGTTGCAGTGCCGCACATAGATGCTGAATTGCAGCATGGTGAAGCCGTCCTCCTTCAATTGCTTGCGGAACCGCGCGTAATTCCGCCGGTGCTTGATGGTGTCGGTGGGGAGGTCGAAGAAGACAAAGACCCACATGATCCGGTATTCATCGAGCCTGCCCATGGCCGATCAGGGTGGATCGGGGTACAAGGTTCTGCGCAACTCCCCACGAAAACATTGTGCCAGACTGGCGGTGGTGCGTTGCACGGCCACCAGCAGCGGGCTCCGCTTGCCGTCGATCACCACGTCCAACACGGGCACCTGGAGCAGGCGGCCCTTGATCTCCGTGGTGAGGTCCTTGGCCATGATCCGGTCCTGCACCACCAGTTTCCGCACCAGCTCGTCCACCAAGGGGCGGTAGGGCTCCATCACGTCATCCGCCAGGCAGTAGGCGTTGTACTTGTTGCGGTGGTGGATGCCCAGGGTCGGCAGGAGCCCGCTGCCCACCAGGCTGCGCGCCACCGTGGCCCGCAGGATGGCGTAGCCGTAGTTGAGCAGGTTGTTCGGCGGCTCGCCGTGCCGATGGCGGACGAAATGGAGGTGCTCGGGAAAGAGGTGCCGCCAGTAATGCGCCGCACCGCGTGCCTCCATGTTGTCCGGGTCGCCGCTGCGGGTGTTCTTCGCATACTCGCGCAACACATCGCCGGGAATGCCGATCTGCTCCAACAGAGCGGCCTGGTTGCGCAGCTTGGCCTGCACGGTCTGCATCCACAGGTTCTTGCGCAGGGGTTCGCTGGCTTCGATCTGGTGGCGGAACAATTCGGTCTGCACGGTGTGCCCGTCCAGGTTCAAGAGCAGGCCCGTGGGCATGTGCTGCTCGTTGCAGGTGATCACGGCCACGTTGTTCTCCAGCAAGGCACCGAGCAACATGTGCGTGATCACTACTTGCTGGTGGTCCAGGATCAGCACCCCGATGTCCTCGATCGGCACCGTCTTTTCCGGCAGGCCCAGGTCCTTGGCGTATTGCAACACCAGTTGCCCCTCTCGCCTGCGCAGGGTACACGGGTTGCCGATATGCAGGGTGCGCTTGATCATTAACAATGAACCTGGATCCCCCCTGTCCGAAGCACGGAGACGCTCACGCAGACATCCGAAATGTGGGTTTCAGGTACATCCTCCTTGATCTTTTCGATACAGTTCGGACTGAAGAACTCGTTCTCGGTATCGGGGAGATTGACCACAGCAGAAACAGTTGCAGGCAAGAAGTAATGCCGATCGCCCGAGAATTTCACTACCCGGTAAAGCCTTGGGGTTACCGCATCGCGCTCGTCCCAGTTCACACTACGAGCATCCTCACCGGGCCTGGGCACATAGACCAGGTCGTTCTTGCGCAACAAGAAGTGGCGGTACCCGGGGCGTGGGTCCACGAGGTCCAGTCCTTTCAATTTGCGTTGCACGGCATCATAGAACGCCACCACCTCGAACTCCCGCGCTCCGGTCTCCTCGTTCACGAACACGGCCAGTGCGTAGTTCTCGCCCTTCTCCACGTGTTGCTTGCGGTTGGGATCGCCTTTGTGCTGTAGGCGCGCCCGACCCAGGGCATCCCCTACCGGTGTATCGTCCATGCGGCAACGCACCGAGGTAACCGGGATCCTTTGCCCTTGGTTGAACACGTGCATGGCTTCGGCGGTGAAGGCTTTCTTGGGGTCGTTGCCATAGGCCTTCATATGGTCCTGTACGCGCTTGCGCAATTGCGCGTCGATGATCTTGCTCGCCATCTTTTCGGTGAACAGTGCGGAGAACTTCCGCGTGATGCTGTACTTGGGCACCAGAACGGTAAGCTGTTCCACACGCTCGTTCCTCGCGTTCACCAAGGGATCCTTCTTCAGTGCCTTCTTCATGGCCTCCACGCTACCGTTGTACCTGGCCAGGTGCGCGTGCAGCATGGCGCGCTCGTGTTCATGGGCGAGGAACCGATCGCCGTGGTCGGCATCGCCGCGTTGCGTCGGTTTCAGGGCTTCCAGGGCATCGCGTGTTTCGCTCAGCCTGGCCAGCACATCCTTCAGCAGCCATTTCCGCTGTTCCCGCACCTCGCCCATGGGCTGCTCGTTGTGCAGCGGCCCGCGCACGGCACGCAGCTCGCCCTCGGTCTGCCTGCGCAGGTCGGTCTTGCCCGATACCGGATCGACCAGGTAGCGCGTGGCATTGGCGGCCTTGGTCAGCAGGCGTTGCCGGTTCTTGATGCTGGGGATGGTGCGGTCCAGTTGTGTGCGCACCATGTTCCGGAGGTCCGGGTGGGGCAGCGGGTACCAGGTGGGGCGCTTCATGGCCTCTTTCTCCGCGTCGCTGGCCTCGATCTGGTTCAGGTTGCTCAGGCGCTGGATGTAGCCCTGGCGCGTTAACGCCACCACCAACGCATCGAGCGCATGGTGCCGGTGGTCGATGCGCTTGTCGTAGCCTTCGATCCTCCAATCCTTGTGTTTGTTGCCGTTGGTGAGGGGGATCTCTTCGATCAGCTTCCGCTTGGCGATCCCTTCCAGGCGTTCGAACCTCGGGAGGAGCATTTCCTTGAAGACCTTGTCCAAGCCCCATTCATTCTTCAGCGCATCGGTCACGATGCCCAGGGTGCTCTTCACGGTGCAGATGGGCTGCAGCAGTTCGGTGACCTTGGTGCCGATGTAGCGCGTCTCCTGCAATTGCCGGTTGATGAAGTTCTCCGGCACCTCCTCGGCCAGCAGGTACTTCTTCTTCTGACGCCCGGCCTTCAGTTTGTTCACCCGGTCCACATAGGCCTCGTACGCACCCGGCCCCTTGCTCTTCATGTAAAGCGCACCCAATTGCTTGCCCTTGTCGGCGTTCTCCTGGCGCAGCACCAACACCTTGTTCTGGATGCTGTCGTCGTAATAGACCTTCTGGGGGATGATGTGGTCGATGTCCGTGTCCCGGCTGTCGAACAGTTGGCTCTTGTTGATCGGCTTGTTCGAGTAGATACAGGTCATGCCTTGTTGCAGCCACAGTTCGTACCGCTCGATGTCCTTGCGGCTGGGTTTGGGGCGGTGGAACTCCTTGATGAGGGTCTCCACCACGGCTTTCCGGGCCTTGTCACGGTCCTTGTTGTTATCGAAGGTGCGCTTGCGCTCCTTCTGGTTCTGCCGCAGTTCCCGGGCCAGTTCCACGCGCACGTTGGTGGGCCGCCCGTAGGTGCTCCAGATGTCGCGCATGATCATGAGGGTCTCGTTCACCACCTGTTCCACTACGGGGTTGCGCATGAAGCCGCGCCCAAGCGTTTTGATCTCCTCGGGCTTGTCGAAGGGCTTTGCGGTGGCGGCACGGTGGTCTCCGTAGAGCACACTTGCCGCAAGCCAGTAGGGCATGCCTTGATAGTGGTCCAATGAGGTGTATGCGGCAAGGCGCACCCGCACCTCGTTCGGCAGGCGGTCTATCTCTTCGCCAGTGCCGATCTTGTCGATGACCTCATGGATCCGGCGCTTGTCGCGTTCCTGCAGATGCTCAGCGCTCCAAGCATCACCACAGACCATGAGGGGCAGGATGCGTGAGGCGGCCCGCGCGGATACAGCGCCGTGCTTGCGCTCAAAGCGAACCTTGGCCAGTTCGGCCACACATTCAGCAGGCACCTCTTTCACGGCCTTCAGCGCATCCTCCCGGTCCTGCGCCATGGGGACGGAGTAGAGGATGTGCCAGATGCGGAAGAGCAGGGTGTTCTGCGGTTCTCTCAGTGCTGTGGCCTCCTGTTCCAAACGCTTCAGCAAGGCGGTCTTCTTCAGCACCGGGCGGAGCTTGGCCAAGGTCTGGTGGCCGGGCAGGTTGGCGCGCAGGTTGTTCTCCATCGGTTCACCCTTGCGTCCGATCACCTTCAGCAGATCGTCCGCCTTCAGTTCGGGGCGCTGCAGCAGGTGCTCCACCACGGCGATGCGTTCGTTGGCGGCGAGCTCCTGTTCCCTGGCGTACTTGTCGATCAGGCGGATGTTGTTCACCTGTTGCCAGATGCGGAACAGCTGGAAGATGGGCGAACTCACCGGCATCACGGGCTTGGGCGGAATGCCCTTCTTGCCGTCCTTGGCCAGCACACCTGTCTCGAAACGGCATTGCCCTTTGTTACCGACCTGCGACTTCAAGGGCCGCTGGTAGTAGATCACGTAGTCACGGATGAAGCTGCCCAGGTCCTTTTTCAACCACTTGGTCTGCTCGGCCAGGTTGTTCGGGATCAAGGCCTTTACCACGTTGTCCCTTAGCACATCGCTGGTCAGTGCGGAGTGTTCGTTCCGTTGCCGTGTCCAGATGGTATCGAACTCCTTCTTGAAGGTGTCGCGGAGCACGATGCGCTCCTTGATCCGGTAGAACGCATCGTCCTTCAGTTGCTGGTGGAAGTACTGACCGGGTGTCAGTCCGCTCGCATCAATGGCGGCATTGATGCTTTCCATGCCCTTGCGCCAATCGGTCTTCTGCGCAAGCCGGAACTCGTAGCGTTCGCCATCCTTGTTCTTCTTCGTGGCAACCTCCAGTTCCTGTTCCGTCCCCACCATGTCCTTGATGATCTCCAGCGTGCAGGTGCCTTCGCGGCCATCACCCAGCCGGACCAGGTACTTCACCTTCTTGCCCTTGTCGTCGTCCACCTCCACCGACTCGATGAACACCCGTTCGATGCGTTTGCCATCGTCCTTCGCTTCCCCGGGTGCGGCTCCGTCCTGCTCGTCCATCAGGTCGCCGATGTCCTTGTAGCCGCGCCGCTGGTTCATGTGGTAGAGCACGCGCCCCCATTCTTTCAGGGAGACGGGTTCCATGGCCGCCAACGCGCGGAGGCCGTATATCTGCAGCGGTGTCATCACCGGCTCATCCGGTCGCGCTTGCTCGCCAAGCCCATCCGGCCAGGCATCCATGAGCTTCAGCACCTTCACCAGGTTCGCCCGCCTCAGCTTGTAGCGTTGGTGGTTGCGGCGCATGCTGCGTTTCTGCCGTCGCGCATTGTTCTTGGTGATCTTGGCGCCTTGTTCGAACTCCTTCTTTTCATCGCCCATGGGGATGATGCGGCTGCCCATGCCGTGGATCTTCTCCAGGCGTTCACCGTTCATTTCCACCACGGCCCAGCCCACGCTGTTGCTGCCAACATCCAGGCCAACGATCAGTTCGTTCTTGCTTTCCATGTGCATGAATGGTATGGCACACGAGCCCATCGTGCCTTTCAAGAACGATGACCAGGTGTGCGCGATCAAAGTAGAAAAAATGTGCTATTCTTGCGCTGACCTGAAGTCTTTCACAATAAGGATGATTCCGTTGTGAGAACTAAGCTTCCAGGCTTGTCTGCGGCCCCGACTTGTCGGGGTCGCAGTATTTTCAGACCAGGCGGTTCCTCAACTTCACGGCGGTAGCAAGTGTCCGGCCGTCGTATCGTCGGCCGGGCGCATTACTGCGCGGCGGACAACGGAAGCCAACCCGGTGCCTGACCGCGCACCCCGGACCAGGTGCGGACCGCACGCTTGGTGAAGGAGTGCACGGGTGCGCATGTGCCGGGGCACAGGCGCCGCGGTCGTTCGCCGGGCCGCCTCAACCGATCGCCTTCACCAGCCGTGCGGTGATCTCGGCCACGCTGCCCACACCGTCGATGGCGGTGAACTTGCCTTGGGCGGCGTAGTGGTCCTTGAGGGGCGCCGTCTTCTGCTCGTACTCGCGGATGCGGTTGCGGATGACGGCCTCGTCGCGGTCGTCGCTGCGGCCGCTGGAGGCGCCGCGCCCCAGCAGGCGCTGCACAAGCTCGGCCTCGGGTACCTCCAGGGCCAGCATGCGGGTGATGGGTTCGTTCTTGGAGGCGAGCATCTCGTCCAGCGCCACGGCCTGGGCCTTGGTGCGGGGGAAGCCGTCGAAGATGAAGCCGCGGGCCTCGAGGTTGGCCTCCATGGCGTTGCGGATCATGCCGATCACGATGGCATCGGCCACCAGCTCGCCGCGGTCCATGAGCTCCTTGGCCTGGATGCCCAGTTGGGTCTCCATCTTGATCTCGGCGCGGAGCAGGTCGCCGGTGCTGAAGTGTACCAGGCCGTAGCGTTCGATCAGAAAGGCGCTCTGGGTGCCTTTGCCGGCGCCGGGCGGGCCGAAGAGCACGAGGTTGAGCTTGCTCATGTTGCGGATTCGGTGATGCGCCAGATGCCTGGCAGGTTGCGGCCCAGCCCGTCGTGGTCCAGGCCGGAGCCCACCACGAAGGCGTTGGGGATGCGCAGGGCCACGTGCTCGATGGGCCAGGGACGCGTGTAGGCCTCGGGCTTGAAGAGCAGCGCCGCCACGCTGACGCTCGCCGGATGAAGGCCGGAGAGCGCGTCCATGATGTGGGCGATGGTGCCACCGGTGTCCACGATGTCCTCCACGATCACCACGTGGCGGCCGTCCAGCCGCTCGCTGAGGCCGATGAGCTGGGTGACGGTGCCGCTGCTGCTGGTGCCGTGGTAGCTGGCCACCTTGATGAAGCTGATCTCGCACTCCATCTCCAGGCGCTTCATGAGCTCGGCGGCGAAGAAGAAGGCACCGTTGAGCACACCCAGGAAGAGGGGCCGCCGTCCCGCAAAGCGTTGTTCCAGCGCGGCGGCCACGCGGTCGATCGCCGCATCCAGGTCGGCTGCGGGGATGTAGGGCACGAACTCCTTGTCGTGCAGGCGTACGCGGGCGGCTGTGGGGGGCTCGGACATGCCGGGGCGCTGCGGGAGGGATGCGAAGGTAGGCAACGGTGCGGGGGTCGGTGCAAGCGCGGGTGGGTCGGCGGCAAGGGGGCGGGACGCCGGGGCCTGCGCCATTCCGCATACATTCGGCACCATGCGCCGCCCGCTGTGCCTTCTCGCCCTGGCCCTGGCCACCGCCGTGCGGGCCGGAGGCGACCACACGCCGGTGGGGGCGCGCATCGCCGGCATGGGCCAGGCGGGCCTCACGCTGGTGGACCTGTGGAGCGCCCAGCACAACCAGGCCGGCCTGGCAGGCCTCACCCGTCCTGCCGTGGGGGTCTTCATGCAGCGGCACTGGCTCAGCGAATCGCTCGACCACCAGGCGCTGGCCGCCGCGCTGCCCCTGGGCCGGGGCAGCATTGCGGTGAACGCCAGCACGCTGGGCTACGACCTGTACCGCGAAACGAGCGTGGGCGTGGCCTATGCCATGCGCTTCGGCGAAGGGCTGCGGGTGGGCGTGCAGCTGGACTACCTGAGCGTGCGCCTGGGCGAGGGCTACGGAAGCCGCAGCACCGTGACGGGCGAGGTGGGCGTGCAGGCACGGCTCACCGGGGGCCTGTGGGTGGGCGCACACCTGTACAACCCTTCGCGCGCCGCGTTGGGCGGGCCGTACGACGAGCGGGTGCCCACCGTCCTCAAGGCCGGGCTGGGCTACACCTTCAGCGAGAAGCTGGTGCTCACCGGCGAAGTGGAGAAGGACATCGACCAGGCCGAGCGCTTCCACGCGGGGCTGGAATACCATCCGGTGAACGCCCTGTTCCTGCGCACGGGCGTGAGCACCGGCGCCGTGCAGGGCCACTTCGGGGTGGGCGTCCGCCTGAAGGGCTTCGACCTGGACCTGGCGGTGGCCTTCCGCAGCCTGCTCGGCCCCACGCCCCAGCTGGGCCTCAGCTACCGCTTTCCATGAGAACGGTGACCGCCGTCCTGCTCGCGACCACGGCCTGGGTCACGGTCCGGGCCCAGGAGGACCAGGGCGTGCCGCGCGACCTGATCGAGCAACGCATCGAGGCGGCCACCGAGCAGCTGGGCGACGACAGCGACGTGGACCTGACCAACCTGTTCGACGTCCTCACCGACCGCTGGCGCGACCCGATCGACCTGAACCACACCGATGCCGGGGAGCTGAACAGCCTGGCGCTGCTCACCGACGTGCAGATCGGCGCGCTGTTCGACCACATCCGCCGCAACGGCAGGCTGCTGAGCGTGTACGAGGTGCAGACCATCGATGCGTGGGACGCGCGCACGCTGGCCTTGGTGCGGCCCTTCATCACCGTGCGCGAGGACGCGCTGCGGTCGCGGGCGAGCCTCAAGGAGATCCTGCGCAACGGCGAGCACGAGGTGATGCTGCGCACGATCGTGAACGTGGAGGCGCGGCGCGGAGGCATGGACCGCCGCGGGCTGTTCGGCGGGCGTTATACCGATCCGGACGGCGATGCCCTGCCCGACACGGGCGACCCGGCCGTGCGCGACAGCCTGCGGCGCGAGAGCCGCCTCTACCTGGGCGACCCGTACAAGCTCTACGCCCGCTACCGTTTCCGCTATCGCAACAACATCAGCATCGGCCTCACCGCCGAGAAGGACGAGGGCGAGGAGTTCTTCCGCGGCACGCAGCAACAGGGCTTCGACTTCTACAGCGCGCACCTCTTCCTGCGCCATTTCGGGCGGCTGAAGGCGCTGGCCGTGGGCGACTACCAGGCGCAGTTCGGGCTGGGCCTCACCTACTGGAGCGGCCTGGCCTTGGCCAGCAAGTCCTCCTTCAGCCTCAACGTGAAGCGCAATGCCGCCGGGCTGATGCCGTACACCAGCGTCAACGAGAACCTCTTCAACCGCGGGCTGGCCGCCACCGTGGCCCTGCACCGCGACCTGGACCTCACCGTGTTCTACAGCCTCAAGGGCCTGGACGCCAACGTGCAGCAGGAGGTGGACAGCAGCGATGTGGACGATGCGCAGGTGAGCTTCAGCAGCTTCCAGGAGGACGGCTATCACCGCACCTTCAATGAGCTGGCCAAGAAGGACGCCATCCTCGAACAGGCCTGGGGCGGCCACCTACGCTACCGCCGGCGCAGCTTCAGCTGGGGGCTCACCGGGGCGCACGTGGGCTACGACGGGGTGCTTGCGCGCACGCTGCAGCCGTACAACCGCTTCGAGTTCAACGGGCAGCACAACACCACGGTGGGCAGCGACTTCAGCTGGTTGTACCGCAACGCGAGCCTTTTCGGCGAAGTGGCCGCCAGCCTGCCGCAGGCCGACGGCAACACGGGCTGGGCGCTGAACCTGGGCACCCTGGTGGCCGTGGACCGCCGGGTGACGCTGGCCCTGTTGTACCGCGACTACCAGCGCGACTTCCACGGGTTGAACAGCGTGGGCTTCGCCGAGGGCGGCAACCCCTGGAACGAACGCGGCCTGTACACCGGCATCGAAGTGCGGCCGGACCGCAAATGGACCATCAACGCCTACTTCGACCACTACCGTTTCCCGTGGCTGCGCTACCAGGTGAACGGCCCAAGCGATGGCCACGACGTGCTGGCGCAGGTGACCTGGCGGCCCAGCCGGCAGGTGGAGCTGTACCTGCGCGGCCGGCATGAGCAGAAAGGGTACAACAGCGAGGAACCGGTGAACGGCATCGATCCGCTGGTGCGGCGGCGCCAGACCAACTGGCGGTTCAACGCCGCCTACAAGGTGAGCCCGGCGGTGAGCCTGCGCACCCGGGTCGAGGCGGTGGACGTGCAGCGCGGCGACAGCCCCGTGGAGCACGGCTTCATCGTGTACCAGGACCTGGTGCACCGGCCGCTGCGCAGCTGGTGGGAGCTCACCCTGCGCCTGGCCCTCTTCGACACCGACGGGTACGACGCCCGGCTGTACGCCTACGAGAACGACCTGATCGGCGTGTTCAGCATCCCACCGCACTACGGGCGGGGCATGCGCTGGTACGCCATGCTGCGCCTCACCCCGGTGCGGCGGGTGGACCTGTGGCTGCGCTACGGCGCCTTCCTGTTCCAGGACACCGACCGCATCAGTTCGGGGCTGCAGGAGATCGCCGGCGGCACACGCAGCGATGTGAAGCTGCAGCTGCGCGTTCGTTTCTGACCGATGGGCGTCCAACACATCACCCTGGACCCCGCACGGCCCGAAGCCCGTTTCAGCGCCTCCGAGCGGCCGCGCATCGTGCTGCGGCAGGCCTTCTTCGCCACCGCCGACCCCGCATGGCAGCGGCGCCTGAACCGCGCGGCCCTCGTGGTCACCACCAGTGCATACGACGGGAGCGGTCGTGAGCTGGCCATCGACCATCAGGTGTTCCGCTTCAGCAAGCTGTTCAACCCCACCTGGCCCGACCCGCTGTTCCGCAACATCCGCAACTGGAACTATGTGCCGGTGGAACTGCGCGCGGATGCGCCCCCGGTGCTGGGCTGGCTGCTGGAGCTGAAGCTGCGCGATCTGCGGCTACGCCCTGAGGAGCGCATGGAGCTGGTCTTCCTGGGCTGAAAGCACGAAGCCCCCCGACCGGGTCGGAGGGCCTCATGGCACAGCGGGAGCTCCGCTTACTTGTTCGCCGGGGCCGGCTGGGCATCGGTCTTGGCACCGGCCTTGTGCGCGCAGCAACCGGCCTTGGCCTTATCGGCACAACCGGCGGCCTTGGCATCGCCATGGGCACCGTGCTCGCCATGGGCTTCGCCGTGGGCCTTGTGGTCGTGCCCGGCACAGGCCTTGGCATCGGCCTTGCCCGCACAGCAACCGGCCTTGGCATCGCCGTGGGCACCCTGCCCGGCATGGGCCTCACCGTGGGCCTTGTGGTCGTGCCCGGCGCAAGCCTTGGCATCGGCCTTGGCGCCGGCCTTGCCCGCGCAGCAGCCCGCCTTGGCGGCACCCGCGCAGGAATGGGCCTTGTTCTCACCGGCCGGTTGGAGGGTGGTACCACCCGCTTCGGGGGCCACGGCGGCCGCCTTCTCGGCAGGTGCCTTGTCGTTGGCCGCCTTGTCCGTGGCGGTGTTCTGGGCCGAAGCCGTGGCCAGGAAGGCCAGGGCGGCGGCGAAGGTCAGGAGGATGCGCATGGGGTGAGGTCGGATTTTAGCGCAAGGTACGGTGATCCGCCGCCCCTTGGCCCGTTGCCGTGTTAAGCCTTGTGAACGACGGTCCTGGGGCCGCGGTCCGGAAGGGCCGCTATCTTGCCGCTCGATCAAACCCGACACCATGGACCGACGCCATTTCCTCCTTGCGGGCTGCAAGGCCTGCGCCGCACTGGCCGCCGTGCCCGCGATCGCCTCGCTCGAGAGCTGTTCCACCGCGAAGGCCGCGGGTTCCACGGCCCTGGCCGTGGAGAACGGCGTGCTCAGCATACCGGTCGCCAGCCTTTCCAACGGTGTGGGCCTGGTGAGCGCCAAGGGCCTCGACAACAAGCTGTACATCAGCAAGGGCACGGACGGGACCTACAAGGCGCTGGTGCTGCACTGCCCGCACAAGGGCGGTCCGGTGAAGCCTTCCGGCGATACGCTGGTGTGCAGCTGGCACGGGAGCATCTTCGACATGGACGGCAAGGTGACCAAGGGCCCTTCCCAGCAGGGGCTCAAGACCTATCCCGTGGAGGTGGCGGGTGACGTGCTGAAGGTGCGCGTGGCCTGACCTTCGTACAGACCTGCGCCCGCCGTCACGGCGTGGTGCCGAAGGCGACGGGCACTTGCACGCGCATCGCGGCCGGGCGACCGTTCCGCGCGCCCGGGACCCATCCGGTGAGGGTGCCCACCACGCGCAAGGCCTCGGCGTCCAGCAGCGGATGCACCGGACGCTGTACGCGCAGCTGTTCCGGCGTTCCCTCGGGGCTCACGGTGAAGGCCACGACCACACGCCCGGCGACACCCGCAGCCCGGGCCTCCTGCGGATAACGCATCCGGGCCTGCACCTCGCGGAGCAGCGCGGCCCGGCCCTCCGGCCATGCGGGCGGCACCACGCTGTCCGCCGCGTGCTCCTGGCGGAAGCCCTGGTCGAACAACGCCTGCCCGCGGTCGGCGTCCTGCCGCACGGGCGCCCCGCCGTCCTGCGCGCCCAGCAGCATCGGCGCAAGGGCCGGCAGCAACAGCACGAGGGGGCGGCGCATGGACCAAAGGTAGCGGCCCGGTCCTGCAGCACCTATTTTCGCCGCACCCAGAGCGGGCCTCACGACCGATCGGCCCGCCGGACCAGACCCCGACGAACCATGTCCAACGTGTACTACCCCGACTACCTGCAACTGGACAAGATCCTGGGTGCGCAGGCCCTGGAGAGCGAGAAGCACGGCAAGCCCGCACACGACGAGATGCTCTTCATCGTCATCCACCAGGCGTACGAACTGTGGTTCAAGCAGATCCTGCACGAGGTGGGCAGCGTGATCGGGATCTTCGAGCACCAGCGGGTGGACGACAACGGCGGGGAGCTGAACATCGCGGTGCACCGCCTGAACCGGGTGAACACGATCCTGGACGTGCTGGTGAAACAGCTCGGCGTGCTGGACACGATGACGCCGTTGGACTTCCTGGACTTCCGGGACATGCTGCGCCCGGCCAGCGGTTTCCAGAGCCTGCAGTTCAAGGTGCTCGAAGCTCGGCTGGGCCTGCGCATGGAGGACCGCCATGGCAAGCAGTACTACACCAGCCAGCTGCGTCCCGAGCACAAGGCGGACATCGAAGCGCTGGAGTCCAAGCGCACGCTGCGCGAGCTGGTGAACGCCTGGCTGGAGCGCATGCCTTTCCTGCAGGAGAAGCACTGGCCCGAAGGGGCGGCCTTCTTCGAACAGCTGAGCAGCCTGTACAAGGGCTCGCTGGTGGCCGGCGAGGAAGGCAACGCCCGGTTGTGGGAGGAGATCTTCATCCAGGGGTCGGCCACGCGCCATTTCTCGCCGCGAGCCGCAAGGAGCGCGCTGTTCATCATGCTGTACCGCGACGAGCCCATCTTCCAGCAGCCCTATCGCTTCCTGGACGCCCTGGTGATCCTGGACAGCAACCTGGCACGCTGGCGTGCGCGGCACATCGACATGGTGCACCGCATGATCGGGCTGCGCATGGGCACGGGCGGCAGCTCGGGGAGCGGCTACCTGAAGGGTGCGCTGGACAGCCACTACGTCTTCAAGGAGATCGCCGACCTGAGCAGCTTCCTGTTCGAGCGGCGCAAACTGCCTCCCCTGCCCGACCCTGTGCACCAGGCGCTCGGCTTCCGGGCCTGACCGGGCACTGCCAGGGCGACCGTGGGTGCTCCGCCGTGGTGCACCTGATCCGAGGTGGCGTAGCTTCACCCTTTCCTTCCGCCGCATGCGCTTCAGCCTCCGCCTCCTGCCGGTCGTCGCTCTTCCGCTCCTGATGAGCGCCCCGGCCCATGCCCAGCTGCAGGTGGTCCCCCAGGCGGGCCTGCTCGTGCAGACCCTGCAGGGCGACCCGGACCACGGCGACTACAAGGGCGACCTGGGCTGGCAGGCCGGAGTGGACCTGCGGATCGGCGGACGGGTGTACTTCCAGCCCGGGCTGCACATCGGGCGCCAGGCCACCATCGTGCAGGTGCAGGTCCCCCTGCTGCTGGACACCTTCCTGGTGGAGAACGACCTGGTGCGCACGGTGCTCAAGGCCAAGGCGCTGCTGGGCTTCAACCTGGTGCACAAGGACGGCTTCAAGCTGCGGCTGAACGCAGGCCCCACCTACGACGTGCTGCTCAGCGTGGACAACAGCGACGACGACATCGCGTGGAACCGGGACGACCTGTCCGCAGGATCCTTCAACCTGGATGTCGGCGCCGGGCTGGACATCTGGTTCATCGCGCTCGAGGGCGGTGTGAGCGTGGGCCTCAGCAAGGTGCTGGACGACGACGGGCTGAACAACGCCTACGACGACCCGCACAACCTCACCTGGTACGCCACGGCCGGCGTGGTCATCGGCAGAGGGGGCGATCGATAGCGGCCGCCCCCGGCCTGGGATCGGACCAGGGGACAGCCACCGGTGGTTCGTGCCGCCGTTGGCCGTCGGGATCAGAGCTCGAAACGCTGCCCCTTGTGCGGGATCGCGATGTCGCGATGGCCGGCGGCGGCGCATTGGTCGCGCAGACCTTCCAGCGAGGACTTGATGCCGTGCACCAGGAACAGCTTCCGCACCCGGGCCGGGTCCTGGCAGCCCAGGAAGCGCAGCAGTTCGCCGCGGTCGGCGTGGGCGCTGTAGAAACCCATGCGGTGCACGGCGGCCTTCACCGGCACCGGTTCCCCGAAGATGTGGACCACCTCGCGGCCCTCGAGGATCTCGTGGCCCAGGGTGCCCGGCGCGCAGAAGCCCACCGCCAGCACCGTGTTGCGCGCGTTGGGCAGCCCGTGGCGCAGGTGGTGACGGATGCGGCCGGCCTCCATCATGCCGCTGGCCGCGATGACGATGCAGGGTTCCTGCCGGCTGTTGAGCTGCTTGCTGCGCTCGGGGTTGCGCACGAACTCCACGCCCGGGAAGCTGAACAGGTCGGCATCGCGGTCCAGCTCGGCACGGACCGCCGGCCGGAAGGCCTTGCTGTACCGGCGTACGATCCCCGTGGCGCTGATCGCCAGCGGGCTGTCCACGAAGACGGGGATGCGCGGGAGCAGCCCCTGGTTGCTCAGCCGGTTCAGCGTGTACAGGATCTCCTGCGTCTTGCCGATGCTGAAGGCCGGGATCAGCAGCTTGCCCTTGCGCACCACGCAGGCCTCTTGGACATGGTGCAGCAGTTCCTCCTCGGCCTGTGCGACCTCGGGATGGTCGCGATCGCCGTAGGTGCTCTCGCACACAATGACGTCGGCCTGCGGGAAGGGGGCGGGTTCCGGCAGCAGGCGGTCCACGTACCGGCCCACATCGCCGCTGAAGGTCAGGCGCAGCACACGCTCCCCGTCGTCGATGGTGAGGTGCACGGCCGCGCTGCCCAGGATGTGGCCCGCATCGGTGAGGGTGCAGGTGACGCCGGGCACCACGGGGAAGGGTCTGTTCAGGTCGTGGGCCTCGAAGCGCTCCATCGCAGGGCGCACTTCGTCCACGGTGTACAGCGGCCCCGGTTCGTCGAGGGCGCGGCCCTGGCGCTTGGCCCGTTTGAGGTCGTAGGCGTGGTCGGCCTCCTGGATGTTCGCGCTGTCCTCGAGCATGATGGCGCACAGGTCGCGCGTGGCGGCTGTGGCGTGAATGGCCCCGCGAAAGCCCTCGGCCACCAGGCGCGGCAGCAGGCCGCTGTGATCGATGTGGGCATGGCTCAGCACCACGGCATCCACTGCGGCGGGGTCGAAGCCGAAATGGCGGTTGGGGTCGACCTTGCCCCGGTCCACCGCCTCGCCTTGGAACATGCCGCAATCCAACAGCACCCGGCGCACATCGCCGTCGCGATGCCGGACCTCGACCAGGTGCTTGCTGCCGGTCACCGTGCCCGCGGCGCCGTGGTAGGTGATGGAGATGGCCATGGGTGCAAGCTACTGATGCGAACGGGTCGGAGGGCCGCGGGCCGGTCAGGGCACATCCGTCACCGGGGCCAGGCGCAAGGCCAGGTCGTAGTACGGGCCGAGCATGTGGTGCATGAACACGCGCTTGGGGTCGTCCGGTCGCTGCGCACGGTAGGCCGCATCGGGCCGCAGCACCACGGTGGGCCCGGTGCGCACGAAGTGGGCCCCCTCGGGCATCGCCGGGGCGGTGTAGCCGGGCATCGCGCGGGCGGCCAGCTTGCCCAGGGTGCGGCCCAGCACGCGGTGCAGGCGACGGCGGGCCCGGCGGGTGGAGCGGTCCAGCTTGCCGTACATGCGCCCCAGGGCGATGTCCTGCGGGAAGGGCAGCTTGCGGATGGCCTTGCGGGCATCCCTGAACGGGTTCACCGGGCTGAAGTCGTCCACGGTCTGCACGGTCATGGGCACCTCGGGCACCCAATCGGCGCTGTTCACCACGTTCACCGCCCAGCCCTGGCCGCAGGTGGCCTCGTAGCCATAGGCGAAGGGCAGGTTGCCCGGCTTGGGCGCGGCGCTGCAGTAGGTCTTGAACTGAAGGTCCCCGGGCAGGCGTCCGGCATCGCGCAGGTGCCACAGATGGGCCGTGAGCAGGTAGGCGATGGCCCCTCCCTGGCTGTGCCCGGTGATCAGCACCTGGCGGGTGCCTGCGGCGTGGAGCGAATCGAGCTTCGGTAGGATGCTGCGCTGCAGATGGCCCAGGCCGATGAGCCAGCCCAGGTGGACGCACGCACGCGGATCGTCGCTCAGCACGTAGCTGAAAGGACCATCGCCGTCCAGGTCCAGGCTGCCTTGTGCGGGCACCAGCACGGCGTAGAAGTTCTCCATCCAGCTGGTGAGTGCGCCGGTGGTGCCACGCACCACCACGGCCGCCGTGCCCCGGCCATCGGTGTACAGGTCCCACCGGTTGTCCAGGCCCACCACGGGGCTGCGCCACGTCAGGGTGAAGCGCTCGGGGGGCGGCAGGCGGTCGTCCCCCACCACCGTGTCGCCCTGGGTGGCGTACACGCGGAGCAGCTCGAGGTATTCGGCCTGGTCGAAACCCGGCCGCAACTGCGCGGCGCACACGGTGCTGATCAGGAAGGCAAGGGTTGGCAGGACGAGCGGGCGCATGGGTGCGATGATGGACGGTCACAAAAGTGCGAAAGGACCATCCCCCTATCTTGTGCGCACCCCACCGATGCGCTCCATCCCCCACCGCACCGTGCGGCCGACGGAACAGCCGTCGTTGCCGCTGCAGGTCCTCGGCGCCGCCTGTGGGCGCGCCTTCCATCCGCTCCTGGCCATCGCGCTGCTGCTTCCGCTGTGCGGCACGGCGCAGCAGTACAGGCTGCGCGGGGTGGTGAGCGATGCCGCCAGCGGCGAGACCCTCATCGGTGCCACGGTGACCTTGAAGGGAACGAAGAACGTGACCCAGACGGACCTTGAAGGCCGCTTCGAACTGCCGGTCAACGAGCTGCCGCCGTACGTGCTGCAGATCAGTTACGTGGGCTTCACCGACATAGAGCTGGAGGTGCGGATCCCGGACCAGGAGATCAAGGCCCGGTTGAGCGCGGACCAGGTGCTGCTGCGGGAGGCCGAGGTGGTGGGGAGCCGGATCGGCGAGAAGCAGAAGCAGGCCCCGCTCACCGTGGAGAGCATGGACGTCATCGCCATCCGCGAAGCGCCCAGCGGCGACTTCTACGAAAGCCTGGGTACCTTGAAAGGCGTGGACATGACGGCCGCGAGCCTCGGGTTCAAGGTGATCAACACGCGCGGCTTCAACAGCACCAGCCCCGTGCGCAGCCTGCAGCTGATCGACGGCGTGGACAACCAGAGCCCCGGGCTCAACTTCAGCCTGGGCAACTTCCTTGGGGCCAGCGACCTGGACGTGATGAAGGTGGACGTGATCGCGGGGGCCAGCAGCGCCTTCTACGGCCCGGGGGCCTTCAACGGGGTGATCCAGATGACCACCAAGAGCCCGTGGGCCTTCCCCGGGCTGAGCGTGTGCGCCAAGGTGGGTGAACGCGACCTGCTGGAGGGTTGCGTGCGCTGGGCCCAGGTCTTCAAGGACCGCGCAGGCCGCGAGCGCTTCGCGTACAAGCTGAACCTGTTCGCCATGCGCGCCGAGGACTGGTACGCCACGAACCTCGCGCCCACCAGCAACAGCCCCACCGGTGTGGACAACCCCGGCCGCTACGACGCGGTGAACAGTTACGGCGACGAGTGGGTGACGGTGAACAACGATTTCAGCAACACCCTCTTTGCGCGCAAGCAATACCCCGGGCTGGGGCTCTTCCTGCGTCCGGGCTACCGCGAGGAGGACCTGGTGGACTACGACACACGCAACGTGAAGGCCGGCCTGAGCCTGCACTACCGCCTCACGGACAGTGTGGAGGTGCAGCTGGCCACCAACTACAGCACCGGCAGCACCGTGTACCAGGGGGACAACCGCTACCGCCTGGAGGGGGTCCAGTTCTTCCAGCACCGCCTCGAGCTCCGCCAGGAAGGGCGATGGCACTTCCGCACCTATGTGACGCACGAGGATGCCGGGACCACCTACGACATCTACACCACGGGCCTGCGCCTGCAGGAGGCCAGCGGGCCCACCCCGGAGTGGAACGTCCGCTACTTCACCCTGTGGGAGACCTGGATCAAACCGCTGATGAACGCCACGGTGCCGGAATACCTCACGGACATCGAAGCCTTCAACCAGGGTGTGGCCTCCACCTCCGAGGAGTACGATGCCTACCTGGCGCAGTTCGTCGCCTCCCACACCGACCTGTTCAACGGCTATCATCAGATGGTCGCGGACAGCATCGGCCACATGAACGACAATGCGCTGGACCCCGTGTACGTGGTCGGCACCGACCGTTTCAACGAAAAGCTCGCCGACATCCGGTCGCGCCGTTTCACCGAGGGCGGCACCCTGTTCTACGACCGCTCGGCGCTCTACCACGCCATGGGCGAGTACCGCTTCAAACCGAAGTTCGCCGAGATCACCGTGGGCGCCAACGGCAGGTTGTACCGGCCCAACAGTGCGGGCACCATCTTCAAGGACACGGCGGACGTGGTCATCACCAATTGGGAAGTGGGCGGGTACGCCGGCATCGAGAAGAAGTTCGCGCAGGACAAGGTGCGGCTGGCCCTGACCGTGCGGGTGGACAAGAACCAGAACTTCGAACCGCAGGTATCGCCCGCCCTGAGCGCGGTGTACATGCCGGGCCCCGAGCACGTGCTGCGCGTGAGCATGGGCCGTGGCGTGCGCAACCCAACGCTGGCCGACCAGTACCTGTACTACAACGTGGGCCGGGCCATCCTGCTGGGCAACATCGAAGGCCAGTTCGAGGCCGGCCGCGACAGCCTGGTCACCATCGAGAGCTTCAACGACTACCGCTCCTCCTCCTCCCTGCTCTCCGGCCTGGACCGCCTGCGCTACTTCAACGTGGACCGGGTGCGCCCCGAGAAGGTGCTCACCCTGGAGGCCGGGTACCGGGGCACGCTCAAGGAGAAGTTCTACCTGGACCTCAGCGGGTACACCAGCTGGTACACGGACTTCATCGGCTACCTGATCGGCATCGACGGCAGCTTCGACCCGATCAACGGGTTCCCCATCGAGCTGCAGGTGTACCGCGTGGCGGCCAACAGCACCAGCACCGTGCGCACCGTGGGCGCCAATGCCGGGCTCAACTATTACCGCAAGCGGATGACCTACAGCGTGAACTACAGCTACAACCGTCTGACCGCTGGGGCGGACGACCCCATCATCCCCGCCTTCAACACCCCGCTCAACAAGTTCAACGTGGGCTTCACCGGGCACGACCTGCGGATCCCCTGGACCGACCGGCGCGACCTGGGCTTCGGCATCAACTACAAGTTCGTGGAAGGCTTCACCTTCGAGGGCTCGCCCCAGTTCACCGGCACGATCCCCAGCTACGACATGGTGGACGTGCAGGTGAACGTGAAGTTCCCCAAGCCCGGGCTCACCGTGAAGCTGGGATGCAGCAACCTGTTCGGGATCGTCCCGCTGCTGGACGAGCAGGTGCCGGACGAGGAACGGATGGACCGCATGTGGAACAACAGCGTGTACCTGGTCCATGGCGGGCCCGCCGTGGGGCGCCTGGGCTACCTGCAACTGATCTACGAGCTGGACCGCCGGTGACGGACCCGGCCCGGGGCCATCGCACCCCGGCCATTTTCGTCCGGTGGTCGGCACATTGCCGCCTACTCCCTAACTTCGGAACCAGTTCCAAAACCAAGGACACACATGAAACGAACCCTACCCTTGCTCCTGCTCGGCCTGCCGGTGGTGGCCACGGCGCAGCAACGATACATCGACGAGGTGTTCACCGACGCGCAGGTGGTGATCACCTCCAACGTGCTCTTCGGCACCAACATCGACTTCCTGACCAGCAACTTCGCCAGCCCCAACGTGCCGGCGGAGGTGATGCAGCTGCAGACGCTGGTGAGCACGCAGCAACCCATCCCGACCCCCTTCTTCGATCCGTTCGACGGCAGCACGGCCGTGAAGGTCACCAACCTGCGGATGGACGTCTATGAGCCCGACCAGGTGGTGGACACGGCGGCCCAGCGACCGATGGTGCTGTACGTCCACACGGGCAACGCCCTTCCCCCGGGCTACCCCGGCAACGGAAGCCCCACCGGGACGCGCACCGACAGCTGCGCGGTGGAGGTGTGCAAGCGCATGGCCCGTCGCGGCTATGTGGCCGTGAGCATGAGCTACCGCCTGGGCTGGAACCCGCTGGCCCCCACCGAGGAGGAGCGCCGGGGACAGCTGCTCAACGCCATCTACCGCGCCATCCACGACGTGCGCCAGTGCGTGCGGCACAACAAGGCCGAGGCGGCGGGCGCCAACACCTACGGCATCGACCCGGACAAGATCGTGGTCCTTGGGGAGGGCACCGGCGGCTACATCGCCCTGGCACACTCCACCCTGGACAAGCCTTCGGAGCTCTTCGTGGACAAGTTCGACCCGAACGGCCCCTTCCCGCCCGACTCCAGCTATGTGGACACCAACAAGGTGGGCAACCTGTCCGGTCTCAACGGCCAGCTCACGCTCTACCGCCCGAACGGCTTCGATCATGAGACCCACTTCTGCGTGAACATGGGCGGTGCCCTGGCGGACACCACCTGGCTCGAGCAGGGGGATGTGCCCATGGTCGCGTTCCACACCGTGTTCGATCCCTATGCTCCGTTCACTTACGGTATCGTCATCGTGCCCACCACCAACGGCCCCGTTGTGGATGTCCCGGGGAGCAACTACTTCATCCCTTGGGCCAATGACCTGGGCAACCAGGACGTTTTCGCCAACATGACCAACGACCCCTACACCGCGCGGGCCCGATCGCTTTACGGCCAGACCCTGGACAACGTCACCATCTCCGCCGGTGCCGAGGGTCTCTTCCCCGTGGTGCGTCCCCGCTGGCCGGCCCCGGCCAAGGACGAAGCCAGCCCGTGGCAGTGGTGGGACCCCAACAGCCCGGATGCCCAGGACGTGATCCCGGGCCTGAACATCACCACGCACCAGGCCAGCCTGGCCAGCAACCCCGACATGAGCGGCACCAAGGGCCGGGCCTACCTGGACACGGTGATGGGCTACATGAACCCGCGCATCGTCTGCGCCCTGCAGCTCGGTCCCTGCAGCCTGGGCACGCCGGACTGCCTTGGTGTGATCGACGGTCCCGACATGCCGGGCCAGCCCTGTGACGACGGCGACGTGAACACCATCAACGACACCTGGACGGCGAACTGCGCCTGTGTGGGTCAGCCGGTCGGCATCGCCGAACCCGCAGCCGCCGCCGCGCTGGTGATCGCGCCCAACCCGGCCAACGACGCCGTGCGGATCAGCAGCCCGGCAGGCCGGGTGCTGAGCTACACCCTGCACGCGCCCGATGGACGGCTGGTGCGGAACAGCACCGTGAACAGCGACGTGATCGTGCTGGAGCGCGGCGCCCTGGACGGTGGTGCGTACTTCCTCACGCTGGAGTTCGCGGACGGCCGTGCCGTGCGGCGCATCGCGTTCAACTGAACCGGGTCCCCGATGAGGTGGCGGGCCGTCCTTCGGGGCGGCCCGCTCCGTTAGGTGCGTACCGGTGCAAGGCCCACCTTTGTGCGGCCATGGAGAGGATCACCGAAAGCCCATCGCTGTACGACGGCCTGGAGCACATGAGCACCGCCGAGCTGCTGGGCCACATCAACACGGAGGACCGGCGGGTGCCCGAGGCCGTGCACCGCGTGCTGCCCGCTATCGGCGCCCTGGTGGATGCCATCGTGGTGCGCATGCGGCGCGGCGGGCGGCTCTTCTACCTGGGCGCGGGCACCAGCGGGCGGCTGGGCATCGTGGACGCCAGCGAATGCCCGCCCACCTTCGGGGTGCCCCACGGCCTGGTGGTGGGCCTCATCGCCGGTGGCGACAGCGCCATCCGCAAGGCGGTGGAATTCGCCGAGGACGACCGGGAGCAGGGCTGGAAGGACCTCGCCGAGCACGCCGTGGGCGCCGATGACACAGTGGTGGGCATCGCCGCCAGCGGAGGCACGCCCTATGTGGTGGGAGCCCTGGAGGCGTGCCGACGGCACGGCATCCTCACGGCCTGCATCACCTGCAACCCGGGCGCCCCGATCACCGCAGTGAGCGACCACCCCATCGTGGTCGTCGTGGGGCCCGAGTTCGTCACCGGGAGCACGCGCATGAAGAGCGGCACCGCCCAGAAGCTCGTGCTGAACATGATCAGCACCGCGGTGATGATCGGCCTGGGCCGTGTGAAGGGCAACCGCATGGTGGACATGCAGCTGAGCAACGTGAAGCTCATCGACCGCGGCACGCGCATGGTGATGGACGGCCTGGGCGTGGGGTACGAGGAGGCCAACGCCCTGCTGAAACGGCACGGCAGCGTACGCCGCGCCATCGAGGCGGGCCGGGCCTGAGAGCCTGTCCGGGATCTCCTGAACGAAGGACCTTGAGGCCAGTTTTCGGTCAGGCACAGCCTGAAGATCATCGCGTAGCGGTGTCTACGGGATCATGTTCAGGCGCAGCATGGACGGAAAAGGGACCGAGGGACGGGTTTGAAGAGATCCCGAACAGGCGCTGAGGCTCACTCCTCCACGAAGTCCATGTCCGCCTCGAAGGTCTCCCGCACGCGGAAGGTGGCCCAGAAAGCCACGCCGATGCACAGCAGGCCCACCACCAGTGCGCCCGTGACATTGCCCAGGGGAACGGCCAGGAACTTGAACGTATTGGTGATGGGCATCACGGCCCCGCGCACGAAGTTGGGCGTGGTGGTGGCCACCGTGCTGCGGATGTTGGTGCCGAACTGCTCACCGGCCACGGTGACGAAGATGACCCAGTAGCCCGTGGCGGTCCCCAGGGCCAGGCACATCCAGTAATAGGCCGCGATGCTCGCCCCGCGCATGCCGAAGAGGAACACCAGCGTCAGCACCAGGTTGGCACCGAGGTAGAGCAGGATCACCTTGCGCCGGCTGCGGAGCAGCTGGCTCAGCAGCCCGCTCAGCAGGTCGCCGACGCTCAGACCAATGTAGGCGTACTTGATCGCCTGCCCGTTGATGTGCTTCAGTCCGTCGGCGTCCAGTGCGCCGGTGTCGATGCCCAGCTCGGGCACGAAGACATCCTGGCTGAGGTTCACCAGCACCCCGACGACATACCATACAGGCAACCCGATCAGGATGCAGCCCAGGTACCGCAGGAACCGGTCGCGGTCGTTGAACAGCATCCGCAGGTCGCCCCGGCGCACCGGGCGATGGCGCATCCCCTGGAACAGCCCGCTCTCCAGCGCACCCACCCGCAGCACCAGCAGCACCAGCCCCATCAACCCGCCCACCAGGTAGGTGACCTGCCAGCTCATCAGTTCCCGGCCGGTGAGGGCGGTCCACAGCCGTCCGAACCAGGCGCCCTGGTCGGCCACCTCCGCGGCGAACACCGCGCCCAATGCACCGAAGGTGACCACGATGAGCGTGCCGTAGCCGCGCTTGTCGCGGGGCATGGTCTCGGTGATCAGCGTGATGCCCGCCCCCAGTTCGCCCGCCAGGCCCACCCCGGCGATGAACCGGACCACGGCGTACCACGTCAGGTCGAAGGTGAAGGCGTTGGCCACGTTCGCAGCGCTGTACAGGAGAATGCTTCCGAAGAGCACCGTGATGCGGCCCTTCCGATCGCCCCACACCCCCCACAGCACCCCGCCCACCAGCATGCCCAGCATCTGCCAGTTGAACAGGTCGATGCCCACATCGCGGATGCGCGCGTCGCCTGCGCCCAGGATGTGCTCCAGGCTCTCGCGCTTCACCACGTTGAAGAGCACCAGGTCGTAGATGTCCACGAAGTAGCCCAGGGCGGCCACGACCACCAGCAACCACGAGCGGCCCGGGAAGATGTGCTTCATGCGATGGGGCGAAGGAAGCGCAACGCGGCACGTGGTGCAAACCGGTGCTGTGGAGCGATCTTCGCGCATGCGCTCGACCGTCCTGCTCCACATGGTCCTGCTGGCAGGCACCGTCTCCGGGCAGCAACGCGCCGACGCCATCCCCTACGCGCTGCAACGACCGGCACAGGTGATCCCCCTGCCGGACCTGTTGGTGGAGGTGAGCGCCCTCACCGACGTGGACCAGGGCACCGTGGCCTGCGTACAGGACGAGGCCGCCACCCTGTACTTCATTGACCTGAACGACGGGCGTGTGCTGCGCAGCGAGACCTTCGCCGGCCCCGGCGACATGGAAGGGCTGACGCGCGTGCACGATCGTTACTACGCCCTGCGCAGCGATGGGCTCATCCACCACCTGCGGTTCCTGAAGGGCCGGTGGACCGGTGTGGACAGCTTCAGGCTGGAGCTTCCCCACCACAACATCGAGGGCCTCGGTTTCGACGACAGCACGGGCATGGTGCTCGTGGCGCCCAAGGACATCACCAAGGGCGGGCCCGAGGTGCGGGACCAACGCGTGCTGCACGCCTTCGACCCGGCCGACCCCCAGCATCGGTGCAGGACCATCCTGAGGCTCTCGGTGGCTTCGCTGCTGCGCCAGGCCGCCGCGAAAGGCATCGAGGTCCCCACGCGGACCACGGACAAGGGACGCGAGGTGCCGGCGCTCAAGCTGCGCTTCTCCTCCGTGTCCGTGCATCCGCACACCGGGCACTACTATCTGCTCAGCGCGGTGGACCGGACCTTGACCGTCGTGGACCGGGCGGGAAGGCTCGTCGACCTGGCGGTGCTGGACGCGGACCTGCTGCCCAAGCCGGAGGGCATCACCTTCCTGCCCGACGGCGAGCTCGTGCTCAGCAGCGAAGGCAAGGGCGGCACCCCGGTGATCGTGCGCTACCCGATGGTGGCCCGGCCCTGAACGGCACTCCCCATCCCGCCGGACCTATCCGCGCGAACGACCGCTGAGCATCCCTTCCCGAACGAAGGGCTCCAGGCCCGGTGCGCGGTGCATCCTCACTTCCCGGGCAACTTGGCCGGGATGTGGTCCGAGTAAACGCCTTCGGCCAGTTTCCACTTGCCCGCGTTCGGCCCGATACGCACCCGCGAACCGATGGGGGTGGTCTTGTCCGGATCGTAGTTGTACACCTCGAAGTCCGAGGGCCAGTTGAAGATCTTGGTGGGATCGGGCTGATTGGCCGCTCTGGCCTGTTCAGGTTGCTGCCAGGGCTTCACTCCATGGGGCGGTGGGGCTTGTGCGAAGCGACCCATACCGAAGTTGGTCTTCGGCTTCACGATCACCTGGTAGTCGATGACCCCCGAATGGGTGCCGCCGTTCAGCTCCTGGAGGTCGAAACCGGTGGCCGTCTTGTTCATCACCGTCACCCCGTTGAAGTAGGGCATGTCCACCGGTGTGCAATAGACGCGCATGGGGTTGGCGGCATCCACCACGATGATGTCCTGCAGGATCGGGTCCAGTTCCACGTGGGCGGAACCGTTCACCAGTTGAACGGAGCCATAGTCCTGGTACCAGTACTCCGGCGATTCGGGGCACACCAGCGTAATGCGGCCGTGATCGGGGGTGGGAATGATCTCGGCCACCGCGCCCGCCCCGGTGATCTTGTAGCCGACCCCGGCCAGCCTGGCCCCGACCCACGCATAGTTGATCAAGGCACCCGCATAGGTGTTGCTCTCGAAGTAGCCGCCGGCATTCTCAATGGTGGAGTTGGTGGCACTGATCCCCACCACACCGTCGCAATCCTGGTTCTGCGCCACGGCGAGGGCGGTGGCCCCTTCGGTCCAACCCACGTTGCCGGCGGTGGTACCACGTCCGCTATAGGCCCAGATGGCCCGATGATTGCCGCCAAGGGCGGCGTTGGTCACGTTCAATTGGCTGTAGGTACCTGCGGGGTTGTACACGGCGCTGCCGTTCTGCGTGTAATTGTACTGGGCCATCCAGACATCGGAATAGTTCACGTTGGCCGCCACGGTGGCCGCGCCCGTGCTCTGTGCATAGATGGAGGTGTAGCCCGCGGTCGGGTTGTTGGCGTACACCCCGGCACCGTTGATGGTCTGCAGCGGCACGCCGAAGCTGAAGTTCACCTCGCGGCCCAGCACACCGCCCACGTTGGGGCTGTGGCCGTATACGGCGTCTTGGAGAACGCCCGGGCTGGACACGTCCAGAAATGTCGTTGGTGCCGACGTGTTGACCCCCACCCGTCCCGTGGCGCCCATCACACGCATGCGCTCGACGTTGTTGGTGCGGAGCACAAGGTCCACCGCGTCGGTGGTCCCGAGGAAGTTGGTGGCGGCATTGGTGCCCGCGTTACCGGTCACCCGCCAGTCGTCCCCGGCCATGCCGAAGCGCACCCAGGTGGTGCCGTTCCAGGAATAGAAGCCGGGCGTGACATTGTTGGGCGCGGCGCCGGCCGTGGCGGTGTTGTACACCAACAGGGAAGTGGCCGGGGCCACCACGGGTGCCGCCACGTTGGTGGCCGTCAAGGCCAACCGCGGGATCAACAGGCCCTTCTTGTCCGCCGCCGGGTGCGCGGCCACGTCCAGGTCCAGCACCGCGCTCGCATCGGGGGCCGCCCCACTGGCGTTGATGCCGACGTTCTGGGCCTGGGTTTCGACCACGGCCAGACCTGCGATCAATAGAACGGCCTTCCGCATGGCATTGGATTTATTGGTGGACGATGCTGCCTGTAAATGGTGGCCTCGGAAAGTTAGGCGATCTTTCGCCTCATGCGATCCGATGGGACCAAGGCCGTTGTCGAAGCGCTCCGGAAGGTGCTCTCTGCGGAGATCGTCCAGGTGGACGAGGACCTGCTGAAGGCTTACGGGCACGATGAGACCGAGGACCTGGTCCATCCGCCGGAGGTGCTCGTGCGCCCGCGGACCACGGCCGAGGTGGCGGCCGTGCTGCGCACCTGCCACGCGCTCGAAGTGCCCGTGACCCCCATTGGCGGGCGGACCGGGCTTAGCGGTGGCGCCCTGTGCATTCACGGCGGCGTGGGCCTGGCCCTGGACCGCATGGACCACATCGTGGAGATCGACGAAGGCAACCTGCAGGTGACGGTGGAGCCGGGCGTGATCACCCAGGTGCTGCAGGAGGCGGTGGCGGCCAGGGGGCTGTACTATCCGCCCGATCCGAGCAGCCGCGGCAGTTGCACCATCGGCGGCAACCTGGCCGAGAACGCCGGCGGTCCGCGCGCCGTGAAGTACGGCGTCACCCGCGACTTCGTGCTCAACCTGGAGGTGGTGCTGCCCGACGGCACGGTGCTGTGGACCGGCGCCAACACCTTGAAGAACGCCACCGGCTACGACCTCACCCGCCTGATCGTGGGCAGCGAAGGCACCCTGGCGGTGATCACCAGGGCGGTGCTGAAACTGGTGCCCATGCCCCGCGAGAACCGGCTGATGCTGGTGCCCTTTGCCAGTGCCGAGGACGCGTGCACGGCGGTGAGCGCCACGTTCCGCGCCGGCGTGACCCCCAGCGCGCTCGAGTTCATGGAGCGCGACGCCATCGCCTGGACCATGCGTTTCACCGAAGGGCTCCCGCGCCAGCTTTCCACACAACCCGGCGCCTACCTGCTGATCGAGGTGGACGGCGACCACGGCGAGGCGTTGATGCGCGATTGCGAGACCATCCTGGGGGTGATGGAAGCGCACGGAGGTGGAGAGGTGCTCTTCGCCGAGAGCCCCTCGGAGAAGGCGGCCCTGTGGCACCTGCGCCGCAGTGTTCCGGTGAGCGTGAAGGCGCACAGCGTGTACAAGGAGGAGGATACCGTGGTGCCGCGCTTCGCCCTGCCCCGTCTGCTGGCCGGTGTCAAGGCCATCGGGGCCCGGTACGGGTTCCAGAGCGTGTGCTATGGCCATGCCGGCGACGGCAACCTCCACGTCAACATCATCCGGGGCGAGCTCGACGAGACCTTCTGGGAACAGGAACTGCCCAAGGCCGTGCGCGAGATCTTCGAGCTGACGGTTTCGCTGGGCGGCACGCTCAGCGGCGAGCACGGCATCGGGCTGGTGCAGCGTCCTTACATGGACATCGTCTTCAACACGGCCCAGCTCGAACTGATGCGCGGGCTCAAGCGCCTGTTCGATCCCAAGGGCATCCTGAACCCGGGCAAGGTGCTGCCTTAGCGCGGCGGGCCCTCGTACACGAGCGCGCCCCGCACGTAGACACGCTCCAACCGCGGTCGGCCCCGGCGGTCCCAGTAGGTCCATCGTCCATGGAACCGGTCGTCCACGATCGGGCCTTCCTCGCTCTGTACACCATTGCCGTAGTAACGCCGCCAGATGCCGGTACGCGAACCCTTGCTGTATTGCCCTTCCAGGCGCGGCCCGTTGTCCAGCGTGTCCTTCCGCGTGAAGCGCAGGTAGGGGCCGTGGCGCTGGCCGTCGCGGTAGGAGACCCTTTCGTACAGCGCGCCGTCCGGATGGTGGTCCTCGTAGGCCCCGTGCATCCGCCCGCGCCGATAGGTGATCTTCTTGAGCAGCACTCCGCCCGGGCCGTACATCCGGCTTTCGCCATCGAGCAGCCCGTTCGCGTAGTGCACCACTTCCAGGGTGTCTCCGTCCCCGTCGAAGCCGGTCCATGTCCCGGTCTTCCGATCGTGGTCGTACCGCCCCGACTTCCGCACACGGCCACGCTCGTCCAGCACAAGGGCCTCCCCATGCTTGGTACCGTCCACGTACGGCACCGTCGCGCGCACGTCAGCACGCCTTGGGGCCGGTCCTCCGGATGCGGAAGGCTGCGCCTTGTCGCAGGCCACCAGGGCCAGCGCCAGCAGGACGAGCAGGGTACCGGGTGGTTGGGCGCTCACCCTGCAAAGGTGGACTCGTTACCGTTCCTGCCGTGCCCGGAAGCACCGGCAGGGCAGGTCCCACCGGGCACGGCGGGGGGCTCAACGCAACACGGCAACGGGCAGGGCCACGCTGTGGGCGTCGCTGCGCAGGCGAAGCACGTAGGTGCCGGTGGACAGGCCGGCGGTGCTCAGCATCAACTGGTCGTCGTGTCGGGCCAGGTCGCCATCGCCCCAGCTCCGCAACACGCGGCCCGCGGCGTCCAGCAGGTCCACCTGCAGGGTGCGATGGCCCAGGCCGGGAACGCGGACGTTCAGGCGTTCCGCAGCGGGGTTGGGCCAGACCACGGTGCCGACGAGCGGTCCCGCGTTCTCGTGCAGCCCGGTGTACACCGGCAGCTCCACCATCGGACCTCCGTCGCCATCGGCCACCCACAGGCCGAAGGCCGGGCCGTTGCTGTTCTGCGCCGGGTCCGCAAAGCCGCTCACCGCCACGGTGATCGCTTCACCCTGCCAGCCCATGGTGGCCAGGGGCGCCTGGAAGCTGCCCAGGAGGCCACCGGGGGCCACGACATCCAGGGCATAGCCGGCCGTGGGCGGTTCGAGGTAGCCGATGAAGTCGCCATAGCCCAGGCCCGAGACCAGGGTGACACCGCCGAAGGCCAGGACCTCGTTGATGTTCACGGTCGGCACGTCCGTGCCGCCATGCGCCATCAGGATGTCCGTGTTGTCCGCACCGGAGGTGGCCGTTTCGCGGGCGTTGGCATGGTGATGCAGACCGAAGGGCACGGCGGGATCATAGCCCGTGGAGCTCTCGATACCGGCGGCCATCAGCACATGGGCGCTGCCCTCCTCGAAGCGCATCGCCGCGTTGAAGAAGGCATCGGCGGCACTGGTGCTGTTGGCCGGGGCCACGCCCAGGTCAATGTCCACGTCGGCCTGCACGTACTCGAAGGGCGTGGCCTGGCGGAAGGGCAGGTCGTCGGCCAGCATGATGTCGTTCTTCCAGAGGTCCACCGTGGCCAGGGCGGCATCGGCGCTGTTGTGGATGATCTGCACGCGTGCCATGGGCACCGGCGCGGCAGGCAGCTCCACCAGGGGGCCGCCCGTGGGCAGCGCCGCCCAAAGACCGAACGCCGCACCGTTGCTGTTCTGTGCCGGCTCGCGGAAACCGCATGCCACCACGGTGATCGCGCTGTCGACCAGACCCAGGGCCGCAGGGATCAGCTGATAAGCCCCCACCACCGCGCTGTTGTCCGGCGTGCGCACCTGCACGGTGAAACTGTCTGCGGACAGCTCCAGATAGTCCGCGAAGTCGGTATAGGACAGATCGTTCACCAACAGCGAATCCAAGGTCCTTGTTTCCCGCAGGTCCAGTTGCGGAAGGTCCGTGCAGGCGTTCATCCACAGCACGTCGGTGTGCCCTGCGGTGAGGGCGGCCTCACGGGCCGGGTCGAAACTGCTGAAGGCGAAAGGCGGTGCGGGGTTGTACCCCGTTGCGCTGACGATGCCGGTGGCCACCAGCACCTGGAGGTCGTCGGTGTCCGGTTGAAGCACCACGCTCAGCCCGGGGATGCTGTCGGCCGCGCCGGTGCTCGTACCCGGTGCGACGGCCAGGTGCCCCACCACCCCGGCGGGCACTTCGACAAAGGCGGTGGCGTTGCGGAAGGCCAGGTCATCGGCCAGCAGGCCGTCGTTCAGGTAGATGTCCACCACGTCCAGCGCGGTGTCGGCAATGGCGTGGACCACCTGCAGCCACGCCGTGGGAGCCTCCCAGGGCAGCAGTTCCACCAGCGGGCCGCCTGCGGGCAGCGCCATCCACAGGCCGAAGGCCGGGCCATTGCTGTTCTGCGCGGGGTCCGTGAAGCCGCTCGCGAACACCGTCACACCCTGCCCCGCAAGGTTCTGCGCCGGCAGGCTGTAGGACGACCAGGGGTCGGGGTCACCTGCGGCATGCAGTTCCAGCACCAGGTCGGTCGCGGGCAGGGACAGTGCAGCAGCGCTCTGCCCATAGCCCAGACCGTTGAGGATACCGGCATCCAGCACGGCGCGCTCGAACACATCCAGGGCCGGTGCGTCCGTGGCGCCATGCTGCAGGACGAACCCCAGCTGTCCCAGCGTGTCCACTTCCTGCCCGGCGGTAAGTACAAGGTTGAAGGGCGGTGCAGGGTTGTAGCCCATGGCGCTGACGATGCCCTGGGCCACCAACAGGTAGGTGCCGCTGTCGGTCAGGTTGATGGTGGTGGACAGGCCGGGGATGGTATCGGCCACGCTGCTGCTGCTGTCCGGTGCGATGCCGATCCGCAGGTCGGTGCCGGCGGGCACATCGTGATAGCCCCAGGCCGTGCGGAAACCGAGGTCGTCGATCAGCAGGCTGTCGTTCATGTACAGGTCCACTGCGGTCAGCGCGGAGTCCGCGCTGTTGTGCACCACCTACAGCCGGGCCTGCTGGGCCAGGGCCGGGGTCGCGGACAGGAGAATGGTCACCAAGAGGGTCGTACTTGTTCGCATGGGGCTGGGGTCTATCGTGCGAACACGAAGATGCATGATATCCCCGTTCGTCCAACGCCGGAGATCGGATCGGAAGGACCGGGACCTGTGCAGGTGCGGCCGGGGAACAAGCAACGGTGGCCGCCTCAGCGCACCACGGTCACGTGCCCGAAGATCTCGTGCCTTTCCTTGGTGACGCCCTCGATCACGTAGGCGCGATAGGCGTACACCCCGGCACCCACGGGTCCTGCGCCGTTGGTCCCGTCCCAGGGCAGGTTGGGGTCCTCGCTCTGGAACAACAGCTGTCCCCAGCGGTCGTAGATCCGCAGGTCGAAGGACTCCAGGTCGATCACGTTGCCCCACGGCTGCCACACATCGTTGATGCCGTCGTTGTTGGGCGTGAACGAGTTGGGGATCCAGTAGGCGTATTCCTGGGGCTCCAGGTGGGCCACCACGGTGTCCGGCCCGAAGAAGGTGATGCTGAGCTCCTGCAGGGAGCTGTCCGCCGGACTGAGCTCGTTGTTCCGGATGCTCCAATACTTGAAGTCGTGGTATTGGGCCGGCAGCACCTTGATGGGCAGGGCCACGCCCTCGGGCACCTGCACCACGGTGGGGAGGACATCGTACACCACACCGTCGAACACGATGCGGCCGCTGTGGTCCGGGTCCACGTCCAGCAGCACCTGGTGTTTGATGGGCGGGATGAAGTGCGCTACGATGTGGTCCGTGGTGTCGATGGTGAGCGTCACCAGGCTGTCCGTGAGGCTGGGCCAGATGGTGTCGTTCTGGATGGTCCAGTGGCTGAACACCCAGCCGGGCTCCGGGATGGGCGCCAGGGTGGTGGTGATGCCGCCGTAATAGGTGCCGGTGAAGGGATACGAGGGCAGCACCTGGGAGTTGACGCGCACGGTGCCGCTCAGGGGCGGGTTCACGTCGAAGGTGACGTCGAAGGGCCCGGACAGCTCGTAGCAGTCGATCAGTCCGTCCTGGATGGTGACGCAACGGGTCTCGATGAAGTCACGCATCACCTGCACGTTGGCCTGCCAGTCGGCCACGCTTCCGCCCCAGCGGGCCACCTGCCCGGGCATCTCGGGGGCGATCAGGCCCACCAGGCTGTCCAGGAAGGGCACCATGTTGTTGCAGCTGAAGACGGTGTTGCCCAGGTCGATGTAGCGGTTCACGTAGTAGTCGTGCACCATGGTGTTCTCCTGGATCAGCTTCTCGATGATCTCGGTGTGGCCCTGGCCTCCGGGGTCGGGCAGGTCCTCCACGGTGCAGGGATCGGCGTCGGGGCTCTGGTCGGGGATGCCCGTGAAGTTGGTGTAGTGCCCGAAGGTGGCGTCCATGTCCCACAGGATGTACCCCCACTTCTTGTGGTCGCCGTTGGGGTCCAGGCCGCGCCACCAGCCGGTGTTCCAGTTCAGCCAGTCGGCGCACACCGTATAGCTGTTCAGGCAGAAATAGTCCACCAGGCTCTTCCAGTTGTACACGCTGTCCACATAGGCGAAGGCCGCGGGGTCGCCCATGTTGTTGGTGGCGATGAAGGTGCGCAGGGCATCCCAATCGTTCTGGGCCTGGGCCCCGCCATACTCGCTCCAGGTACCGCCCCAGGTCTTGATGAACTGGATGTCGTACTCGTCCTGGTCGTAGTAGTAGCCGATGAAGTCGTGGTCATCGACCTTCTCCCGCATGTCGTACACCCCCCAGTACTGACCGTTGGCGTACACCACGCAGGGTTCGTAGCTGCGCTCGTCCACGCGCAGGCCGCCCATCTGGCTAAGGGCCTGCACATAAGGGTCCCGGATGTGGGCCGGCTGCCCGGGGCCGAACTCGTAGTTGTCGCCCGCGGCGGCCTTGATGATCAGACGTTGGTAGCTGTCGCGGGTCTTGGTGCGGAACACCGGGTAGTGGATGGCGTCGCTGTAGCCGAACTGGTCGCGGGTCACCCAGTCGAAGCCGCGCTGGTCGTAGGCCCAGCTGTCCTGTCCGTGCTCATCGCAGGTGCCCACCACCTCGTCGCGCAGCACGCCGTTGGGGCCGAAGTACTCCAGCGACGACACGGGTTCAAGGCCGCCGTTGCCCAGCAGCAGGTCGTCCACCTCGTCCCCGGCCAGGCTGAGGATGGCCACGGTGTGGCTCACGCCGATGAAATAGGTGTTGGTCTCGATGAAGCTGGGCGGCACGCCCGGGGTGGCGCTGAAACAGGCGGCACGCACCACGGTGGTGGTGGCGATGTTCAAAGGGGCGCTGTAGGCGGCGCTCGTGGCCGTGGGCGCGCTGCCGTCCAGGGTGTAGCGGATGGTGGCTCCGTTCGGGGAACTGAGGGCCACGCTCTGGGCTCCGGCGTACACTCCGGCGGGGACGCTGAACTGGGGCCTGGCCTCGTAATCGGGGGAAGCCCCGGCGTTGGCGGCGTTGGGCGTGGGGGTCAGGAACAGCGACCAGGTGGCGGCCCCGTCGGTGCTGCGGCCGCGGCTGTGGTTCTCCTTGGCCCGTTCCGAGAGCTGGAAGTCGTCCAGCACGTTGCCGCCGGCATCGGAGAGCAGGATCCACTCGTTCTGGCCCTGGCTCAGCTTGAAGTTGGTGTGGAAGATCAGCGGCAGGGTGAACATGTCGCGCCCCGAGCAGAAGACCATGAGACGCCCGTTCGCCGGCACCTGCGTTCCCGCCGGGAATGCCCACTTGGTGGGGTTGCTCTGCTTGTCGCTGAGGTGCCAGCCGCTGATGTCCACCGGTACGGCACTGGTGTTGAACAGCTCCACCCAGTCCTCGTACTCCCCGTTGTTGTCGGCGAAGGTGTTAAGGTTGCTGGCGCTCACCTCGTTGAGCACCACCTGGGCATGCCCATGGAAGGCCAGGGTGCCTGCCAGGGCGGCGGCGGCGATCGGATGGAAGAGCTTCAGGGTCATGGGGGGGCGCTGGCGGCCAATTTAGGGGGAAGGGGACAGACCCACACAGGCATCCCGGTCCGGGATGTCGTCGGGGGCCGGCACACCTCTCCAAGGACAAGGACGCACGATCCCCGCCCGTCGTCGTCCGGTCCGGGAAAAATGGCGCCGCCCCGGACTCCCGCGCGGTGGGGAGGCCGGGGCGGCGCCCTCCGGCCACAGGTCCTAACCCTTCACGGGCGCAGGCTTGGTGCCGATGTGCTGCTCCAGGAACTTCTCCATGGCCCCATAGAACTCGAACCGGTTCTCCTCGTTGTGGAAGCCGTGGCCCTCGTTCTCCTTCACCAGGTATTCCACCTCCACACCGCGCGCCTTCAGCGCCTCCACCACCTGATCGCTCTCGGCCTTGTTCACCCGGGGGTCGGTGGCGCCCTGGGCGATGAACAGGGGGCACTTGATCCGGTCCACGAAGAACACGGGCGAAGCCTCACGAAGCAACAGGCTGTCGGCCTTGGGATCGCCCACCATCTCGTACATCATCTTCTTGAAGGGCTCCCAATAGGGGGGCACGGTGTTCATGAAAGTGAACATGTTGCTCACGCCCACGTAGTCCACGGCGCAGGCATACAGGTCCGGGGTGAAGGTGATGCCGGCCAGCGTGGCATAGCCCCCGTAGCTGCCGCCGTAGATGGCGATCCGGCTGCTGTCGGCGATGCCCTGGTCCTTGAGCCACTCCACACCGTCGGTGATGTCGTCCTGCATGGTCTTGCCCCATTGTTTGAAGCTCTTCTCCCAGAACGCCCGGCCATAGCCCGTGCTCCCGCGGAAGTTCATCTGCAGCACGGCGTAGCCACGGTTGGCCAGGAGCTGCACCTCGGGGTTGAAGCCCCACTCATCCCGGGCCCAGGGACCGCCGTGCGGGTTGATCACCACGGGCAGGCCCTTGGCCTCGCGCCCCACCGGCAGGGTGAGGTAGCCGTGGATGGTGAGCCCGTCGCGCGAGGTGTAGCTGATGGGCTTCATCTCGGCCAGCTGCTCCTCGTCGATCCAGGGGCGCGACTCGGCCATCAGCTCCAGCTTGTCGATGTTGGCATCATAGAAGTAGTAGCGGCCCGGCTGGCGGTCGTTGCCGACCCACACCATGAACTTGGTCTCATCGTCGCTCTCCCCGTAGATCCAGTGGTCGTACCCCTCGAACTTGGGGGCCAGCTTGTCATACAGGGCCTTGGTCTCCGGGTCCAGGATGCGGCGCTCCTGCTTCCAGCCGGTCCAGGTCGCCATGGT
Organism: Bacteroidota bacterium; assembly: GCA_014584605.1. Taxonomy (GTDB): domain Bacteria; phylum Bacteroidota; class Bacteroidia; order Flavobacteriales_F; family PHOS-HE28; genus PHOS-HE28. The sequence goes on along the minus strand of JACTMO010000059.1, from coordinate 32,877 downwards.
GAGCACCTTGCGCTTGTCGCTGTACTCCAGGCCGTACACGTCGTAGTCCTGCTCCTCATGGATCAGGCGCGTCTCCTTCTTGGCGGCCAGGTCCCACTCCACCACGGCGGTCTTGTCGCGGCCGTTCAGGTTGTGGCTCACGTACAGGTTGGCGTTGTCGAAGGTGAAGAAGAGCGGGCTCCAGCTGTCCTTGAAGCCGGTCCGCATGTACTCGGTGAAGGGCTCCTTCTCGCTGGCGCGGTAGTACACCACCTGGTCGGTGCCGTCGGTCTTGGTGGCCATGCGGATCACGCCGTTGTGGTCGGTGATCCAGCCCTCGAAGTTGTCCTTGCTGTTGTCGTACAGGGGCTTGATCTCACCGGTGGCGATGTCGCACAGGTAGGGATCGAACACCTGCGGATTGCGCTGGTTCATCTGGAGCATCACCTTGGTCTCCATGCCGGGTATGTTGTGCAGGCGGTCCAGGGTGCCGGCGCGCACGCCCTTCTCGGGGGTGAGGGCCTTGATGTCCTTGCCGTCGATGCTGGCGCTGAAGACGATGTAGTTCTCGTCCCCGTTGATGTCGCGGCTGTACACCAGGCGGTCGCCCTTCCAGAAGTAGCCGCCGATGTCACGCACGGTGTCATGCGTCACCTGGAGGGCGGTGCTGTCGCCCACGCGCTGCACAAAGAGGTTCATGCGGTTCTTCCACGGCGCGCGGTAGCTGAAAAAATTGCCGTCGGGACTGATCTGGAAGCCCGCCTTCTCGGGGTTCTTGAAGAAGAGCTTCATGTCGATCACGGGCGGCGGGGCCTTGGTGGCGGTCCTGGTGGCGGGTTGCTCGCCGCCGCCGCAGGAGGCCAGCAGCAGGCCGGCACAGAGCCCGGCGGGAAGGTGGTGGCGCATGGTGAGGGGGTTTTGGTGAAGGACAAAGGTCTCAGGCCCTTTGGATCCCGGGCCTCGGGATCCATGGAACGTTGTCCGCCGGGATGGAACGTTCAGCGGGCGGATGAACGGCGGAAGCGCAACACCCGTACGCCGCGGTCGGCCTCCACCACGTCGGGCTCACCAAGCCTGCGCTGCAGTGCATGCTCCAGGCGCCGGTCCGGGTCGACCAGCAGGGCGCCGGCGTCCACCAGCACCAGGGTGTCGGCCGTGACGGCCACCGCCGGGGGCCGGGCCGGGTCGTCCACCGGATGGATGTGGCGTGCGGCCAGGGCTTCGGCCCAGGGACCGGTGTGGGCAAAGAGGGCGGGGTCCACCTGCCAGGCGTAGGTCTGCGCATACCAGGCCGGGAGGAGCAGCACGGGCACACGCCCCTTGCCCATGGCCTGCGCCACGGCCACCACGCGTTCGGGCTGCCCTTGCGGGCCGCGACCGGGCTCGAAGGTGAGGGCCATGGCGCCCACGCCCAGGCCTGCCAGGGCCCATCCCGCCTGGCGCCAGGGGAGCGCGTGCAGCAGGGCGTGCGCCGTCAGCAGGCACCAGCCCGGGGCCGCGAACAGCAGGTAGCGGTCCAGGAACACGGGCACGCGCTGGCTCATCACCCACAGGCCCAGCAGGGGCAGCAGCCCCCACAGCAGGCCCACCGCCCAGAGGGCACCACGACCGGCCCGGCGCAAGGAGGCCAGGGCGAGGGCCGCCAGGAAGAACAGCACCGCCACCGGTGCGTTGCTCCAGCGCCAGAGCATGTTGTACAGCTCCTCCACCGGCGGCACGGTGAGCCAGGTGCCCTGCGCCACCGAACGGCCCAAGCGCTCGAACAGCACAGCCGCGTACGGGAGGTAGGCCACCGCGGCCACCATCGCAGCGAGGGCCACGCCGCGGCGGGCGGGGCGCAGGGCCGGCACCAGCAGGACGAGCAGGGCCTGCACCCCGAGCATCAACCAGCCGAAGAAATGGGTGTACACCATGGCCGTGTTCAGCAGGGCGAGCCACAGCACCGGGCCGCGCGGGTGCCCGGGTGCCTCCAGGGCCTGTCGCACCAGCTGCCACACCCCGGCCACGGCCAGCAATTGGAAGAGCGGATAGGCGCGCACCTCGTGGGCGAAGCCCTGCTGGTAACTGCTGCAGATGAAGAGCAGCGCGGCGGCGAAACCCGTGAGCCTTCCACGGAGCGCACGACCGATCAGGAAGAGGGGCCAGACGGTGAGGCCCGAGGCCACCACGCTCGGCATCCGCAGCCAGGCGGCATCGGTGCCGGCCAGGGGCAGCAGGGCCTTCACCAGCAGGAAATGCAGCGGCGGATTGTTCTCGTGGCGCAGCTGTGCGAAGAGCTCGGCCAGCGGGCGGTGCGCCCAGTACACGGTGAAGGGCTCATCGTGTGTGAGGCTGGCCAGCCCCATGAACAGGCTGCGCACCACCAGGGCCAGCGTCACCAGGGCGACCAGGACCAGGGCGTCGGTGGGTGTGCGCTTCATGGCCGACGGTACATCAGCAGGTGCGGACCGATGCCGGGAAGCTCGAAGACCTCGCCTTCCACCGCGAACCCGGAACGGCGGTAGAATCCGCCCGCCCCGGTGCGGGCGTTGCACCACAACAGGTCGCCGTCGGCGGCGCGCGCCACCTCGAGGGCCTCCTGCAGCAACGCGCGGCCCACCCCGCTCCCTTGCCGACCGGGGTGTACGGCCATGCCGCGCAACCGGTAGGGATGGCGGGCGGGCAGCCATGCACAGGCCTCGCCATGGAGCGAGGCGATCCCCACCAGCACCGCATCGTCCCAAGCGCCCAGGTGCACGGCCGTCGGGTGTTCGTCGTGCGGGAAGCGGCAGCTCTCCGCCGGCATGCCGGGCCGCAACACCAGCTGGCGCAGGGGCCAGGTGGACCGGGCCGGTATGCGGGTGATGCGCATGTGTGCAAAATAGGTCGTGGCGTTCACGGCGCCGTGCGGGCCGGGAGGTGGTCGTGCAGCACCTCCACCGCCCGCCGTGCCCGCACACTGTCCGCCGGCGCCGGTCCGGAGCGCGCTGCCGTGGCCAGCGGCCGTCCATCCAGGGTGAGCTGCAGCCCGTCCGCGAGCCGGTGCATGCCCAGGAGGGCCCCAGGCCGGGTGGTGCAACGGGCCGTGCCGGGCAGCGCCACGCCGCCGGGCAACGCGTTGCGCGCGCAGATGCGCCAGGCACCTGCCACGGGGTCCGGTGTGGCGCTCCGCACCGGCAGGAAGAGGGCCGAGGCCAGGGCGAGCAGCAGCGTCACGGCGCCCACGGCACGGCCGACCGCCACCCAGGCGCGTGCCCGCAACGCCCACGCGAGCACGGCGGCCAGCACACCGGCCAGCAGGGCGTAGCCGACCGCTGCGGCAAGGCGCATCGGCAGGGCGGGCGCATCATCCACCACGGCGTGTGCATCGGCCAGCAGGTAGCCCGCGCGCCAGGGCAGCAGCACCTCCGCATCCGGATGGTCCGCCAGCAGCCACCGCTCGGCCAGGCCATAGGCCAGACGCAGGCCGCCGGTCAGTCCGAGGCCCAGCACGATGAAGTGCAGCGCGGAACGCGTGTTGTCGTCCAGCGTGGGCCTCATCGGCACGGACGGATCAACGGATGTAGCGCAGGTCGTGGTCTTTGCGGAGGGCCCTCAGGCTGGCGTGGATCAGCCGGATCACATGCTCCACATCCTTGCGGTGAACGCTCTCCACCGTGGTGTGCATGTAGCGCAGGGGCAGGCTGATCAGAGCGCTGGGCACACCGGCGGCGCCGTAGGCGAAGGCATCGGTGTCCGTGCCCGTGGCGCGGCTGGCGGCCAGCCGCTGGAAGGGGATGCGGTTGCGCACGGCGGTGTCCGCGATCAGCTTCAGCAGGTTGTTGTGGACGGCGGGCGCATGGCTCAGCACGGGCCCGAGCCCGCAGGCGATGTCGCCGTTCTGCACCTTGTTCATCATCGGGGTCTGCGTATCGTGCGTCACATCGGTCACGATGGCGACATGGGGGCGGATGCGCTCCACGATCATCTCGGCGCCGCGCAGGCCCACCTCCTCCTGCACGCTGTTGGTGATGTACAGGCCGTAGGGCAGGCGCTTGCGCTCGGCATGCAGCAGGCGCGCCACCTCGGCGATCATGAAACCGCCGATGCGATTGTCCAGCGCACGCCCCACGAAATGGCGGTCGTTCAGCACCATGAACTCGTCCTCGTAGGTGATCACGCAGCCCACGTGCACACCCAGCTTCTCCACCTCCTCCTTGCTGCTGCAGCCGCAGTCCAGGAAGATGTTGTCCAGCGCCGGCACCGGGTCGTTCTTGCCCGTGCGCACGTGGATGGCGGGCCAGCCGAACACGGCCTTCACGATGCCCTTGTCCGTGTGGATGTTGACGCGCTTGCTGGGGGCGATCAGGTGGTCGCTCCCCCCGTTGCGGCGCACGTAGATGAAGCCCTCCTTGGTGATGTAGTGGACGAACCAGCTGATCTCATCGGCATGGGCCTCGATCACCACCTTGAACGGCGCATCGGGGTTCACCACGCCCACGGCCGTGCCGTACGCATCGGTGAAGTGGTCGTCCACGTAGGGTTTCAGGTAGTCGAGCCAGAGCCGCTGGCCGCTGCTCTCGAAGCCGGTGGGGCTGGCGTTGTTGAGGTAGGCCTCCAGGAACTCCATCGAGGCGGGCCCGAGGATGCTGGTGGGCTTGGAGGGTCGTGCGGTGCGGGCGGTGCGCTTGGCCATGCGTGTTGCGGCGCCGTGTTGGGGGCGGCGGGGCGAAAGTAGGCGGGGCGCCAGGGGCGGAACCTTCGCGGCCGCCCTGCGTATGAACAGCGCTTCGGCGAAAACCACCTGCCATGCGCATGCGCGCCCCCTCCACCCTGCTCCTGCTGCTCTGCACCCTGCTGGTGCGGGCCCAGGGCAACATCCCCTTCGACCGCGACCACATCGCCGACAAGGCTTCGTTGGACGCGGCCTTGCGCGCCATGCAGCAGGCGGACAAGCTGGCCGCCGCCGGCGGTTCAGCCTACGCCCAAGCCCTGCCGCTTTACCTCCAGGCCCACGCCGTGAACCCCGACAACGCCGAGCTGAACGTCCGCATCGGACTGTGCCACCTCAACGGCGAACAGCGCCACCAGGCCGCCGAATGGTTCCTGCGTGCCGCCGCGCTTGATCCCGCCATGCCCCGCGTGCACTTCCTGTGCGGCTATGCGCTGCAGCTCAACGCGCAATGGGACGAGGCCATCGCCGAGTTCGAGGACCACAAGCGGCGCACGGCCCGCAACCCCGACCCCGAGCCGACCTACAACATGGCGGACAAGCAGTTGGCCGAATGCCGCGCCGGCAAGGCCCTTGCCGCTGCGCCTGCCAACGTGCGCGTGTCCAACATGGGCCCGGACATCAACGGCCCGGAGAGCGACTACGGCGTGCTGCTCACCGCCGATGGCGGCACCCTGTTCTACACCTCACGCCGCGCCAACAGCACCGGAGGCAGGGTCAACAAGGCCACCAACGAGTACTTCGAGGATGTGTATGCCAGCACGCGCGGCGATCAGGGCTGGAGCGTTCCGGCCCCGCTGCCCGCCCCGGTCAACACGGCCATCAACGACGCATCGGTGGGCCTGTTCAACGACGGGCGCACCCTGCTGATCTACCGCGACGTGAAGGGCACCGGCGACCTGTACGAGACCAGGCGCACGGGCCAGGTGTGGAGCGAACCCGTCGCCCTCGGTGCGAACGTGAACACGCGCTATCACGAGAGCAGCGCCTGGTACAGCTTCGACCGGCAATGGCTCTTCTTCGTGAGCGACCGGCCGGAGGTAGGGCTCGGTGGGCAGGACATCTACCGCAGCCGGTGGGATGCCGCCGCACAGGAGTGGGGGCCGGCCGAGAACCTGGGTCCCACCATCAACTCGCGCTTCGATGAGGACGGCATCTTCGTGCACCCCGACGGCCGCACCATCTACTTCAGCAGCAAAGGGCACAACAGCATGGGCGGCTACGACATCTTCCGCAGCACCTTGTCCGGCGGGCAGTGGTCGAAGCCCGAAAACTTGGGTTGGCCGGTGAACGGGCCGGACGACGATCTCTTCTTCGTGCTGAACGCCAGCGGCAGCACGGGCTACTTCAGCTCCGTACGCCCGGGCGGATCGGGCGAGGACGATGTGTACCAGGTGGACTTCCTGCCCGATCCGGCCACGCAGGAGACCGCCAGCGCCGCGGATGCCCCCACCCCGGCACCGGCCGCCACGACGGCCGCCGTGCTGGTGAAGGGCTGGGTGAAGGACCTGCGCGCCCTCAAAGGCCTGGAGGCCGACATCGATCTGATGGACCTGGCGGATGCGAGCCTTGTGGCACGCTTCCAGAGCGACCGCGAAACAGGCGAGTTCATGGCCACGGTGCCGGCGGGCCGTTCCTACGCCCTCCACGTGCGGGCCAGGGGCTACCTGTTCCACAGCCAGCACATCGACGTGAGCGCCGACGGGAACCTGGAACTCGCCCTGGAAGTGGCCTTGCAACCCTTGGAAGAAGGCGGCATCGAAGTGATGCGCAACCTGTTCTTCGATCGGGACAAGGCCGATCTGCAACCCAGCTCGCTGGCCGAGCTTGCCCAACTGCACGGTCTGCTCCAGGACAACCCCACGCTCCGCCTGGAGGTCGGCGGGCACACGGACGCCGACGGCAGCGCCGAGCACAACGACCGGCTGTCGCAAGCCCGTGCGCAGGCCGTGGTGGACCACCTGGTGGCCCATGGCATCGCATCGGACCGTCTGGCGGTGAAGGGCTATGGGGCCTCCCGGCCGGTGGCGCCCAACGACACGCCGGAGAACAAGGCGCGCAACCGCCGCACCGAGATCCGCATCCTGGGTCAGTAGCTGCGCACGAGCTTCACGCCCGCGCCATCGGCGCCGCGCAAGGTGTAGGTGCCCGCAGCTGCAGCACGCAGGTCCACGCGCAGCACACCGTCCGCCGGGACGCGCATGCCGTCGCACACCACGCGCCCCATCGCATCCGCCACCCACCAACGCCCGCCGGGCAACGCACCGAGCAGGGTGTACATGCCTCCCCCTTCGTTCAGCACGCGCAGCGCCGGCGGAACGCGATGGGGCACCCCTACGGGAGCGTCCACGCAGAAAGGTGTGCTCTCCTCCGTGCCGAAGCTTCCGCCGCTGGCGATCAGGCCGGTGTGCGTACCGGTGACCGTGTAGCTGCCGTTGCCGCTCCCACAGCACATGCCGTCGCCGTATGCATCGTGCATGATGAAGGTGTAGCATCCCGTATCGAGGCAGGCCGTGGCCGTGAGCGAAGCGGTGTTCAACTGGCCGGTGTACGGTCCGCCGGTGGCCACCACCAGGCCGCTTTGGTCCACGATGCTCCAGGCGCTCTCGGTGGCGTACTGGTCGAACACCAGGTCCACCTGCACCTCCTCGGGCAACACCTGCACGTCCACCCACCGGGTCTCGGTATCGCTGCCGAAGCCGTTGCCCACCGTCAGGCTCACCTGGTAGCTGCCGCTTGCGGGATAGGTCACGGCCGGTGAAGCGTCGGTGCTGGAGGACGGCGTGCCTCCGGGGAACTGCCAGGACCATCCGGGCGCGGCATCGAGCGCCACATCGTGGAAGACGACCGGGGCCGCGCCGCAGACCACCTCGTCCACCGCACGGAAACCGGCCACCGGCGGCGTATTGGCCGGGGTGTGTACGGGGGTGCGCCACACGCCGCGCCCGTAGGTGGCCGCGTAGAGCCATTGCCCGCTGCCGTCCAGCTCCAGCTCCATCACCACCACGGCGGGCAGGCCCTGGCCGAAGGGCTGCCAGTTGCCCAGTGTGGCGTCGCGGTAGAACACGCCGAGGTCGGTGCCCACGTACATCCCATCGTCGGTTCCGGTGAGCACCACGGTGTTCACGGGCACGTTGGGCAGGTTGCCGCTGTGGTCGTTCCAGGTATTGCCGCCGTCGGTGCTGCGGAACACCTTCACCCCTTCGCGGAAGCCCGAGCAGGTCACCGTCACCCGGTCCGCATCGGCGGGGTCGATGACGATGGCCGTGAGGGCCTGTACGGGCAGGCCGGTGAGGATGGTCCAGGTGCCGCCCCCGTCGGTGCTGCGGCGAAGCGCGCCGTCGTTGCTGAAGTAGATGACGTCCGGATCGGATGCCGCCACGGCGATGGCGCGCACCTTGCGCTGGGTGTTGAGGTTGGTGAGGGCGGTCCAGGTGTCGCCCAGGTCATCGCTGCGCCACAGGTTGATGTACCCGGCATAGAGCCGCCCGGGCACCGACGGGTCCTGGATGTAGGGCGTCACCCAGGCACCTTCCTCGTTGATCGAGGAGCTGACACTTCCATAGGTCTGCCCGCCGTCGAACGAACGGTAGATCGAACCGTATTGTGCGCTGCAGAAGCGCACCTGCGGATCGTCGTTGCTCACCAGGCCCTCCATGCCGTCGCCACCCTGCACGTGGGTCCACACGCCGTTCTCCAGCTGCATGCTTCCATTGTCCTGAAGCCCGCCCACCACCAGGTCGGCCTGGGTGGCCGACACGCCGATGCGGTACACCTGGGACACCTCCAGCCCGGCGCTGAGATCGAACCAGTCGGCACCACCGTTGGGGCTGCGGAAGAAGCCGCCGTCGCTGCCACAGTACAATTGCCCGTTGGCGATGTGCAGGTGATGGATGTCGGCATGCGTGTAGCCCACCGCACTGGGCCAGGCCCAGTGGCTTGCGATGGTCCAGGTGGTGCCGCCGTTCACGCTCTTCCACACGTTGACGCCACCGGCGTAGAGGGTGCCGGCGTTCACCGGGTCGGCGGCAAGGGCCAGGTCGTACCACGCCTGCCCGCCGCTGTCGTTCCCCGATTCCGAATACCCCATGATGTTGGGTGAGGTGCTGCGTGTGGTGAAGGAAGTGCCGCCATCGGTGCTGCGGTACAGTCCGCGGAAGCCGCTGTCGTCCTCGCGTCCCGCCAGCACGTACACCAGTTGCGGGTCCGCCGGGGTGACGGCCAGCGCCATGCGCACCACCAGGCCGGCCGTCGGCAGCCCGGTCGTCACGATGCTGAAGGTGGCACCGCCATCGGTGCTCCGGTGGTACTGGTCGCTGGTGGCATGCACCACCGAGGGGTCGCCGGGCTTGAACGCCACGTCGTAGAAGTTGCCGAGGGCCACCCGCTGCCAGGTGGCGCCTGCATCGGTGGTGAGGAACAGGCCCGTGTTGGCCGCGCAGAAAAGCACGTCGGGGTCGGTGGGGTGCATCACCAAACGGCGCGTGGTGCGCACTTGGTGCACGTCCCAGTTCAGGCCCGTGGGGCTCCAGCTGGTGCCGCCATCGGTGCTTTTGAGCACCCCCAGCGCGTAGGTATCGCGCGAGTAGCCGTCGCCCGTGGCGATGTACAACGTGTTGGGGTCCGCCGGGTGCAGGGCGATGCCGGTGACCCCCAGCGAGGGAAGGTCCTGCCCCAGGGCGCTCCAGTTGACGCCGCCGTCGGTGGTGCGCCAAAGGCCGCCGGCGGGCGTGCCGACGTAGATGGTATTGGGATCCAACGGCGACACGGCGGCGGTGTGCACGCGCCCGTTGCCGGGGTTGTAGCTCCAGGTATCCCAGGTCGAGGGCCCGAGGGGCTGCCAGGAGGCGCTCTTGGGTGCGGCGGCACGCGGCGTGGCCTGCAGTTGTCGCCAGGCACGGGCATAGGCCCCGGGGTCGGGTCGCACACCCTCCGGATACAGCCGTTGCCCCCAGAACCAGGCCTCGCGGGCGAAGACGTTCCGCCCTTTGCCGCGTTCGGGCGCGCGCCCGGCGAAGTGGTCGGAGTGAGCCTGCTCCACCACGTACAGCGGCACGGCGGGGTCGTGGTACATCCGCACCCAATCCTGGCCAAAAGTGGACGGAGCGGTCAGCAGCAGCGTGACAAAGGGGATGGGAAGATTCCGGAGCATGGTGCCCAAAGCTATCAAGGTCGGGGTGGGCCGTGCGCAAGGTCACTCTCGGATCCCACGTGATCCCGTATCTTGTTAGGCGATGACCGGAAGATGAAGGCCGGTCGGAACAGAACACCATGGACATGGCACGGATGCGCACCCTCCTCCTGACCTGCGTCCTCGTCGGCACAGGCGTACACGCCCAGAACATCGGCATCAATGCCAGCGGAGCGGCGCCCGATGCGAGCGCGGTGCTCGACCTGGACGTCGCCGCCCACCCGGCGGCGGACAAGAAGGGCCTGTTGATCCCACGGATGGCCTTGACGGCCACGAACGTCGCCGCGCCGGTGGTGGCCCCCGCCACCTCCCTGCTGGTGTACAACACCGCCACGGCCGGCACCGCGCCCAACAACGTCACGCCCGGCTTCTATTCCTGGAACGGCACCACGTGGGTGCGCTTCGGCATGGACGGGGAGGCCTGGCGGGTGACCGGCAATGCCGGCACCACGGCAGGCACCAACTTCATCGGCACCACCGACGCGCAGGACTTCGTGGTGAAGACCGGCGGCAGCGCAGCAACGAATGAGCGTCTGCGCGTGCTGTCCACCGGGCCGGTGGTGCTGAACCGGGCCACGGCAGCGGCGGGTGATGTGCTCAGCGTTTACGCCAGCGGCACCGGCGGGCTCTCCGCGCTGGGGGACTATGCCGTGAACGGGTACACCGACATCGGCTACGGGGTTTACGGCGATGCGGGGAATACGGCCGGCATCGGGGTGGTGGCCGTGAACCGGGCGACCACGGGAACGGCTTACGGGCTGTGGAGCGATGCGGCGTCGCGCAACGGGCGGGCCATCGTGGGCATCGCCAACACCTCGGCGGCGGCCATCCCCAACGCGAGCAATGCCATCGGTGTGCAGGGGCAGGTGAACGGCACCCTGGCCGCCACGGGCCAGGCCATCGGTGTCGTGGGGATCACGCCCACCACCATGACCACGGGGGATGCGCGCGGGGTGCACGGTGAAACGGCCTCGCGCAACGGGATCGGCGTCTTCGGGTATGCATCGAGCACGAGCACGGTCGCAGGAAGTGCGCCGCTCGGCGTGTATGGCATCGCGAACAACACCACCGGTTTCGGCGTGCGGGCACGCAACCAGAACGCAAGCGGCACAGGTCTGCTGGCGAGCGGGAACAACCAGGGCGGGACCTATCTCACCGCGGGAAGCGGCGGCGCGTTCACGGGTACGACGACCGGTGCGCTCGCCTACGCGAACAGCGCCGCTGCCGGCACCGGGCTGCTGGGGGCCGGCAACAACTTCCCCGCGATGATGACCCTGGTGGCTGGAAGCGGTGTTGCCGCCAACGGCGTCACCACAGGCTTGTATTCATACGTCACCGGGGTCGTTTCATCCGGGGTGGTCATTCAAGACAACCTTGGCAACCAATGGGACGTTGGTGGTTGGAACCTGGGCTACATCAAGATCGCCGGGCCGGGCACGGTGGGAACGATCGTGCGGGACACCCAGGGGAGCAAGGTGTCCATGTACTGTCCGGAAGCCCCCGAGGTGCTGTTCCAGGACCACGGCATCGGCCACCTGGTGAACGGCCATGCACAAGTGGTGCTGGACCCCATCCTCACCGGGAACATCCTTGTCGATGCGGCGCACCCGTTGAAGGTCTTCATCCAGCCGGAAGGGGATTGCAAGGGGACCTACGTCACCAACAAGAGCGCGACAGGCTTTGAGGTGCACGAGCTCGGCGGGGGCACCTCGAACATTCCCTTCGCATGGTCGATCGTGGCCACACGCGCCGACGAGACCGAACAGCTGCCCGACGGCTCGGTGCGGCACTCCACCTACCGGCAACGCTTCGGTCCGCCCCTTCCCTACAAGGAACGGCAGGCGGTCGAGGGCCGCACCTACCAGGGCGCATCGATGGAAGGGCTGCGACCGGTGCCGACCGTTGACGCCCTTCCCGGGAAACCCGCCCAGGGCGAATAGGCGACCGGGGCGCGGGACATGCCACCGCCGACGCGGTCGGTCGCGTGCCGCACCTTTGCAGCGCCATGGAAGGGTCGCAGGAAAAGGTCCCGTTGGAGATGGTGCGCACGGCGGACGGCTCCAACACCCTGCGCAACACGGCGCTCGACGAGCCCTACCACAGCGTGCACGGTGCGCTGCAGGAGTCGTGGCACGTGTTCATCACGCATGGCCTGCGCGCGGTGGACAGGCACGAAGTGGACGTCCTGGAGGTGGGCCTGGGCACCGGCCTGAACATGCTGCTCACCTGGCTGCAGTGCGTGGAGGGCAAATGCCGGGTGTGCTACACCGCCTTGGAGCCACACCCGCTGCCACGACCGCTGCTGGAAGCGATGGACCACTGTGCGCAATGCGGGGTGCCCACGCTCGCCGGACCCTGGCTGGAGGCCATGACCAACGCGCCGGGGCGCCTCTTCGAAGGGTTCGGCGGTTTTCGTTTCAGCTGGCGGCAAACCGGTGTGCAGACGCTGGAGGACACGGCGGCCTTCGATGTGGTGTACTTCGATGCCTTCGCGCCGGACAAGCAGCCGGAGCTCTGGACCAGCGCCGTGTTCGGCCGCTTGTTCCGCGCGCTGCGACCGGGCGGCGTGCTGGTGACCTACAGTGCGAAGGGTTCGGTGCGCCGCAGCTTGGAGGCCGTCGGCTTCGCGGTGGACAAGCCCGCAGGGCCGCCCGGCAAGCGCCAGATGCTGCGCGGGCGCAAACCGCTGTGAGCCATGGCGCCGTTCACCATCCGCGTTTACGGCCTGCTGCTGCATGCAGGGCAGGTGCTGGTGGCCGATGAACTGATCCGCGGTCAGCGCATCACCAAGTTCCCCGGCGGCGGGCTGGAGTACGGCGAAGGGCTGAAGGACTGCCTGGTGCGCGAGGTGCGCGAAGAGCTGGGCGTGGACGCCTTCGACCTGGAGCACTTCTACACCACCGACTTCTTCCAGCAGAGCGCCTTCCACAGCACGCCCATGCAGGTGGTGAGCGTGTACTATCGCTTCCGCACCACGGACCCCGCCGCGCTGCCGGTGGTGCGGACCCCGTTCGCCGGCCTGGCCGAAGGAGGCGTCCACGAGGTGTTCCGCTGGCTGCCGCTGGAAGGTGCGCGGATCGAGGATGTGAGCCTGCCGATCGACCGGGTGGTGCTGGGCCTGCTGCTCGCCACCGCGCACCGGAGCGAAGCACGGAATGTGTAGCTTCACGCTGGGCTGTCCCATCGCCCACCGACGCCATGCATGCTCCTGTGCTGAACGCACCGCTCCTGCTCCTCGTACTGCTGCCCTCCATGGCCGTCGCCTTTGATGGCAACGGCACCCTGGTGTCGCAGGGCCTCACCCGCAGCTTCATCTACCACGCACCGGGCGCGGCGGTGGCCCCCGGGCGCCCGCTGCTGATCGCGCTGCACGGCACGGGCGGCACGGGGGCGGGCCTGCGCGCTGCAAGCGGGTTGGACGCCGCCGCGGACGCGTACGACCTCACGGTGGTGTACCCCAACAGCACCACCATCGGCGGCGACCTGCAATGGAACGTGTACGCCGACGATCAGCCGGGCCATGGCGGCGTGGGCGACGTGAACGCCACGGACGATGTGCAGTTCATCAGCGAGTTGATCGACTGGTTCTGTGGTGCACACGACATCGATGCCACCCGGGTCTATGTCACGGGCCACAGCAACGGCGGCTTCATGGTGTACCAGCTGGCGCTCCATCTGGCGGACCGCATCGCGGCCTTCGCACCGGTGGCCGGCAGCCTATGGGGTGACAACACCTACCTGAACGCGGCCTTCGGCGTCGGCTTCACCCCGGTCCCGCTCTTCCATGTACACGGCGACCCCGACCCGGTGGTGGAATACCCGGACGCGGACCATGACCCGGACACGTGGAACTGGCCGCTCAGTTCCTTCGGCAGCGCCACCTGCGGGGAGGACGCCTACCTCCCCTACCCCATCTCGCCCACGGTGGTCCAGCTGGTGTTCTGCGACGGCAGTGTGGGCGAGCCGGTGAACCTGGTCCGTATCCAGGGGGTGGGCCATTCGTGGCCGAACGACCCCGGCTTCAACACGGCGATGGGCATCGTGGGCTTCTGTGCGGTGCAGCAACTGCCGGGCGCGGCCTGTGCCACCAGCGTGGAAGAAACGGCGGGCGCAGCGGTGCTGCTGGTGCATCCGGTGCCCGCGCGCGACGCCCTCACCTTCCGTCAGGCTCCGGCCGCAGGCGCCCTGCTCACCATCATGGACCTCACCGGGCGCGTGCTGCTGCAGGAGCGGTCCACCGGCGCCGCCTTGCTGCCGTTGCCCGGCCTGCGCGCGGGGCAGTACGTGCTGCTGGTGCGCGACGGGGATCGTCCCGAACTGCGCATCCCCTTCACCGTGGGGTGACCCGACCTATGCGCCGATGCGGCGCTGCACGAAGGCGCTCACCTTGTCGTAGAGGTCCTCCGGCTCGAAGGTGCGCCAGTCCACCTGGTCCAGGTTGCCCCCCAGCAGGAAGTACTGGTCGATGTTGGCCGCCCTGAGGTCGTCGCGCACATGCTCACGGAAGTTGAGCAGCGCGATCCATCCGTCGCGGTCGCTCACCTCCTCGAACCACTCCTCGTAGTAGCTCTCGTCGCTGGCGTGGAAGTTCAGCACGTTCTCGCCGATGAGAATGAAGCGCTCGATGCCCTGGTCCATCATGGGCTCCACCACATCGCGTTTCAGGAACATCACATCATTGCCCAGCAGGTCGTTCCACTCGCCGATCAGCTCCAGCACGGCCCAGCCGGCGTCGTAGTCGGCGAACAGCACCTTGAGGTAGAGCGTGGCCGAGCCGAACTCGTCCCACTGGGGATGGATGGCGTGGTCGTACACGGCATGCGTGAACTCGAACTCGCTGTGCTCGCGACCGAAGAAGGGCGAGCGTTCGTCCTCCTCGCTGATGTAGCGGTGGCGCCAGTTCCAGAAGGGTTCCAGGGTATGCACGACGGGGCGAAGGTAGCCCGGTGCCGGGGTGACCGGCGGTTGACGCTGCCACGGGCGCGCGGACCGGGCGAAGTATCTTGCCCGCCCTTGTTGACCGCCATGCTGCACCACCGCCTCCCCGCCGCGCTCCTTCTTTCGTGCATGGGCCTCCATGCCCTTGCGCAGAAGCCCATCACCAACCGCGAGATCTGGGCCTCGCCCACCTTCAGCACCGAGTTCGTGGGCGGCCTGGAGGGCATGCGCGACGGCGAGCACTACACCGCCTTGGAGGAACGCAACGGCGCTTCGGCCATCGTGCAGTACAGCTACCGCACCGGGCAGGAGGTGGCCGTGCTGGTGGAAGGCAGGGACCTGGTGCCGGCCGGCGCCGCGGATCCCATCGAGGTGGACGGTTACAGCTTCAGCACCGACGAGAAGAAGGTGATGCTGCAGACCGGTACCGAACCACTGTACCGCTACAGCTTCTTCGCCGAGCACCACATCCTGGACCTGACCACGCACACCCTGCGGCCGCTGAGCGACCCCGCCAGGGGCAAGCAGCGCCTGGCCACCTTCAGCCCCGACGGCAGCAAGGCGGCCTTCGTGCGCGACAACGACCTGTACGTGGTGGACCTGGCCACCATGGTGGAAACACGCGTGACCAGCGACGGCGCGCAGAACCGCGTGATCAACGGGGCCACCGACTGGGTGTACGAGGAGGAGTTCGCCCTGGTGCAGGGCTACCAGTGGAGCCCTGCCGGCACGCAGCTGCTCTTCCTGCGCACCGATGAGACCGAGGTGCCCGAGTTCGACCTCACCTACTACGAGGGTCGCCTGTACCCGCGCGAGTACCGGTTCAAGTACCCCAAGGCCGGCGAGCGGAACAGCACCGTGGCCCTGTACGTGTACGACACCCGCAGCGGGGCCACCCGCGCGGTGGGCATGGGCGAGAACTTCAGCGAGACCTACATCCCGCGCTTCGGGTGGACCACCAAGGACGACGTGCTGTGGTACATGCTGATGGACCGCCTGCAGCGGACCAAGGTGCTGTTCACCGCGTGGATGGCCTGGCCGCCGCCGCCGCAGATCGGTGTCATCACCCGGGAGATCTACCGGGAGACGAGCCCCACGTACGTGGAAGTGACGGACGACCTGCACTTCCTGGAGGACGGGAGCGGCTTCATCCTCACCAGCGAGAAGGACGGGTGGAACCACATCCAATGGTGCAGCATGGACGGCAAGGTGCAGCGGTCCGTCACCAAGGGCGCGTGGGACGTGGTGGCCGTGCAGGGCGTGGATGCGGCACGCAAGCGGGTGCTCTTCACCGCCAGCAAGCGCAACCCGCGCGAACAGGAGGTGTACGCCGTGGGGCTCAACGGCAAGGGGCTGGTACAGCTGAGCCCGCCGGGCGGTTTCAACGACGCCGACTGGAGCGAGGGCTTCCGCTACTTCATCAACACGCACAGCACCGCCAACGAGCCGCCGGTGATCAGCCTGCTGGACGGCAACGGCAAGCTGGTGAAGACCCTGAAGGATAACGCCGCCCTGCGCGAGCGGATGGCCCCCTACGGGCTGCGGCCTTACGAGTTCTTCCAGTTCACCACCCCCGGCGGCGTCACGCTCAACGGGTGGATGATCAAGCCGCCGGGCTTCGATGCGGCCCGGAAGTACCCCGTGTTCATGACGCAGTACAGCGGTCCCAACAGCAACGAGGTGCTGGACCGGTGGGCGGGCCGCAACGGGCTGTGGCACCAGTTGCTGGCCCAGCAGGGCTACATCGTGGCCTGCGTGGATCCGCGCGGCACGGGCCGCCGGGGACGGGACTTCCGCCACATCACCTACGGCCAGCTGGGCAGGTATGAAACGGAGGACCAGATCGCGGCCGCGCAATGGCTGGCACAGCAGCCCTATGTGGACGGCACGCGCATCGGCATCCAGGGCTGGAGCTACGGCGGTTACATGAGCAGCCTGTGCATCACCAAGGGCGCCGACGTGTTCAAGGCCGCCATCGCCGTGGCCCCGGTGACCAACTGGCGCTACTACGACAGCATCTACACCGAGCGCTACATGGGCCTGCCCAAGGACAATGGCGCCGGCTACGACGACAACAGCCCCATCAACCACGTGGAGAAGCTCAAGGGCGGCTACCTGCTGATCCACGGCATGGGCGACGACAACGTGCACTTCCAGAACGCGGCGGAGATGACCCTGGCGCTGATCAAGGCCAACAAACCCTTCGACCAGTTCGCCTACCCCGATCGGAACCACGGGATCTACGGGGGCAACACGCGGCTGTTCCTGTTCGAGCAGATGACGAACTGGCTGCTGGAGAACCTGTAGAGCACCTCGAAGAACCGCGTTCCGGTCGCTTGAGCCATAGCTTCCGCGACGGCGCACGGCGTTGATGAGCAAGGAGCACAGCGGTCATCGCTTGCGCTCATTCGCCCCTACTTTGGTGCTCCTCGGTGGGACACTTCGATCCAGTAGCCTCTCTTCGGAGCGCCTCGTCCGGACGAATGATAGCGGCGCGCGCCATCCGTTCGAGGTTCTTCGAGGCACCCTGTAGGCATTCCCCGGAAGGGATGCGCCGTGCAGAACCCCGGCCGCCGGTCCGGCTTTCGATGAGCGCCCCGGCCCTCGTCCGCCTCCTTTTCTACCTTACCGCCCGCTCTTCACACCCCTAAACCGACCCCTGCATGGATTTCGCGCTCTGGAGCCTTGTGATCGGCTGGGCCTTCGTGCTCATCTGGGTGCCCGCCACACTGTTCAGCCAGCGGAAGGTGCACCCCAAGGCGCTCTTCGTGCTCTTCTTCGCCGAGCTCTGGGAGCGCTTCAGCTTTTACGGCATGCGGGCGCTGCTGGTGCTGTACCTCACCAAGGAGCTCTTCGACAAGATGGCCGCCGGGGAGGCCGACGCGCGTGCCTACGGCATCTACGGCGCCTACAACGCGCTGCTGTATGCCGCGCCGGTGATCGGCGGCATGCTGGCCGACCGCGCCATCGGCTTCCGCAAGGCCATCCTCACGGGCGGGGCCTTCATGGCGCTGGGCCAGTTCATCCTGGCGCTGTCGTCGGGGTCCACCGGCGCGTTGCACAGCGAGAGCGTCTTCTTTCTGGGGCTGGCGGCGCTCACCGTGGGCAACGGCATGTTCAAGCCCAACATCAGCAGCTTCCTGGGCACCTTTTACGACCGCAACGACACGCGCAAGGACGGCGCCTACACGCTGTTCTACATGGGCATCAACATCGGGGCCTTCCTGGCGCCGCTCACCTGCGGTTACCTGGGGCAGCGCGTGGGCTGGCACTACGGCTTCTTCAGCGCCGGGCTGGGCATGCTGCTGGGCATGGTGGTCTTCTTCATGAACTTCAAGCACCTGGAGGGCAAGGGGCATGCGCCCGAAGGCGCCGACCAGTGGCGTTTCATGGGCCTGAAGCCCTTCCCGCTCACCCTGCTGGGGTGTGTGGTGACGATCCCGGTCTTCAGCTTCCTGATCAACAGCGAGGGCATCACCGACTGGCTGCTCTTCGGCGCCGGCTTCGCCTGCCTGGGCTACCTGCTGTACACGGCCTTCACGGCGGAGGACCGGGCGGAGGGCCAGCGGCTCTTCGTCTTCCTCATCCTCTTCTTCTTCCACATGATCTTCTGGGTGCTGTTCGAGCAGGCGGGCGGCTCCATCAACATCCTCACGGACCGCTACGTGAACAGGGCCGGCATCGAGGCCTCGCAGTTCCAGTCGGTGAACGCCCTCTTCATCATGCTGCTGGCGCCGGTGTTCAACTGGCTGTGGGTGTGGCTGGCCAAGAACAAGCTGGAACCGCGCACGCCGATGAAGTTCTTCTACGGCCTCATCCAGATGGCCATCGGCTACGGCATCATCGTGTGGGGCGTGAAGGTGGGCATCGCCAACGGGGCGGGCGCCACGGCCATCCCCATGGGCTTCCTGATCGGCATGTACCTGGTGCACACCACCGGCGAACTGTTCCTGAGCCCGGTGGGCCTCAGCGTGGTCACCAAGCTCAGCCCGCAGAAGGTGGTGGGCTTCGTGATGGGCAGCTGGTTCCTCAGCATCGCCTTCGCCCACAAGGTGGCCGGCAAGCTGGGGCAGATGATCGCCAGCAGCGCCACCGACGGTGCCGACCCCGTGGCCGAGCTCACCGGCTTCATGGACGTGTACCTGCAATGGGGCGTGTACATCGTACTGGGTTGCGCCGCCGTGCTGCTGGTGCTCACCCCCACCCTGAAGAAGTGGATGCACGGCATCAACTGAACCCGCACCCATGCAGACCCCTTCCGCCTCCACCGGCAAGCACCCCAAGGGCCTCTACGTCCTCTTCTTCACCGAGATGTGGGAACGCTTCGGCTACTACCTCATGCTCGGCATCTTCAGCCTGTACATGCTGGACAGCTGGGACAACGGCGGCATGGGCTTCAGCGCGCTGAAGAAGAGCGACATCTACGGCACCTACCTCGGCCTGGTCTACCTCACCCCCTTCCTGGGCGGGCTGCTGGCGGACCGCATCCTGGGCTTCCGCAAGAGCATCCTCATCGGCGGGCTGCTCATGGCCTCGGGTTATCTCACGCTGGCCGTGCATGAGGTCACCACGTTCTACCTCGGGCTGCTGCTGATCATCCTGGGCAACGGCATGTTCAAGCCCAACATCAGCACGTTGGTGGGCAACCTGTACAACGACGACCGGTACCGCGACCACAAGGACGCGGGCTTCAACATCTTCTACATGGGCATCAACATCGGTGCCTTCGTCTGCAACTTCGTGGCGGCCTACATGCAGATCAACTACGGCTGGGGCCATGCCTTCGCGGCCGCCGGTGTGGGCATGCTGATCGGGGTGGCCATCTTCGTAAGCGGCAGCGGCTGGGTGAAACATGCCGACGTGATCAAGCCCATGCAGCCCGGCGACATGGGCACAGGGAAGATCCTGCTGAGCACCCTGGTGCCCATGTTCGTCTTCGGCCTGCTGGGCTACCTGATCCCCGGCAACGTGCTGGGCACCGACACCAACGACGCCTTCATCTTCGGCTGCATCCCGGTGGTGGCCTTCTTCATCTACCTGTACATCAAGGCGAACGCCGAGGACAAGAGGCCCATCGGCGCGCTGCTCGCGGTGTTCGGCTGCCTGGTGATCTTCTGGGCCGTGTTCCACCAGAACGGAGACGCCCTCACCGTGTGGGCCAAGGACCACACCGACCGCGAGATGCCGCAGGCACTGGGCAAGGTCGCCGACGACCTGGGCATGGCGCAAACGGTGACCAACGCCGGTGCGGCCATGGACGAGAAAAGCGCGCACTACTTCGCCTCGCTTCCGGCCGATCGCATACCCGCCGAGGGCCAGAGCCTGAAACTGTACTCCACGCAGCTGTACCAAAGCATCAATCCGTTCTGGGTGGTGCTGCTCACGCCCGTCATCGTGGGCTTCTGGGGCTGGATGCGCAGTCGCAAGCGGGAGCCGGCCACGCCCACCAAGATCGCCATCGGCCTGGTGATCACCGCGCTGAGCGCCCTGGTGATGGTGGGCGCCGTGTGGGCCACCAACAACCTGGAGACCAAGGCCAGCAGCTGGTGGCTGATCGCCAGCTACGGCGTGGTCACCGTGGGCGAGCTCTGCCTGAGCCCCATGGGCCTGTCCTTGGTGAGCAAGCTGAGCCCGCCGCGGATCACCGCGCTGATGATGGGCGGCTTCTTCCTGAGCACCTCGGTGGGCAACAAGCTCAGCGGCATGCTCAGCGGCCTGTGGGAGGGCTTCGAGGACAAGTCGCACTTCTTCCTGATGAACTTCGTGCTGGCCCTGGCGGCCGCCCTCATGCTCTTCTTCCTGCTGCGCTGGCTGAAGGCGGTGATGGCCGAGAAGAACATCCACTGACCCGCCGGGCGCGGCGGTGCGCCCCCGGGTGTTACACTTGCCACGCCGACGGCCTACCTCCGGCAGCGCCCCAACCCCACCCCCATGTCGCAACACCTCACGCTGGACCAGATCCGCTCGTTCGACGGCAAGTACCCCCGCCAGCTCTGGGCGCTCTTCTTCACCGAGATGTGGGAGCGCTTCTGCTTCTACGGTATGCGCGGCATGCTCACGGTCTTCATGGTGAGCCAGCTGATGCTGGACGACCGCACGGCCAACCTGCAGTACGGGGCCATCCAGGCCTTCGTGTACGCCTTCACCTTCATCGGCGGGGTCTTCGCGGACAAGGTCCTGGGCTTCCGCAAGTCGCTGCTGTGGGGCGCGCTGCTGATGATCGTGGGCGGCCTGGTGATCGCCGTCTCGCCCAAGGAGCTCTTCTACATCGGCATCTGCTTCAGCATCATCGGCACGGGCTTCTTCAAGCCCAACATCAGCACCATGGTGGGGCAGCTCTACCACGCCGACGACAGCCGGCGCGACGCGGGCTTCAGCCTCTTCTATGCGGGCATCAACCTGGGGGCCCTGCTGGGCGGCATCCTGATGGTTTACGTGGGCAAGTACCACAGCTGGAGCTGGGCCTTCGCGCTGGTGGGCGTGGTGATGACCATCAGCCTGGTCAACTTCCTGTACACCCAGCGCAGCCTGGGGCCCATCGGCCTCAGCCCCCTGCATCCGGACATGCCGTTGAACCGGCGTCGGATCTACGAGATCGCCACGTACATCGGCTCGTTGGTGGCCATCCCCTTCATCCTGCTGCTGGTGACCAACACGGCCTACACGGACCTGTTCATGTACATCATCGGGCCGGCCACCCTGGTGTGGCTGGGCTGGGAGATGCGCAAGTTCAGCGCGGCGGAGAACAAGCGGCTGCTGGCGGCCCTGGTGTTCATCCTGTTCTCGGTGCTGTTCTGGGCCTTCTTCGAGCAGAGCGGCGGCAGCCTCAGCCTGTTCGCGCTGAACAATCTGAAGCACTCCCTGCTGGGCATCCCCATGGACCCCAACGTGGTGAACAACAGCTCCAACTCGCTCTTCGTGATCGCCTTCGCCGCACCGCTCGGCATCCTGTGGGTGTGGCTGGCCAAGCGCAAGCTGGAGCCCAACAGCGTGGTGAAGTTCGGCCTGGGCTTCCTGCTGCTGGCGCTGGCCTTCTACGTGTTCTACGCCACCATCTTCTTCGCCGACGCGGATGGCGTGACCTCGCTGGACGTCTTCACCCTGGGCTACTTCGTGATCACCTTCGGGGAGCTTTGCCTGTCGCCCATCGGCCTGTCGCTGATGACCAAATTGTCGCCGCACAGCGTGCAGGGCCTGATGATGGGCATGTGGTTCCTGGCCAGCGCCTACGGCCAGTACGTGGCGGGCCTGCTGGGCGCGGGCATGAGCATCGCCGGCGAGAAGGCCACCAACATGGACAAGCTGCAGAGCTACACCGACGGCTACCTGCAACTGGCGCTCTACGCCCTGGTGGCCGGGGTGGTGCTCATCGCCATCAGCCCCGTGGTGCGCAAGCTGATGCGGGGGGTCCATTGACGCAATTGAGGATCCGGCATGATCTTCGCATGCTGAACCGCACACGCCCTTCCATGCGCGCCACCCTCCTCGCCCTGCTGCTGGCCCCCGGCACCCTTGCCGCCCAAGGCACCACCCACGCCGCCCCTGCCGGCCCGGCCATCCAGTGGATGAGCCTTGAACAGGCCCAGGCGGCCACCAAGAAGGCCCCGCGCCCCATCCTGGTGGACGTGTACACCAACTGGTGCGGTCCCTGCAAGATGCTCGCCGGCCGCACCTTCACCGACCCCAGGCTGGTGGAGTACGTCAACAGCCACTTCTACGCCGTGAAGTTCAACGCCGAGGGCCCCGACCCGGTGACCTTCAAGGGGCAGACCTTCAAGAACCCGCAGTACAACCCGGCCGCCGGCAACGGTCGCAACGGCACCCACGAGCTCACCTACGCCATCGCCAACGTGGAAGGCCGCATCGCCTACCCCACGGTGGTGTACCTCAACGAGAGCCTCGAGGTCATCGCGCCGGTGCAGGGCTACCTCACCCCCCAGCAGATCGAACCGATCCTGAAGTTCATCGGCGAGGGGGCCTACCGGAAACAGGACTACGCCAGCTTCCAGAGCAGCTTCGCCCCGGGCTGGTAGGAACGAACGCGCCGATCGGCGCTTCCGGACGCCGATGGCGCCACCCGAAGGAGCCCCTTCCGCAGGGCGCCGGGCCACGACCTAACCCTGGACCCTGCGCACCGCCTCGTGCCCGTAGGGGCAGTGCCGACAACGGTTGCCGCAGCAGTAGCCGCGCTTCAGGTGGTACTGGGCACTGTACACCAGGTAGCCCTCCGGGGTGAAGGTGCAGTCGCCCGGCTCCAGTCCCAGACGTTCCATGCGCGCCCGTTGTTCCGGGGTGTAGGCAGGTGGCTCCGGAGCTTCCATCGGTGCGAAGATGCGAAGCCCGCCAGGCGCTGCGTTCTTTCCACAGGCCATGGTGCATGGATCCGTGGATGGATCGTGGAAAACCTCTCAGAACCCCGGTACTTTCGGCCCTTGGCGCAAGCCCCTCCCCCGCCCGATGAGGATCGTTCATTTGTTGAAAACCTGTATTCCCGGTACGCTGCTCCTGCTGCCCGTGGCGGCGGCGGCACAGCGCCTCACCGCCGAGGACTACATCGCCCGCTGGCAGGACGTGGCCGTGGCCAAGATGAAGGAGCACGGCATCCCGGCCAGCATCACCCTGGCGCAGGGGCTGCTGGAGAGCGGCAACGGCAACAGCGTGCTGGCCGTGAAGGCCAACAACCACTTCGGCATCAAGTGCACGCCCGACTGGAGCGGCGGCAAGGTGTACCACGACGACGACCGCCGGAACGATTGTTTCCGCAAGTACCGCGATGCGGCCGACAGCTACGAGGACCACAGCCGCTTCCTGCTGCGCCCGCGCTATGCCGACCTTTTCACCCTGCGGCCCACGGACTACAAGGGCTGGGCGCACGGGCTGAAGAAGGCGGGCTACGCCACGGACCCGCGTTATCCGTCGAAGCTCATCGACCTCATTGAACGCTACGCGCTGCACGAGCTGGACCGTGGTCAGCGGTCCGCGCGCCCGCCCAAGGAGGAGCCTCCGACCTCCACGAGGAGCGCGACCCGTCGCCGCAGCGGTGAAGGCGAAGAGGTCACGGTGAACGTGGGCGGCACGCGCCCGGTGGAGCGTCATGCGGGCCGCATCAAGTACGTCACGGCGCGCCGCGGCGACACCTATGCCGGGCTGGCCGAGGAGCTGGGGCAGATCCCCGGCCTGCTGGCCCGGTGGAACGACCAGGACAAGGGAAGCGCGCTGCAGGAGGGCCAGGTGGTCTATCTGCAGCCCAAGCGCAACGCCGTGAAGGCACCGGCGCCGCATACGGTGAAGGCCGGCGAAACGCTGTGGGGCATCAGCCAGCAGCACGCCATCAAGCTGGCGAAGCTGGCCGCCTACAACGGCCTGGCGCCCGATGCGCCGGTGCGGCCGGGCACGGTGCTCAGCCTGCGGAAGCCGAAGCGTTGAGCACCTTGTGCCGCATCACGGCGGCGATGCTGCGGGCGCGGGCGATGGCCTCCTCGGCCTTGGGCCCCGAGTGGAGCGCATGCACCGTTGCCGCCCACAGCTCCACCCAGCGCTCGAACTGGGCGTGCCCCAACGGCATGCGGCGGTGCAGGGCGATGTGCGCCGTCATGGGATCGCCCGCATGGTCGGAACCACCCAGCAGAACGCCCCTCCAGAAGGCCTGGATGCGGGGGATGTGGTGCGGCCAGTCCACCCGGGCGAACCAGGGTCCCAGCACGGGATCGGGCCGCACACGGTCGTAAAAGGCGATCACCAGCGCATCGATGCGCTCGGCGCGGTCCAGGTCGTTGGGCGCAGGTGTGCTCACTCGTTCTCGCCGGTGAAGGCGGCCATCTGTTCCTTGGTGCCGAACAGCACCAGGATGTCGCCCTTGGCGGGGGCGAAATCATTGTCCACCACGCCCAAGGCCCCCAGGCGGATGGACCGTCGGCCCAGGAAGCCCTTTTCGCTCTCCTTGCGCAGCACGGTCACCAGGCCGATGCGCCGCTGACGCAGCTCGTTGATCTGCCCCACGGGCTGCCCCACGAACCGGTCGGGCACCACCACCTCGGCGATCATGAAGCCACCGGGCAGCTCGAACTGGTCCACCAGGCGCCGCAGGTTGAGCTTGCGGGCCAGGCCCTCGGCGGCCTTCTCCTCGGGGTGTACGATCTCGGTGACGCCCATGGAGTTGAGCACCATCTCGTGCAGGTCGTTGATGGCACGGCTGATCACGCGCTTCACCTTGCGGTTCACCAGCAGGGCGGTGGTCATGATGTTGGCGCCTTCGTTCTCGCCGATGGCCACCACGGCCGCATCCAGCTCGTCGAGGGGCAGGGTGTCCACGGCCAGGGGGTCGTTGCTTTCCAGGCACACCGCGAAGCTCACGTCGTTCTTGACGCTCTCCACCTTCTCCATGGTGTGGTCGATGGCGATGACCTCATGGCCCAGCTGGGTGAGCTTCACGGCCAGGTTCTTGCCGAAGTTGCCGAGGCCGAAGACTGCGATCTTCATGGAGGGGGCGCCGTTGCCGGGCGAAGGCGTTGATGGTTCAGTTGATCAGGATGTCCTCCTTGGGGTAGCGGTAGGGGTTCACCTCCACCTGTTTGAGCACGCCGATGAGCAGGGTGAGGGCGCTGACGCGGCCCACGAACATCACCAGGGCGATCGCCACACGGGCGGCATCGCCCAGTTCGGTGGTGATGCCCATGGTGAGGCCCACGGTCCCGAAGGCGCTGAAGCACTCGAAGGCGACGGGCAGCAGGCCCTGGTCCTTCTCCAGGGAGGCCACCACGGTGATGGACACGCCGAGGAAGATGAGGCTGAGCACGATGGTGGCGAAGGCGCGGCGCACGCTCATGATGCCGATCTCGCGCCCGCCGGTCTCCACGCGTTCACGGCCGCGCCCGGTGCTGAAGATGTTGAGCAGGGCCACGGCGGCCGTGCTGGTCTTGATGCCGCCGCCGGTGCTGCCGGGGCTGGCCCCGATGTACATCAGCAGCATGGTGATCATGAGGGTGGGCACGGTGAGGGTGCCGTAGTCCACGTGATTGAAGCCTGCCGTGCGCGGGGTGACGCTGCCGAAGAAGCTCACGGTGAGGCGGCCGAACCAGCTGCCGTGCTCGCGCAGGGCGTTGTCCTGTTCCAGGGCCCAGAAGGCGGCCGTGCCGGTAAGCAACAACCCGGCGGTGGTGAAAAGCACCAGCTTGGTGCTCAGGGTCATCACCCGCGGGAACCGCTCGCAGGGCCCCCCGAAGGTCCACCGCCGCACACGGGCCCAGAGCCAGGCACGCAGGTGGTTGGAGAAGTTGAAGATGATGCCGAAGCCCAGACCGCCGAAGACGATCATCAGGGCCACGGCCCATTGCAGGGCGTAGTTGAAGCGCATCACCAGCTCGTTCATCCCGTTGGTGTAGGTGCTGAAGCCGGCGTTGTTGAAGGCGCTCACCGCGTGGAACACCGCGAAGAAGGTGCGGTCGCCCACGCTGGCGAACTGGTCGGCCGGAACGGCCTGGTAGATGAACAGGGCCCCGATGGCCTCCACCACCAGCGTGAAGAGGATCACCTGTACGATGAAGCGGCGTGCGCCACCGAGGGTGGTGTTGCTCAGGTCGCGGATGCGCATCTGCTCCTCCAGGGAGTTGCTGCCCTTGAAGAAGAAGGCGAAGAAGCTGGTGAAGGTCATCACGCCCAGCCCGCCCAGCTGGATCAGCAACAACAGGGTCCACAGCCCCATCGGGGTAAGGGTGCGGCCGACGTCGATGACCGAGAGCCCGGTGACGCACACGGCGCTGGTGCTGGTGAAGAGCGCTTCAATGAGGCCGAGCGGACGCACCGCCGCCTTGGGCAGCATCAACAGTGCCGTTCCGATGGCGATCAGCAGGATGAAGCTGAAGGTGAAGAGCAGGGCCGGACTGAGGGTGAAGCCCCCGCCCAGCTCCAGCCGGCTGAGCTCGATGAAGACGAACAGGCCCAGGAAGATGAGGTTGCCCATCATGCCCATGCCCTCCCAGATGGGCAGCCCGATGGGGTCGGTGGCAAAGAAGCTGAGCCAGACCAGGAACCAGGCGATCTCCGCCTTGCGCGGGCGCTGGCCCCGAAGGAGGGTGCGCAGGATGGTGCCGAACATCACGAAGCCTGCGCCGAACATCAGGCCGGTGAGCAGTTCGGCCCGCATGCCGCTGGTGGGCGCGGCCCCGCGGTAGCCCAGTTCCAGCAGGGCCAGCAGGATGGTGAGCACCACCACGAGCAGGCGCGTCAGGGCCACCACCTCGCGGCGGAGCACCGTGCGCAGGATCCAACGACGGAGGGGACCAAGGGTCCGGTTCACCTGGACCGGGAAAGAGGCAAACTTAGGCGGAGGGAAGCCATTCCGGGTAGTGGAGCATCACGGTGCAACAGGCCGCAGCACCTCGGGCACGCCTTGCGGCGGCAGCACCAGCAGCTCGGGGTGCCCGTCGGGCTCCAGGTCGGTGAGCACGGCCGGGCCGCTGGCCGTCCCTTCGGCCATGCTGCGGCCGCGGGCATTGACGAGCACCCAGTGGCCATCGGCCTCCCGAACGGCCCAGTGGATGCGGTCCTCAAGCCGCAGGAGCATCGCCTCCTGTACGGGGCCTGCCAGCGCCACCCCGGTGGTGGCCGCTCCTGGTCCGTGCACGTACAGGCTGTCCGCCGTACACCACCAGAGCAGCGGCCCACGGTCCGCACCAACGGTCCCTGCGGCGCGGGTGCCCGAACCCAGCAGGTGGGTGCCGCCGCCCAGCGGCGCCTCCTCCAACCGACCGTCCGCCGTACGCCAGACCGGCACCAGCGATCCCGACGCTCCGGGGCGCACCGTCAGCATGCGTGCAGCCTCGGGCAGCTTCAGGTCCGGCGTGCTCCGTTGCGTACCGCGTCGGTCCAGGTGATGGAGGGTACCGCTCGCATCGGCGAAAAGCAGGTGGTCCTTGCTGCGGATGCGCAGGTGATGCGCGGCGCTGGTGATGGCGGCACCTGCACGGGGCGCCATCCAGCCGGTCACGGGGCGCCCGTCGGGGCCCAGGTTCAGCACGCGACCGTCCGTCAGCGGCACCAGCACGCGCAGCTTGCCGTCGTCATCGTAGTCGTAGCAGGCCACGGGTGCGGAGGCCGCAGCGGGAAGGGCCACGGGGAAGCCGGGCACCGCGCGGCCGTTGCGGTCGATCAGGTACAGGGTGCGGGCGGTGAGCGCCAGCAGCTGCAACTTGCCGTTGTGGTAGCGGTCCACCTGCAGCGCCGGACCCAGCAGGGGACCGTCCAGCGGCACCTGCCACAGCACAAGTCCACCCGGGGTCCGCAGGCTCAGCACCCCCGCACTGTCCTGGGCCAGCAGTTCCTGCGATCCGTTCACGTGGTTGCGCACGGCCTGCAGCCACGCCATGCCCGTGGCCGCTGCCCGGGAGGCGTTCTCGGCAGGCGGTGCCATCGCCGACGGTCCTGGTGTGCGGGCAGGCCGCAGCGCGATGCTCATGAAGGCCTTGTCGTCGGCGGTGCGCACCAGCTGCACGAGCAGGGTGCCGAGCCCGTCCCACGGTGGTGCGGGTGGCCCGCCGACGGCCCGGTGTTGCAAGGCCAAGCCGCCCGCCGCGATGTCGCACCACCAGGTGCGCAGCGCCGGCGCCGCCAGTTCGGTCATGCGCGTGGCCAAGGCCAGGTCCTCGCCCAGGGTACCGCCATCGAGCAGTGCGTCCACCGCGATGCGGGCGGCCGTGCTGTCCTGCGCCAGGATGCACCGGTCCTCATGCAGCACGCACCACGGGGCGCTGTCGCCCTGCAAAGCGGCCAGGGTGCGCAGGCCTTCCACCTGCACCATCAGCTTGCCCCGGTGCATGCGCCGTGGGGCATTGGCCGCCACGCGATCACCCACGGTGCGGGCGGCGTCCAGGGGGTCGTCGGTGCGGAGCACGGTCCACTCCACCGGTCCATGCGGTCCGTGGGCCCGCGCACGCACCAGGGAGGCCTCGTGCCAGCTTTCGTTCGCGGTGTCCTCCGGGAGGCTGCGTTGTTCGTACCAGCGCACGGTGGCGGGCAGTGCGCGCAGCGGCGGCAGGGGATCGGCCGGAGCCTGCGTCGCGAGGGACGCGAAGGGCATCAGCACCCCGCCGGCGATCAGGCCATCGGCCCGCGGTTCCAGGTCCAGGGCCAACCAGCCATCGTCCGCGGGCAGTGCGGCGAAGAGGTCGCTCCACGGTGCGCTGGCCCAGCCCGGAGGTGCCCCGGTGCGAAGCAGCAGGTGGGCCGTGGCGTTGCGGCCCAGGGTGGACCGTGCTTCGCGCAGCAGGCTGTCGGGTGCATGCACGGCGGTGGACCTGTCGGCCAGGACCTTCAGGCGCGCGGCATCGTTGCCGAAGAGCAGCAGGCCGCGATGCAACAGCACGGACCAGCCTTGGGGCAGGTCCTTCACACGCAAGGTCTGCGGCCCATCGGCGTTGGCGGTCGTGCCCAGCAGGGGCATCAGCGCGTGAAGGCCCTCGGCCCGGGGCGCGGCGATCAGCAGCAGTTCACCGGTCCCGGCATCGTTGCCGCTCCAGACCACCAGCAAAGGGACCTCCGGGAAGTCGCCGTGCGCGGGGGACAGGGCACCGGCCAGCTGTTCGATGTGCTGGAGCCCGGGCAGGTCCTTGAGCACGGTGCCGAGGGCGCAGCCGTGCGCCCACCGTTCCCATGCGGTCGCGGCGTTGGGCAGGGACAGCACCGCGCGGGTGCCTTCGGGCAGCAGCTCCCAGGGGTCGGCCTGGGCCGCGGAGGGTCCGACGCTGCGCAGCACCTGCCACGTGCCGAAACCGGTGAGGCCCAGCAGCACCAGCAGGATCGCGGCGCGGCGCATCCCGCAAAGCAAGCCCCTGCGCGGGCGGACGCGGGTGGCGCCACAGGCGCCCTATGCACACGGTCCTGTTAGAAGAGCTCGCCCTGTGTCGGGAGCAGGGCGAAGCTGCGGCGGTGCCAGACGGTGGGCCCGTGGGCCGCGATCGCCGTCCGGTGCGCGCGGGTGGGGTAGCCCTTGTTCTCCACCCATCCGTAGACCGGGTGTGCGGTGTGCAGCGTGTCCATCAGCGCATCGCGGTGCGTCTTGGCGAGGACGCTGGCGGCGGCGATGCTGCGGAAGCGGCCATCACCCTGCACCAGGCAGGTGTGCGGGACGCCGGGGTATGGCATGAAGCGGTTCCCGTCGATCAACAGGTGCCCTGGTCGCTGCTGCAGTGCATCGATCGCCCGGTGCATGGCCAGGAAGGAGGCGCGCAGGATGTTGATCGCATCGATCTCCGCCGGACCCACCTCGGCCACGGCCCACGCCAGCGCCTTTTCCAGGATGATCGGACGCAGGGCCTCGCGTTGGGCGGCGCTGAGCTTCTTGCTGTCGTCGAGGCCGGGGATGCGCACGCGGGGCGGCAGGATCACGGCGGCGGCCACCACCGGACCGGCCAGGCAGCCGCGCCCGGCCTCGTCGCATCCGGCCTCCAGCAGGCCCTTCGTGTGGAAGGCGGCCAGACGGCTCATCGGGCACGGGCGTTCATCATCCGTTCGAACGAGGCCCAGAGCTCCGTGGCGGCGCGGTCCCAGGTGTAGCGGGCCGAACGGGCGATCCCGGCCCGGCCCAACCGCTCGCGCAAGGCGGCATCGGTCACCACCTCGCGCAGCGCGCGGGCGATGTCGTCCACATCGAAGGGATCGCAGTAGTGCGCCGCCTCACCGGCCACCTCGGGCAGGCTGGTGGCGCGTGCGGCCACCACGGGCACGCCGCAGCGCATGGCCTCGGCCACCGGGATGCCGAAGCCCTCGAAGTAGCTCACGAAGGCCAGCGCCAGGGCGCCGCCCAATGCGCGGTGCAGCCGTTGCTGGTCCAGCCTTCCGGTGAAGTGCACCCGGTCGCGGTGGCGCATGCCCCGCCAGGCCTGCTCCATGCGGCCGTCCCACCACATGCGCTCGCCCACGATCAGCAGCCGCAGGTCCGTGTCCCCGGCGTCGGCCAGCCGGTCGAAGGCCTGCAGCAACCGCGCGATGTTCTTGCGCGGGTTCAGCGAGCCGATGCACACCAGATACGGGAGCCCTTCGCTGAAGGTGCGCCGCGCGTCCTCCTGTTCCGCGGGGCTCAGGGGCCGGAACACCTCCCCCACGCCGTTGTACACCACGTCGATCCGGTCCGCCGGAATGTCGTAGGTGCGCACGATGTCCTGCCGGGAGTGCTCGCTCACCGTGGCCAGGCGCGTGGCGTGGCGGGCATAGCGCGGGAACTGGCTGCGATAGAAGGCGCGGTAGGCCTTCGGCAGGTCCTCGGGATGGTGCTCGAAGTTGAGGTCGTGGATCACCGCCAGGGTGGGCACCCGGCTGCGCAGGGCCAGGTAGCCGTCCGGCGTCAGGAAGGCGTCGGCCCCCAGGCGGTGCAGCGCGCCGGGAAGCCGCAGGTCGAACCACAGGCGGTACAACAGGGGGTGGCGGGTGGGCGGCCACAGCACCACACCCTCCACGTTGTCCGCATAGAGGAAGCGGCGATCGTAGGCGCGGTCGAAGAGGAAGATGAACTGGTGCTCGGGGTGGGCCCGCACGATGCGCGAGAGGGTCTCGTGCGCGAACCAGCCAATGCCCTCCAGCTTGTCGGGCAGCAGCAGCCGGGTGTTCACCGCGATGCGCACGGCGCAAAGGAACGGTGCAGGGAACGAGCGCGCGGGGACGCGGAGCAATTCCAAACCCCAATGCGAGGCGCGGTGCGGGTTGGCGTGCGGCGCGCCGTGGCATCCTCCCCGGGGTGAAGGTGGCAACGCGCCACCCTTCCCTCCTGTACCTGTCTCACCATTCTCCCCGTTCTCTCCATTCTCACCCTTCCCCGGCCGCCGCAAGGGAAGACATGCATGCGTGCTGATCGCACGGTGCATCGTATTTTCATGGACCGGAACGATGCTACCCTGAGCTTACCGAAGGGTGCCCCGGCCAATACGAACGAACGATGACCTCCAACGCGATGGACCTCCGGTGGCCGGGCGCACGCCTTGGCCTGCTGCTCGGCTGCCTGGGGTTCGTTGCATCCCTCCGCTGCGAAGCGCAGAACCTGGTGTACAATGGATCTTTCGAGGATCACGATACCTGTCTCGCCGTGCTGGGCTTCTACAACGATACCGATGGCCCCCTGGGCTGGTTCTCCGCCAGCGGCTCGCCGGACTACTACCAAGGCTGCTTGCCCAATGGAAGTGGCAACGGCATCCCGCAGAGCTACGTCACCTACCAATACCCGCAGGACGGTGAGTACTTCGTGGGCTTGGTGACCTATCAATTGCCGACCGGTTTGCGGGAGTATGTCATGGCCGAATTGCTACAGCCCTTGGTGATCGGCCAGACCTACTACGTGAGCTTCTATGCCAATGCCGCATGGAACGGTACTGAGCCGAATCCACAGGCCTATATCGCAACCAGCCATATCGGAGCGCTTTTCACCATGCAGCCCCGCCCCTGGTCCATCGGTGATGCCTGGCCGGTGCCGGGCAATTTCGCCCATGTGTACCACCCCTGGGTGATCGCCGATACGGTGAACTGGGTGCTGGTGAGCGGCAGCTTCGTGGCCGATAGTGCGTACCAGTATGTGATGCTGGGCAACCACTTCAGCAATGCGCTAACGGATACGGCGCACTTTGCACAGTACGCCTGGTTGCCGAAAGCGTACACGTTGATCGACAACGTGTGCGTAAGCACCGATCCGCTGGGCTGCCCGCTGGCCTTGGCCGGACCACAAGATGACCCGTTCGCTCTGCCCCGACTTTACCCGAACCCAGCGCAGGACGAGGTTTGGCTGCGCGGTGTCGGTTTTGATGTGGAGGTATGGGTAGTGGATGCCTTGGGGCGTATGACCTGGCAGGGCCATAGCGGGAGCGAAATGCTACGGCTCGATGTGCGGGACTGGCCGCGCGGATCCTATGTGCTAAGGCTGCAGGCAAAGGGAGGAAGTCATTCGTTCAAGTTCGTGTTGATCGAGTAGTTGAAGTCCGGTCTTTCAGTAGACAACAAACTCGGGTATAATGGACAAAAGGGATGGTGTTTTGGGAGCGTATGTGCGGTAATGGACAAAAGGGATGGCGAGTTTTCAACCGTTTTCAGGTCCCTTGTCGCA
>JACTMO010000023.1 GCA_014584605.1 Bacteroidota bacterium | reverse complement strand
CGCCGTCCGTGCTAAGCTCATCCACCGCGTCTTTGCTGTCCTTCGCAAAGGCGAACCATACAACACCAACCTCTTGCAGATGTCATAGAATAAGGGACATGAGCGGAAAGCCCGCAAGCGAGGAGGAACGACGAGTGCGGACTTGAAGCGTTGGCCCGACCCCGAGGCTTTTGCGAGGGGGCACGCCCACACCTCCTCCCCGCTCGGTGTGACAATACCCCACTTTCCAAGTTCACGCCCGATCTTCGCACCAAGCCCATCAGCTAACCTGCCTGCCGGCAGGCAGGTCCGCTCATCGGCTCATCAGCTAATCAGAACATGGCCGAAAAGCAGGACATCGAGTTCAACAAGAACGAAGACTTCAATAAACTGAAGCTGGGTGACCTCAACACCCGCCTGAAGAAGATCCACCTCGGCGGCGGCGAGAAACGCATCGCCGATCACAAGGCCAAGGGCAAATTGACCGCCCGCGAGCGCATCGACGCCCTGCTCGACCCCAAGAGCCCGCGCATCGAGATCGGCGCCTTCGCGGCGGACGGCATGTACAAGGAACACGGCGGCTGTCCCAGCGCTGGCGTGGTCGTGGTTATCGGCTACGTGAGCAAGCGCCAATGCATCGTGGTGGCCAACGACGCCACCGTGAAGGCCGGCGCCTGGTTCCCCATGACAGGCAAGAAGAACCTGCGCGCGCAGGAGATCGCCATGGAGAACCGCCTGCCCATCATCTACCTGGTGGACAGCGCCGGCGTGTACCTGCCCATGCAGGACGAGATCTTCCCGGACAAGGAGCACTTCGGAAGGATCTTCCGCAACAACGCCGTGATGAGCTCCATGGGCATCACGCAGATCGCCGCCGTCATGGGCAGCTGCGTGGCGGGCGGCGCCTACCTGCCCATCATGAGCGATGAGGCCCTCATCGTGGAGAAGACCGGCAGCATCTTCCTCGCGGGTAGCTACCTCGTAAAAGCCGCCATCGGCGAGGACATCGACAACGAGACCCTCGGCGGCGCCACCACGCACAGCCAGATCAGCGGCGTCACCGACTACAAGTGCAAGGACGATGCGGATTGCATCCGGAAGATCCGCGCGCTGATGGACAAGCTGGGCAAACCCAAGGATGCGGGCTTCAGCCGCGAGAAGCCCGCGCCGCCCAAGAGCGAGCCGAAGGACCTCTACGGACTTATTCCGTCCGAGCGCGCCAAGCCCTACGACATGCGCGAGGTGATCGCGCGACTGGTCGACGGCAGCGAGTACACGGAGTACAAAGAAGGCTACGGCCAGAGCATCCTCACCTGCTATGCGCGCATCGACGGCTGGGCCGTGGGCATCGTGGCCAACCAGCGCAAGGTGGTGAAGAGCAAGAAGGGCGAGATGCAGTTCGGCGGCGTGATCTACAGCGACAGTGCCGACAAGGCCACGCGCTTCATCGCCAACTGCAACCAGAAGAACATCCCGCTGGTCTTCCTGCAGGACGTCACCGGCTTCATGGTGGGCAGCCGCAGCGAGCACGGCGGCATCATCAAGGACGGCGCGAAAATGGTGAACGCCGTGAGCAACAGCGTGGTGCCCAAGTTCACCGTGGTGGTGGGCAACAGCTACGGCGCCGGCAACTACGCCATGTGCGGCAAGGCCTACGACCCGCGCCTGATCGTGGGTTGGCCCAGCGCCAACGTGGCCGTGATGGGCGGCGACCAGGCCGCCAAGGTGCTGCTGCAGATCGAGGTGGCCGCGCTGAAGGGACGCGGTGAGGAGATCACGAAAGAGCGCGAAGAAGAGATCCTCGGCAAGATCCGTGCGAAGTACGAGGAGAGCACCAGCCCCTATTACGCGGCGGCCCGGCTGTGGCTGGATGCGATCATCGATCCGCTGGAGACGAGGACGTGGATCAGCATGGGCATCGAAGCGGCCAGCCAGGCACCGGCGACGCGGGAGTTCAACATGGGGGTCTTGCAGACATGATGTGGCTGAAACGCATCACCCCATTCCGGATCGCCGTAGTCTTGTTAGTCGGCTACCAGTTGATCGCGTTCATCACCGAACCAAGTAATTTCACCAGCACCGGCGGCAGTGCTTGGGGTGGTGTTGCCATTATCGCAGCATTGTTCTGGGGCGTGGTATTCTGGCTGGTGGATGTCCTCATGCGAAAGCTGATCGCTCGCACCGAGGTCATTTGGGTTATCCAAGCCCTCGTCCTTCTTGCCATGTACCTCTTCATTGATTGGCAGTTTTGAGCATGGGCATCGAAACGGCCAGCCAGGCGCTGGCTACGAGGGAGTTCAACATGGGCGTGCTCCAAACCTGATTACCTTCGTCACATGGCCAAGCAACTCGACCTCCTGGACAAGAAGACCGTTCTCCGCTCGCTAAAAAGCCTGCCGGACCGTTTCAACGCCGATGATGCCATCGAACGCATCATCATCCTGGAGAAGATCGCTGCGGGCATGGCTGACGTGGAGGCGGGCCGCACCGTTTCATTGGAAGAGGCCAAGAAGCGGATGGCCAAATGGCTGAAGTAAGGTTCTCGGAGAACGCGCTACAGGACATGGAGTCCATAGCGGCGTACATCGCACGCGATCCCGAACTTCATGCCGGGAACAGGTGGAGCTGTTCTTCGCAAGTGCCGAACGATTAAAGGCCATCCGCGCATGGGACGCATGGTCCCGGAAGTCGGCCATCCTTCCATCCGTGAATTGATCGTGTGCAACTACCGGATGATGTACCACCTGTCAGAGGAAGAACTGGCCGAGGTGCTGACCGTGCATCATAGTGCCCGGAAGTTCCCCTACGGCCGGGTACTGCCCAGTGTACCAAGGACCCGTCGGTGAAAATGGTCCGCGCGAAGTACGAGGAAAGCATGAGCCCGTATTACGCGGCAGCGCGGCTGTGGCTGGATGCCATTATCCCTATCCCTCAGCAGGGGGCTGTCGTGCCGCGATCGAACAGACCGGCCCTTGTATCCTTCAGCCGTTCGGTCAGTTCCGCATAGTCCCGCTTGTTCATGCCGGCGAATGCGCCGCCGAAAGCAAGGATGCACTTGCTCACACTCTCCTCACCGGCCTCCAGCACGGACTGTACCTTCTTCCGCTGGGAAGGCGTCAGCTGTCGGATGATCCGCAGCAACTGCTGGAAGGGGATGTCCAATTTGACCTTCATGGTGTAACGATGACGGGTACCCTTTCACTTCTTCCTCCCCACTACCCGTTTCCGCTTCGCTTCATCTTGTGTGAGCGATAGATAGTTCTCGCTCGTCACCACCTTCCTGCCGCTCTTCGCCTCCAAGTCCTTGCGCGCCTTGCCCGCCACATCGCCACCGGCCTTGGCTGCCTGCTTGTTCTCGGGGAAACCCTGCGCGTCGCGGTTGCGGGCGATCTCCGTGGTGGCCGCCTCGCCGAGCATGGAGAAGATCAGCTCCAGATCGGTCATGTGGTCGCGCAGGTTCTCGCGTTTCAATTGCTTGAAGCGGGCATACTCGCCCGGTGCAAGCCCGAAGGTGGCCTCGCTGATCTCGGCGGTGAGGATGGCGAACTCGCGCTGCTCCTTCACGCCGCGCTTCTTCCATTCATCGGTGAGTTCGTCTCGGATGGCGATGGAGCGCAGGCGCTTCTCGATCCAGTCGTCGCTGTATCCTTTGGCCTTGTACAGTGCCCGCGTGCGCTTCGTGGCCAGTTCGGGGTCCTCGATCTCCTGTACACGTTCGTAGCCCACCTTCGCCAGCCACCGCTTGAAGGGTTCGGCCTTGGGGCTGGGGATGGACTGGATGATGCGGAAGAGCCCTTCGGTGTTCGCACAATTGAGCTTTTGCGCGCCACCACTGGTCGGAACGATAAGGGGGTGTACAATTTGTACCCACCCTTTGGCCAGTTCCGGATCGCGTTGGCGCAGCTTGTGGATGTACTGGCTCACATCCTTCGAGTCCGTCAACGCGGCCACCACGTCCGCGATCACGAACCACCATTCATTGTTGTGCAGGGTGCGCCGCACCTCCTTCCGCTGGAAGACCGCGATGCGCGACAGGGGTTCTTTCTTCACCATTCCTTGCGCCCTGATGATCTTTCCATCAACGGCGTTCGGGCAATATA
This sequence comes from Bacteroidota bacterium, assembly GCA_014584605.1. Classification (GTDB taxonomy): domain Bacteria; phylum Bacteroidota; class Bacteroidia; order Flavobacteriales_F; family PHOS-HE28; genus PHOS-HE28. Next base: position 69,636 of record JACTMO010000023.1, on the reverse strand, counting down.
GGCAAGGCTTCTTCTGCCGCTCCCCCTCGGCCGCCGTACCACTACGTAGGCGACAACTTCTTCCCCAGCAGGCCCTGCGTACGCCATTTGCCGGAACCGCCCAACCTCCTACTCTCGTCCTGTCTTACATACAGGCGGCAATGCCACCGGTCCTTTCACGCTGGGAACTACCACACCCCAGGATCGACAAGCTGAAGGGCTACGCACAGCGTGCGCTCACATGGGAGCGGGCTGCCGTCGTAGTCCGTGCTTGTACAGGCTGTGGTAGGCCTCCAGCGTGCGGCTCGGCGGTGGTTCCGCGCCCACCTCGTGAAAGGCCCAACTATTCTTCCCACGGATTCAACTCATAAACGCAATCGGATAGACCGACAAGAAGGCTGATCATTTCTTCAGGAGGAGGAGAGGCTTGCGCCCTTCTCTCCCCGCTGAACGGAAGATGCGGCCTACCCTTGTCCTGGGGTCCGATCCGTATGAGCAAAGGTGCATCATACAGCGCATGAACAAGGCCGGTCGCCAGCAGAAACAGATCGCCGAGGCCATCGGCAAGTCCGCCTCCGCGGTGAGCCGCGAGCTCAGGCGCATCTGCTCGGCCGCATGGCCGCCGTGGGCTTCGAGCTGCGCAGCGATGTCGACCTCGAGACCATGACCACCGACGTGCTGCGCACCAGCGCGATAGAGGGCGAAGCGCTGGACCCGGCACAGGTGCGGTCGTCGCTGGCCAAACGCCTCGGGCTGGATGTGCATGGCGCAGCGCATGTGGACCGCCATGTGGATGGCGTGGTGGAAATGCTGCTGGACGCCACGCGGAACTGCAACGCGAAGCTCACGGCGGACCGGCTCTTCGGCTGGCACGCGGCCATGTTCCCCACAGGTCGAAGCGGTATGCTCAACATACTCGTCGGTCAATACCGCGATGACTCCACCGGACCGATGCAGGTGGTGAGCGGGCCGATGGGCCGTGAGAAGGTGCATTACCAGGCCCCCGATGCGAAGCGGTTGAAGAAGGAGAGGCGACCTTCCTGAAGTGGATGAACGCAAAGGACGACCTCGACCCGCTGCTCAAGGCCGGACTGGGGCACTTCTGGTTCATGACGCTGCACCCCTTCGAGGATGGCAACGGCCGCACGGCCCGGGCGGTCGCCGACCTTTTGCTGGCCCGCGCCGATGGAAGTCCGCAGCGCTTCTACAGCATGAACGCGCAGATCCTCAAAGAGCGCAGGAAGTACTACGATGTGCTGGAACGCTCGCAGCGCGGCGACCTCGACGTGACCGCATGGCTCAGTTGGTTCCTGGCCTGCCTGCAACGCGCGGTGGCGGCCTCGGAAGAGATGCTCGCATCCGTGCTGCGCAAGCACAGCTTCTGGCAGGCGCACGCCAGGACCGTCCTGAACCCGCGTCAGGTGAATGTGCTCACCCGCCTGCTCGATGGCTTCGAGGGCAACCTGAGCTCCGGCAAGTACGCGAAGCTGGCCAAAACCTCCCAGGACACCGCCGCACGCGACCTCACCGATCTGGTGACGAAGAAGGTCCTGAAGAAGGGCAAGGCCGGCGGGCGGAGCACGCATTACGTGCTGGCGTGAACGGGATCAACGCCCCTATCTCACCCGCACCTTCTCCAGCCCCTCGGCTCAGGCTGCGGTCATCTCCACCCGTGCCACCACCTTCTTGCGCCTGCGCCCGAACCGGATGCCGGCGACCCTCTCCATCAGGCGCGTCATGATGTAGTACATCACCGGCACGATGAAGAGGGTGAGGATGAGCGAGCTGGTGAGGCCACCGATGATCACCCAGGCCATGCCGTTCTTCACCTCGGCACCGTCGCCGCTCGCCAAAGCAATGGGCAGCATGCCGAAGATCATGGCCACGGTGGTCATCAGGATGGGGCGCAGGCGTTCCTTGCCCGCCTCCACGAGGGCTTCGCCCAGGGCCATGCCCTCCCTGCGCAGGTGGTTGGCGAAGTCCACGATGAGGATGCCGTTCTTGCTCACCAGGCCCAGCAGCATGATGAGGCCCACGATGGCGAAGATGCTCAGCGGCTGCATGGTGAGGGCCAGCGCGAGGAAGGCACCCACCAACGACACGGGGATCGAGAAGAGCACCACGAAGGGGTAGAGCGCGTTCTCGTACAGCGCCACCATGATCAGGTAGACCAGCAGGATGCCGAGTACGAGCGCCAGTCCGAGCGAGCCGAAGGCCTCGCCCTGGTTCTTGGCATCGCCGAGGTATTGGATGGTGATGCCCGCTGGCAGCTGCTCCTTGGCCAGGGCCTTCTGGATCTCGGCCACGATGGTGCCGCTGGGGCGACCCACCGCAGCGCTGTTGATGGTGATGCTGTTGAGGCGGTCGGTGCGCTGCAGCACGCTGTTGCCCACGGTCTCGTACACCTCGGCCAGCTGGTCCAGGCGCACGGTCGCGCCCTTGGCGTTGGTCACCATCAGGCCGCGCACGCTCTCCACATCCTGCCGGTCGGCCTGGTCCAACCGCACGTTGATGGGATATTCCTCGCCGGCCTCCTTGAACTTGTTGCGGTCGTTGCCGCGGAAGGCGGTCTGCACGGCCATGCCGATCTCGGTGCTGCTGAAGCCCAGCGCCCCCATGCGGTCCTGGTCCAGCCGCACCTTCACCTCGGGCTTGGGGCTCTTGGTGCTGAACTGCACGTAGTCCGTTCCGGGCGTGCCTTCGGTGATGCGCTTCACGATGCGCGCCGCCTTCCACAGGCTGTCCATCTCCACGCCTTTCACGGCGATCTGGATGGGGGTCTGCGCATTGCCGGTGATGTTGGTCTGGGTCACGGTCACCTTCAGCCCGGGGATGGCGCCCAGCTCATCGCGGAGCATCGTGCCGAACTGTTCAGAGGTGATCTTGCGCTCCTTCTTCGGCACCAGTTTCACGTTGATCTCCGAGAGGTTCGCGTTGGCCGAGCCCGAGCCCATCTGCCCGCTCTGGGTGCCCACGTTGGTGAAGGCATTGACCACCTCCGGGTGCGCCAGGATGAGCCGCTCGGCCTGCTGGGTCATTTGGTCGGTGACGGCGAGCGAGGACTGCGGGGCGGTCTCCAGCTGCACCAGGAACTCGCCGCGGTCGCTGGGCGGGATGAAGGTGGCACCGATGAAGCCCGTGGGCACCAGTGCCACCGAGCCGATGATCAGGGCCAGAATGCCGAGCAGCACGTAGCGTTTGCGGTGCAAGGCTTTTTCCAGGGCGCGTCCGTACCCGTTCTGCACGTCGGTGACGGCCTTTTCGAAGGCGAGCGCGAAGCGCCCCCAAAGGGTGTCCTTGGTGCGGCGCTCCAGCCTGCCCCAGCGACTGGCCAGCAAGGGGGTGAGCGTGAAGGCCACCATGAGGCTCATCAAGGTGCTGATCACCACCACCAGCGAGAACTCGCGGAGGATGTTGCCGATGAGGCCGCCGCTCAATGCCAGCGGCAGGAACACCACCACGTCCACCAGGGTGATGGCCATGGCGGTGAAGCCGATCTCATTACGACCGTCCAGTGCCGCCGTCCACCGTGTCTTCCCCATCTCCAGGTGGCGGTAGATGTTCTCCAGCACCACGATGCTGTCGTCCACCAGGATGCCCACCACCAACGAGAGTGCCATCAGGGTCATCAGGTTCAGTGAGAAGCCGAAGGCGTACATGAGGATGAAGGTGGGGATCATGGCGCTGGGCAGGGCCACGAGCACAAAGAAGGAGCTGCGCAGGCTGTGCAGGAACAGGAGCATCACGGCGCCCACGATGAGCACGGCGAGGGCCAGGTCGAACATCACCGCGTTGGCGCTGGAGAGCGTGTAGTGGCTCTGATCGATGGCGATGTTGTAGTCGAACCCGATGTCGGCCAGCTGGGTCTTCAGTTCAGCCATGCGCTTTTTCACGCCCTGGCTCACCTCCACGGCGTTGGCATCGCTCTGCTTGACGATCTGCATGCCGATGCCCGGCTGCCCGTTGATGCGGTTGAAGGTGGTGGCCTCGCTGAGCCCGTCGGTCACACTGGCCACGTCCTGAAGCAGGATGCCGGAGCCGTCGGCGTTCTCGCGGACCACGGTGTGGCGCAGCGCCTCCACGCTGCCGGCCCGGGCGTCGAGGTTGATGGAAAGGCGGTCGGCCCTGGTTTCCACGTTGCCGGCGGGAAAGGTGCTGCTGTTGGCGGCCACGGCCTGGGCCACCTGTGCGACACCGATCCCGTAGGCCTTCAGCCTGGCGTTGTCCATCACCACCTGTACCTCGCGCTGCTGTGCGCCGATCAAGGTCACACTACCCACCCCGCTCACGTTGCTGATGATGGGTGCCACGCGGTCGTCCAACAGCTCGTAGAGGTCGCCGGGCGAAAGGTTGCTGTTGATGCTCATGCGCAGGACGGGGATCTCGTCGGTGCTGAAGCGGCGCACCAAGGGATCGTCGGCGTCCTCGGGCAGTGTGGCGCGGACCTGGTCGATGCGGCGTTCGGCGTCGCGCTGGGCATCGTTCACATCGGTGCCCTGCTTCAGCGTCACGGTGATGGCCGACACGCCCTCGGTGCTGGTGCTCGTGATCTGGTCCACGCCCTCAATGGCGCTCACCGCATCCTCGATGGGCTTGGTGAGGGTGTTCTGGACCTCCTCGGGCGACGCACCGCGGTAGGTGGTCTGCACCATGATCACATTGGCCTCGAACTTCGGCAGCAGGTTGTAGTTGAGCTGCTTGTAGCTCAGGAAGCCGAAGAGGATCAGGGTGGTGAAGATCACCGTGATCAGCAGGGGGCGCTTGATGGCGACTTCAGTAATGGACATCGGAGGAGGTATGGTTTCCGCGGGAGGCAGGAGATCTGCGTTGCGATGGTCTACTGTTCGTTCGATCCGCCGCCGATCGCCCCGGCATCCCCCGTCACCCGCACACGGCTGCCGTCCACCAGGTTCAGCTGGCCGCTCACCACCACGGTCTCGCCGGGTGCCAGGCCCTGGAGCACTTCGACCTGCTCGCCCACCTCGCGTCCCAGGACGAGGTCCCTGCGCGTAGCCCGCTCACTCCCGCCATCGCCGCTCACGACGAAGACGTAGGGCTGCTTCATCCCTTCGGCCAGTGCGCGCTTCGGGATGGCGAGCATCTCCACCCCGTCCGTGGCGTCGAAGCGTACCTGGACGAAGGTCCCGCTCTTGAGCGCGTGGGCCTCCTCGTTCTGCACGGCCACCTCCACCAGATAGTTGTGGCTGGCATCCCCGCGGGGGCTCACGAAGCGCACGGCACCGTGAAAGGTCACACCGGGGAACACCTCGCTGGTGATGGCCACCTTGTCCCCCTCCCGCACGCGGTAGGCGTCGCGCTCGCTCACGTGCACCACGGCCTTCAAGCGGCTCACATCCACCACCTCCACCACGGCGGTGCTGGCGCCCACGAACTCACCCACCTCCACGTTCTTGGCCACCACCACCCCGGCCACCGGGCTCACCACCTGTGCATCGCGGAGCTGCTGGCGGATCTGGTCCACCTTCACCTGCTGTGCCTGGAAGTTGAAGTGGACCTCATCGAAGTTCGCCTCCGTCGCGGCCTTGCCGGCCACGAGGTCGCGGTAGCGCAGGTCATCCTTGCGCAGCTTCTCCAGCTGCAGTTCGGCGGCCTGCAGCTCCAGCTGCTTCTGGGCCACCTCCAGGGACCCCAGCACCTGGCCCTGGTGCACCCGGGTGCCGAGGTCCACGTTCAGGCTGGCCAGCTTGCCCTGCGCCTGCACCATCACCCGGGCATGGTCGAACGGCTCCAGGGTGCCGGGCACGGTGAAGGCACCCTCCACCCGGCCGACGGCGGTCACGATCGCATTCACGGGAAGGGCAGATCCACTGCGGTCCACGGGCTGCCTGGATGCGTCGATCTTCTTCTTGTTCGCGGCCAGTTTCAGGCCGATGCCCAGCGCGAGCACGATGAGCACCAGCGGCAGGATCCAATTGCGTTTCATCAGGTCCGGTTCAGGGGGTCAAAGGGTCTTGGCGAATTCGAGCAGGGTGCCCTTGGCCTTTTCCAGGTCGATGAGGGCGATGACGCGGTCCAGGTGCGACACGGCCCAGTTGTTCCGCGCCTCCTTCAACTGGTAGTCGGCGTTGAGCAGGTCGCTCAGGGAGGCCGTGCCGAGCTGATATTGCAGGTTGGTGTTCGCGAACACCTGCTGGGCGAGCCGCAGGTTCTCCTCATCGCTCTGCACGGTGGTGTTGCTGGCCATCAGCCGCGTATCGGCGCTGCGGTAGTCCAGTTCGTAGGCCTGGATGTTGTCCCGCTGCTGCTCGCGCATGTTGTCCAGGGCGATGCGGCTCTGCCTGATCTGGCTGCTGCGGCGCAGCCCGCTGAACAGGGGCACGTTCAACTTCACCCCGATGGAGCTGTAGTCGAACAACCGTTCATAGCTGTCGCCCAGGTCGTTGCCCTGCGCCATGGCCCCCAGCCGCCCATAGGCGCTCAAGGTGGGCAGGAAGGCGTTGCGCTTGCGGTGCAGGTCGATGCGCTGGAGCAGCACCGATCGCTCATCGTACGCGTACGCGAGCAGGTTCGACGGGGAGAAGGGTGTCGCGCTGGGCTGACGCATGTCCCCGGCATCGGGCAACCGCTCGGTGAGCATCAGCTCCTCCCCGATGGGCACTCCGATGATGCGTTTGAGCCGGGCCACCGCGAGGTCGTAGTTGGCCTGGGCCACCACGCGCTGCGAGGCGATGTTGCGACGGGTGACCTCCACGCGGTCCAGGTCGATGGCCTGCACCACCCCTTTCTCCAGCCGCAACCGAAGGATCGGCACCAGCTCTTCATACTGGGCGAGGTTCTCGTCCAGCAGGCGCACCTGCTCCTGGTAGGTCTGTGCCTGGGCGTAGCTGCGGGCCGTCTCGTACACCAGGCGCTCCTGGGCCTGTCGCACCCGGATGTCCGCCATGGCCTGGCCGGGCTTGCTGGCCTGGATCCCGTTGAGCAGCGTCACGTCCACGAGCACCTGTTCCACCTGGACGCTCATGTTGGTGCTGTACTGCGTCCCGAACTGGACAGGTGTCGGCTGGTCGCTGAACACGCCGGCCGGAAGGATGGTCGTCTGGCGCTTCAGGTTGTCGTCCAGCTGAGCCATACCGTTGATCTGAGGCAGGTAGCCGCTCAAGGCCTCCATGACCTGGGCATCGGCCTTTTCCCGGTCGTTCAGGGCCAACACGATGCCCACACCATGGGCCAGTCCGTGATCGATGGCCTGCCGCAGCGTGAAGGCGTGCTGGGCCCGGCCGGCGTTGACCAGCAGCAGGGCGGCGAGAAGGAGCTCGGACCTCATTTCGCAGCGCCGGCATTGGCCTTTTCGTCCATCGCCCTCAACACCTTCAGGAAACACGCGAGGTCCTTCTCGCTCACACCGTCCAGCACCTGTGCGAAGACCTTGGAGCGCAGCCTGGCGCCGTGCCTGTACACCTCCATGCCGCTCCGGGTCACCACCAGGTTCTTGCGTCGGCGGTCCTCGGGGTCCATCTGCCGCTCGATCCAGCCGACGCGCTCCATCTCATCGAGCTGTCGCAGCATCACGCTCCTGTCCTTGGCGAAATGGTTCGCCAGGTCCGTCTGGACCGCCCGGTTGTTACTGAGGAGGAAATCCAGCACACCGAACTGCGGCAGGCGCAGTTCCATGCCCTGCCCGTCCATCGCCACCGCCATCCGGCTGATCAGGCTCCGGAGCAGCGCGGGAAGCATGCGGGCGATCTCTTCGGTCTGTTGGCTCATGGCTTTGATCGCTTCTAACAACGGCGCAAAGATATACTATTGACTTATGCAACTATTATATTTCGCAATATTTATGATGAGCGGCGTATCAGCCCGGGCAGCGGCACCGGCCGCAGACCAAGGCAACCCTTTGTCCCGGCACACGAGGCACACTTTCCCACGAATGGCTCGTCCGGCGAGGCCCATGGGCGGGCATGCCATGTACAGCGGCGGCCCTGTCCCTCCCTCCTACCTCACCCGCATCTTCTCCAGCCCCTTCACTCCTATCGCGATCAGGTCCTCCAGCACCTTCAGATCGACATCGCTGAGGCGCTTGATGTACAGGCAGCCCTTGCCAGTGCTGTGCTTGCCCAGCTTCTTCAACTGCGCGGCCGACTTGTCCAGCCCGGTGAGGATGTACAGCGAGAGGTTGACCTTGCGCGGGCTGAAGCCGGTGAGCATCCATTCGCCTTCGCGGCCGCTGGCGCCCTTGTACCGGTATTTGCCGAAACCCACGATGCTCGCGCCCCACATCCGCGCTTCCTCCCCGGTGGCCTTGCGCATCAGCTGCATGATCGCCCGGCAGTCGGCGGCCATCTCATCGGACTGCGCGTCGATGAAGGCTTCCACGCTGGCGTCGGTCGCCTTGGTCTTCAGTTCGGTTTTGGCCATGAGGTCTGTTGCCCTGTAAAGATGGGGACGCTACGGCCCCGGGTCCTGATTCGGTCGTATTTTGCCACTTCCGATCCCGTCGTCCATGCGCACCACATCCCTCGGTGGAAGTCGTACCGCTTTCCGTATGGCGCACCTCTGGGCCGGACTGCTGATCGGGAACGCAACGATCGGACAGGTCACCGTCGATGGCTCCTTCCTCCACGATGGCATCACCCGAACGTATTCGTACCATGTTCCTGCCAGCTATGTCCCCGGGCAGGCCGTTCCGCTGGTGCTTGGTCTGCACGGCTTGGGATCCAGTGGGGATGAGTTCGCCGAATACCGCGACTTCCGCCCCATCGCCGATACCGCCGGTTTCATCATGGCACATCCGGACGGCTCCACCCTGCTGGGTGGCATCCGCTTTTGGAATTACGACAACGTCCTGGGCTCCACCGTGGATGATGTGGGCTTCCTGGAAGCGCTGATCGACACGATCGCTGCACACTACACCGTAGATCCCCTGCGCGTGTACGCCACGGGCATGAGCAACGGGAGTTTCATGTGCTATGCGCTGGCCTGCAGGAGCGATCGCTTCGCGGCGGTGGGTGGTGTGACGGGTTCCATGTCCACCGGCATGCACGACTCGTGCTCCCCGTCCTATCCCACACCCGTCATCCATATCCACGGGACCGATGACGGCACCAACCCCTATGCGGGGACCTCGACCATGGTGGGCATCGAGGACCTGGTCGCGTTCTGGCTGGATCGTAACGGTTGCGATAGCACCCCCACGGTGACCCCGGTCCCCGACCTCGATCCGGGTGATGGTGCGGCCGCCGAACATCACTTGTACACCGGCGGAACCGATGGGCACACCGTCGAGTTGTTCAAGGTGATCGGTGGCGGGCATACGTGGCCGGGTTCGCCCATGCCAGGCACCTCCGGGAATACCTGCATGGACTTCGACGCGCGCTTGGAGATCTGGCGCTTCTTCAGCCAGCACCAACGGACCACCTCGTCGTCTGTGCAGGAGCAGCGTGAAGATGAATTCGCACTATGGTCCGATCCAGTGGACGGAACCCTTCATATCCATTCCGGTGATGATCCTGTGACGGGTGTCCTGATCATGGATGCCATGGGCCGGACCATCCTTGAACATCGTGCGGCCGGCATCCAGCGCATCGACCTGGGCCACCTGCCGACCGGGACCTATCTGGTCGGGATCACCAGGAAGGGCTCGTATGTCGCGCGGAAACTGTTGATCCAGTAGGCTTCGCCGCGCTCCGGGCAGCAGGGATGATCTGGTCGCACTGCTCTGCCCGGACCTCTTCCCGGGTGCAGCCGGAAGAATGCAAGGTGCTGGAGCCCTTGGCTGAAGGCCGCGCCCCCTAAGAGCGGTGCCTGCTTTCCGGTCCGGCATCGCACACGTGCTCAGTCCTGCGCCTTCTGCAGCTGCTTGCCCGCGTCGTCGTAGGCCACCTTCCAGTCGGGCTGGCCCTTCAGTTCCAGGTCCACCACGTAGGTCGCCGCGCCATCCATGGTGATCCGTTCCGCATCGTCGATGGCATAGCCGGGGAATTCCTTGGCGATCGCGTTCGCGACCGCAGCAGGCAGATCGCTCGTGGAGATCTCCTCCTCATGGCGGAGCAACTTGCCGGTAGCGTCGTACCATGCTTCATGGTCGGTGAAGAAGAGACCGGTCTCGAACTCCACCTTGTACTGGGTGCCGCGCAGCTTCCACTCCACATCCATCGCGTTGGGGAAGGCTTGGTTGAAGGCAGCGGTAACGGCCTCAGGCGGGCCAGCAGGCTGCGTAATCTGTGCGTTTGCCGCGCTGAACAGGCTGCCGGTGGCGATGACAAGGCCGCAGGCTCGGGCGATGATGTTGCTGTGTTCCATTATGCATTGAGTTTTGATGCACCAAAGGGACGACCGCGTTCTGGAAAGAATTGGGAAAGCCCACTAGATCACGCCATGCGAAGCCGCATCACATGCGCGCCCTCGTACGCGTACCTCAACCGCAGCCCGTACATCTCCGCGATGGCCTTCGCGATCGCCAGTCCCAGACCGGTGCCCCCATCGGTCGTGGTCTCCTTGTGGAAGCGGTTGAAGATGCGCGTGGGGTCCAGCGGTTGCTCCGTACCGCTGTTGCTCACGGTAATACCCGAACGGTCCACCTGCACCTGCACCGAACCGCCGCGCACGTTGTGCACGATCGCGTTCTTCACCAGGTTGTTGGCCAGGCTGCGCGCAAGCCCGGGGTCCATACGGTGCTCGAAATCGCTGTCCACGCGCAGATCAAGGGTCACCCCGCGATGCCCGGCAAGGTCACCGAACTCTTCCACCACCTCCTGCATCAGCGGCCCGAATGCGATGGACCGTTCATCCGGGAACTGACGGTTTTCGATGCGTGCCAACAACAGCAGTGACCGGTTCAGGCGGGTGAGCCGCTCCAGCGAAGTGATCACCTCCCCCACGGCCGCCATGCGCTCTTCCTCGCCTGCCGGTCGTTCGGCCAGCAGCTCCAGCTTGTTGATGGCGATGGCCAGCGGCGTCTGCAGCTCATGTGCAGCGTTCTCCGTGAATGCACGCTGTTGGTCGAAGGTGGCCGCGGCATGGCCTACCATGGCATCCACGGCGGTCTTCAGCTCCTTGAACTCATCGATGTTCGTGCGTACCTCCTGCAGGGACCTGTCGCGCCCCAAGCGGAAGCCCTGCACCTGGGTCAGGATGCGGTGGAAGGGCCGCCACACACGGCGCAGCACCACGTTGTTCACCACCACGATGGTGATCAGCAGCGTGAGGTAGAGCCCCACCAACGCGTAAAGGATCACCTCGATCAGGTCATCCTCCTCCACGGTGCTCGTGTAGATCTGCAATTGTTGGTAGCCGCCATCGTGTTTGAAGGTCTTGGTGAGCAGCCGTACCGGCTCCACCTCCCCTTCACTGGGCACGTACAGCAACGTGTCCCGGAAACCGGTCTTCATCTTGTGAGGTACCGGGCTGAAGGCGAAGCCATACAGCCCCAGATCGCGTACCTGCAGCAGGCTGCTGTCCTGCTCCAGGCGGTAGCGGATGATCTCCTCCTGATCCTCCAGGCCTTCGTCGATGCTGGTCACCACCGCATGCCGCACGATGAAGAAGAAGGCCACGGCCCATACCGCCAGCACCAGCAGCAGTGCCAGTGAAAGATGCAGCAGCGAACGGTTCAACAACTTCATGCCTCCACCAGCTTGTACCCGATGCCGTACACCGCCAGGATCTCCAGCGTAGCCCCACTCTGCTTCAGTTTCCGGCGCAGGTTCTTGATCTGCGAATAGATGAAGTCCAGGTCGTCGCCCCCGTCTGCGTGGTCCCCCCAGACGTGCTCGGCCAATGCCCCACGGGATACGAGGCGGTCCTTGTTCAGCAGGAGATGCTGCAGCGTATCGAACTCCTTGCGGTTCAGCGCGACCTCCGTACCGTCCACGTGTACGCTTCGCGCGTCCAGGTCCATGCGCAGGTTGCCCGCCGCGATGCTGCTGCCGCCACCCAGGGCCTTGCGCCGGAGCACGGACCGTACGCGTGCATGCAGCTCGGCGAGGTGGAAGGGCTTCGTGAGGTAATCGTCCGCCCCCAGGTCAAGACCGGTGAGCTTGTCATCCAGCGAGTCCTTGGCGGAGATGATGATCACGTTGCCAGGCGTGCCCTGCTGCTTCAGCGCCCGCAGTACGTCCAGGCCGCTGCCGCCGGGCAGCATGATGTCCAGCAGGATCACATCGTAGCTGTGGTCGGCGATCTTCAGCAGGGCGCTGCGTTGATCGCGTGCCAGCTCCACCACGTACTGCTCGCGCTCCAGCGATCGCGTGATCACGTCGGCCAGGCCGGGCTCGTCCTCCACCACCAGGACCTTCATGGGGCCAAAGCTATCGGGGGAATGTGGGAAGGAACTGGGGATCGGTACATTCCCGATCTTTCCCAAATTCACTTCGTGCCTTTGCACCATGCCGAACACCTTGCTTCATCGCGCCATCCTCCTGCTCCTCCTCGCCTCCTGCTTGCCTTCGCCGGGCCATGGGCAAACGTCCGACGACCGTGCACTCGCCAACCTTGTTCGCGAGCGCTGCCCCGGCGCTGACATCTTGCGCATCGAACGCTCCGGGTCCGGCCTGGTGGAGGTGGAATACCTCTGCGGCACCGAGCTGGTGGAGGCGGGCATCCACAACGGCCGTGTGAGCTACGAGGAGCGTGAAGTGCGCCCTGACGCGGCGGTGATGGAGCGGATCGACAAAACCCTGGCGAAGCAGTATGCCGGCTGGTCGCTGGACGAGGTCGCGCTGGTGACCACAGCCGATACGAGCTTCTTGAAGGTGGAGGTGTTGCAGGACGGTGTGGAACAGAACCTGTATTTCACCACCACCGGCCGCAAATACAAACCCAGCGCCCTGCTGGCCTCCGACAAGTGGACGCTGGCCACCCTGCACGGGCTGGCGATGCCGAAGTTCGGCTATGACCTGCTGGACCCCGACACGGTGTACGAGATGCCTGATCTGCTGCGCGAGATCTCCGGCATCGCGCTGGATGCCGAGGGCCGTGTGCTGTGCGTGCAGGATGAGCTGGGCGCGGTCTTCACCTACGACCTGCGCGAAGGGCGGATCACCGATGTGCTGCGCTTCACGGACATCGGCGACTTCGAGGACATCACCGTGCAGGGCGACACCATCACCGTGCTGCGCAGTGATGGGCACCTGGTGCGCCTGGACCGCCGCCGCCGCACCCTCATCAATGCGCAAATGCCCGCACTGGCCTCGCTGAACCAGGAAGGCCTCTACCTCGACCCCGCCACCGGCGACCACCTGATCGTGAGCAAGGACGCGCCCGTGACCGGATCGGCGGACGAGCGGCAGGTGCAGCGCATCGGTCGCGATGGCCGCGTGAAAGTGCAGCGTACATTGAGCAATGCCGCCGTGTCGCAGGCCCTCGCCCGCGACCTGCCCACGTTGGCGGCAAGTGGCGTGCTCTTCCAGCCCTCGGCCGCGGAGATCCACCCGGTGACGAAGGCGCTGTACGTCCTCTCCGCCAGCGACCGCCTGCTGGTGGTGCTCCAGGGCGAGACCATCACCGTGCATCCTTTGCCGGCCGAGATCTTCTACAAGCCTGAAGGCCTCGCCTTCCTCCCGAACGGCGACATGCTCATCTCCTCCGAAGGGGACAAGAAGGGCATCGCCAAAGGCAGCATCATGCGGTTCCGGTACGCGGCGGGGAAGTGAAGGTGGCCAGCTCGCATCATGGCGAATAGCGATCGAGTTGGTGGATGGAGCAGCTCCCGGTCACCGTTCAACAACTGCCATTCACTTGCTTTCGGATCCACTCTTCGCGGCAAGGTGCAGGCCAAGGGCAAGGGCGGGATGGGAATGTACTTTGTTTGCCGAAGTCATCGAGTAGGCTGACTTCGCGGAACATCATCGGGCATGACCGTGTGCACTGCCACAACAATGAGCTTCGTACGTTCGTGGGACGAAGGATGAACTACTGTTCCACCGCGTTCTCATCGGTTCTGCTGAGCCTGCTTGGTGCGTTGCCCTGCGTGCAGGGCCAAGTGTCGTCAGGCGGGCTCTCCGAGCGCACGATCACGAAACCGCAGATCCCCGATTCGCTCGCGACCATCGGGTCTTTGCCGGATGACACCATCAAAGTGCGGCGCTTCCTAAAGGTCGGGAACGCGGCGATACACGAGCGTCCGACGGATGCCGAGCAATACGGCACCGCCGCACTGGCGCTGGCCCGGAAGCTGGTCTGGCGCCGTGGCGAGGCTGAAGCGCAGCGCTTGATCGGCTTCAGTTTCTGGAAAAGAGGTGAATTCCAACTGGCCCTGGAGCATGACCTTGAAGCGTTGCGCCTGCTCGAAGGGACGCAGGACCGCATGTTCCTGGCCGGGCAGTTGAAGCGCGTGGGGCAGGATCTGTTGGACGGAGGCCGTACCCGCGACGCCATGGATCAGTTGCGTAAGGCGGAGGTGATCTACAAAGCAGCGGGCGAATTGGATCGCCTGGCCGAAATGCATGTCCTGTACGCTTACATCCACGAGATCGAGGGCGACCCGGCCGCGTCGGCCATGGAGAGCCAGGCGGCTTTGCAGATCCACGAATCGCTCGGCAACAAAGGAGGCATCGCCATGACAACAGGCAACATCGCCTCGGCGTACGCAGCGCTCGGTCGTGATGAGGAGGCCCTGAAGCTCTATCAGCGCGTCGTCGATATGCAGGATGCCGAACCCGTGCTGGACGCAGTGAATTTCGCCGAGACCCTGAGCGACTTCGGTCAGCTCTATGCGCGGATGGGACGCCCCGATGAGGCCATGGCCCAATTCCAGCGGGCACTGGAAACCGCCAACAGCATCAACGACCGCACCCAGGTGGGCCATGCGCGGTCCGGCATGGGTGGCTTGCAGTTGCGCAAGGGCGACCATCGGGCCGCGCTGCAGGAGCTTCTCTTCGCTGCCAGTGAGTTCGAGCAGGCAGGCTTCGCGAAAAGCGACCTCGCACGCGTGTATGCGGACATTGCCACCTGCAACGTGTGCCTTGGCAATGACCCCGCCGCGGAACGCTACCTCGGTCGTGTGGACTCGCTGGCGAAGGAAATGAACAGTCGCCTGCTGCTCACCTACTACCACCGGGGAATGGAACTGATGGACAGCAACCGTGGCGATTGGGCGAACGCGTACAAGCACCACAAGCTGTACACGGCCATCCGTGACAGCATCGCGAACATTGAATCGCGCGAGCGCATGGTGAAGGCCCAGATGCGCCACGAATTCGACAAGAAGGAAATGGCCCAACGCACGGAACAGGAGAAACGCGAACTGCGCCAGCGGAACATCCGTAACTCGATCAGCGCAGGTCTGGCCGGGGCGCTCATCTTCCTGGTCGTGGTCTATCGCCAACGCAACAAGATCAACAAGGCGCGGAAGCGGAGCGATGAGTTGCTGCTGAACATTCTGCCGGAGGAAGTGGCCGATGAGCTCAAAGCCAAGGGAGAGGCCGAAGCCGTGCAGATCGATCAGGTCACCGTGCTCTTCACCGACTTCAAAGGCTTCACGGCCATGAGCGAGACGATGAGCCCGAAGGAACTCGTGCGCGACCTGCACGAGTGCTTCAGCGCCTTCGACAACATCTGCGAAAAGCATGGCCTGGAGAAGATCAAGACCATCGGTGATGCCTACATGGCCGCCGGCGGCTTGCCCACGCCGAACACGACCCACGCCACCGATGTGATCCAGGCAGCGCTCGAGATGCGCGACTTCATCGCGGAGGGCAAGGCGAGGAAAGTCGCGGCGGGCCTCCCCTTCTTCGAGGTGCGCGTGGGCATCCACACCGGCCCTGTCGTAGCGGGCATCGTAGGTGTGAAGAAGTTCCAGTACGACATCTGGGGCGACACGGTGAACACGGCGAGTCGCATGGAATCATCCGGTGAGCCCGGACAAGTCAACATCAGCGAGGTGACCTATGCTTTGGTGAAGGGCGAGAATGGTCTGACCTTCACCCCACGCGGGAAAGTGCAGGCGAAGGGGAAGGGGGAGATGGAGATGTACTTCGTCACGCAAACATGAGAACGGCGATCGCCATAGTGGTGTTCATCCTTGCCCACTGCTTCAGCGCGCACGCGCAGAAGGCACGTCTTGACAGCTTGCAGCGTGTGCTCAAGAACCAGCCCAAGGCGAACGCAGAACGCCTGCGCACGCTCACCGCACTCGCGAAGACCTGCGCCACCATCGATCCAAATAGGGCGGTGGGGATCTCCAAGGAAGCCACGCAACTGGCGCGAACACTCAAGGATGAAAAGGGGCTGGCACTGGCCTGGGCATCCCAGCGGTGGGTCTACTACTGCATGAGCGAATTCCAGGTCAGCGACTCCCTCGGCCACGCGATCCAGGCCGTTGCAGAGCGCACACGGGATCCTCTTCTGATCGGCCTGAACACTTGGGTGTATGGCACGGAGGATCCAACCGATAGTACCCAGCTGCGGATCATCAGGGAGCGGAGCGAGCGGGCGATAGCGGCGCTCCGCTCCACGGGCGACCGGGCATTGCTGGCGGAGGGGCTTTGGAGGTATGGCGTCAATACACGGTTCCATCAAGATGCGAACTCTTTGCTGGAAGCCCTGGCTTTGTTCCGTTCAGTGGGCGACAGCAGCGGGGTGGGGATTTGCTTGACCAGCCTGAACTACTACGAGCCCTTTGCGAGCGACGCGGAGGGATCGTTGGCGCGCATCGAACGTGCCGTGGAGCTCTTTGAACAGGACGGCAACGTGATGTGTACCATCTGGATGCGCACCTATCTGATCTGGTACTACCTGGAACGCACCGATTACGTGAAAGCGGCCCGCAACGCGCGCTTCTCCCTGGATGCAGCCGAACGCCTTGGGCTGCCGGACGAATTGTCGGCGGCCGAGAGCGCACTGGGCGACGTCTATCTGGCCATTGGGGACCATCGGCTTGCGCTGGATCACCACCTCCGCGGTCTGGGCCATCGCGCAACGATGCTCGACCATCGGCTGAATTCGCTCAATAGCATCGGCCGCATCTACCGGCTCTTCGGCATGCCCGACAGCGCGCGTTACTATTTGGACCGGGCCCTCAAAGAGAATCCGTACTCGGGCGACGAACACCGTAATGCCGAAACCCGGGGTTTTCTGGCGGAGCTCCTGGCGCAACAGGATTCTGTTGTACGTGCGGCTGAGTTGTTCAACGCCGCACTGGAGGTTCATCGGAAACGTGCCTCCAACTACATGCAGGAGGTCTACTTCAGTCTCGGGCTGGGGCGGATGCTGGCAGGTGCCGACGCCGCGCAACTGGTGGAGCTGGGACTTTCCTCGAACATAGCGCGGGCGCAAGCGATCCAGCTGCTGGAGCATGCCGCGGAGCTTGGCGGCGAACAGCATATGCTGAAAGAGCAGCAAGATGCCCTGTACCAATTGGCCCAGTTGTATGAGGATGCAGGCCAGGTGAGCAAGGCCTTCGAATACCAGAAGCGCTACCTGGTCCTGCAGGATAGCGTGAACAACGACGAGAAGACGAAGGCCGTGGTGCGGCTGGAAAGCGCATACGAGGAGGAGCAGCGCAACAAAGCCCTGCGTGCTGAGCAGGCGGCGAAGGACGCTGAAGCGCAAGCGGAATTGAGCGGACAGAAGTTGTTGCGCAACTGGCTGGGAGGCGGAGCGGTGGTGATCGCGCTGTTCGCCGGCGTGTTCCTCTACCAGCGCAACCGCGTCAAGAAGGCGAAAGCGCGGAGTGACGAGATCCTCTACAATGTGCTGCCACAGGAGGTCGCGGAGGAGATCCGCAAAACCGGCGGCGCGCAGAGCCGTGAGATCGATCAGGTGAGCATCCTCTTCACCGATTTCAAGGGATTCACTGAACTGAGCGCGCGCATCAGCCGGCAGGAGCTGATGAACGAGCTGAACGCCTGCTTCCAGACATTCGATGGCATCATCGGCCGCCACGGCGTGGAGAAGATCAAGACCATCGGCGACAGCTATATGGCCGCAGCAGGGCTGAAGGGGAACGCGGCCGCTGGCGCAATGAGTGCGGTCAAGGCCGCATTGGAGATGCAGGCTTTCATCGAGGCACGCAAAGCCGAACGCGATCAGATGGATCTGCCTGCGTTCCAAATGCGCGTGGGCATCCACACCGGCCCTGTCGTCGCGGGCATCGTAGGTGTGAAGAAGTTCCAGTACGACATCTGGGGCGACACGGTGAACACGGCGAGCCGCATGGAGAGCAGCGGCGAGGTAGGCCAGGTGAACATCAGTGAGGCGACGTACCGCTTGGTTGTCGGTTCGCAGTTGTCCGTTGTCAGTCCGGACGGCGGTAGCCCGACAACTGACAACCAGCACCTGACAACCGCACCCGCCTTCACCTTCACCCCGCGCGGCAAAGTGCAGGCGAAAGGCAAGGGAGAAATGGAGATGTACTTCGTCGAACACACATGAAGCGGATCATCGGAGCACTACTGGTCCTGGTCCTCGCGTCGTTCGGCGCGGCGGCGCAGAAGGCGCAGATCGACAGCCTGCAACACCTGCTCGCGCAACATCCGGAGCTGGATGCGGAACGGGTCCACCTGCTCATCAGCATGGTGAGGTACAGCGGCACCGTGGATCCCTTCAAGGCCGAACCCTGGGCGGATGAGGCCGTGGGCATCGCACGGACGCTCAAGGACGGCACGCTCACGGCCCGGGCCCTCATCGCCAAAGTGGCCATCCGCCAGGCACAATACGCATTGCAGGATGATTCGGCGGCGATCGGTGAAGCGTTCGCTCTGGACCCTACGTTCGGTGGCACCGGGGAACGGGCGATCGCGCTGCGTATTAAGCACATCAATGACGCGTACGCTGGACGAACCGACGGGAAGGTCACCATGCTGGAAGAGGCATACCGACTGGCCCGTGAAGCCGGTGATCGGAGGGAAGAGGCCCGTTGCTTGGTGTTGATGGTCAGCGAACTGATGGCCACGGACCGGCTCGCCGCCGATAGTTGCATGCAGCAGGCTATTGCATTGATGACCGCGCATGGAACAAAGGGGGAATTGGCTGAGCTGATCGGGGTCGAAGGGAACGCGCTGCTCAACGACGGCAAGTCAAAACTGGCCTTGGAACGATTTGATCTTGCCGCGCGCACGGCCGAGGAAGGCGGCGCTGTCTTTCAACTGACGTTGTGGGAGGACAACAAGGGGTATGCCTACTGGAACCTCGGCAATTATCCCCTTGCGATGGATCTGATGGTGAAGGCGCTCCGGAAGTATGAGGCCCTCGGCTACAAGGACGGGACATGTGCCACCGAGAACAATGTGGGCTGCCTCTACCGGGAGATGAACGATCACGCCAATGCGCTGCAGCATTTCCGGCGGAGCTATGAGATCGCCGTATCCATTGGATCCACAGACCGCATCATTGCGGGACTGAACGATATCGGGGGCGAGGAACTGGCCCAAGGCGATGCACGATCGGCACTGGTCAAGTTCACCGAAGCCCTTCGTCTAAGTCCCCAGGTCGAGCGCACCTTCGGCACAAACGGAATGAACTCTCGCCTTGCTGAAAGCAACCGCAACATAGGCATGGCCAAGGCGGCGCTGGGAGATATCCCGGGTGCCAGTGCCGCCTTCGAGGCATCCATGCGCATCAGCGATGAAGGTGGGCTCCAACTGGATGCCGCCACGACGCGCACGCGTTATGCGGATGCCCTGCGCAAGGCCACGCCACCCCGACCAGAACGTGCGGGGCAACTCTATGAGCAGGTCAACGATAGCGCAGCAGCGAATGGATGGCTCAACCTCCAGCGCGATGCGCTCAATGGGCTGTACGAGGTCCACCAGCTTCTGGGCGATGTTCCCGGGGCATTGCGTTACTTGAAGGAATACCTGGTGGTGAAGGATAGCCTGCTCAGTGCCGATAAGGCGCGCGCCATCAGCAACCTTCAGATCCAGTACGACACCGAAAGGAAGGAACAACAGATCGTGCTGCTGGGCAAGGAGAAGGAGGTGCAACAGCAGGAGATCGAGAAGCAGAAGCTCGTGCGCAACGGTTTCATCGGTGGCTTCGCCTTCGTTGGCCTGTTCGCCATGGTCTTCTTCGTGCAACGCAACCGCATCAGCAAGGCCCGCAAACGCAGCGATGAACTCCTGCTTAACATCCTGCCGGAGGAGGTGGCGGATGAACTGAAGCACAAGGGCGAGGCCGACGCGAAGCATTTCGATGCCGCTACCATCCTCTTCACCGACTTCAAGGGATTCACCGCTGTCAGCGAGAAACTATCACCGCAGGATCTTGTCGCCGAGTTGAACACCTGCTTCAAGGCCTTCGACAACATCATCACCGCGCGAGGCATCGAGAAGATCAAGACCATCGGCGATGCCTACATGTGCGCGGGCGGCCTGCCGGATCCCAGGTCCTCCTCCCCCGCCGATGTCGTGTACGCAGCGCTTGAGATGCAGGCTTTCATGAAGGCGCGGAAGGCCGAACGCGATGCGCTGGACAAGCCCGCCTTCGAGATGCGTGTAGGCATCCATACCGGTCCGGTGGTCGCGGGAATCGTAGGCGTGAAGAAGTTCCAGTACGACATCTGGGGCGATACGGTGAACACCGCCAACCGCATGGAGAGCAGCGGCGAGGTGGGCCAGGTGAACATCAGCGAAGCGACGTATGCGCTGGTGAAGGATGAGATGCAGGTGAATAGGACTTGGCGAATGGCGAATGGTGAGGACGGTCCGACCCATTCACCAACTCCCATTCACCATTCACCCTCCCCCGCATTCACCTTCACCCCGAGCGCAAAAGTGCAGGCGAAGGGCAAAGGGGAAATGGAGATGTACTTCGTCGATCTGAGGCAAGCGGACTGAGCCATCGCACAACCAGAACCGGCGATCATGGCCGGATGAACTTCAATGGCTCGAGGTTCCGATCGGAACCAAAGGAGCAGACATAGGCACCGGTAGCGACCCGGGACAGGTCGTAGCGGAAGGCGTTCTCTCCACGCTGTATCCGCTCCTGCCGGTCCAATACCCGCCTGCCCAGTGCGTCGTGCACCATGAACCGCAATTCTCCCTCGACCGGAGAACTGAATTGCACATGCAACTGATCGCTGCCCTGGTCGAAATACAAGCTCGCACCCTGGGCCAGCCCCCTGCAATTGGTCGGTACGGCCAGGATGCCTCCAACATGCTCCGCATTGCCATCCATGTCCTCCTGTGTCAAGCGATAGTAGGTAGGCGAGCCCGGCGGCAGCGGCGCGTTGAATGAATAGGCGGTCATCGTCATGGAATTCCCCGCCACATCATTGACATGGCCCAGGTGTTCCCACACAACCCCATCGACACTTGACTCCAGGCTGAAATGGCTGTTGTTCGTCTCGGTGGCGGTCACCCATTGCAATTGGACCGTCGCCTCATCGCAGTTGACCACGCCATTGAAGGAGAGCAACTCCACCGGCAACGGGATGGAACACGTGGTTGAAGTCCCGGAACAGCTCGTGGAGCGCGTCCAGCTGAGCGTAGTGTTGCTGGCGTTGGCGTAGTTGCCGGCCGCGGTCAAATTGGTGCTGGTCGCGGTAACGCTCACCACCGTCAAGGTCGGGGCCGAGCTCGTCTTGGTCACATTGGTCGCGCAAGATGCACCGGCAAAACCGCTGGTATCGGTCACGACCAGCCCGAACTTGTAGTTGGTACTGTGGAACCAACCGCTGCCCAGGTAGGTGCAACCGGATGTGGTGATCCCATGGAAACCATCGCCGTTCGATGTCTTGTACTTCTTTATCCAGAGCACGCCCCCCGTGGTACCGTTCAGCTTGGCGAGCAGGCCGCCCCGGTTGTTCGCGGCGGTCTCCTCGAAGGCCACCACAACGGCGCCATACGCATCCACCGCACAGTTGATCGCCCAACTGAAACCGGCATCGACGGCCCGGTTATACCAGCTATGCGCGCCGACCACCCGGCGGGTCCATTGCACGTTGCCGGAGAAGTCCGTCTTCATCACGACCAGGTCCCCGTCGCTGTTCTCCCCGGTGGTGCCGCACACGGTGATCCCCGATGGCGAAATCGCCATGCCCGTGAAGTGCGGCGAGAAAGCGGCGCCCACATAGGTCCTGCACCAATTCACGTTGCCGGTGGCAGCGTCCGCGCACAGGATGTACGAGGCCACGGTGCCCGAACCCTTGATGCTTCCGGTCATGTAGTATGCCCCACCGGACGCACCGAGCGCGTACCCTGTCGCGTTGGAACCATTGATCGTGTACCGCTTGTGATAGATGAGGTTCCCCGCATTGTCGATCTTCAGGATGCTGGGTTTGTGGCTGGCGTTGTTCGTGTGCTCGAAACCGCACGCCGCGATGTTCGTTCCGTCCTGGATCATGTACCGGATGCTCCCAGGGCCGTACTGCCTGGCGAAAAGCTGCGCCAGACCGGCCGAATATTTCACGATGTACTTCACCTCAGAACCGATGAAACCACCCATCCCGCCAACATAGAAGTCGCCGTTGCTTTGGATCACTGAGGTGAACAGTTCGCCGTAGTCATTCCCAACCCTTCGCCCGGCCAGATAGGCACCTGCGGAATTGGTGATGATGAATCCCGGGTCACTGTTGGAGGTCCCGGCGATCACCAGGTTCCCTGCCGGATTGATGGAGAGATGATTGCCCCAGGAAAAGGTGGGTCCGTAGCCGTAGAAACCCACGGGGTTCTGTGCATGGGCCGTGAACGGCGTCAACACCATCAAAGCCATCATGATGGGAACATGCTTGTGCCACAGCCGAACACCCGATGGCCGGGCCACCATCCCGCCAGTCATTCTCGGTACACGGACGATGGATCGTCGAGCGCCGACCCGCTCCGTCCCGAACCCACCCCACTTCATGATGTCCAATATCCGAAAAACCTCCGGATGATCGCGGTGCTCGAGCAGCGTTCATCAACGAAATTGTTCACCGGGATCGACCGAGGTCCATGTCACACGCCCACCGATAGCATGGCCGTGCGGATGGTCCGGCACAGTATCCAAGGTGATCCGTTGAAGAGGGGCGGCCGCATGGAGAGCAGCTGTGAGGTGGGCCATGTGAACATCAGTGAGGCGACGTATGCGCTGGTGAAGGAGGTGAGGAAGGAAGGAAGTGAAGAAGGAGAGAGCACGCGCAACCCGCAACCAGCCGCGGCTGGCAAGCCCGCAACCCTTCAACCCGCAACCGCGCCCGCCTTCACCTTCACCTTCACCCCCCGCGGCACTGTGCTGGCCAAGGGCAAAGGGGAAATGGAGATGTACTTTGTGGAACGCTGCTGGCCGGAATAAAATGAACCGTTGTGCAGTGCAACTTTGTGAAAACATCCCGGCACGATGCCAGCCCGCACCACCAAGCCCAAGTTGCAACTGACAAAGTCCGGTCCCAGTGGAAAGATCAAGCTGCTCAGCGGCGGCAATCCGCAGATCGCCCTGGGTCATGGCGATGACACCGTGCAGACCTACATCGCCGCCATGCCCGGATGGAAGCGTGCGGTGGGCGAACTATTGGACCGCCTGATCACCCACGCCGTGCCCAAGGTGACCAAGGCCGTGAAGTGGAATACGCCGCTCTACGGACTGGACCGGGACCACCGCTTCATGGGCTTCCACTGCACCACCAAGTACGTGAAGGTGGCTTTCTTCAAAGGCGCACACCTGGACCCCATGCCGCCCGTGGCCAGCACACAAAAGGAGGTGCGCTACGTGCACATCCACGAGAACGACAAGCTGGACGAGGAGCAGTTCATGCGTTGGGTGAAGGAGGCGGCGAAGCTGCCGGGGGTGAAAATGTGAGGCATCAAGCCAGCCATTATCCCGTTGCATGACGCCATGAACCCCAAGGTCCAATGGTTCTTTGACAAGGACACCCCCTGGCAGGAAGCGTTCGGCCTGCTGCGCGACATCGCATTGGACAGCGGCCTCACCGAGGAACTGAAATGGGGCCATCCCTGCTACACGCTCAACGGCAAGAACGTCTTCCTGATCCACGGATTCAAGGAGTATTGCGCGCTGCTCTTCCACAAGGGCGCCCTGCTGAAGGATGCGAAAGGACTGCTCGTTCAGCAGACCAAGAACGTGCAGAGCGCACGGCAGATCCGGTTCACCAGCGTGAAGGAGATCGTGAAGCAGACACCGGTACTGAAGCGCTACATCCGGGAGGCGATCACTTTGGAGAAAGCGGGCAGAAAGGTGGTGCTGAAAAAGACCGTCGAGTTCGAGATGCCGGCTGAGTTCGCAACGGCGATGAAGCAGATGCCGGAGCTGAAGAAGGCGTTCAATGCCCTGACACCGGGCCGACAGCGTGGTTACATGCTGCACTTTGCCGGGGCCAAGCAGGCCAGCACACGCATGGCGCGCATCGAGAAGCACGTGGACCGGATCCTGGCCGGGAAGGGACTGGACGATTGACCGCCATACCAGCCATGCTCACCTCCATTCACCCCAAGCTACCGATGCGCGACCAGGCAGCGACTCGGTCCTATTACTCCGAAGCACTGGGGTTCTCCGTTGCCGGGGAGTACGACAACTACCTCATCCTTCGTCGCGATGGCATCGAATTGCACTTCTTTCTTTCCATGGACCTTGACCCGCTGACCAACGATGGGCAGGTGTACTTCCGGGTCGCGGAGATCGATGCGCTGTATCGGTCGTTGGTGGACCACGGTGTGGTCATCCATCCGAACGGTGCCCTGCAGAACAAACCTTGGGGACAGCGGGAGTTCGCCTTGTTGGATCCGGATAACAATCTGCTCACGTTCGGGGAGGCGGCCTGACGGAACGGTCCGAAGGTCGCACGACCTTTGTCACCGACCATGAGCACCTCCCATGGCGCCATTGACCGCGCCACCCTCCGCTTCCTCTCCGACTTGAAGAAGAACAACGACCGTGACTGGTTCACCGCCCACAAGGACCGGTACGAGGCCGCAATGGCGGACATGCGCGCCTTCGCCGACGCCCTGATCGAGCGGATGCGGCGACACGACAAGATCGCCACGGCCGACGGCAAGGAGGCGATGTACCGCATCTACAACGACCTGCGCTTCCACAAGGACAAGCCGCCGTACAAGGAGCATCTGGCGGGCAGCCTGGCACGCGTGAAGCCCGCCCTGCGCGGTGGCTACTACTTCCACATCGCACCGGGCGACAGCTTCATCGCCTGCGGCTTCTGGGCGCCGGAGCCGGACGACCTGAAGAAGATCCGCACGGACATCCTGTACGATCACCCGGTCTGGCGGAAACTGCTCGGCGCGGAACGCCTGCGTGACCATTGGGGCGAACTGGAGGGCGAACAACTGAAGACGGCGCCGCAGGGCTTCCCCAAGGACCATCCGGCGGTGGACCTGCTCCGCTACAAGCAGTTCATCTTCAGCCATGCCTTCTCCGACAAGGAAGTGCTGGCGCCTGATCTCGCCGACCGCGTGGATGCGCACTACCGGGCCATCCGCCCCTGGCTGGACCACGTGAGCGAGGTGCTCACCACGGACGGGAACGGCAACCCGCTCTAAGTCGGAGAAGGCAGATCAGAGGAGCACTCGAGGGGAAAGGCGGCGGCCGGAGCACGCACCATCTGCCGGTGGCCTGAACCCCGCCGCCGTGCCGGGTGGTCTCTGTCGGAGGCATGCTCGTCGTCCCGACCAACGGTCCGCCGCCGGCGGCGGTCATGCACCGTTCACATTCCACCGGGTTCCCCGATGAATGGGTGTGAACGACCTGCCATGCGCACCCATCAGCACCTCCCCGGCCTCCTTGCCCTGGTCCTCATCGCGTGCGGCCAGAGCGGTTCCGACGAACCATCGGACGAAATGGAATACGACGAACTGGCCTCGCGCGTGTCCGAGGTCACCGGCCGGGACGGCGGCGACATCCCTGGGCCCGAAGCGGGCCTGGATGCCCCGACGGATGACGGATACCGCCTCTTCACGGTGCGGAGCATCCAGTTCAACGTGCCGATGGTCCACTTCGAAATGCCCGCCCGATGGCCGGTGCGCACCACGGCATCGGGCGACTGGGAAGTGGAGGGTGATGGGCTGAAGGTGAAGCACATGACCGGCGGCAATTTCATGTATGCGACCGGTCAGATGGCCGGTTTCTACCAGCAGTCCGGCATGCAGATGCGCCCCGCCATCCCGGCGGACCAGGTGCTCATGGAGGACGTGCTGCCCCAGCTGCAGCAGCAGGGGTACGAGCTGGTGGGTCGCCAGAACGCCCCGGACGTGGCCCGTACGGACCAACGCGGCCTGAACGGCCTCTACTCGGTGGGGAACACGCGCAAGACCTGCCAGGCGAACATCAGCGACTGGCGCCGCGGTCAGGAGCGCCTGGGCCTGGTGCTGCACTGGTACGCGATGGACGGCGGGGACCTGATGAACTGGGGGTACAGCCTCACCGTCCTCAAGGCTGGACCGGCCAACTACGAGCGGGAAAAGACGGCACTCCTGCACGTCCTCTCCACGGCGCGCCATGACCCCGCCTTCTTCGCCGCCTACGCACAGAGCGAGCAGCAGAAGGAACAACTGAGCTGGGCCGCGCACAACGGCCGCATGCGTGCCAACCAGGCCGCGTTCGACGCGCAACAGGCCGCGCACCGCGACCGCGTGAACAGCGTGAACGACGCGATCATGGGCACCTGGAACAACACCAGCGCCACCATGGACCGCATGCAGGAGGCCACGATCAACGGCATCCGCGGGGAACGGAACGCGACCAACCCGTACTCAGGCGAAGGGATCAAGCTCCAGGACGGACACGACCGGTACTGGATGAACAGCAACGGCGAATACTTCGGGACCAACGACGCGATGTACGACCCGAACGTGAACAGCGATCAGGTGGACCAGTGGCGGCAGGTGGAAACGGAACCGTAGGCCCCACGTCGCCTTCCGGGCGCGGCCTCCCCTATGCCTTCCGCACGTAGATGCTCTTCAGGCCCATGGCCCCGAAGCCATCGATCTTGCAGTCGATGTCGTGGCCCGCGTTGCCTGCACCGTCCACAAGGCGGATGTTCTTCACCTTGGTGCCGGCCTTCACCGGCTTGGGCATGCCTTTCACCGGCAGGTCCTTAATCACCACCACATCGTCGCCGTCCTGCAGCACGTTGCCGTTGGCATCCTTCACCTGTGCGGCCGCTTCCAGTTCTGCGGGGTTCCATTCATGGCCGCACTCGGCGCACATCTGCGAACCTCCGGTGGGATAGGTGATCAACGACGCGCACTCGGGGCACTTGGGGTTCTCGCTCATGACGCGGGCAAAGGTAGCCGGGGCCGGCCGGGCCGACGCACGCCGCGACCGGCACCACCTGTTGTGCAGGTCCAGGCCCCCGGCCTACCTTTCCCGGAAAGACCACCGCATGCATCCCCTCCTCCGCAACAGCCTGGCCGTGGTCGTCGGCATCCTCCTGGGCAGCCTGGTCAACATGGGCCTGATCCTGCTGGGCGGTAAGCTGCTGCCCCCTCCGCCCGGCGTCGATGTGAACG
Source organism: Bacteroidota bacterium (assembly GCA_014584605.1). Taxonomy (GTDB): domain Bacteria; phylum Bacteroidota; class Bacteroidia; order Flavobacteriales_F; family PHOS-HE28; genus PHOS-HE28. The sequence continues at coordinate 42,304 of JACTMO010000023.1, read as the reverse complement.
ATGTGACCAGCATCAATGCCCACATCGGCGAATATGGCTTCATGCAACTGCTGGCACCCTTTCTGGCCCACGCCATCGGCACACTGGCCGGGGCCTTCATCACAGCCCGGACCGCCGCCTCCTGGAAGCTGCCGCTGGCCCTGGTGATCGGCGCCATCTTCCTGTTCGGGGGCATCATGGCCGTGCGCATGATCCCCAACAGCCCGCTCTGGTTCAGCGCGCTCGACCTCGGCGCCGCCTACCTGCCCATGGCCTGGCTGGGGCACCGTCTGGCGCTCGGAATGAAGTCCGCACATCGGCGCTGACCACTTTCGTCGCATCTTCGTCACAAGCCGACCAACCGGCCGTACCCAAAGCAAGATGAAAAGATCGATCCACCTTGACGAAAAACTGGAAGGATCCAGCCCCTTCACGGCCGCCGTGGAGGCCAACGGCTTCGTCTTCATCAGTGGCCAGATCGCATCGGTGAAAGGCACCCGAACGGTGCTGACGGACAACATCACCAAGGAGGCCGAACAGATCATGGCGAACATCGGCGAGATCCTGGCTGCCTCCGGCCTCACCTTTGACGACCTGGTGAAATGCACGATATACCTCACCAATCTGCAGTATTACACGGCGGTGAGCAACGTGTACATCGCCTGTTTCAAAGGAGACGCACCGGCCCGCGAAACCGTGGGGGTGAAGGAACTGCCGCGTGGCGCCAACGTGGAGATCAGCGCGATCGCCATGAAACGCTGACCACAATTGCCCACCAAGGTCCTTCCCTTTGAGCCAGGATCGGGCGGGCAAGCCCCCCAGTGCTGAGCCGGGCTGCGGTATCTTGGGGTATGAAGCGGTCCATACTCCACGCCCTGCCGTACGGCGTCGCCGCCCTGCTGGGCCACACGGGTACCGCGCAACCCTACACCCAGCCCCTCTGGGAGGTGGACACGGTGCGCAACATCGTCTATGGCTGGGACACCAACTATCTCGGCGGGATCGACACCCTGAAGCTCGATCTCTTCCGCCCGGTGGCCGACGGCAATGCGGCGCGGCCCCTGCTGGTGGCCGTGCATGGCGGCTCCTGGATGGGCGGTGCCCGGCAAGACCTGTGGACCGTGTGCCATGCAGCGGCCCAACGCGGGTACGTGGCGACCACCATCAGCTACCGCCTCAGGCACCACGTGCCGCAGAACGTCTCCATCTCCCTCGGGGTCGACCCCTGCGTGTACGTGCCCGACAGCGCCGAGGTGCTGCGGGCCCTCTACAGGGCCCAGCAGGACGTGAAGGGGGCGGTCCGCTTCCTGAAAGGGCGTAGCCCGCTTGACAGCACCTCGATCTGCAACGTGTTCCTGTACGGGGAGAGCGCAGGGGCCATCAGCGGCCTGACCGCAGTGTTCCTGGACGACCCGGACGAACGGCCGGCCGCCTGCGCTGCGCTGGGACCCGCCCCCGAGCCCAACTTCTTCCTCGGGGGCTGCCATGCGGCACCCTGGCCGCTCACCATCGACCAGCGCAGCCGCCCCGACCTGGGACCGGTGGCCGGTGATGTCGCCCAGAACGGGCACGACGACCGGGTGGCCGGCGTTGCGGCGATGTACGGGGGCATCCCGCTCCTGGGGGTCGCGGAGAACTGGGTGCAGGGGCCGGATACGCCCGCGGTCTTCCTCTACCACCAGACCTGCGATGCCATCGTACCCAACGGCAGTGCCCAGCTCCTGCGGGAGATGTCCGCCCTCTGCGCCACCGGCACCTGGTGGAGCACCCACTACCCCTGGTCCGCCGGAAGCCTTGCGCTGGAGGCCTTGTTGGGAGCGAAGGTGCTGGCCAGCATCCAGGACCATGCGGTGTGCGATGCCGTGCTGGCCCAGTTCCCCTGGTCCTTCAATTGCATCAACGTGTCGCAGAACGGCTCCTTCCACTACGTGAACAACGCGCCGGCCGTGAGGGACAGCATGTTCATGGCGTTCAGCCCGGTGATCATGGCCAACGAGGCCCTGGCCTGCGGCAGTACCGCCGTCGGTGCCAACGACACCGCGGAACAGGTGCAGCTGTTCCCCATGCCGGCAACGGATCAGCTGATCGCGATCCTTCCCGGAACGGCGCGGACGGTGCAGGCAAGGCTGTGCGACGCCTCCGGACGGTCGCTGTGGAAGGTCGCGCTGCACGGCGGTCGCAACACGCTGGACCTGGCGGGCCTCGACCGCGGGGCGTACGTGCTCCTGTTCGAACGGTCGAGCTTCGCTTCGGAGAGGATCATCGTGGCGCGATAGCACCGGCACGGTTCGTCCCGGTGACGGAAAGTGTGTCACCTTGAAGCAGCGCCGTGCGTCCCATGGGCGTCCACGTGTGGAAGCCCCGGAGTTCCTTGATCGTCCCTGATGTGCTTCAAGCACCACGACGCGGGACCCATCCGCCGTGGACGCCACACCTGCGCACCCACCGGGCAGGCTGGAGAATGCACGGCGGGACTTCGGTCCATGAACCTTCCGGAGCCGACCTGTGAACCCCTTGACCCAGGACCATGCGTACAGCCTTCACCCTCGCCGCTTCGATCACCATCTTATCCCTCCGGGCGCAGTGCCCCTTCGATCCCAGCATCCAACCGGATCCCGTGCTGCTTTGTCCGAACGCGTCGGAGGTGTTGATGACCCAGCCCTACGACAGCTACCAGTGGTACAAGGACGGCCAGCCGATACCCGGCGCGGTCCAGCAGGGCCACATGGTGAACGCCAACACCGATGGTGGATCGAGCTTCACGGTGGAATGCACCCTGGAAGGTTGCACGGAGATGTCACCACCCGTGCTGGTGGACGGCTGGGTCTTCCTGCTACCGTATGTGATGCACGAAGGCGATACCACCTACGGCACGGGGCCGAACGGAGAACTGCTCTACTGCGAAGGCGACACCCTGCTGCTGAGGCTGATGCCGCCCTACGACACGAACATCCAATGGACCAACGGTGGACAGCCGATCCCGGGCGCCAACGGCCCGGTGCTGGCGGTGACGGAGAACGGGGCGTATTCGGTGAGCGGCGCACCGGCCATCTGTCCGAACTTCCTCATGCAGCTGGGCGTCACCATCCAAGTGGCGTTCACCCCGGTCGCGCAGCCGGTCATCACCCTCAACGGGGCCGACCTGTGCGCCAGCCCAGCGGGCATCAGCTACCAGTGGTACATGAACTGGCAGCCCATCGTTGGCAACACGCCGTGCATCACCATGGGGGGCCCGGGCACCTACACGGTGTTCGTGGACTACGGCCTGCCCTGCCAGCTGCCCTCTGAACCCTTCGAGATCAGCACGGGCATCGATGACCTGAAGGACCCCACCGAGGTGATGGTCGCGCCCAACCCCGCCACCCACACGGTCCGCTTCGCGTGGCCGGGTTCGGAGCCTGCCACCTGGGCCGTGATCGACGCGGCCGGCCGGGCGATCGCTTGGGGGCACGTGAAGACGCAGCGCACCCAGGAGATCGATGTGAGCCGCTGGCCCGCCGGCACCTATGCCCTTCGCACCGTGGACGCCAGGCGGGTGGACGAGCGCCCGTTCGTGGTGCAGCGCTGAGCGCATCCGGCGCATGAGCTGAACACTTCCGATGGTCGGTCACGCCGTATGCGTCCGGGGCCGATGGCGCGCTCAGCGGAGCTGATCGGCGCAACCGGACGGCAGGGCCTGCGCGTCGGGGTGCTCGGGCCCGCAACGTTCCAGCAGCACCAGGCTGTGGTCCTTGCGCTGGAAATGGTCCACCAACAGGCCCCAACGCATGTTGGACCGCGCGCCCCGGTGCAGCACGGCTTCGCCCGGCAGATGGCCGGTGCGCAAGCCCGACCACAGCAACCAGAGGCCGAACGCATTGGCGGTATGGAACTCACCACAGAGATGCTTGAAGGCCGCATGGGTGGCCAGCGGCAGATCGGTCTCCACCGGTGCGTAGGCCGTGTCCTGTGGCCCGTCGCCATTGCGACCGATCATCAGCAGATCGATCGCGTCGGCGCTCAGCCCATGGCGGTCCAGGAAGGCATGCACCCGGTCGCGCAGTGAGCCCGGTCCGCCGCGGAAGCTGATGTCCACATCGACCACGCGTACCGCAGGACCCGGGCCCGGGCCGTCGCCCAGCACGAAGAAGGCGGCGCCCTCCCCGCACAGCGCCCCGCCGTCGGTGGCCTTCAGCACTTCGAGGTTGGGCACGTCGTGCTGCTTCCAGATGCCGCTTCGGCGCTGCACCGTATAGTAGTCGGGCGTGATCGATTCGGCCCCGCCCACCAGCACCGTGCCCCTGCCCTCCAGGCCCACCTGCATCCAACCGTCGAGCAGGGCGCTGGTGAAGGAGATGCCGCGGTGCAGATAGGTGAAGTTGTAGCCGGTGCAGTTGGTGGCAAGGGCGATCTGCCCGGCGACGTTGTTATGCGTGCTTTGAATGAAGGCCGTGGGGTTGGGCACGTCCTCGTTGTTGTGGAGCAGGGGCACGAAAAAACGCTCGGTGCTCTCCATGCACCCCAGTCCGGTGCCTACGATGATGGCCTCCGGCAAGGCCCCTCCCGCCCGGTCCAGGGCGTTCAGCGCGGCGCCCAGCCCGATGCGGGCCACCTTCTCCATGCGACGGCCGCGCACGGGGTCCACATAGCGGCGCAGGGCCGGCACGATGGACCGGAGCGGATGACCCGTGTAGGCCTCCACCCGTTCCAGGCGGTCGGTATCGAACACCGGCTGCGGTCCGATGGCCGAGGCCTCGCGGATGTACACCGGCCGCTTCATCCCTGCTGGACCGGTGCACTGAGCACCAGGCTGGTGTTGTTGCCGCCGAAGCCGAAGGAACTGCTGAGCACATGGCGCACCCGGGCGCCGCGCTGCGTGCGGACCACGGGCACCAGGGCGGCCTCCGCCAGCGGTGTGCGCCACCGCAGGTTGGCGAAGTGCACCTCGTTGCGGATGGCCAGCACCGAATACACCGCCTCCACCGCGCCCGCAGCGCCGAGGGTATGTCCGGTGAACGACTTGGTGCTGCTGAACGGTGGCACGGCACTGCCGAACAGGCGGGTGAGCGCGATGCCCTCCGAGGCGTCGTTGTTCAGGGTGCCGGTGCCATGCACGTTGATGTAGCTGATGTCCTCCGGAGCGAGCTGCGCCATGGCCAGGGCCTGCCGCATGGCCTCGTAGGCCCCGGTGCCATCGGGCGAAGAGGCGGTGGCGTGGAAGGCCTCGTTGGTGTTGGCATGGCCGCTCACCACGGCGAGCACCGCGGCGCCGCGCGCCCGCGCATGGGCCTCGGTCTCCAGCACCAGGTAGGCCGCCGCCTCGCCCAGGTTGAGCCCGGCCCGGTCGCGGTCGAAGGGGCGGCAGGGCTCGCGGTCCAGGATCATGAGCGAGTTGAAGCCGTTGACGGTGAACTTGCACAAGGCATCGGTGCCTCCCACCACGGCCACATCGGTGAGGCCGTGGCGCAGCAGGCGGTCGCCGAGCTTCAAGGCGTTGGCGCTGCTGGAGCACGCGGTGCTGATGGTGGTCACCAGGTCGTTGAAGCCCAGTTCGGCCGCGATGCGCTGGGCGTGGTCGCCGGGGTCGTGCGTGCCCAGGTACTGGGCGACCTCATCGGGGATCTCCGGCAGGTAGAACTGGTCGTACACGGGCTCCGTCTTGTCGATACCGCCTGCGGTGGTGGCGGAGATGAAGGCGGTACGCGCCGCGGCGGGGTCGATGCCGGCCTGGGCCAGGGCCTCCTTGGCGGCACAGAGACCCAGCAGGGCGGTACGCGTCCAGCTGCGCTGGCTGCGCGGCGCGGCCAGGGCGCCGAGGGCGTCGTCGTCCAGCGCTACCTCGGCCACGGGGATGACACCCCGGTGCCGGGTGGGCAGGATGGTGATGTCGCCGATGCCCGAACGTTCCTCGAGCAGCGCACGCAGATTCTCCTCCACGTTGACGCCCAGGGCGCTGATCACGCCCATGCCGGTGATCACCACGCGGTCGCTCATGGTCAACGCGAAGAAACGACCCGTTCGGCCATGATGGACAAAAGCAGGCACACTGCGGCGAAGAGGAGCAGCGGCACCAGGTGGGCCGCCAGCTCCAGCAGGCCGCCCTGCCGAAGGATCACGGTGTTGAAGGCCTCCATGCTCCAGTGCAACGGCGAGAGACGCCCGATGGCCTGCATGGCCCGGGGCATGATGTACAGCGGCACCCAGATGCCTCCGATGGCGCTGAGGAGCACCACGGCCGTGCTGCCCAGGATGGCCGACTGCTGCTGGGTGCGGCAAACCGAACCGATGAAGGTCCCGAAGGCCGTGGCCGCCAGACCGATGGTAAGGGCGGCGGCCAGGAGCAGGGGCAGCGCATCCGGCGCTCCGAGGTCCAACGCCTGCAAGCCCAGCAGGGGCAGGAGCCAGAGCCCGGCGGCGAGCAACAACGCCAGCTGGGCCAGGCAGACCAGCAGGTAGGCGGCGATGCGACCGGTGATCCGTTCGGCCGTGCCCCCGGGCATGGTGAGCAGGCGCACCATGCATCCGGAGGTCCGCTCCTTCACCATGTTGCCGGCCAGCAGCACCACGGTGAAGAACATGGCGAAGATGGTCCAGGCGGGCACGTTGTGGGCCGTGGAGTCGGTGGCCACCAGATCGCCGTGGAGCTCGCCGGCCGCCAGGTGCTGCTCCACCCCCACGAAGGGGCGCCGCAGGTCGAGGGCGGGCAGGCTGTTGCCGGTCAGGGCCTCGATCCGCACGCGCATGTCGGCCAGCAGCCGCTCGGAGCTGATGCCCGCCAGCACGCGCACCAGGCTGCCGTGCACCAGGTCGCGGAACATGTGTTTGACCGTGGGGTCCACGACCATCCATACGCGGGAGCTGTCCGGTGCGGTCGTCGCCGTGCTGTCCCCGGTGAGGGGGTTGAAGAGCAGGGCCATGGCGTGGGCCGAACCGGCGGCGACCACCTCGCTGGCGTTGGCGGGCACCAGCACGCCCACCTGATGCCGACCGCTGCGCACCTGGTCGCGGAGCTCGGCGTCCGTGAGGTCACGCCCATCGGTGAGGGTGAAACTGCCGGTGGCCTCCAGTCCCTGCCGGATGGCCGCGCCCACGGGCCCGTCGTCCAGGTCCTTGTAAAGCACGCGCAGCTGCCTGTCGCTGAAATCCCGGAAGGGGGCGTCCTGCACCACGGCCATCACGGTCACCAACAGCAGCGGCATGGCGAACACCAGCAGCAGGCCGGTGCGGTCCCGCAGCAGCAGAAGCAGTTCCTTGTGGGCGTGGGCGCGGATGCGTTGGAGCATGGGTCAATCGCGCAGGGCGCGCCCGGTGAGGCGGAGGAACAGGTCCTCCAGCCGTTCGCGGCCCTCGCCGCGCTGCATGTCGGCCACCTCGCCCACCCGGCGCCCGTGGTCCATCACCACCACCCGTGAGCACAGCATCTCAGCCTCTTCCAGATGGTGGCCGGTGTACAGCACGGTGGTGCCTTCGGCATTGATCTCCTGGAGCAGTTCGCGGATGGCGGCCCGGCTCTGGACGTCGATGCCCACGGTGGGCTCGTCCAGGAAGATGATCGGGGGTGCGTGCAACACGGCGGCCACGATGTTGAGGCGTCGCTGCATGCCGCCGCTCCAGCCCCGCACCTGCTCGTGGGCGCGGTCCCGCAGGCCGGTGCGCTCCAACAGGACTTCGGCGCGCTGGTCCAGGGGCCCGCGCCGCAGGCCGTGCAACCGGCCGAAGTAGCGCAGGTTCTCCCAGGCGGTGAGCGTGTCGTAGAGGGCGATGTCCTGCGGCACCAGGCCGATGAGGCGATGCACCCTGTGGCGCTCCTTCACCACGTCCATGCCGTGCACCAGCGCCTTGCCCGCCGTGGGGGCCAGCACGCCGGTGAGGATGCCGATGAGGGTGGTCTTGCCGGCACCGTTGGGACCCAGCAGGCCGAGGAACTCGCCGGGGCGCACCTCCAGGTCCATGCCGTCCACCGCAGGGGGGGCGCGGTGCCCATAGCGCTTCACCAGGCCCTCCACCCGGATGTCCGGCGCGGTCATAGCTGCCGGGCGAGCTGGTGGAGCTGCTTGAAGAAGGCGGTCTCCTGGCGACCGATCTCGAGGAGCTTTTCGGCCAGGTGGTCGTAGGTGATGTGGCTCTCGGCGCGCCCCTTGCACAGGCGCCCGGCTTCGTAGGCGAAATCGCGCCACTGATCACCGATGCGGGACATCTCCAGGGCCTTCTCGCGCAGCACGGAGGCGTTCAACAGCTTGGCCGTCTCCATCAGGAAGGCGGCGAAGATGAAGCGGAAGCCGGCACCGCCGGTACCGATCTCCTCCTGCATGCGGATCAGGTTGCCCAGGGCCAGCCGTGCATCCTTCTCGCCCATCCTGCGCTCGTAATGGCGGAGCTTGCCGGCCAGGTAGCCGATGCCCTTGGTGCCGAACATGGGCAGCGGGGTGGTGCTCATGTCGCGGGCCGTGCGCCGCAGGCCCTTGAGCGCGGCGGCGCGCAGGTCGGCATCGCTGGGCACGTGGGTGGGGAAGTACATGCGGCCGCTGGTGTTGGGCATGCCCTTGGCGAAGCGCGCCCGCATCAACGCCGTGCGGTGGATGCGCGTGGTGCCGTCCATCACCGGGTCGCTCACCAGGTACTCGTCGCCCTCGCGACCGAAGACCACGATGTTGTGCGCGTTGAAGTGGAAGCGGAACGCCTTGGGCAGGTAGGGCAGGTAGAACACGCTGGTGAGCATGCCCACCGGAAGGCCCTGGTCCAGCACGCGGTCCATCTCGGCCATGGCGGCCAGCGGCTCGCGGAACTTCATGCGCTTGATGCCCACGCCCACGTTGCGGGCGAAGCGCTTGAAGATGTGCCCGGGCAGGATCCGGTAGCTGGTCACCGGGATGCCGTTGAGCTTCAGGAAGGGCATGTGGCTGTAGAACAGCCCCGAGCCGATGCCGAAGGCCATGGGCTCGCTCACCGGCAGCCCGTGGAAACGCATCAGGTTGCTGATCACCCCTGTTTCGCAGTGGGCGCTCTGCTGGTGATCGAAGGGGATCACAAGGTCGCGCTGGCTCATCGGGGCACCTGCTTCAGCTCGTCCACGGTCACTTGGAGCGCCTGGGCATAGCGCTCCAGCAGGGCCTGATCGAGCTCGCTGAAACCCGAGGGCTCCAGGTGGCGCTTCACCCGGCGGGCGGGCAGGTCCACATGCCGGGCCAGCAGATCGGCCTCCATCATGTTGCGGGCCATGTGGTAGGCCAGGGGGCTGCGTTCGCCCCGGAGCACCTGCTGCCGGGCGGCCTCCACCCGCTCGTTGACCACCTCCCAGGCCTGGCGCAGGGCCACGTTCTCGGGCTCCCAGCCCACGCTGGGCACCTTCTCGAACTCGCCGTCCTCGTTCAGGGCGTATTTCACCACCTTGAACTTGCCTTCCAGCAGGTTGGCGTCATCCTGGGGCACTTCCTCCTTTTTCATGGCCATGGGCCCCGGTGCCCTGCGCTGCTGCAGCTTCCCGGGGGAGCGGACTGCGAAGATACTCCAGCACCGGACGGCGGGGGGGTCACACTGCGGTGAACAGGGCGAAGGCGTAGCTGAAGCGGGCGCTCTCGGGCACCATCAGCAGCACACGCTGCCCCTTGCGCACATGGCCCTCGGCCAGCAGGTCGCGCAACTGCAGGAAGATGGAGGCCGAGCCCACATTGCCCACCCGGGGCAGGTTGATGTACCACTTGTCCATCGGAACCCCGATGCCCTGGGCCACCATCTCATCATGCACCCTGTCCCGGAAGAACATGCTGCTGAGGTGCACGAGCATGTGGTCGATCGAAGCGGGGTCGAGGCCGTGATGCTCAAAGGTCTCGCGCAGGAAACGCACGCCCACGGGCACGATGTTGCGGCCCAGCAGTTTCACGTCCTGCTTCATGGTGAAGAGCGCGCGCCCGGCCAGGTCCTGCGGGGGGAACTGCTTCCACCCCAGGTAGCGGCCTTCCTCATCCTTGTCGCCCCCGCTGTACATGCACACATCCAGCTCATGGGCGAAGGAGCGGCTCACCACCCACTCCATGCGGAGGCTCAGCGGTCCCCGTGGTGCGGGTTCCATCAGCACGGCCGCCGCGCCGTCGCTCAGCATCCAGCGCAGGAACTCCTTCTCGAAGCCGACGATGGGGTCCTGCTCCAGCTGGCGATAGCGCTCGGTCTCGCTCTCGAAGTTGCCGGCGCGCATCATGGGGCTCACCAGCTCGCTGCCGGTGGCCACGGCGTTGCGCGACAGGCCGGTGGCCACGCTCATGTAGCCGTACTTCAGGGCGTGCATGCCCGTGCAACAGGCGCCAGCGGTGCTCACGATCTCCAGGGGATGGCCGAGCTCCCCGTGCACCTGCGAGGCGTGGGAGGGCAGGAACTGGTCCGGGCTGCTGGTGCCGCAGGCCAGCACTTCCAAGTCGCTCACCGCAAGGCCGTCGCCGGCCAGGCCCTCCACCGCCCGGGCCACCAGTTGGGCGTTGGTGTGGGTGATCCGCCCCTGACGGTCCAGCGCGTAGTACCGCTGTACGATGCCGTTGTTGCGCAGAACGATGCGCTGGGCGCGCGACGGCTTCCCGTCCACCATGCCCAGGTGATCCGTCATCTCGTCGTTGGAGACCGGTGTATTCGGCAGGAACCCGGACACCCGGGTGATGTAAACGTCGTGCAAGGTCTTGAGCGCTCCCCTTTTTTCGATGCGACCGGCAAAAGTAACCGCTTGGGGCACCTACCCCAAATACCGGGCGGGCGCCGGGGTCCGGCAGTTCAGTAGGTGGACAGGCGCTCCACCTCGGCCTTGAGCGCCCGGCGCTTCACCAGGGAGAGCAGCGCCGTGGTGAGGCTGGTGATGGGCCCCAGGATGAAGACGCCGATGGTGAGCACCACGCTGAAGACCTTCACCCGTCGCAGGCGGCTGGCCGGGTCGCGGTCGGCCTTGGCCAGGATGTACCGCCGGTACTTGCCGAACAGGAAGGTGGCACGCTTCTCCAGCATCAGCAGGCTCGGCACGATGTGGATGGAGCCCTCCCGGCGCAGCGCGGGGTTCAGCCCGTCGAGGTCGCCGGTGGCCAGGTGCCGGGCCATCACCGTCCCGAAACGGGCCGAGGCGTCCATGTCGGCGGCCCGGATCCCCGCGGCCGGGAAGATCAGGAAGGGATCGCGGCGACCGTGGAACATCCAACGGATGATGGTGATGACGCTCACCAGGTTGGGGCTGCGGTCCACCACGGTGACATGGCCCACCAGGCGCCCGCGCAGGGCCGCCACCGACCGCCGCATGTGCTCCTGGGCCAGCACCCACATGTTGCGCGCGCCCACCACCGTCACCACCGGCCGGTCCGCCAGGTAGCGCGCGGCCTCCGGGTGCTTGAGGAAGCTGGTCATGGGGATGCTCGGGTTGAGGAACCAGATGGTGTAGCCCAGCACCACCAGGTCGTACGGCCCTTCCGGCGCCAGCGCCAGCGGCTCCAACGGCACGGGGTCGTGGCCCACCGCCTCGGGAAAGCAGTTGAAGAAGCTGACCCTCGACCACGGGAAGGGATAGGGCGTGGCGGGGCGCAGCGGCAGGTGGTCCACGGCGATCCCCGCCTCGCGCAGCGGCGCCACGATGCGGTCCAACAGTACGGTGAGCTGGCCGGTCTGCGAATAGTGGATGACGAGCACGCGCTTCATGGGGCGGAAGGTAGGATGTATTGCGCCAGCTTGCGCAGGGGCTTGCGGAACGCCAACAGCGGCGGCGGCTTCAGGCCGTTGGCACGCCAGGCCTCCAGCACTTCGCGGTTGGCCTTCCACACGTGGCCGAGGCTCTTGTTGCTGGCCCCGCCCAGGCGGAAACGCACGATGGTGAGCGGCACGTAGCGCGCCCGCAGCCGGTGCTTATACAGGAAGCGGAACATCAGTTCGTAGTCGGCCGCGATGCGGAATCGCAGGTCGAAACCGCCGAACCGCTGGTAAGCCTCGCGGCGGATGTAGGTGCCCAGGTGCGGCGGCATCCATCCCTTGCGGAAGTTGTCGCGGTGGTATTCGCCCCCCTTCCAGAACCGCCGCAGCTTCCGGATGTCGTGCGGGTCCACCATGTTGGCGTCGCCGTAGATCACGTCCGCATCGCCCCTGGCGAACTCCGTCGCGAGCGCGGCGACCACACCGGGGGCCTCCAGCAGGTCGCCGGCGTTCACGAAGCCGACCACCTCGCCGGTGGCGCGGGCCAGGCCCTTGTTCATGGCATCGTACACGCCTCGGTCGGGCTCGCTGATCAGAACGGACCGGCCATCGTCGAGGCGCTTGAGCACGGACCGCGTGGCCGCATCGGGGGAAGCGCCGTCCACGATGATGTGCTCGATGTCCGGATGGGTCTGCGCACGCACGCTGGCCACGGTCTCGGCCAGTTCCTCCCCGGCCTTGAAGCACACGGTGATCAGGGAGAATTTCACGCCGTTGGGTATTGACATCCCACAGCAAAGAACGCAATGTCAGCGGCACAACACCGCCGGGACTCAATCGACATAGAAGTACCCTCTGACCTCTGCGACGACACCGTTGTCCAAGTTGATCTGCCTAAGGCGATAGTGCTTGCTCGTTGGGCTTCTGCTATAGGCCAGTCCAACGAAATGGGCCTTCTCAGGGAACCTCTTGCGCGTGCTGCGTCCACCGTAAGGCATCCATCGGTACAGAGGTTCACCCAGTATGGCCAGTACCTGCTGTTCAGTCATACCAACCTCAATCCGCTTGAACGCCAGGTGCGAGTAGTCCTCCGCATACTGCGTGTCGGTCTGCCCTAAAAGCTCGAAGGGCTCGCCTAAGAAACCATCGATCCTGATACGCGGTGCAGCGAACGCGGCATAGCACGCGATGACAAGAACCGGCAAAGTGAGCATCAGAGCCGGGCGGTTCATGGGGATACGATCCAGCCCGCTCAACGAAAATGTCCTTGACCTATTGCTCCCCGACCGCTTTCGCACCTACTCGATCACCCTTTCACGCACCGGCTGGGCGGGATTCCCCTGGTAGATCGTGTACGGCTCCAGGTCCTTCGTGGCCACGCTGCCGGCGGCCAGCACGCTGTGGCTCTTCAGGGTCACCCCGAGCATCACCATGGCACCGGCGCCCACCCAGCTGCCTTCCTCCAGCACCACCGGACCGCTGAGGGTGGGGTAATCGACCTTCTTGTAGTTGTGGCTGCCCTGGATGATCATGGCGCCCTGGCTGATCACCACATGGTCCCGGATGATGAGCTGGTCGATGTTGTCGAGCCAGGCGCGCTGCCCGACCCACACGTGGTCGCCGATGGTAAGCTTCCACGGGTACTTGATGTTCACCCCGGGATGCACCACCACCCCCTTCCCCACCCGTGCCCCGAAGAGCCGCAGCAGCGCGGGCTTGGGCGAGCGGAACGGGAACAGCGGGTTCAGGAAGAAGAGCGCGTTGGTGAAGTACCACAGCGTCATCTTCACCGCACCCGCCCCCTTCGGGAAGTCGGCGTTGGTGAAACGGCTGAGGTCGACGCGCTTGCGGTCGGTCATGGCACCAGCAGGTCCAGCGTGCGTTGGGCGGTTGCGGGATCGTCCAAATATCGCCTGCCCAACGCGAACGCACCGCGTGACACGGCATCCAGGTCATTCTGGTCGTAGGCCACCAGGTCGTTCAGTTCCTCCCAGAAGCACGAAGGCTCCTCGAGCGGTAGGTCCCATCCAGCGTTCAGTTCGCACAGGCCACGCCACGGGGTGCGGTCACTGATCACCAGCGGCAGGCCGGTGGCCAGCGCCTCCACCATCGTGTGCCCGAAGTTCTCGCCCTGGCTGGGCATGAACAGGGCGTGGTAGTGCGCGAACAGCTCCGGCACCTCCTCGGGCGGCACGGGGCCCTTGTGCGTCACGGTGATGCCGGGAGGGAGCTCCGCGATGGCCGCGCGGCACTTCGCCCAGTAAGCCTCGTCGTAGATGGGCCCGTACAGGTCGAAGGTGACGCGGCCCTGCACCTGCTTCAGGCACTCGATGGCGAAGAGCGTGTTCTTCTCCACGGCGATGCGGGCCACGCTCAGCACGCGCAGCTCGCCGGGCTGTTTCGCACGCAGCGGTGGTGCGGTCGCCGTGAGCTTCCGGCCCAGGTTGGGCACCAGCTTCACCGCGACCTCCTTTCCGATCCAGCGCTTCACATCCTCCACCTCCTCGGCGTTGGTGGCCTGGAAGGTGACGCCCCGGTAACTGCCGAGCAGCCGCATCCCCGCCAGGAAGGCGCGCTTCTTCAGGGTCCCGTGCTTCATCATGCCCGCCGCCAGCATGCCGCGCACGGCCACCACCCGATGCCGGACCGAGCCTTTCAACAGCCACAGCGGCATCACGCTGAACCAGCGCGAGTACAGGCCGTTGATGTACACCGTGCGCCAGTCCTCCTGGTCCAGCAGCTTCCGCCAGGTGGCGGCGTTCACGCCGTTGCGCGAGGCGTACCAGACCTTTTCGCCCCCGGGCATCACGGTCCACCGGTCCGGCGTGACGTCCGGGTAGGGTGTGGCCTCGGTGTAGTCGGTGTCGGTGGTCACCAGGTGCAGGTCCACCCGATCGCGCAGGTGTTCCACCAGGTTGGCCATGCTGCGCACCGGTCCGCCCGCCTTGTAGCCCGGCAGGTACCAGTCGATGAACACGAGCACCTTAGGTCTCACGCGGCGCAGGCATCAGGTCCATCACGGTGCGTGCCCAGTCGGCCGGGGTCCAACGGCTGCCCAGTTCGCGGCTCTTGGCGCCCATGGCATGCAGGGCGGCATCGTCGGTCCGCAGCACGCGCAACAGGGCTTCGCGCAGGTCCGTCGCCCGGCCCGCGCCGAAGCGCACGCCGTTGTGGCCCTCGCGCAGGAAGCGTTCGCCCGCGCCCACGGCACTGCTCAACAGCAACGGCAGGCCCGCGCAGGCATGCTCGTGCACCACCACGCCCCAGGGCTCGTAGGTGCTGGGCAGCACGAAGGCGCCGCAGTGTTCCAGCACCCCGGGCATATCCTCCACCTGCACGAAGCCCAGGTGCCTGATGCGCGGGTGCCGTCCGGCGGGCGAGGCCTTCACCTGTTCCAGCAGCTCCCCGGTCCCTGCGATCCACAATTCCCAGTCGCCGGCCAGCCCCTCGTCGCAGAGCCCGGCGAACACCTCGCAGAGCAGCTGATGCCCCTTGGTGGGGATGTAGCGGGCCACACAAAGGAGGCGGTGCGGCCAGCGGGTGCTGCGTTCCCGCAGCAGGCGCTCGCCCAAGGGGAGGAAACGGTCGGTGTCGGCGCTGTAGAAGCCGGTGCGCACCCGGGCATCGGCGATGCCGAGGTGGCGGGCGTAGTTGGCCTGGGGCTCCCCGGTGACCCAGGCATGCGTGAAGGTGCCCTTGATCCAGAGCTGCGCGGCGGCCACTGCGGCCCATTGCCGGGCGTCGCCGCGCCAGGCCGTGTCGCTGCACATCACCGTGGGCACGCCCCGCCGCCGCAGCGCGCGACACACCTTCAGGTAGCCCTTGTCCACCCAGCCGCTGGCGAAGGCGATGTCCGGTGCGATGTCGTGAACGAGGCGCAGGAGCCCCGCATCGTCGAACGCGTCGCGCGCGTGCACCTTCACCCGGTCGGCGAAGCGCAGCTCGAAAGGGGCCTCGCGGTTCACCGGCCAGCGCACGACGTGGACCTCCACCCCGTGGTCGCCCACCAGCCGTTCCACGCCGGCCAGGAAATAAGGCGCCAGCTCGGTGTACAGGAAGAGGACCTTGCGGGGGGCGCTCATGCTACCTGTCGCGGGAGGTGGGCCACGCCGGCGTCGAGCAGGTCGCCGAAGGTGGTCATGGGCAGGTCGTCGAACAGCCGGCGCATCTTGGGCTCGGTGGTGTGGAGGTTCACGTAGCTCATGAAGTGGCGCTTCCAGCTCATGGGCAGGCGGGGATGCTCGGGGTCCACTTCGCGGGGGTGCAGGTAGAACACCACGGGCCGGTCCTGTTCCAGCACGGCGCGCGCGCGGTCGCGGATCAGCCGGTAGGGGAAGAAGCGCAGGTAGCCGCCGCCGAAGAAGTAGAGGTCGCGGCCGAAGACACGACCCATGCTGATGGGGAACTCCACGATGTCGCCCAGCGCCGTGGGCACCACATGCGGCACGGGCTGTGCGCCGGGCCAGCCGCCGTGGTTGCGATCGCCGGGCCAGATGCTGCTGTCGTAGGCATGGCCGGTCTCCGCGAGCGCCTCGAAGAACCACGGGGTCTGGCGCGTCACGCTGAAACCCGGGGCCCGGTAGCCGCGCACCCGCACCCCGGCCGCCGCCTCGATGACGCCCTTGGCGCGGCGCACATCCTCGGTGAAATGCCGCCGGTCGTGCTTGTACACCAGTTCGTGCGCATAGCCGTGCGAGGCGATCTCGTGGCCCAGGGCGGCGGCGTCGCGCACCAGCTGCGGGTGGCGCTCGGCCACCCAGCCCAGGAAGAAGAGCGTGGTGCGGACCCGCTTCTCGGCGAACACATCGAGCATGCGACGGAACGAGGCCTCCACGCGCGACTCCTGCCGGTCCCACGCCTCGAGCGGCGGCGTGGAGGGCACGTCCAGGATGTGGAACCATTCCTCGACGTCCACCGAGAACACACAGCGCGCCGCCATGCGGCAAAGGTACCCGGACGGTTCAGCGGATGCGCAGGCGGCCGAGGAAACGGGGCCGCTCGCCCTTGTCGAAGCGCTTGCGGCAATGGCGGAACCAGGCCAGCATCAGCGGCACACCGACCAGGGTGGGCCAGAGCCACTGCAGCCAGAGGGGCTTGATCATGTCCAGGTTCACGCCGCTGAAGGCCGAGACCGTGGCGATGTAGCTGCCCAGGAAGCCGCCCATGTGCGCGTAGAGCCACTCCTGCTTGTCGTGGCGGTTGCGGAAGAACCGCCGCAGCTGCACCAGCACCAGCAGGCAGCCGAGGCAGCCGAAGGTGGTGAAGATGAGGGCGGCCGGGCCGCCCTCGCCATGGAGCAGGTGCACCACCCCCCACAGGAGCAGGGCGACGTTCACCACCCCTGCGGCGCCATGCATCAGCAGGTCCCAGCGTCCCGGGCGCTGGCCCTTGTGCAGCCCTTTGAGGTACAGGCCCCGGTAGCCTGTGGCGGCGAGGTGCATGCTGAAGAGGGCCACCAGCGCCATGAGCGGGTCGGGGCGCCAGAGCCCGGCGAGCATGGCGGTGACGCAGGTGAGCAGCATGGCCACGAAGAAGCCGATCCCCCAGCGCCGGTGCCACCGGCCACCCTTGGCCACCGCCAACGCCAGCGGAGCAGCGCCCAACGCCACGGTCCCGGCAAGGACGTGAAGCTTGAGGACGATGGCCTGCGTGTCCATGGCTCCGGGCCCAGGTGGTCAGGGGGCGATGCAGAGCGGTGCGACCCGACGCAGACCGTCATCAAGCTCCACGCACAGCAGGTAGGTCCCCGGAGCGAGCACCGGAAGCAGCAGGGGCCCGGTCACCGGCGCGGCTGGCCAGCACACCACAGTGCGGCCCTGCTGATCCAACAGACAGGCCATGCGGCGCGCAGCCCCTGTTCCTTCCCGGGCAAGGACGATGGCCTCACCGGGACGGGCCGGGTTGGGGCTCGGAAGCAGGACGCCGTCGTCGGGCTGTGCTTCAGGTACCGGGAGCGGGTCCAGACCCTCGATGAAGCCGCCGACCAGCGGGCTCCCGAAGTGCTTGATCGCCGCCAGGGCCTGGGGCCCCGGGCCCGCGCTGTTCGTGCGTCCCACCAGGATGTAACCACCATCCGGCGCGGCTGCCACATCGAAGGCCTCCTCCTGCTCAAGCCCCCCGAAGGTCGGCCCTTCGATGTACGCACCTGTGGAACTGGTGTGCCACATGTACATGTCCTTTCCTCCCGCGCCAAAGGCGTCCGTGGAGCCGGCCATGCACAGATCCCCGTTCGCGAGCTCCATCACCCCGTACCCTTCCCAGGTACCCTGCCCGTAGGTGACCTCGCTCCACAAGGCGTTCCCGCCGCCATCGAACTTGAGCAACAACATGGTCCTGTACGGCATCACCCCTTCGGTGATCCCGCCAACGACGAAGCCGCCGTCCGCCGTGGCCGCCAGGGAGCGACCCTCATCGAGCGCGGCACCGCCCCAGCTCGTCTCCCAGCCAGCGGTCCCATCGGCCGCGAACCGCAGCAGCACCACGTTGCGGTCCGAAGCCTGCTCGGTGTTGGCCAGCACCACACAGCCACCATCGGGTGTTGTCACCACCGCCGTCGCCCACGACCCGGTCCCAGGCCCATAGGTCCTGGTCCATAGCGTATCGCCCTGCTCGTTCAAGCGCAGCACCCAGGCCGCACCGCTCCCGGTCCCGAAGGTCTGCCCCACCACATACCATCCGCCGGGCGCGTCCGCCGCTGCATGCAACAGGTCCCAGTCCGTACCGCCCAGGGTCTTTTCCCAAACCGGTGCACCCTGTGCGTCGGTCCGCACCACCAGGCCGTCGTAGCCGGTCAGCGGATCGGTGTAGGTGGACCCGACGACCAAGAAACCGCCATCCGCCTCCTGGACAAGGTCCTCGCCACGGTCCACGCCGGAGCCTCCGAAGGACCTGGACCAGCGCAGGTCGCCCGTGCTGTCCACACGCACCAGGTAGGCATCGCCACCCAGGCCGAAGCTTCCCGTGCTCCCCAGGAACGCGAACCCACTGTCCGGAGTGACCACCACCGACACGCCCTCGTCCGAGCCGTATCCCCCATAGGTGCGCTGCCATACGAGCTGCGCGAAGAGCGGGGCCGTGGCACTCGCCAGCGAAACGGCCACAAGAAACCTGGACAGGGAGATGCGTGCCATGTTGGAACCCCGAATATCGGAACACCCGCCGTACAGGGCCTACTTTTGACAGCCCGCGCGGCCTTTGCGTTGCCCGTGGCCCAAGCCGAACGACCATGACCACCCGAGGGATCTTGGGCTTCGCCATCTTCCTGTTCGTGCTCGCGCTGATCGATCTCTACGCGTACAAGGGGGTGAACACCGCGCTGGCCCAGGCCGGTCCGGGCCTGAAACGCTGGGTGCGGCTGGGCTACTGGGCCCTGTCCATCGGCATGCTGGCCCTCCTGGTGTGGGTGATGGTGAGCATGCAGGACCTGCGCAGCACGCGGAACCATTCCTTCATGTTCTCGCTGGCCGCCCTGTTCCTGCTGTTCCTGCTGCCCAAGCTGGTCATCGTGCTCTTCCATGGACTGGAGGACCTCGTGGAGGGCGGGCGCTGGCTCCTCGGCAGGCTCACCCCCGGCGACCCCGTGGCATCGGGAGAACCCATCAGCCGCCTGCGGTTCCTCTCGCAGGCGGGCCTCGCCTTCTCGGCCATCCCCTTCATCGGCGTGCTCTACGGCATCACCCAGGGGAGGCGGAACTTCCGCGTGGAACGCGTGCGGCTGAGCTCGAGCAAACTGCCCAAGGCCTTCGACGGGCTGCGCATCGTGCAGATCAGCGACCTGCACCTGGGCAGCTTCCCCTCCGGCACCGACATCGTGCGCAAGGGCGTGGACCTGATCAACGACGAGCGGCCCGACCTGGTCCTGTTCACAGGCGACCTGGTGAACGACTATGCCGACGAGGCCGAGGAATGGGTGGACACGCTGCAGGGCTTGCAGGCGCACATGGGCAAGTACGCCATCCTCGGCAACCACGACTATGCGGACTACGTCCAGTGGGACCCACCCAAGGGGAAGCGCGCGAACCTCGAACGGCTGAAGCGGCACCATCAGGCCATGGGCTTCCGGCTGCTGCTCGACGAGCACGTCCGCATCGAGCGGGACGGGCAGGCGATCACCCTGCTCGGCGTGCAGAACTGGGGGCGGCGTTTCCAGCAGTACGGCGACCTGGCCAGGGCCATGCAGGGCCACGAGGCCTCCAGCTTCCGCATCCTGATGAGCCACGACCCCACGCACTGGGAGGCACAGGTGCTGGGCACGGGCATCGAGCTCACCCTCAGCGGCCACACGCACGGCGCCCAGTTGGGCATCACCATCGCGGGGCAGACCTACAGCCCGGCACAGTGGGTGTACAAGCATTGGGCGGGCCTGTACACCGAGGGTGCGCAACAGCTGTACGTGAACCGGGGCTTCGGCTACATCGGCTTCCCGGGCCGTGTGGGCATGCCGCCGGAGATCACCGTCCTCGAACTGCGCCACCGGGACGAGGCACCCGCGACGTGATGCCGGGCCGTACGGACCTTTGCGGCGGCATGGGCCGGTGGATCGAACGAAAGGGGGGGCTGCGGCCCGGACGCACCGGCGGTCTGATCCTGCTGCTGGCCATCCTTGCCGTGCAGGCCTGGACGTACCGCTATCCCGACCTGCTCTTCAAAAGGCCGCAGGGCTATCATGCCTGGCGCCAGAGCGATTGCCTCTCGATGACGTGGCATTACATGCGGTACGACCTGCCGCCCTGGGAGGGTCGCATGCACTTCCTCGGAACGGACGGCACGGGCCGCGCCTTGAGCGAACTGCCGATGCTTCCCTTCGCCATCGGCAGGCTGTGGCGGCTCACCGGGCAACAGGAGTGGATCTACCGCGCCGTGGTCCTGCTGCTCACGCTCGTTGGAATGATCGCGCTCTACCGCAGCGCCCATCTGCTCCTGAAGGACGGCGTGCTGGCCGCCTACGTGCCCGCCTTCCTGTTCACCTCGCCCATGGTGGCGTACTACGCGAACAACTTCCTGCCGAACGCCGCCGCCCTGGCGCTGGTCCTCATCGGCTCCTACCCCGCGGCGATCGGCCTGGTCCGCGACGACCGCAGGGCCACCCTGCTGGCGATCGCGCTCCTCACCCTGGCCGGGCTGCTCAAGGCCACGGCCGCCCTTGGCCTCCTGGTGTTCGTCGCGCTCCACCTCCTCCGCTCCATCGCACCACGCGGCAGCTCCCCCGCTCCGGGCCACCGGTCCGGCCCGGTCCTGGCCGTGTTCGCCGGATGCTTCGGCATGGCCCTGATCGCGGCCTGGTATGCCTATGCCCGGTCGTACAACGCCGGGCAGGCACAAGGCATCTTCCTCATCGGCGTACTGCCTTGGTGGAGCATACCACCGGAAGAGGCCGGAGCGGTGTGGCAGGGCTTCCGCGATCACGTACTTCGCGATTACCTGCGTCCCGACCTGTACCTGGTGCTGCTCATCACCCTCGTACCTGCGCTCCTCACCCCGCGTCGCGTGCCGCTTCTGCTGTGGGCCGCTCTGCTGATGCTGACCGCCGGGACCTTCGCTTTCGGGGTGCTCTTCTTTGGCGCCCTGAGGGACCACGACTACTATTCGCTGGACCAGGCGGTCCTGTTCCCCACCGTGCTGCTCGTGGGGCTCACCGCCCTTGCGAAGGGCCGTCCGGCGCTGTGCAGGTCGTGGCCCTTCCAGCTGGCCCTGCTGGCCGTGCTGGTGCACGGCACCGATTTCGCGCGGCGCAGGATGGCGGACCGCTACGGCACCTGGATGAACCACGAATACCTCACGCAGCATGAGCCCCTCGGCCGCATGCAGGAGGCGCTCCTCGCGATGGGTGTCGATCGTGAGGCACGCGTGCTGTGCTTCCCGGACATCAGCTTCAACCGCAGCCTGTACCTGCTGGAACGTTCGGGATGGACCGACTTCGGCACGCTCAGCGATGATCCGGAGGGCATCCGTGCCAGGATGCGGGCGGGCGCCCGCTTTCTGCTGACGACCAGCGACAACGTGCTGCTAAAACCCACGCTGCAGCCCTTTCTGGCGCGGCCGGTGGGCCGATTCGAGAACGTGCGCGTGTTCGACCTGCAGCCCGTTCCGTAACGCGGCAGGCCCCATGTCCCGCCCGGACCGTCATCGCCGGTCCGGGGCCGGTGCGCCGTGCATCGCCGCTCAACCCTTGCCCACCGCCCCCAGCAGGGTATGACCCTCGGACTTCGCCACGTAGGTGGCCGCCGTGATGTCGCCCACCACGTTCACCGCCGTGCGGCACATGTCCAGGATGCGGTCCACGCCCAGGATGATCGCGATGAGGGCGGGATCCACGCCCAGCGAGGCCAGCACCACGATGATGTACGGGATGGAACCGCCGGGCACGCCCGCCGTGCCGATGCCGCCCAGGATGGCCAGGTAGGTGACGGTGAGCTGCATGGACAGCCCGAGGTCCGCACCCGCGAGCTGCGCCAGGAAAAGGATGGTGACCCCCTCATAGAGCGCGGTGCCGTTCTGGTTGGCCGTGGCGCCGATGGTGAGCACGAAGGAGTTGATCTCCTGCGGCACGCCCAGCTTCTCGTGCGTCTCACGCAGGGCCGTGGGCAGCGTGGCGTTGGACGAGGAGGTGGAGAAGGCCGTGACGGCCACCGTCCTCACCCGGCCGAAGAACTCCATCGGCCGCAGGCCCGAGAGGAAGCGCACGCTGAGGCCGTACACCAGGAAACCGTGGATGAGCAGGCCGCCGAGCACCGTGCCGACGTACCAGAGCAGCGCCACCAGCAGATCGGACCCGAAGGAGGCCACGCTGCTGAACACCAGCAGAGCCACGGCCCACGGCGCCAGCACCATGATGGCGTTGATGATGCGCACGGTGATCTCGTACAGCGCCTCGAAGAAGCCCAGGAAGGGCTTCGCCGTCGCGGGCGGCACCTGGGTGGCCGCAATGCCCAGCACCAGGGCGAAGAACATGATGTGCAGCAGGTTGGGCGTACCCACCATGGCCGACACCGGGTTCTGCGGTACCAGCCGGTCCACCACCTCGGTGATCAGCGCCACGGGCTTCGCCTTCTTCTGCTCCAGGGCCGCCGTGGTGGCCCCTACCTGCTCACCGGCACTGCGCCCGTACTCGGCCTCGAGCGCCGCCGCCGTGGACGGGTCGATGCGCTCCCCCGGCCGCACCACGTTCACCAGCACCAGCCCGATCAGCACGGACACGGCGGAGATGCCGATGGTGTAGCCCAGCGTGCGCAGGCCCACACGCCCCAGGCGCCGCACGTCGCCCATGCCCGCCACGCCCACCACCAGCGCCGAGAAGACCAGCGGCATCACCACCATCAGCAGCAGCCGCAGCCAGACGTTGCCCAGGGGCGCGGTGACGTTGGCCACCGCCCATTCCAGCCGCGCGTCCTCGGGGCCCAGCAGCAGGCTCGCCAGCAGGCCCGCCACCACGCCCGCCAGCAGGCCCAGCATGATCCTCACGTGCAGCGGTCGCTTCCTGCGGTCCTGGCCTTCCATGCGCGGCGATGGGTGAACCCGCAAGAAAGCACGTTCGGGGCAAGGGGCCAAATGCGCCCGCCGGGAACCGGCCGCTGCCACGGCCGCCAGGGACCGGTGCTTTACCTTTGCGCCCCCAAACGAACAGCATCCATGGCCCGCGAAGTCGTCATCGTTTCCGCAGTACGCACCCCCATCGGCAGCTTCGGCGGCAGCCTGGCCGACGTGCCCGCCACCCAGCTCGGCGCCGCCGCCGTCAAAGCCGCGGTGGAGAAGGCCGGCATCAAGCCCGAGGACGTGAACGAAGTGATCATGGGCAGCGTGCTGCAGGCCAACCTGGGCCAGGCGCCCGCCCGCCAGGCCGCGCGTTTCGCCGGCCTGCCCGACGGCGTGGCCTGCACCACGGTGAACAAGGTATGCGCCAGCGGCATGAAGGCGATCATGATGGGCGCACAGGACATCCTGCTCGGCGACGCCGACGTCGTGGTGGCCGGCGGCATGGAGAACATGAGCCGCACGCCCTACTACGTGGAGAACGCCCGCTACGGCTATCGCTTCGGCAACGGCCAGTTGATCGACGGCATCGGCAAGGACGGCCTCACCGACGTGTACCACCAGACCGCCATGGGCGTGAGCGCGGACAACACCGCGAAGGAGCACAAGATCGGCCGCGAGGAGCAGGACGCCTTCGCCATCGAGAGCTACAAGCGCAGCGCCGCCGCCTGGGCCGCCGGCAAGTTCAAGGACGAGGTGGTGCCCGTGACCGTGAAGGGCCGCAAGGGCGATATGGTGGTGGCCGAGGACGAGGAGTACAAGAACGTGAGCTTCGACAAGATCCCCGCGCTGAAGCCCGTGTTCAGCAAGGACGGCACGGTGACCGCCGCGAACGCCAGCACCATCAACGACGGGGCCGCCGCCCTGGTGCTGATGAGCGCCGACAAGGCCAAAGCGCTCGGCCTGAAGCCGCTGGCCCGCATCGTGAGCTACGCCGATGCCGAACAGGCGCCCGAGTGGTTCACCACCACCCCCGCCAAGGCCCTGCCCCGCGCCGTGGAGAAGGCCGGCCTGAAGATGAGCGACCTGCAATGCGTGGAGCTCAACGAGGCCTTCAGCGTGGTGGGCATCGTCAACACCCGCCTCATGGGCCTCGACCCGGCGAAGGTGAACGTGAACGGCGGCGCCGTGAGCCTCGGCCACCCGCTGGGTTGCAGCGGCGCCCGCATCATCGTCACCCTCATCCACGTGCTGAAGCAGAACGGCGCCCGCTACGGCGGTGCCGGCATCTGCAACGGCGGTGGCGGCGCCAGCGCGATGGTGATCGAGGCGCTCTGATCCCACTCCGGCCTGCACGCGTTACTTGGTGACGCTTCACGTGTTGCGGGTTGAAGACGCCCACCACGCAACACCCAGCCTACCAACACGCAACACCCATGTCCTCCGTCATCTGCCCGCTCTCCATCGTGCCGGTGCGCAAGGAACCGAGCGACCGTGCCGAGATGGTGACCCAGTGGCTCTTCGGCGAAACGGCCGAAGTGCTTGAGCGTACCGACAAGTGGAGCCGCCTCCGCTTCGACCACGACGGCTATGAGGGCTGGGTGGACAACAAGCAGCTGCTGCCCTGCGACACACCCAACAACGAGCCCGACCTCCGCGTGCTGGACAGCGCCTCCATCGTGGACCTCGGCGACCGGCAGGTGATGCTGCCCTACGGCGCGGTGCTGCCCTTCCACCGCGAGGGAAGCATCCTGTTCCAGGGGCGTCGGGTGCCGGTGAACGCCGTGACCAACACACTGGACGCGAGCGGCGAACGGGAGGCCCTGGTGGAAACCTTCATGCACCCCTTCCTCGGTGCGCCCTACCTGTGGGGCGGCCGCACGCCCTGGGGCGTGGACTGCAGCGGCCTCACCCAGTCCCTCTTCATGTTCATGGGCATCTACCTGCCGCGCGACGCCTGGATGCAGGCCGGGGAGGGCGAGCCGGTGGAGTTCGTGGAGCTGGCCGAACCGGGCGACCTGGCCTTCTTCGACAACGAGGAGGGCCGCATCATCCATGTCGGCATCGTGCTCAGCGGGCACCGCATCGTGCATGCCAGCGGCCGCGTCCGCATCGACATGCTCGACCAGCAGGGCATCTTCGACCGGGAGGCGCAGCGCTACACGCACAAGCTGCGCCTGGTGAAACGGGTGGTGTGAGCCCCGCCTAACGCGTGCCCGCCAGGATCCGCTCCATCGCCTCGCGGGTGGACACGAAGGCGTCGATCTTCCCGTAGTTGCTGTTCACCGCGTACACCACGGTGGTCCCGTCATCCGGGAAATGGAGCATGTTCGCATAGTAGCCGATGGCATCGCCGCTGTGCATGTAGGCCGTGCCCTGCGGGGTCTCGATCTTGAAAATGCCCAACCCGTATGCGATCGGGAAGAACTCCGGGTCCGGCGCGCTCTCGGTGCGCCAGGTGAGCATCTCGGCCAGCGATGCCGCGTTGATCAGCTCGCCGTTCATCAAGGCCCGCAGGAAGACGCTCATGTCGTATGGGTTGGAGATCAGTCCTCCATCCGCCGTGTAATGGTCCCAGCCGCTGAAGTAGGTGCTCTCGATCACCTGCAGGTTGCTGTACAGGTCCACGTAACCGCGCACGATGCCGTCCGGCACGGGATCACTGGCCGCAAAGCGCGTCATGCCAAGACCGAGCGGCTGGAAGATCCGCTCCGCGAAGACCTGATGGAACGGCTTGCCCGTGACCTGTTCGATCAACATGCCGAGCATGATGTAGCCGGTGTTCGAGTAGCGCACATCGGTGCCCGGCTCGAAGTAGGCGTCCTTGCCGTAGGCGTAGGCCAGCAGGTCGTACGGTCCCCACTCCCGCACCAGGTCGTTCAGCGATGCGGTCTGGAAGGCCGTGCTCTGGATGTAGTTGTAGATCCCGCTCGAATGCTGCAGCAACTGCCGGATGGTGGCCCGGTCCGCGTTCTCGATCCGGTCGATCACGTCGCCGCTGAGGTAGGACGCGATCCGGTCGTCGAGGTCTATCAGGCCATCCTCGGCCAGCATCATCACCGCGGTGGCCGTGAAGGTCTTCACCGTGGAGCCCATCCGGGAGCGGTTGCACGCCTTCATGGGCACCCCGTTGTGCAGGTCCGCCATGCCCGCCGCTCCCGTCCACATGCCGGTGCCTGCGTGGTACACGGACATGGTCACGCCCACCACGCCGCTCGAGACCATGTCGTCCAGCACCGCCTGGTACGCACCACCCTCCGGGTTCGCGGCGCTGCTGTCCGTGTGGCTGTATTGGCAATCGTAGAAAGTGGCCGGCATGTCCTCCCCTTTCCGGCAGGATCCGAGCACCAACGCGCAGGCCAGCAAAAGGATCTTTCTATGCATCGCTGCCTTTCCGTTGAATGGTGAACCGAACGCCGAGGTGCAGGTTGATGTGTGCCATGACCGGAATGAAGTCCGGGGAGTACGGATACTCCACCCACGACTGGTAGCGGAGGAAGACCTTGGGCGCGTTGCGGTCGTCCCGACGCAGGTAGTAAGCGAGGTCCAGGGAGAGCGATGGCGTGAGGCGCGCGTTGCCCCGGTCGCCCTTGCGTTCGTAACGACCGTTGGAGAAGGTGTACTCCACGGCGGTGGTGAAGGTGTGGGTGAATCCCAGGCCGAAGCGCGCCTCGGCGACCAGGCCCCGCCACACGCGATGCTCATAGCCCAGTTCCGAACCGATCCCGATGCCCTGTGCCAGGTGTTTGTGGTAGAAGTAGTTCAGGTACACGCTCTGGAACAACCGCGAGCACTCCCGCACCCGATGATCGAACTCCGTGCCCACCTGGACGCCCGGATGCACCGGCGTGGTAAGGAAACGGGTGTACGGCACCGCCGTGGAAGTGTTGAACACCGAGACCGCGATGGGCAGCGGCCTCGCCTGGCCGTGAAGGACGGGAGACAGGGCGAGCAGAGCGAGCAGGAACGCGTTTCGCATGCGGGCGTCGAAGGTAGGGCGGTGGGGTCATGCACGTCCGCAGCAGCGGTTCCGAACGGACCTCGGTCGGTCCGTGCACCTTGCCCGAAGGATCGCACACCGACCCTGGAACCCACGACCACGTCACACCGCCCACCCGCGTCGGCGGGCGCTACCGCAGCAGCTGGAAGGTCCCCCGCAAGGTGCGCCCGACCCCGGTAAAGGTCTGCAGCTCCAGCGTGTAGAAATACGTTCCCTCCGGGACGAGCTCGCCGCTAAGGCCGCTGCGTCCATTCCACTCCACATGCGACCCGCTGCCGAGGTACAGCCGCTGCCCCCACCGGTTGAACACCTGGAGTTCCAGTGTGCCGCCGTACGGTGCATCCAGCACCACCGCATCGTTGGCGCCGTCGCCGTTCGGGCTGAACACGTTGGGCACCTCGAGGTCGCAGGGTTCGAACCGCACCGTCACCGTGCCGCTCACCGAACAGCCGTCGGCATCCAGGGCCGTCATCGTGTACGCGCCCGCACCGGTGACCATCGCGCTGTCGCCCAGCGCACCGTTGGACCACACGATGGCGCTGAGCCCCGGCCCCACCACCAGCCATACCGGCGAGCCTGCGCAGCCCACCACGGGGTCGAAGTCGATGATGCTGCCGGGGAGGAGCACCAGCTCGCCGACCGCTCCCGGGCCCGTGCATCCGCTCGCCGTGAGCGTACAGATGTACGGTCCGGCATCGTCCGGGCCCGCATCGTCGATCGCCACCGACGGTCCGCTCAGCGTTCCCCCCGGTGTGGTCCAGGTGAAGGCTGCGCCGGCAGTGCCCTCCGCGTGGAGCACCGTATCGGCGCCCACGCAGAAGACCCATGGCGTGTCCAGCACCGGTGCCGGCGGTGTCGCCAGCGCCAGCACCTGGACGGGCACGGGCAATGTGGTGCAGCCGTCGATCCCCTGGTTCACGAACACGATGGTGCCGTCTGGCGGTACGGTGACCTGCAGCCCGGGCCCCGTGCCCAGCGGCTGCTGCCCGGTGCTGTCGGCAAACCAGGTGAGCTGCCCGCTGCCGCTGGCCTCCAGCAGCACGGTGCTGCCCACGCAGCCTGCGGTGTCGCTGGCCGTCACGGGCTGGTCGAAGGTCACGGCGGTCACCGTCACGGTGTCGGAGATCGCGGTGCATCCGCCCGCATCGAAGACCACGGCCCACCAGTCGCCGGGGAAGGTCGCCCAGATGCTGTCGCCCACCAGCCCGCCCGGCCACCAGAGCGCGCCACCGCCCAAGGGGACCACGGCCAGTGGCACGCTGTCGCCGGGGCAGAGCGCGTAGGGCCCCGGGGTGAGCAGCTGCGCCACCGGCGGCACCAGCCCGACCTGGGCCTGCAGGGTGGTGTCGATGCCGCATGAGGTGACCTCCACGCTGTACAGGCCCGGCTGCTGGACCACCTGGATGGGGTCGCTCCCGCTCAGCGGTGCGGCCCAGGCGATGGCGGTCACCGCTTCGGCGTTCACCTGCAGCAGCACACTGTCCGCCGGACCGCACAGGCTGCCGTCCGGCAGCAGGTTGAGGGCGGGCGGCTGGTACGGGAGCAGTTCCACCGGCGGCGATTGCACCGCGCAGCCCTGGTCGGTCATCACATCGCAGTAGTACAGCCCGGGTTCGGTGACGTAGGCGATGGAACCGCTGTCCGGAAGGGCACCGTTTGGGCCGAACCAGCTGTAGGTGCCCGGCACCGTGCCGATGAGCGTCGCCCCGCTGTCCGGGCACAACACCTCGGGCACCACCAGCACCTGCGGTATGGGCGGTGCGTCCAGGAACACATCGGCGTAGGCCTGGCTCGGGCAGCCGTTGCTGTCCACCGCCATCACATGCACCGCGTAGTAGCCGAAGGCCGCCACCTGCGCGCTGTCCTGATCGATGTCCAGGAACTGCTGGCCCACCCACTGCCAGCTGAAGCAGGTGGGGCAATCGGCCACCAGCCACGCCGCCTGGCCGGGGCACAGGAAGGGCGGCGCGTTCAGGGTGAGCGCCGGCGGGGCAGGGTCCGCGAAGACCAGGTGGATGCTGTCGGTGAACAGGAAGACCAGGCTGTCGGAGCAGGGCTGGTTGGTGACCACCACGCGCGTCTCCAGCACGAACCAGCCGCTCTGCTGCGGCGGATACAGGCCGGTGCTCAGGTTGCTCGTGTCCTGAAGCACCAGTTGCAGGAAGCCCGAGGTGTACAGGCCGTAGTTCAGCACGGGGTCCAGATCGCAGGGCTGTCCGTTCTCGGACCACTGCATGTCCAGCTCCAGTTCGAGCAACCCCAGGCCGCAGAGCACCAGGCTGTCGTTGTGGTCCAGGTCCTGCGGGAACAGGTGGTCCAGCTCCAGCGTCAGCGCGGGGATCGGGACGTAGGGCACCACGGCGACGTTCACCGTGGTATTCCCGTCGCAGCCGTTGGGCATCTCCACATGGAAGGTCCACGTGCCGGTGGTATCGGTGACCACGGACTGCGCGTGCACCACCGTGTCGCCATCGGTCCAGTAGCTGAAGGGCCCGCCCATGTAGTTGTCGCAGGTGAGCGTCGCGCTGTCGCCCGGGCACAGCTCCACCAGGGTGCTGGGCAGGGCGGTCATGACGTTGTACCCATGCGAATCGGTGATCAGCGGAGGGTCCGGCCCGACCAGCACCTCGGCCAGCACGGTGGCGGAGAGCACCGCACAGCCGTTGGAGAAACCTGCCGTCAGGGAGACCGGCCCGGAAACGTTCACGCAGGTGCTGTCCGCGGTACTGCCCGTGCTCCACTGGAACTGCATCGCGGGGCCGATGTCGGAGGACCCATCGTAGTCCTCCGTCGAGTAGCTGAACGTGGTGTCGATCCCGAGCCAGAAGCGCCCGCACTCGGTACGCGCCGTGATGCAGGAGTCGGTCATGTGATCCACGAGCGGCATGAACAGGCCCAGGCACAACGCGCCCGCACTGCGGTCGCACGCGCCACCCGTCCGCTCCCAGATGTCGTAGGGCGTGCGGCCGCTCACGAACCCGCGCGCGACGAAGCCGTCCAGCAGGCCCGTGCTCCGCTCGCCGGCATAGCGGCCGTAGTCCGGATCGCCGCAATAACCCGGCGGCTGGGGCGAGACCACCAGCTCGTTCGGCGAGGAGAGCGATGCGCTGAACGAGGCGTCCGCCGGGAACACCAGCAGGTGGTCGAAGGAACCGGTGAACACCAGCTGCCCGTCGGCCTGTGCCGCGATCCCACCCGCGCGCTTCTCCCCCGCCCCACCGAACTGCTGCGCATCCAGGAAGGAAAGGTCGTCGGCGCGGTGCCGTGCGATGAAGAGGTCCGGCGCGCCCACCGCCAGGAACACCCCGTCGCCATGGACCTGGGCCAGGTCCGTGAACTGGCAGCCGAAGCTGCCGTACACCGCCACCGTGTCGGCCGTCAGGGCCAGCCGCGCGACGTCCACATCGCCTTGCGACCCGCGGCTCACCGCCGCGATGAACTGCCCCTGTTCGTCGGCGCGCAGGAGGAAATAGCTCTCTGGATCGAGCTCGGACACCTGGTCGGGGCTGCCGTCCTCGAAGCTCATCACCCCCTGCAGTTCGCCCAGCAGGTACAGGCCGTCCCCAGGCCGCCAGCGCAGGTCGGCGCCCCGGTTCAGCATCGCGCCCCCGCAGCGGCGGAACCACTGCTCCTGGCCGGCGCCGTTCAGCTTCAACAGGAAGAGCGCATCGTCCCAGGTGTTGAAGTGGGTCTGGTCGAAGGTGATGGTATCGCTGAACTGGCCGAGCAGGTAGGCGTTCCCGGCCGCATCGTGCACCACGGCGGTGGCCGCATCGTCCGCCGGCGCAAGGCCCTGCCTGGTCCATAGCAGTGTACCGTTGGCCGTCATCGACGCGATGAACACATCGGTGCCGGGCAGCTGGGTGCCGGGGTCGAGGGTGCTTTGCAGCGTGCCGCCGTTGAAGGTGAACGCGTCCCGGAACTCACCCATCACCACCACATCGCCGTTCGGGGCCACCGACACCGCGCCGGGTCGTTCATGGCCCGTGGGGCCCGCCCCGTGCACCACCCATTGCTGCACACCGGTCGCGGCGTCGAGGCTCGCCACGAACAGGTCCACCGAACCGCCCTGGGAGCTGAGCAAGGTCCCTTGGAGATCGGCCGATCCCATGAACTGGCCCGCGACGATCAGCCGGCCGTTCGCGCCCAGGGCGAGCCGCAGCCCCCTGTCCAGTCCCGGCCCTCCGCCCTGCACCACCCAGATCGGGTCGCCCGCCGGGTCCAGCCGCGCCACGAACAGGTCGGTGGATCCCGCTGCCGTCAGCAGTTGGCCCCCGAGCATGGCGGCATCGCTGAACTCCCCCGTGATGAACAGGTCCCCGTTCGGCGCCGCCACCACGTCCGCCACATGCTCCACGCTCGGCGAGGCGATCGTGCGCGACCAGTGCACCTGCGCCTGGGCCCACAGGTGCAGGCTGCACAGGAACGGCGCAAGCAGGAACTTCGCCAAGCGATGCATCCCCAACGAAGGTACTTCCCTTGCATGCAAGGTGGTCACCGACACTGCCGAAAGTGCAGGCCGACCGCAGCTTCCGCAGCCATCCCGTCAGCGACGACCACCCCGGCCCTGACATCCGGACAGCATTCACGCATCGGAACCTGCTTTGAGCGGAACAGGCGCCGCCACCGGTGCAGCCAGCCGGCCCCGGGCGGAGGAACAGCACCAACGACCGCAACGCGATCCGCGATACACCATGGACCTTAACAAATTCACCATCCGCTCCCAGCAGGCCATCCAACAGGCGCAGACCATCGCCACGGGATACGGCCAGCAGATGCTCGAGAACGGCCATCTGCTCAAGGGCATCCTGGAGGTGGACCCCGACGTGACGCCCTTCCTGCTGAAGAAGCTGAACGTGAACGTGCCTGCGATGACGCAGGCGCTGGACCGCATCGTGCAGGGCTACCCCAAGGTGAGCGGCGGGCAGATCAGCCTCTCGCGCCACAGCAGCGACGCCCTCACCAAGGCCCTGGCCTCGCTGAAGGAGTTCGGCGATGAGTTCGCCAGCGTGGAGCACCTGCTCATCGGCATCCTCGACAGCGGCGACACCGTGGGTCAGCTGCTGAAGGACAACGGCGTCACCAAGAAGGACCTGATCGCGGCCATCA
Source organism: Bacteroidota bacterium (assembly GCA_014584605.1). Taxonomy (GTDB): domain Bacteria; phylum Bacteroidota; class Bacteroidia; order Flavobacteriales_F; family PHOS-HE28; genus PHOS-HE28. The sequence continues at coordinate 10,119 of JACTMO010000023.1, read as the reverse complement.
AGGAGCTGCGCAAGGGCAGCAAGGTCACCAGCCAGAGCCAGGAGGAGACCTACAACGCGCTGAACAAGTACGCCAAGAACCTCAACCAGCTCGCCAAGGACAACAAGCTCGATCCGGTCATCGGCCGTGACGAGGAGATCCGCCGCGTGCTGCAGATCCTGAGCCGCCGCACCAAGAACAACCCGATCCTGATCGGTGAGCCGGGCGTGGGCAAGACCGCCATCGCCGAGGGCATCGCCCAGCGCATCGTCAGCGGCGACATCCCCGAGGACCTCAAGGGCAAGCAGGTCTTCAGCCTCGACATCGCCGCGCTGATCGCCGGCGCCAAGTACAAGGGCGAGTTCGAGGAGCGCCTCAAGGCCGTGGTGAAGGAGGTGATCGCCAGCGAAGGCCACATCATCCTCTTCATCGACGAGATCCACACCCTGGTGGGCGCGGGCGGTGGCGAAGGCGCCATGGACGCCGCCAACATCCTGAAGCCCGCCCTGGCCCGCGGCGAGCTGCGCAGCATCGGCGCCACCACGCTGAACGAGTACCAGAAGTACTTCGAGAAGGACAAGGCCCTGGAGCGCCGCTTCCAGAAGGTGATGGTGGACGAGCCCTCGCGCGAGGACGCCATCAGCATCCTGCGCGGCCTGAAGGAGAAGTACGAGAGCCACCACAAGGTGTTGATCAAGGACGCCGCCATCATCGCCGCCGTGGAGCTGAGCACGCGCTACATCGCCGACCGCTTCCTGCCGGACAAGGCCATCGACCTGATCGACGAGGCCGCCAGCAAACTGCGCATGGAGATCAACTCCAAGCCCGAGGAGCTCGACGAGATCGACCGCCGCATCATGCAGCTGGAGATCGAGCGCGAGGCCATCAAGCGCGAGAACGACGAGGCCAAGCTGGCCGAGATCAACAAGGAGCTGGCCGAGCTGGGCGGCAGGCGCGACGGCTTCAAGGCCCGCTGGGAGAGCGAGCGCCAGCTGGTGGAACGCATCAACAGCGCCAAGGACAAGATCGAGGAACTGAAGCACCAGGCGCAGCAGGCCGAGCGCGAAGGCGACTTCGGTCGTGTGGCCGAGATCCGCTACGGCCGCATCCAGGAGACCGAGAAGGAACTGGCCACCGCCAAGGACGAACTGCTGAAGGTGCAGGCCGACAGCAAGATGATCAAGGAGGAGGTGGATGTGGAGGAGATCGCCGAGGTGGTGAGCCGCTGGACCAGCATCCCCGTGACCCGCATGCTGGAGGCCGAACGCACCAAGTTGCTGAAGCTGGAGGACGAGCTGCACAAGCGCGTGATCGGCCAGGACGAGGCCGTGCGCGCCGTGGCCGACGCCGTGCGTCGCAGCCGCGCGGGCATGGGCGATGAGAAGCGCCCCATCGGTTCATTCATTTTCCTCGGTACCACCGGCGTGGGTAAGACCGAGCTGGCGAAGGCGCTCAGCGAGGTGCTCTTCAACGACGAGAACGCCATGACGCGCATCGACATGAGCGAGTACCAGGAGCGCCACAGCGTGAGCCGCCTCGTGGGCGCGCCTCCCGGCTACGTGGGCTACGACGAGGGCGGCCAGCTCACCGAGGCCGTGCGCCGCAAGCCCTACAGCGTGGTGCTGTTGGACGAGATCGAGAAGGCCCACCCCGACGTGTGGAACATCCTGCTGCAGGTGCTCGACGATGGCCGCCTCACCGACAACAAAGGCCGGGTGGTGAACTTCAAGAACACCCTCATCATCATGACGAGCAACATCGGCTCGCACATCATCCAGGAGAACTTCGAGAACCTGGAGAAGAAGGATGTGGATGCCGTGGTGGAGAAGACCCGCGGCGAGGTGATGGACCTCCTGCGCAAGACCGTGCGCCCCGAGTTCCTCAACCGCGTGGACGAACTGATCATGTTCCGTCCGCTGAGCCAAAGCGACGTGCGTGAGATCGTGAAGCTGCAACTGCACCTGCTGCTGAACAAGTTGGAGGAAAAGGATATCCACCTGATCCCCAGCGAGGAGCTGATCGCCCACATCAGCAGCACCGGTTTCGATCCGCAGTTCGGCGCGCGCCCCATCAAGCGCATGATCCAGAAGGAACTGCTCAACGAGCTGAGCAAGCAGATCATCGCCGGCACGCTGGAAACGGGCAAGCCCCAGGTGATCGACGTGTTCGATGGGAAGATCGTGCTGCGCAAGCCGATCGATGAGAAGGAGAAGAACGGGAACGGCGCAAGCAAGGGGAAGAAGGAAAAGGCGAGCGCGTAACCGTAACTGTACTGCATGAACACAGGGCTCCGCAAGGGGCCTTGTGTATTTGGGGGTGTACCCATCACCTACCGCACCAGCCAGCACACGGGTCGGGTGCTTCGCTTTTCCTCGGCCCCTCAGAGCAGGGGCCTGCGGGGTAACCGCCTCGATCGCTCACGCGGGCCACGCACAGGCCACGCCTAGCTTGAAGAGCGATCAGGCTTGAGAGCTTGAAGTTCATTATTGAGTTGTCGCATACCAAGCACGACCCTTGAACCTATGCAGACCCGCCACCTACACCTGATTCGCAGGCACGGCAGGGACGACTGCGCGAAACCTACGGAGGCAATGTGATCACATGGCCTCCTTGGAAGTACGACCATGGTCCGTTCAGGGCATCAGGGCAGTTGTTGTATTCTGGTATTGGTGGGCACGACGCCTCCGATGTTCGGTAGGATCGGGTCGCGGTCGTTGTTCTGTCCGGTGTACTTCACCGTCCCGTCCATGTTCACGTCCTCCTCGAAGTAGCCTGACACGGTGCTCGTGGGCACCAGTCCGCCCACGCGGACCAGGATGGGGTCGCGGTCGTTGTCGCCGCCGGTGTAGCGGATCACGCCATCGCCGTTCACATCACCGGCCCAAAGCACCTTTATGCCGTTCACGTTCATACGTGCATCGATGCCCCAGGTAGCGACCCCTGGATCGGTGAAATCCACCGAAGCAAGTGTCGTTGACAGCTCGACCGGATCGGCCGTCATGCACGCCAGATGATTCCGGTGGAGGATCATGACATGATAGAGGCCGGGTGGCAGTCCGGCCAAGGCCACACCGGGCCTGCCATCGGTCCCTACGATCCATCCATCCTCAAGGACCAGTGCGTGGCGGCCAGCAATGGTCGTCCCCGGGTCTTCCGACGTGCTGATCCTGATCTGGACCCAATCCACAGGCAGTCGGCCATCGCACAGGCCACCGATAACAGCCTCAGGTATGGAAGCCTCATCGCTCTCCGGCAGCGGCATGCCGAGGGCGGTATATGGTTCGTTGGTAGGTAGTAGGCCCAAGGAACGGATGCCATCGCTCATGCGCTGCTGGACAGGGTCGAATGGCCCTCCCAAGAAAACACGCATTCCCAGCCGAAGGTGATTGTCCGCTTGCATTGTGCCACCTTGCACACCGGCTATGCCCCAACGGGCCACTCCATCGTAACTGGTAAACCCCCCGCCAAGCAGGATCCGGCCATCTGCTTGTAACAAGATCATATATGCCGTGGCGCCGGATCCTATGCCCGACCCTGGATCAAATCCGGTGTCCAAGCCACCGTCCGGCATGAGCCGGGCGAGGCCGTTCCGGGTTTCCCCGTTGTAGGCACCAAGGGAGCCACCGACCAGGATCTTGCCATCGGGCTGTATGGCCGTAGTGAACAGGTAGTCATCCGCCCCTTCTTCTGGATCGAAGAATGGGTCCAAGCCTCCGTCGGGGCATAACCTTAACACCCTCTTATGGAACAGGCCCACAGCGATGATGCGGCCATCCGGTTGCACAGCGATGTCCATGACGGCCCCGGCCACTCCGGCACCCAGTTCCGAATGAAAGGTGATATCCAGGCTACCATCCGTTTCCAGCCGCACGATGTTCCCGGAGGCCACTCCATCAAAATGGGTGAAGCCACCCGCTACCAGGATCCTGCCATCCGCCAGCAGGACCAAGCGCCTTAGATGTCCATTGCTGCCGGTGCCGGGGTCAAAGGATCCGTCAAGGCTGCCGTCGGTGTTCAGGCGGGCGATGCGATTTCTGTTGATACCGTCATATTGGGTGAACTCACCCGCGATCAGGATCCGGCCATCGGGTTGCACCGCGACCGACCAAGTGTGGTTGTTGGCACCAGTGCCTGGAATAAATGTGGTGTCCAGCTCCCCGTTAGGGAACAGCCGGGCGATGCCCCCCCTTGCCACCCCGTTGTAGGAATCGAAACTGCCTGCGATCAGGACCTTTCCATCCGGTTGTAATGCGATCGCGTTCACGGACGGGACCGCGAGCCCCCCCAGTTCAATGCCTGCCCCTGTCGTGAAGGAGGTGTCCAGGCTTCCATCAGCATGAATCCGGGCCACACCGCCCCGCCACTCCATGTCGTAACTGGTGAATGCGCCTCCGATCAGGATCCGGCCATCGGGTTGTTGTGCAATGGCCTGTATACCCCACCCGTAACCCCAAGGCTCCTCCCCATATTGAACACCGAGCAATGGGGCGAAGGAATGGTCCAATGCCCCCGGCTGGCAGCAGGCAGTGCTGTTCTGAAGGAGAAACGGAAGAACAATCACCCAAAGAAATCTTGAACCGCGTGCGTGCATAATCCAAGTGTTGAAGTGTTCAATCTAAGGCGGACTGGTCCATAATCACGCAAGATAGTAGAAGTGTTCAGCATATCAATTGGCCATATTGCGAAGGGCCATTTCCATGATAGGTCGCCACGGGGGCAACTCACCACATGATCCCCAATAACCCAAACCTGAACCTGTGCAGGTCTCCTTCGGAAGACCGTGCACCTTGTCGGTAGTCACGGCAGGAGGAGCTACATGATGCCCTGTCGAGGTTTGGACCAAGCGCCCCGAGTTCCAGGAAGCCATCTCCATGTTGGCCTCGGTAGCGAGCAAGCGGGATCTCGCGGCCAGGCAAGGCGCGAGGACCGCGCATAGCCGGGGCTATGCAAGGGACGAGTAACGCCGCATGGGTGTGAGAGACCCTTGCACAGCCCGAGGATCAAGGTGGAGTTGGCTTCTACACCGCGTGGACGAGCTGATCATGTTCCGTCCGCTGAGCCAGAATGATGTGCGCGAGATCGTGAAGCTGCAACTGCACCTGCTGCTGAACAAGTTGGAGGAAAAGGACATCCACCTGATCCCCAGCGAGGAACTGATCGCCCACTACCCGTCCCGCCTTAGCGGGATCAGCAGCACCGGTTTCGACCCGCAGATCCTGTCCCGCCGTAGCGGGATCGGCGCGCGCCCCATCAAGCGCATGATCCAGAAGGAACTGCTCAACGAGCTGAGCAGCGCCGATCATCGCCGGCACATTGGAGACCGGCAAACCGCAGGTGATCGATCCCGCTAAGGCGGGACAGGTCGTGTTCGACGGCAAGATCGTGCTGCGCAAGCCGATCGATGAGAAGGAGAAGAACGGGAACGGCGCGAGCAAGGGGAAGAAGGAAAAGGCCGGGGTGTGACGTCCCGTACTAGCGTACCTTCGCTATGCCATGAGCACCGAAAGCCTGCGGAACGAACTGATCGCCTGGATCAGCAAGCTGGACGACCGGGGCCTGCTGAATGCGTTGTGGGGTTTCAAGAAGCTGCTGCAAGGCAAGAGCGGCCAGGCGTCGTTGACCAACGAGGAGCGTGAGGCCATCACATCACGGATCGGACCGGGGTCTGATGAAGCCGACCGCGCATTCTGGCAGCGCATATCCTCCGCAGGCCTGGAACGTGCCTACGGTATGAGCGAGCCGGACATCAGCGGCATCACCTTGCTCGAACCCAACCCGGAATACGGCAAGTGAAGGCCGGTGACGTGGTGCGCGTGGCCCTGCCACAGAGCGATGGGCATCACAAGCCACGCCCTGCCGTGCTCGTTGCTGCCTTCCCTCCCTTCGGCGACTGGTTGGTCGTGGGCATCAGCGGCAGCCTTGGGCTGGCCGTGCCGGACCTGGACATCGTGATCGACCGTGGGCATCCTTCGTTCGAGATGGCCCGGCTCGGCTTCCCCGGTGTCATCCGCTTGGGTCATGCGCATGTTGTACCTGTTACCTGGATCGAGGGGCAGATAGGCAGCATCGACCCGGACACACTGCAGCAGATCCGCGAGCGGCTGGCAGTCTGGATACGGCGGGTCAAGTAGGTGAAGGGTATCGATCGTTGCGCTTGACCTTGAAGCAAGACCTCGCTACGGAGAGTCTGTTCTTGTTCGACTGCCGGATCGAATTCCGCAAGCCGATCGACGAGCGGGAGAAGAACGGGAAGGAGAAGGTGGAAAAGGCGGTGGAGATCCGCACCCGCAGCGTCGACCCACCGGGGCGACCGGTACGGACGACCGGATCGGGCAACCAATGAACACAGGGCTCCGCAAGGGGCCTTGTGTGTTTGGGGCGTGCCCCTCGTATTATCTTCGTGTACTCATGCACGCCTCCGAGCACAACCTTCCGGTCTCCATCAGCCAGATCCTCGCCTTGGTGCGGCAGTGCTCCACCCAGGAGAAAAAGGTGCTGTTGAAGGAGCTACTGGATGATACGGCAGCCTTGACCATCGCCAGCGAACCGAGCCTGGGCAAGGACTGGGACGATGAGGAGGAGGACCAAGCCTGGGCGGGGCTATGAAAGGCGATGTGGTCGTCATTCCCTTCCCTTTCTCGGACCTGAGCGGCAGCAAACGGCGTCCAGCGCTTGTTGTCGCGGACTGGGGTGGTGATGACATCATGCTGTGCCAGATCACCAGCCAGTCCAAGCGGGATGGCCTGGAGATACCGCTCACCGAGGCCGACTTCGATCATGGTCGTCTTCCGATCGTCAGTCACATTCGGCCGAACAAGGTCTTTACGGCGGATAGGCGGATCATTCAATATGTGGCCGGGAAAGTGAGCAATGCGAAGTATCGTGAAGTCGCTGATCGCATCGTGCAGTTATTGAGTCGGCGGGTCAAAGTGTTCATGCAGCGTAGCGGACGTATGGGTCTTGGAACAGGGATCGGATGACAGGCCGGTCCGCAGCCAGTTGCGTCATGACCTGGTTGGAGGCGGCCAAGAGCTTGGCCTTGGATCGCTCTGGGACTTTGCTGCGTAGTTCTTGCTTGAGCAGTGCGTTGAGCCGCTCGTCCGGGTTGAGTTCCGGGGCGTAGCTGGGCAGGTAGAACACCTCAATGCGCTTGTCATTCTCGGCGAGCCACTGCTTGACCGGCCTGCTGTGGTGCGCACGGAGGTTGTCCATGATCACATACAGCTTCCGCCGCTTGCCCTTGATCAGCGCCCGCAGAAAGGAAAGGAGCCGTTCGATGTTGAAGTTGCCGTCGATGATCTCCCAGCAAGCCTCGCCCTTGTTGGTGACCGTGGAGATCATGGAGAGCTTGGCCCGTGAACCCGGCGTATACACCACCGGCGTATGGCCTCGCTTGGCGTAACTGCGTCCGCGTACATCGGTGTTCACCACGGCAGTCTCGTCCAGCCAATGGATCACGGCCCCTTCGGCACGGGCGCGCTTGGCGATCCCCGGGTACACCTCTTCCTTCCATTGCCTGATCGCACGGTCGTTTCGCTCATAGGCCCGCTTGATCGGCTTCTGTGGCGTGAAGCCCCAGCGTTGCAGGTAGTCGCCCACCGTGCGCACGCCCAGTCGCAGGCCGAATTCCCGTTCGATCAGCTCCATCACCGCCCCGCGGGACCACAGTGCGAAGTCCAGCTTCAGTTGTTCCGGCCGCTTCTCGCAGATGTGCTTGCGCACTTGCCGCTCTTGTTCCAAGCTCAGCTTGCGGCGCTCCCCGGTCTTTGATCCACGCTTGCCCGGCTTCAATGCCTTGTAGCCGCCTTGTTCGTATAGGTCGATCGTCCGCCGCACCGTTGGCCAGGACACCCCGGCCAACTTGGCCACCGCCATGGGGCCATGTCCCTGCCGATGCAACCGGACGATCTGCCGCCTTCGTTCGTGAAGGGCTTCCATGTTCAACCTCCTTGCATCATCCCGTCTCATGCCGCAAACCAACAACTCACAAACTCAAGATCCAAGCATTGATCCGCCGGATCTATAGTATCCTAAAAGAAAAGACATCCTCCTCATCCCCAGCGAGGAGCTCATCGCGCTCTACCTGCCCCGCCTTAGCGGGATCTCAAGCACCGGCTTCGACCCGCAGATCCTGTCCCGCCTGAGCGGGATCGGCGCGCGCTCCATAGCGCATGATCAAGAGGGAGCTGTTCAATGAGATGAGCAGCGCCGTTCATCGCCGGCACGCTGGAGACCGGCAAGCCGCAGGTGATCGATGTCTTCGACGGGAAGATCGTGCTGCCGTCTAATTCAAAGGGTCAAATTGAAAAATGGTCAATCCCTGAGACAACGCAGACAGAAACCATTCCTCTTGTAATAGGCGTCCCTGTAGATACCTACCATGATGCCGTACAGGACACGGCGCCAAGCGCTCTCCACACCACTCTCTGAGGCACTCCACCAGTTCCCGTAGCTGCCAATGGTGGTGAAGGCGCCAGTGCCGCTGTCGCGGTGGCCGCCCGGAAGGCCTGAGAAACCGCTTTCGTTAGTAGCGCCGTGGTTGGGCGCATTCCACGAGGTAGTGGTCTTCATTTTACCACCTACGTTTTGGGCGATTCCGCGGAAAGATGTCTGTCCCAATTCACTGCCCGGCATGCCCAAGGCGCTCTCCAATTGCTGCCACTCGGCATCAGTGGGCACATGCCAGCCTTGGGGGCAAATGAGGGGATTGGCGGCGGCGTACCAGTTGTAGAGTTTGCCGAATGTGGTGTCGTTACCGGGGCTGTTGTTGTAGTTGCACCAAGCGCCGCTGGTCAATTGCGTCCAATCCGTGTTGTCAGTCACATTTGGGATGATGATGCCATCGCGGTAGCGGGTGGTCTTCAGGTTGGCAGCCATCCAGCACTGGTTCCCTATTTGCACCACGGGGTAGATGTTGCCGTCGATGTCGGTCACGGTGGGGGTTCCTGGGCAAACAAGACCGGCGAATAGCTCGAATGTGCGTGTAGCAGTGGCCACGGGCACCTCATCCATGGCCGCGCTATGCACAATGCCGACATCCGTCGCATGCCCGATGTAGCGCAGTTCATCACCGGGCGTCCACGTGAACAACGAGCGGTTGTCTTTCGCGCTACCGCTTGCCCACAGGCCATTGTGCCGCAGATCCGGATCACCCTGGCCTTCTATTGCCATCAGGCGGACCGTGCGGCTCTCAGCACCCTGCCGCGCTGTCAGCAGGTGCACCCCAGGTTGCCCGCAGCCGATACGGAAGCGGTGTACTCCTTCCGCCACCTCGAGGGTATGGCTCTTCAACCAGCGTCCTGTGGCATCCTGGAGGGTGAGCAGGAGTTCGCCACTTGTTGCCCTGAGCGCCACCTCCGTGCTGCCTGCGAAGGGATTGGGCCAACTCTGCATGGCCATGACTGACGGATTCCCCGGCGCTATACCTGTGGTACCGTCGAGCACCAGCACGTTGTTAGGAAAGTAGATGGTAGTGTCGCCACCGGACGTCAGGTTCATCACCAGGATGCTGTCCAACGGAACAGGCGCACCGTTGAGCATGCCTTCGAAGGTGATGGTGATGACTTGGGACCTCACGCTGCTGATGAGGACCAGAAGCACGAGCACTAGGGTCGGAAAGCGTTTCATGGCGGTTGGGTTGCAGAGCCAATGTATGCGGGATTCGTTATCCGCTGTGTTCAGCTCAACCGCCTGGACCGTTCTGTATCGGTCGAGCTGATCATGTTCCGGGTGCCACCATCGGAAAGCGACGGCGATCAGCTGAGCCAGGGCGATCTCGCAGAGCGTGACAGGTCCCCTCAAAGGCAGGGCCGGCTGTCTTGCGGAAAACCATAAATGCGAAAGTGGCGGAGAAGTTCAGTAGGAACGGGAAGAGGCGGAGATGAGCGCGCCGTTCTTGAAAGGTCCTTCAAGACCGCTCGCCGTGACGCGCACGCCCCTGCTCCCATCGGGCCGGCGGCGCGCCCTTCACTACCGAACGACCTATCGATCGAATCCAAGCCAACATCGACAACGTTCAGTGGCTACCTTCAGCCATCTCCGACTCTACACTTGCTCGCCTCGTGGATACATCATCTTCGAGGGAAGATTTCCTCTGAAGGAGACTGAGCAGGATCGTAGGTGAACCAATCCGCTCCGAAG
>JACTMO010000007.1 GCA_014584605.1 Bacteroidota bacterium | reverse complement strand
ACATCGAGGGCGCGTTTTCCGCCGACCCGGAGGATTTGGTAGCGGCTTTTATCGGCGACGAATTGCGGGGCGTGGCCCCTGTGCTGTTGACATGCGGAACAGTGTCGGCTCAGCTGAAGATGACGCCGACCCCCTCGGACGAGGCAGAGCTGCCGAGAGCGAGGAACCGAGCGATCACCAGCAGGTCGCACGCGTCGGACAGGTGGGTGGTCTCCGCCTGATCAGCGGAGGGGTTGCGCTCGTCGTCCTTGTCTTTCTCGAAGCCCCTCTTGGTCTGCTTCGCCCCTGCCAGTCGCAGGCTGAGAAGCAGCGGGTCACAGTTCAGCGCGTTGAACCGGACGCGAGGCAGGTGAGGGTCCGCGTGGGCGAAGCGACGGCCCCAGAAGACATACTTCTCGTGATGCCCAGGTGCATGACCGATGTAGTGCAGCGTCACGGTCCACCCCCGCGCCTCCAGCTGACGCTTGAGTTCGTGGATGAACCCGTACTCCCGCACCGCATCCTCACCGATCATGGTGTGATCACAGTGGAGCACCACGTGCCTCGGGTTGTGGAACTGGTAGTAGTCGTGGAATCGGTCGGCCAGGTGGTGGATCTTCAGCGGGTGCTTGATGAACACCTGGTTCAGGATGTTGAAGTCCAGGTCGAACAGCTGCCCGACCACCAGGCAGTTGAAGGAACTGCCGAAGTCGGGGGCGATGTCCAGGGGCAGACCGCGCACCAGGTCGGCATCCTTCCTGCAGTCGTCGAACTCAGCCTGGCCGGACAGGAAGTCCTTGCCGGCGTTGTTCACGAACGAGCTCTCGTCAGGGATGTAGGTGTGCGTCTCGTTCAGGTCCGGATAGAAGCCGCCTTCGACTCGGTCCGGCCGCATGTTCATGATGCTCGTGCGGAACAGGTAGTCCGGCAGGATCTGCTTCATGCGCACCAGGTAACTCTTGCCCAGCACGTCGATGTTGTCGGCCGCGTTGGCCATGCTGAAGAAGTGCGTGCCTTTCCGGAGGTCGTTGATCACGGCCAGGCGGCTGCGGATATCGCTCTCGTACACGCGCGCCGATGCCGGGGAGAGCTTGCCGCTGGCCAGTGCCGCGCGCCGCTCGGACACCTTCAGCTGGTGCGCAAGGATCACCTCGATGAGCTTCGGGTCCATCTCGGCCTCCCTGTCGAGCAGCCATCGCGCCTCGGGCGTGGTGGGCATGTCCGTACACAGCAGCGTGCTCTGGTGGTAGGCACTGTGCCCGAAGCGGTCCCTGTTGCCACGCATGGCCGGGATGAACTCCTCCTCGTATTGCTCGCGCTTGAGGTATTTCGCTTCATCGCCCACGCTGCAGTCGATGCTCAGGCCGTTGGCACTTCCGGGGTTCTGCTGGGAGACAAGGGCCAGGGCAAAGCCTTCACGGAAGTGCACCGTTGTGTCCCACTTCAGCGGCGGCATCAACGGAAGCGGCCAGCTGCGCGGGCCGCGTTCACGCACAGTGAAGTCCTCGCCATAGACCAGACCTATGCGGCCCAGGCCCCGCACGGTCGCCGGCAGCGTCCGTGTCAGGATCTGCTGGAACGATCGGGCGATCATCGCCCCAAGGCCTTGCGGCATCGCGTTCATGCACCGGTATAGTCGCATGGCGATGCGTCCGTCGCTTTTGCCTGTGCCGCGCGCCCAGATGGCCGTCTCATGCTGAGCGTCGACGGCGTCAGCTATGAGCTGCGGCCGGTTGTAGTAGACGCGCCTAGTCTCATCCGTTGGCTGCATCGGCGATCTGCACTACCGTGGAATGATCCACGAAGCCCTGGGTGACCTTCTCCTGGAGGAGCTTCTGGGTGAGCTCCTGCAGGGTAAGCGCCGGCATGGGGGTGACACCCAGCAGCTCGGGGTTGTGCTGCGGCTGGATGATGATCGTTCTGGGCCCGCTCTTACCCTTGCCTTCGTCGGGCTTGTTGAGGCCGGCGGCGTTCACGGCCTCGCGGGCGAGGCGCGCCACGTCGCCGAACTTCTGTGCCTTGGCGGCACGCACCATGGTCTCCAGGAGGAAGTCGTACAGCAGGTCGGCCATGTAGCGTTTGTCGCCCGGGGGCCTCCAGGACCAGCTGCGCATGGCACCCTCGATGTCGCGCTCCGCGCTTCGTTTGGAGTAGCCATACTTCTCCACGAGCATGATGGCCACCTTGCGCTGGCTCAGGTGCTCACGAAGAAGGTCGTCGGCATGGTTCCATCGCTTGAGCATCTCCATCTGCTTGGGGGGCAGCGGAGCGCGGTTCTCGGATGGGGTCTGCAGCCACTGGATGATGGCCTCGGCGTCGGTGATGCGGCTCATTGGCTGTCGAGTGCGCGTAGGGCGGCATCGGCCATCTGTTGGGCCGGGCTGCTGTGGTTTCTGGCGGATCGCAGGATGCTCTCGCGCACTTCGCATTTGGTCTTGAGCCGTCCGGTGCGCACGGCGCGGCCGATCGGGCTGTCCGGGTTGCGGACAGCGGCCTCGACCGTGCCACCAGGCGCGGCCAGCCATTGGTCGAGCTCGCTGTCGGTCAAGAGCAGCGATGCGAAATACTCGAGGTCGGCGAGCCCCTTATCGTCAAGCGTCATGGGCGAAGGGTTCGGCGCCGTCGAACACCCTGGGCATCGCCGCCGCCCACCGTCACGCCCCATGCGTCGTTCAGGACGACGATGCTCTTGGCGTGGATCTTCAGCAGCCGCACCTGCAGGTTGCCCCTGGTGAGCTGGAGCGCGGCCGGGTTCATGGCCTCCACGCGCTCGCTCAGCAGGGCACGACAGGACCTGATCACCCCGCGCTCGAGGAGGTCGACGACCAGGCGCATGGGCCGTTCGGTGATCGTCCAGGACGTGAACCACACGTCAGCTGGCCCGGTCTGCTCCAGGATGAAGTCCAGCATGTCGTGCATGCTCCAGCTGCCCATGCTGGGGATGTGCACGTGCTCGTCCGGGCGAAGGGTGCCGATGATCTCCTGCAGGGTGGCCCGCTTGCGGCCGATGATGTGGCGCGAGTCGCCGCCGGCACGGACCGCTTCGGGCTGATGCTCCAGCTGCTCTTCCTGCCCGATGCGGATGGCTTCACGCGTGAAGAGCATCGAGCTTGCCTTTGAGGGTATCGCGCTCCTCGCGCCAACGGGCCAGCTTGGCCGGATCGACCTTGCGGGTGCCACGTTCGGCGCGACTGATCGAGCTGGCCAGGCTGCGGAGCTTCAGGCGCATTTCGGCCTCGGTCAGCTCTCGAGGAGGAGGGTCGGTGCCTGGATCGGCGCCGGTGGCCAGCCAGGCGTCGAGCCGGGCGAAGGCGCGCACAGCCCGCAGGTCGAGGCGAATGATGTGCCCGGCATCGCGGAACCGGTCGTCGTCGCTGGCCAGGGTCTCCAGGCGGGAGCGGTAGTAGCTCATCGTGCGCAGGGCCTCGACGGCCTCCTTGCGCACCAGCTCTTGCTCGGGCGTGAGCTGGCGCAAGGCATAGCGGTCGGGACCGGTGTGCCCCTGCTCGGCGTCGACACGGGCCACTTCGGCCTTGGTCGGCGGTGCCTGCACGTGCGGGACGGCCACCACGCGGGTCGCCTCCAGCACCTGGTCGTGAATGTGCTGCAGGGCCTCGGTGAGCGTCTTACGGCTCACCGACGTTTCCCCCAGATCCAGCACGAACAGCAGGTCCTCGTCATCGCAGCCGGCTTCGCGAAGCAGCCGCACACCATCGGCATAGGCTCCTCTGGTGTGCAGCCACACATGGATGGCATCGGCCCGCATGTCGCCAAAGGTGACGGGCGGGCCCCCCGCGGGAAAGGAACGGTTTACCCCTTGGGCAGCACCAGCCAGCGCAGCTCGTCGCCCACCAGGCGGCGGTCATATCCGCCGGCGTCCAGGGTGCTGGCCAGCTGCGTCGCCTTCCAACGTCCGGGCATGTGCTCGTCCAGGACGGCGTGCAGCTCGGAAGTGGTCTTCATCATGAGCTTCTCGTCGCCGGCGCTGCCGCGCGGGAAGAAACGATGCACCAGCTCCTGCAGGGTGGGATCGATCTCGATTGCGTCCATGGCGGTAGCGCCGATGAGGTTTGGAGACGTACTCGGATGAGTTCGCGGCCATGACGGCCCCTGCATCGAACGCTACCGTTGAGCATTCGGGGCGGACCCATCCGATTCCAGTACGTCTCCGACGCGAACGTACGAAAAACAACGAGGGCCACCGAAGTGGCCCTCGCGCATGGGATAAGCTGTGGCTACTTGCCGTCGCCCGCGGGCGCTTTGGCCGGCTTGCCCGGCTCGGGCACGGGCATCGGCTGGCGCTGGTCCTTGGGTCGCTTGTTCGGGTCGGCCCACTGCAGGAACTTGCAGATGGGGTCGTTGGCCAGCGCTTCGGCTGCGGCCGTGTCGATCTTGCGCAGGTCCACAACGCGGCCGTTGTGGACGTAGGCGTCGCCGGGCTTGGTCACGAATCGCTCGGGGTTCTGGACGTTCTCCAGCTTCTTGAGGGGCTTCTGTTCGCTCATGGGCGTGATGGGTGTGGCGTGGTGATCACGGGTACGGGGTCACGTCGCCCTCGTAGGCGTAGACGCTGAAGTTGGACCCGATCTTGAGCGTGAAGCCGCGGGCGTCGTTGCCGCCGGCAGTGCCGCTGTTGAAGCCGTCGCTCGGCATGAAGCGGGCCGGGTTGCACTCATCGCCCAGCTGGATGTACTGGCCGGCGCCGCAGCCGAAGGCGCTCACCAGCACGATGAGCTTCTTGTTCTGCACGGCGCTCCAGAGGCGGGCCGGGTCCAGACCGGGCAGGAACACGCTCATCTCGGGCTTGTAGCCCAGCGAGCTGGTCGCACCCGTGACCGGGATCTTCAGGTTCGCCACATCGTCCTCGGTCTCCCAGGCGACGAAGCCTTTGCCGGTGTCGAACACGTGGTCGCCGGTGATGCGGAACTCATCGCCGGGGTTCGTGTTCGTGGCGAAGGCCCCGAAGGTGGTGATGTGCGCCAGCTCGGCGATCCACACCTTGCTCCCGATGCCGGGGCGGTTGATAGTGGGGTTGCTCAGGTCGATCAGGTCCATGATGCGGGGCGGGTGTTGAAGAACCGGGCGTATACCGCGGCGGCCAGCAGCAACGCGAAGGCCACGAGCGCCGGCAGCATGGGCCGCACTTCGTAGCCTTGGTCGCAGCAGCCCGCGGTGTACGAGCTGGTGTTGGGTTTCACCTCGTAGCCCTGGTCGCAGCAGCCGGCCTCGAGCACCTGCGTCGCCTGGGCGGCAGGTGCTTCGGTGGCCACCAGCTCAAGGGCGGCGGTGGTGTTGGTGATCACCAGCGCATCACCGGCCGTTTGGGCGTGGTGCGTGCTGATCGCGGCCTGCTGCTCGGCAGCGGTCGTGTGGTGCGTGGCCTGCACCGGAGGCGCGCTGACGGCCACCAGGGCGGCCAGCGCGAAGAGGATGGTGTGCTTCATGGTGCTCAGATGTTCACCTTGCGCAACAGGCCGCTGCCCATGCGCACGAGTTCGGCGCAGCGCTCCAGGTCCTTGGCCAGCTCGTCGCGCGTGGTCACCTTGCCGTTGCGGCGCTCGCCGGACACCACTTCGTAGTGGGCGCCTTCCACCTCCACGGTGGGCTTGGCGTTCTTGGGCTTGGTGGCCTCGGCCACCTTCAGAGCCTCGGTCGTCGCCTTCAGCTGGGCCTTCAGCGTCTTCACCTGGTCGCCGTTACCGGCGGCCGCGGCTTTCTCCGCTTTGTCCGCGCGCTTGCTCTCGGCGGCGAGTTGCTTCTTCAGCTCGGCCATCTCGGCGAGCATCTGCTCTTTGGTCTGTTCAGCCATGGGTTTTGGGGGGCTTAGGAGATGCCGAAGTCGAGCTCCTGGTCGTTCGTGAACACCACGCGGGGGTCCATGTACGTGTACAGGATGTGCCAGTCGTTGAAGAGCTTCAGGGTGTAGTCCACCTGCTCGATGCGCATGGCACCATCCTCCTTGTTCCCCGTCCGCACGGCCTTCTTCAGGATGCCCGGAGGCGCGCACAGGAACTTCTCGCTCGGTGCGCCGCCCACGCCCTGCAGCCAGTTGAAGTGGCCGAGCACCTTGATGTTGGTGCGCTTGGGCAGCTCGTACATGCTCTGGCCCATCAGCTTCACCTCGCTCGGCTTCAGCATGTTCTTCTCCTCCAGCCCCTGCTTGAAGAGCTGCGCGAAGGAGTCGTGCATGTTGATCACCAGCGGCATGCCGCGGTAGCGGTTGTCGATCTGCTCGGCGAAGGCTTCCACCTGCTCCAGGAAGGCCTCAGGGTCCGTCTCCAGTGCACCGGTGGCGATGGTCGTGATGTCGCCGTTGTCCACGTCGGTGTTGACCTGGAACATGATACCGTCCAATGCCTCACCTTCCGCACTCGGGGTGGCGTCGGTACCGGGGTCGGCCCACACGCCGTAGTAGGCTTCGTAATACTGGTCCTGCTTGGCCTGCGGGATCAGGTACATCTCCACGTACCAGCGCACGAACGGCCAGGTGGCGCGGTTGATGTTGGGGTCCTTGCCCTCGGCGTCGGCCAGGAAGCCGAGCCAGGTGTTCACCAGTTGGTCGGGGATCTCTTCCACGTTCACCTTCACACGACGGAGAGCCGTCTTGCGCGGGGTGCCGGCGAGCTGACCGAGGGGGCTCCACTTCGGCTTGAAGGCCTGCAGCACGCGGCCATGGCTCATCAGGCCGGTCTCCAGAACGTCGCCGTTCATCGGCATCAGCTCGAACTGGCTGTCGAAGGGCGTGCTGTTCTGCATCAGCAGCTTGCGCAAGCGCTCGGCGTTCTGGCCCCTGGGCTGGTAGTATGCGCCGAACTCGGTCTTGAACGCGGTGATGCTCGCGCCGCTCATCACGGCGTAGCTCGTCAGCCGGTCGGCGGACGACCAGAGGGCTGCGGCCCAGTCCACGACCGGAGCGCCGGCCGCATGGGCCATACCCACGAAGAAGGCCACGGCCGTGAGCAGGGTGTATTTGAGGAGGGTGTAGGGCTTCATCACTTGTCGTCCTTGTTGGGTTGGTCTTCGGTGGCGGGGGTGCCGGCGGCCGTGGGCACGGTGAAGCCCATCTCGTCGGCCATGGCGTTCCAGGGGGCGTCCGGGTTGTGCACCGCGGCTTCGGCCTCCTTGGCCGCGTTGCGCTCGCCCAGGTCGTCGCCGCCCTTCTTCTTGTCGGCGGTCTGGCGGGCGTGGTCCACCACGCGGGTGCCGCGCATGGTCTCCATCTCGCCCTTGGTCTTCG
The DNA here is from genome assembly GCA_014584605.1 of Bacteroidota bacterium. GTDB lineage: Bacteria > Bacteroidota > Bacteroidia > Flavobacteriales_F > PHOS-HE28 > PHOS-HE28. The sequence goes on along the minus strand of JACTMO010000007.1, from coordinate 7,621 downwards.
TCTCAGCCTCTTGGGCGGCCTTCAGAGCGGCGGCCTGGTCGTCCAGGTGCTTCTGAAGGTCCTCGGCGGTCTTGATGGTGTCCGTCTTGGGCACCAGGATCAACCCGGCGTTCATGCTGTCGAGCTCGGCTTGAGCTTCGGCCAGCTGGGCGGGCTTTCGCTCATCGGCCTTCGTGTCCACGAAGGCTTCGAGCTTGCGGAGTTTGGACTTGAACAGCATGGTCTTTGGGTGGTGATCAGGATTTCTTGGCCAGGTCGCGCACCTGCGCGATCGCCCCGGCGATGGTCTGGTTGGTCTCGTCGATCAGGCCTGCAGCCATGGCGTCCTTGGCGAACAGCACACGGCCGGCCAGCACTTCGTTCTCGTCCTTCACCTGGGCGCGGTTGCGCTGCACCAGGGCGATGAACCCGTCGTTGAAGGGGTCGATGTAGTTTTTGCGCAGGGCGTCGTAGTGCTTGTTGCCGGGGTCCTTGGGGTCGCCCTTCAGCATCTCGTCGAAGTCCCTGTTCTTGGCACCGCTGCGGGTGGCCTTCACCACGTGGATCTTGATGCCCTCCTTCTCATAGAACCCGCTGAAGTCCGGTACGCGCACGTAGGTGCCGATGCTGCCGAACTCGTCCAGCTCGTTCGCGCTCAGGAAGCGGTCGCAGCTGGCGCCGATGCCATAGGCCGCGCTGCACGCCATCCCCTGTTGGGTGATGGCCACCACGGGCTTCGACATCTTCTCGATCTGGTCCGTCAGCGTCAGCATCGCATAGCCGTTGCCGCCGGCGCTGTCGATGTTGAGCACTACACCGGTGACCTCGCGGGTGGCTTCGAAGTCGGCCATCCAGCGCGCCACACTGCTCATGCTCGTGCCGCACATCGCGTTCTTCATGATGGGCCCGGCGATGTCGAGCACGGCCACCATGTCTTGCTCGGCCTTCACTTCGGCGCCCACCTCGACGTACTGTTCGTGCCCGTCGGGGCTCACGAACCGGACGTTGGCCTCGGCCATGGCTTCCACGTCGCTTCGGCGACGCTCGGTGGCCAGGGCCGCATGATAGGCGCCACGGTCCCGATGGCCGATGAAGATCTCCTGCACACGCGGCATCAAGCTGTCCGCCACATCCGGGCGGATGGCCCAGATGCCGCAGGCGAGCTCGTGCAGCAGGCTCTTCATCAGAGGTTCACGTAGGTCTTGAGGCCGCTGCCGGTCACCACCACCAGGCTGTCGTCGGTGTCCAGCGCAAGCAGACGCAGGGTGTCGCCGGCGCTGCCCGTGCTGATGGCGCGGGCGATCTCGCGCTGCAGCGGCGAGTGCACGTAGGCGAAGTCGATGTTCGTGCTGTTCAGCGTACCGGTGGTGCTGCTGGTGCACACCAGTTGCTTGTTCGCGTTCACCGAACCGGCGCTCACCTTCACGTGGATGCCGGCATGCGAGGCGTACGTGCTGTAGGCGGTCGCGCGGGCCGGTGTCGTGCCGACCACATAGATGCCGTTCTGCGCCTGGTTGCTTTGCTTGTGCACGAGCACCAGCATGCCGGCGGTCAGCGTCACGCCGTCGATCTCCTCTCCCGTCACGAGCGCGGTGGAGATGGTCACGTCGGCTGTGGTGGCGGCCGCCACGGTCACATCGGCGAAGTCCAGGGAGGACACCGGCTTGCAGTTCGGCCAGGTGCCGGGGCCGCGTCGCATCTCACCGGTGTTCAGGTTGAGCACCAGCTTGCCACTAGGGAAGCGGCGGTTGCTCACCAGAAGGTCCCGGTTGGTTCCGACGATGACGGTGGTGACGCGTTTGATCATGGGCTCTGACGTTCGTGGCTCGCGATGCGATCGTTTGGGACCGCAATGTTCCGGGGCATCGAGGGTGCCGGAAAGGAACCGTTTACCGGTTCGCGCTCATGCGAAGCGGCGGCACAGGATGTAACTGCACGTGGTGGCTGCCGTCTTGGCCAGGTTGCCGAACAGGCTGCCCAGGTCAGGGCGGAACACACGCGCCACCGTGCTGTCATCAGGACGCGTAGTTGCTGTCCACAATGGCGTGGTGATCAGGAAGGGCCCGTAGTTCAGCGAGCTGGTCCGGCTATCATCCGTGATCGTGTCCAGCAGCCTGTCCGTGGGGAGGTGCCAGTCCGTGCTGCTCTCCACGGTGCTGGACTCGGCCGCATCGATCGCGTTGTTCCAGGTGGTCAGCGCCGGCAGGGTGCCAGCGAGGTAGTACTCCCATCCGGTCCAGTGGTCCTGCACCACGCGGTTGCCGCTCGTGGCTGCAGCTGCGCCGGCACGATCGGTGAATCGTAACGTGTTGCCGTGGCTGTTGTTGGCGATCAACGTGGTGAAGCCGGCCAACTCGGCGTAGCTCAAGGGATAGAGCGGGCGTGTGTAGCTGAAGAGCCCATTGGCGCGCATCGTCCCCTCATCACCGGTGCGGTGCACGGTTGTCTGTCCACTGGCGAGGATGAACCCGTTGTTGTACACAATGCCACTGCGCAGATCGCGCACATCCAGGTCCACACCGGCAGGATGCTCGGCGGTCGTGCCATCCGGACGGGTGATCGTGGTGTCGGGGATCGCGGCATCGGCGCTGCCGTTGCTGCGCACGGCTGTGCTCACCAGTGTGGTGCCCAGGCTGTTCTTCGAGTGCACCACGCCATCCGGAGCTTCCAGGGTCAAGCTCTCCTCCGGCGATACGTCCAAGGGCGTACCGATCGGGTTCATGTCCTCGTCCACGAGCTGCACCTGGCCGGGAGGGATCTCACCCTTCTGGGTCGGGCTCATGGCTGCGTAGATGTCTGCGCCGTCCATGCTGCCCATCAATTCACCGAGCACCACTTCGGCCTGCTCGGGGCTGAAGCAGTCGGTAAGGTCGGTGGCATCGCCGGGCGCGCCTGGTGTCGTGGTCACCGACGGGGCAGGGGCGGGCGCTGTCAGTGCGTTCCAGGTGGTCACCAGGTCGGGCGTGGGCACATCCTCCACACCGACGTAGTACACAGCACCGTCAGTGATCAACCAGTTCGTGCCGGACCACATGCTGAACCAGCCGTTGCCGAGCTCGTATCCTGGCCGCCCGTTGGCGGTGCCGGTCTCCGGGTACACACCATCCGCATCCGGGTCGCCCGCCCCGCTCACCACGATCCCGCCCGACCCCGGCACCGGCAGCACGATCGCCGCATCCACCTGGTCGCACAGCGTGGGCGGCACTGGGCACAGGCTCGCCTGCGCTGCGGCCAGCTGTGCCGGGCTCAGCTCACCCTCGATGGTGGCCCAGGTCGCCGCATCGATCAGCTCGCTGAGCATGGGGCAGCTCTGCGGCACGCCGGGCGTGGGCGGCGTGCCGCCGTAGAACGGCACCGGCAAGCGGCGCGTGAGGCGGATGTCCAGGACATACTCGTTCCGCTCGCTCTCCATGCTGCCGCCATCGCCGATGCGGCGGGTGTTCACCAGGAGCATGGCCGGCGTCTCCTTGCGGCCCAACAGCAGCTGGTCACCGTTGCGGGTCCGGGCCAGGGCCAGACACCGGCGGGCCTTGGCGCGCCACAGGTGGGGCATCAAGGCCAGGCGGTCGCGCGCGATCGCACCGCTCAACATCGCCTCGCTGCGTTGGGCCCCGCCATCGGTCACCCACTTGTCCAGCATGCGGCCACCGTCATCCTCCAGGTACACCCGCGTCCAGCTCTTGCCGGTCTTGAGCGTCACGCTGGCCACGTTGCCGGCCAGCTCGTCGGCCACGCTCTCCACGTCCTCCACATCCACCACGTCCACGTGGCAGATGCCGGTGTAGTTCCTGTCTCCGAAATGGGGGATGGCCGGGATCACCCTGCAAAGGCATGGCGGCCACCAGGCCGCCACAAGGAACCGTTTACCGCTTCACCCGCGTGCGCCGGCGACGGTGCAGCCGGTACACGCGCTCTGCCGTGCTCAGCGGATGGTCCTCCTCTGTCACCGCGTACCGCTCGCGGAACAGGTCCAGGCTGTCGATGATCCGGCAATTGGCCCGCGGCCAGTGCCAGTCCACCCAGGCACACATCTCGTCCAGGTAGGCGCGGGTGAGTGCGGCCGCCACGTAGCGGTGCTTGTAGTGGCTCAGGTCGTACTCACGCCGGCGGTTCGGCCGCACCACCAGCACCACGCGCTGGCGGGGCACCGCCCCCAGGTCGTCAGGCTCCACGCGCACCAGCTGGCGGCCCATCAGATTGTCCTGCAGGCGCTGCCACAGCATCCGGTCCTCGGCCGTGAAGTAGCGGTCGCTACCGGCCAGGCGGGCCAGCACGAACTTCCGCACGTACGGCTTCAGGTAGATCGCAATGGGCTGGGGTGTGGTGGGGGACATCGCATGCACGATGCCCCAGAGCGCGACGAGCCACCACAAAACAACAGCGGCACCGGGCCTGGCGGCGGGAACAGGCGGCACCGTTGTCCACGGTGCATTGTTGGGATCCTGCCTCTTCGGCCGCCGCTGGCGCGATGTGCCGAAAACGGCGGTGGACCGCTTTTGCTGTCAAGGCTGTCAACGGCCCCCGTCAACCGGCATCCATCCCTACGGCCACGGGCGTTGACAGCCGTCAGCGACCGTCCGTTGACAGCTGTTGACAGCCCCGCTGACAGGGCCTGTCGTCAAAAACGTCAATTTCTTGTCTTGTCAAACTGTCAACGCCTACAGCGGCGGGCCGTTCCGGAGCTTCGGGGGCTTCATTTGACAGCTATTGTCAACTCACCAGAATTCAAGGATGCACGCCGAAACGCCGTTCCGGCCCCTGACCCGTAACAGCCCGGATCTGGGATCCTACGGAAGGTGCAGCCGGGGGTCCCAGTGCGGCCACTCCCGCCAAAGCCGCCGGGGGTGCTCCGGCCAGGTCTCGTGCAGCGGGTCCAGCACCTGCAGCACCACCCGCTCCAGGTCGGGGATATCCAGGCCGTACCGGGAAGGAGGGAACTCCTCCAGTACGCGGTCGCACAGGTCGTAGTAGACGGAGCGCAGGTCTTTGGCCGTGCCTCGGCCATCGGTCAGGCGCTGCACGCGGCGGTCACCGGCGGTGCGGTCCTGGATGAAGAGGAGCACGGTGTGCTTCTCCAGGTAGGGGGTCAGCTGATTCATGGCCGAAAGGAACACGGCCATCGGAAGGGAAGAGGTACGCCCTGAGGTACGCTGAGGTACGCGGGGGTACTAAGCGAACAGCTCCAGCTGCCGCTTCGGGTGCAGTTCGTTGAACCGCTCCTCGGCGTACAACAGGGCGAAGCGCACCAGCTCGCCCTCGGTGATCGCCGGGTTCGGGTCGTGGAAGTAGTGGCTGCGGTAACCGGTCTCCGAGGAGGCCTGGCCACCATCCAGGCACAGGTGGTGGCTGCGGACGGTCCGGCCTTCGAACACCCACGCCGCGAATTCATCCACGGTCACCGTCACCACGGTGCCGTACGGACGTTCCAGCAGGCAGAACCCGACCGGCGCATCGGAGGGAGGGAACACGTGCTCCATGGGTCAAGGATGGATGTGGAAGTCCTCCCGTTTGCAGCCGTAGATCCGCTCGGCCTTCTGCCAGGCCTGCTCCAGCTCTTCCTCCAGGCGCTCAAGGGCCAGCTCAGGCAGGCCCAGCTCTCCACGGAGCGCCTTCGCTTTCTCTTCTTCATAGGCCCGCAGCACCTGGCCCATCTTCCGGCGGAAGCGCTGCAGGTCGGTCAGCGTTCGGCGCTCCTTCCATTGGGCATCTAGAGCAACGCTGTGCATCATGTAGCCCAGCGGAGTGCGTAGGGCCAGACGACGCACCCAGCGGCCAAGCCTGCTGTGGGGGTCGCTCAGGTCATTCGGATGGTAGGCCAGGCAGCCCACCACATACCGGTGGTACTCCTTACCGTGGCGGCTTTGCAGCATGATCCAGGCAAGGCAAGTGGCCTCCGGCCGTGGCCCCTGGTAAGGGACCACGGCGTGAGAGGCAGGAGGTAGTAAGAGCGTGCTCATAGCCCAGGGTCTGCATCGCTGTACACGGTGAAGCCATCGAAGCTGCCGCCGTAGTCCGGCGTGTCGTCCTCGGTGCTGGGGTCGTCATCCCAGGGATCGCAGCGGCATCCTCCCGACGGCGAGGACCACGCAGCCGGCGGGAGATACAGCGGAGAGCCCGCCCGGGCGCCCAAGGCATCATCGCCCTTCGTTCATCGGGTGTATGCGCACCGTCTCGCCGCTCTCCAGGTGCAAAGCCCAGCCACCACCGATCCGCACGGCCGCATGATGCCCGGCACCCGCCATGGCCTCCTCCTTGGTCTGGTAGCGGCGCATCCCCAGCATCAGGCGATCGCCCAGCACGGGCACCGCATGCACGTGAGATCGACGTTGGAGCGAAAGGGTGGCCACCACCACCCACATCCCGGTGTCCGGGCCACCCACCTCCGTGCTCGGCGGGGTCCAGCTCCGCTTGCGCCGGCTCATCCGTGGCGCCCCTGGTCCGTCCGTGTATCCGCCTTCAACGCCGTGGGCGTTCCCGCTTCCACGAGCTGGTGGTCGTGCAGGTCCACCGCCTGGTGCTCGCCCTTCACCGGGTTCCATAGGAGCCCGCGGGCGGGTGGCCCCGTGCGGGTCACCAGCACCAGGTAGCCGCTCAGCACGTCGCGGTACACCACGCCTTCGCGCAGGTCCTGCAGCCGGTAGGTCCCCTGGTTCCGGCTCATCGCATCAGGCCTTGACAGGTAGGGCGGTCTGCCCGCCGCCGTCCCCGGCGTAGCTGCGCTTCACGAACGCCTCCTCGTACCGCTCCATCACCACCGGCAGGCCGGTCCCTTCGTCCAGGCCCGGCGAAAAGGCCCACTTGGGCCCACGGCTGGGGAAGGCCGCCGGCTCCAGCTCGATGTACAGCAGCCCGTTCCGGGCGGCGGTGGTGTAGTCGCCGGGGTTCATCTGCAGCACGTGGTCGCCCTGCAGGGCCCGCCGGCCGCCTTTGGCGTCCAGCATCCAGAGCCTGGCCTTCAGGTTCCGCGCCAGCTCCAGCGCTTTGGTCACCACGTTCACGTCGGGCTCCACCCGCGTGCACACGGTCATGATGATCAGGTGCTTCTCCATGGGGTCAGACGGGGATCAGCGCCGACTCGAGTTCAGCGCGGTCGGCATACACGGGCACACATTCCAGGCCACCCAGGGTCTCTTTCAGGCTACGCCAGCTGACCTCGACGAGCTTGCGCTCGCCGCGGTCTGTCACCACGGCGCTGTAGTAGCGGTCGCCCACTTTGCCGTAGCGGTCACGGATCGTGGTGTGCTCGCCGATGGCCAGCGCCGGGCGCGGTTCGTTGGAAGGCGTGGTGCCGCCGCTGCCGCCGTCCTCGAGCAGAAGGAACTCGCTGCGCGCTTGACCGGACAGCTTCAGGAAGTCCACCTCCACCTTGGCGCTCTGCACCACCACATCCCCCAGCTGGGCCACGGCTTGAGCGGTCTTCACGTCCATACGGCCGCTCTTGAGTTGTTCGATCGCGTCGAAGAGGTGACCGCGCAGGTCACCGATGTTCTGCTTCTGCATCACTCTTGATCCGTTGGTTGATCATGCGTTTCAGTAACCCTTTCGTTATGGGCAAGCCTACCCCCGAACATCGTCGGTGCCAATTGCGCCCTTGGCAAATGCGGCCTTTGAGCCTTTGGCCGGAAATACAAATTCCCAACCG
>JACTMO010000089.1 GCA_014584605.1 Bacteroidota bacterium | reverse complement strand
GCGCGGGCATCGTCAGTTTCCTTGAATCATTCTCCCTCATACCATGGCAAGATCCACAGATCGTGCCGATCGTCCGCTACTTCGATGCCGGATCAATAAGGCTTAGGAACATGAACACGAGCGAGCACAAAAGTACCGACCCGGGCCGGAACAGCCGCACGCCGGCCCGCGGCGGTGAGCACCCGCAGCACCAGGTGCTGTGCGCGAAGGCAGCGCGACCAAGGGTCGGGCATGTCCTTCCTGTGCCGAAAGGGGCGGAGTGAAGAACAAGAAGTTGAACATGCATCGGGCTCTCCTTCTTCACTTGATGAACCTGGCCCTCGCCGCGATGGCGACGGCTCAGAACCTCGTGAGTAACCCCAGCTTCGAGGACACCACCCATTGTAACTTGTATCAACCGCCCTTCGAGGAAGCGGTCGGCTGGTTCAGTGCAAACCTAGCGACGCCGGATATTTTCGATTGTGACACAGTGGAGCCCTGTGGGACCTTCATGGACCCTTCGGATCCCGGGATTCAAGCGAAGGGGTTTCGGACGGCATACCATGGGAGTCGCTTTGCTGGCGGCTTTCACTGGTACGGGACGGATAGTCTTGGAAGCGCACGTGACTACATCACCTCGAAATTGGCCACCGGCTTGGAGGCGGGTCGATCGTATCGGGTTAGTTTATTCTGCGCACGTCCGAAGGGGCACCGCAGAGCCATCGATCACATCGGGGTCTACTTCGGGCCGGACAGTGTCCACGAGCCGCACACCACGGTGCTCGGGGTCACTCCCCAGGTGGAGTTGCGGGATCCGAACAGTTCGTTCCTGGTGGACACCAATTGGGTGGAGCTGGTAGATACGTTGGTGGCACAGGGCAATGAACGATGGCTGGTGATCGGTACCTTCCTGGACGACCCACAGGTGAATGGGATCGACCTGCCCCCATTATTCCCACAGCCCAAGGCCTACTATTACATCGATGCGGTATCAGTGACCCCGTTGATCGCCGAGGCGATCACTGAGCAGCCTGGAGGCTATTTGCACTTGACCGCCACCCCGGAGGAGGTCAGTTGGAGCAGCAGCCGTCCATTGGAAACCTTGCTTCTTTTCGATGCAGCTGGCAGGGTGGTTTGGCAGCCGGATTTTCTTTCCACTGCGACAGGGTCGGTCGATGTTCCGGGTAGCCTTGCTCAGGGTCACTACACGGTGGTTGCCATGATCGATGGTCAACGGGTGGTTGTGCGGTTCATCAAGTGAGAAGGAGGGCTTGGGCACAGAACCAAGACCATGAGAACGATCGTTATTGCAGGGACACTGTTCCTGGGAGCCATTGCCGGGAACGCCCAGACCCCTTGGGTGTTGCCTGGGAATGGCACTACGGATTACACTCTGGATTTCGTGGGCACCACGGATGCGGAACGTCTCACGTTACGCACTTACGATAAAGTCCGCTTGGTGGTTAACGAAGAGAGCCCCTACGACATCGGGAGCTTCAGCTCGCTACCCACGGCGGGCTTTGTGGGCATCAGCCCCAGCAGCTACTTCTGGGACAACGGTCCGGGCCCCTTCAGCCGGTTGCATTTGGCGGAGCCCGGGGCCAACGGGTTCCAGGGCATCGGCTACCGGCCGTGGATGCGCAACGGTGTCACCTTCACGGGCAACAGCGACCAGATGTACATCGGGCAGAAGTACACCTACGACAACCCCGAGGAGCCGGAATCCGGTGAGCTGAACGACTACACTGACGCCATTGTGCAGTGGAGCGACAACCCGGGCACCTGGCTCAGTGATCGGATGCGCTTCATCTTCACCTCGGAGTACAGCAGCTCCAACCCCACGGGCAGCAACTCCATGGAGGGCCTGGAGGCCATGCAGCTCTATCCGCACGACAGCGGGTCGGAGGTGTTCGTGGGCATCGGCGACTGGTTCGGCCAGAGCGCCACGCCAGATGAACGGTTGGACGTGTTGGACCGCACCGTGATGATCCGTAGGCTGGTGCCGGACTATGAGAACCAGGAGCTGGACCGCTTTGTGGTGACCGACAACGATGGGCGTCTGCACTGGCGCAGCCTGCCCAACCTGTCCGACAATTGCGAATGGACGATGAGCGGCACATCGCCGAACCACGTGATCACCGCGGTCGGTGCGGCGAACAGCGCCTGCCCGGATGATGCGGAGAACGTAGGTATCGGGGACAGTTCACCGGAAGCCAAGTTGGACGTACTTCGTAACTACACCTCGTCCAGCGATCTGGGTATTCAGGTGTCCACCTTCGGGAATAACAGCGGTACGGAGAACATCGGCGTGAAGTGCATTGTGCAGACGGCCAGTGGCCAGACCTCGGGGAACGAACATTACGGGGTGCATGCACGTGCGTATGATGGGGCCGTGAAGAACTTCGGTGTGTATGGTCGTGGCTGGCTCAACACCGGCAAGACCACTACGGACAACATGGGTGTTTATGGAGACACCCAGAACGGCTCCGAGCAGGCCACCAATGCCTACGGGGTGAAGGGCTATAGCAGTGGGCTACCGACCACCCAGGGCTTCGGCGTACATGGCTACGTGCACACCACGCCGAGCGACTCGAGCAGTGGGGTACTGTTGGCCGGCGTGTACGGGAGCGTGCAACACGCGAACTACCCCAACCGATGGGCGGCCTACTTCGTGGGTGCAGGGCTCCACACGGCTGGCGTTTGGCAGATCTCTGACGCCATGCTGAAGCAGAATGTTACGGACCTCCTGAATGCGTCCAATATCCTGGCCCAATTGCAGCCGAAGCGCTACCAGTTCCGGACAGGAGATTATCCACAACTGGGATTGCCCGAGGGATTTCATGACGGCATCATGGCCGGTGATCTCCAAGCCGTACTTCCCAACTTGGTGCGCACCGTGAACCATCCGGCCGAGTTGGACACGCTGGGCAATGTGATCCACCCTGCAGTGAGCTTAAGGCCGTGAATAGCGACGGTCTGATCCCCATTCTCGTTGGGGCGAGCAACGAACACACGACCGAGCTGAACACTTTGCAGGACCAAGCTTCTCAGCTCCAGCAGCAGATCGCCACCCTCCAACAAGACCTCGCCACCTGCTGCGCGGCCCACGGCAGCACGGATGGGCGCGGCATGAGCGCAGGGGCAGGAGCAGGAGCAGGTGCAGGTGAGGCCCTGCGCACCGATCTGTTCATCGTGCCCAACCCGGTGGCGGACCACACGCAGCTGCGGTACACACTGGCCACGCCGGGCCGCACGCGGGTGGAGGTGAGCGATGCCAGTGGCAAGCGGTTGGAGGTGCTGGAGGAGGCCGTGCGTGAGGCCGGTGCCTACACCCACGACTGGACCACCACGGATCTGGCGCCCGGCACCTACCACGTGACGCTGTACCTCAACGACAGCTTCGTGGTGAAGAAGGCGGTGAAGGTGGCGCGATAGGCTTGTGCACAACATGGGTCAGGGGCCGCTTCGCGATCGCGGGGCGGCCCCTGGCGTTGGGGCGCATGAGCACGACTTGTCCCGCCCTGTGGGATGCCTCAAGCCCCCTCCTGAGCAGCGATCGCTCGCTGCTCCCATCAAGGAGGGGTACGGGGTGGTTTCTGCTTTCATCAAGTATGCGGCCTGACTGAGTTGAAGCCTCCCCCAGCAGTGTCCGCCATAGCGAAGCGACGGCGGACCCCTCCTTGCCCGGTGCGTGGAGCGTTCCACGCGCAGGAGGGGCGTTCATTCGTGCAGAGACAGCTCGTCCCGCTGCGGCCGGATGGCGCTCCTTCCCCCACCTTTCGCACCTTCGCCGGGATGCAAGGCCGTTTTCTGCGCAACCTGGCCCTGGTGGTGGTGCTCAACCTGCTGGTGAAGCCCTTCTACATCCTGGGCATCGACGCCGCCGTGCAGGAGCGTGTGGGCGCGGCCGCCTACGGCACTTACGCAGCCCTGCTGAGCTTGAGCTTCCTGCTCAACATCCTGCTGGACCTGGGCCTCACCAACCACAGTACCCGCCGGCTGGCCCGCGAGCCGGGGGCCATGGCCGCCGAACTGCCCGGCCTGTTGGGCGTGCGCGCCGCCCTGGTGGCGTTGTACGCGGTGGTGACGCTGGTGGCGGCGCTGGTGCTGGGCTACGAGGGCACCCACCTCCATGTGCTGGGCTGGCTGATCGTGAACCAGGCCCTGGCGGCCCTGCTGCTCTTCCTGCGCGGGGCCGTGGCGGCGGGTCAGCGGTACGCGCAGGACAGCCTGTTGAGCGTGCTGGACCGCGCCCTGCTGATCGCCTTGATGGGCTGGCTGCTGTGGGGCCGCGGTCCCGGTGCGCCGCTGCCCATCCTCTGGTTCGTGCAGGCGCAGACCGCCGTGTACGTGGTGGCCGTGGGCGTGGCCTGGGCCCTGGTGCGCCAGCGCACCCGCAGCCTGCGTCCCCGCTGGCCGGGGCGCGAGGCGGGCGGGCTGTTGCGCCGCAGCTTCCCCTACGCCCTGCTGGTGCTGCTGATGACCTTCTACTACCGCACGGACACCGTGATGCTGGAGCGCCTGCTGCCCGACGGTCCGTTGCAGGCCGGCATTTATGCGCAGGCCTTCCGCTTCTTCGAGGCCTTCAACATGCTGGGCTACCTGCTGGCCGGCCTGCTGCTGCCCATGTTCAGCCGGCTGCTGGGCGAGGGCGCCCCGGTGGCCCCGCTGGCCGGACTGGCCTTCCGCCTGGTGTGGGCGGGCACGCTGGCGCTGGCCATGCTGGCCGTGCTGCTGGCGCCCGAGGTGATGGCCCTTCGCTACACGGCCCATGTGAGCGAGAGCGCGGCCGTGCTGGCGGTCCTCGGGGTCTCCTTCGTGGCGGTGTGCACCACCTACGTCTTCGGCACGCTGCTCACCGCCGGTGGCGACCTGCGGACGTTGAACCGGCTGGCGGCGGCGGGCATGGTGGCCAACCTGGTCCTCAACCTGTGGCTGATCCCCCGGTACCAGGGGCTGGGGGCCGCCTGGGCCAGCCTGCTCACACAGGCCGCCATGGCCATCGCCCAGGCGGTGCTGGCCGTACGTCGCTTCGGGATGCCGCGTGGCCGTTCCACCTGGGGCGGCCCACTGCTCTATGCCGCCGGCCTGTCGGCGGTGGCGCTGGGGCTCGCGGCGCTGGACGCCCCGCCGCCGGTGGTGCTCGTGGGTGTTCCTGTGGCCGCCATCGCGCTGGCGCTGGCCACGCGCACGCTGCGCGCCGCCGACCTGCGCGAACTGCGTGCGCCGCTCCCGGGCCGGGGCGAACCCGTACTTTAGGCCTCCTTTTCCACAGCCCCCTCCATGACCGACGCCCGCAGCGCCAGGCCGGACGATAGCTTCGACCTGGTGCTCTTCCTCTGGGACCGCCGCCGCCTCATCCTCGGCATCACCCTGCTGGGCATGGTGGCCGGTGTGGCCGCCGCCTTCCTCATCAGGCCCCTGTACAAGAGCGAGGTGATCCTCTTCCCGGCCATCACCAACTCGGTGAGCAAGGCTCTGCTGAGCGAGCAGAGCACCGGCCGCGACGACATCCTGGCCCTGGGCGACGAGGAGGACGCCGAACAGCTGCTGCAGGTGCTCCACAGCGACCTCATCCGCGAGCGCACCGCCACCACCTTCGACCTGATGCGCGCCTATCGCATCAAGCCCACCAGCCGCACCCGCAACACCGACCTGCGCGAGGCGTTCCAGGACCACATCACCTTCGAGTACACCAAGTTCGGCAGTGTGCGCGTGGAAGTGCTGCATCCGCAACCCGACACGGCGGCCATGATCGCCAACTTCATCGCCGCGCAGGTGGACAGCGTGTGGAAGGACATGAACCGCGAACGGGCCGGGAAGGGCCTGCAACTGGTGGCCGAGAAGGTGCGCACCCTGGAGCAGGAGATCGCCACCATCGCCGACAGCATGCGCGTGCTGCGCCAGCTGGGGGTGCACGACTACCACACCCAGACCGAGCGTTACAACGAATACCTCGGCGCCGCCATCGTGAAGGGCGACCAGCGTGCCGTGCGCGAGTTCGAGGAGCGCTTCAAGGTGCTGGCGCAATACGGCGGCGCGTACGTCACCCTGCAGGACCGGCAGTTCAACGAGGTGAAGCGCCTGAGCGTGCTGCGCATGAAGCTGGAACAGGCCCAGGCCGACCAGGAGAGCGACCTGCCCCACAAGTTCGTAGTGAACCACGCGCAGCCCGCCGACAAGAAGAGCTACCCGGTGCGCTGGCTGGTGGTGGCCATCAGCACCGTCAGCTCCCTGCTGCTGGCGCTGCTGTTGATCGTGGTGCAGGAGAACGTCCGCAAGATCAAGGCGCACCATGGCCGCTGAGCTCGACCTGTCCCACGCGTTGACCGTGCTGCGGCGCGGTTGGCGCACGCTCGCCGTCACCGGCACGGTGGCCGCGGTGCTGGGCGCGGTGTTCAGCGGGCCCACCTTCATCACCCCGCGCTACCGTTCGAGCGCCACGGTGTACCCGGTGAACCTCACCAGCTACAGTGTGGAGACGCGCTCCGACCAGCTGCTGCAACTGCTGGAGAGCAACAGTATCCGCGACAGCCTCATCCGCCGGTTCGACCTGGCCCGCCACTACGGCATCGATGTCAACCAGGCACCGGGTCGCTTCTACCTGGACGCGGAGTACCACGACCGGGTGGAGATCGGCAAGACGCGCTTCGAGAGCGTGCAGATCGAGGTGACGGACGAGGACCCGCAGCTGGCGCGGGACATGGTGCGGGAGATCCTGCGGCAGACCGACCTGCTGGCCCGTCGGCTGCAGCGTGAGAAGTCGCATGAACTGCTGGTCATCGCCGAGCGGGAGATGGCCATTGAGAAGCACAAGCTGGACAGCGTGGAGAGCCGGCTGGCGCAGTTGCGGCGCGAGACCGGCCTGTTGAACTACGACGCCCAGACCGAAGAGGTGACGCGGGGCTACCTGCGGATGCAGGGCAGCGGCGCCCCGGCCGCAGCGCGCGAGGAGGCCCGGGCCTTGTTGAAGGCCCTGGGCGAGAAAGGGGGCGAGTTCCGCCAGCTCACCGAGCTCAGCAGCATCTTCCGGAACAACTACGTGGCCCGTCTCAACGAGGTGGAGAAGGCGCGCACCGACGTGAACAAGGTGCTCACCTACACCAACGTGGTGGGCTACCCCGAGGTGGCCGACCGGAAGATCTTCCCGGTGCGCTGGCTCATCGTGCTGATCAGCACGGCCAGCGCGCTGTTCCTGGCGTACGTCCTGCTGGCCCTCCGCCACCGCCCCTGAGCCATGGTGCAGGCCCTCAAGCGGCATTGGGTCCCGGTGGTGTGCAGCGCCTTCGTGCTGCTCAACCTGGTGCTGACGGCCAACGACATGCCGTGGCTCGCGCTGCTGCCGGCCGCACTGCTGACGCTGTGGGCCATGGTGGCCGCGGCGGACAAGCTGCTGCTCTTCATCGTGTTCGCCACGCCGCTGTCCATCAACCTGGAACAGCTGGACCTGGGGGGCATCGGCATCAGCCTGCCCACCGAGCCGCTCATGGTGGGCCTCACCGTGCTCTTCCTGCTCAAGGTCGCCCTGGAGAAGGGTGTGGTGGCCCCGGGCGTGCTGCGCCACCCCATCACCGCGTTGATCATCGCGCAGCTGGTGTGGATGGCGGCGTGCATCGTGCCCAGTTCGATGCCGCTGGTGAGCTTCAAGTTCCTGCTGGCCCGCATCTGGTTCGTGACCACGTGCTACTTCATGGCCACGCGGCTGTTCGAGGACCCGCGCAACATGCAGCGCATGCTCTGGCTATTCATCACCGCCATGGCCGGTGTGATCGTGTACACGGTGATCAACCACGCGCAGCACCACTTCGAGCAGGACCCCGCGCACTGGGTGATGACGCCCTTCTTCAAGGACCATACGAGCTACGGGGCCATCATCGCGTTCTTCCTTCCCTTCCTGGTGGTGGCGCCCTTCCTGGGGGATACGCCACGCACACAGCGCGGCTTCGCGGTGGCCATGCTGCTCTTGTTCGCGACGGGGCTCGTGTTCAGCTACACCCGGGCCGCCTGGGTGAGCCTCGTGGGTGCCCTGGGCATGTGGGTCGTTCTGCGGGTGCGGGTGCCGTCGTGGGCCCTGTTCCTGCTGCTGGTCTCCGCAGGGACGCTCTATGCGGTGAACGCCGACCGCATCACCGTGGCGATGGAACGCAACCGCGAGGAGAGCAGCGACGACCTGGGCGAGCACGTGCAAAGCATCAGCAACATCAGCAGCGACGCCAGCAACCTGGAGCGGCTCAACCGCTGGAACTCCGCGCTTCGCATGTGGCAGGAGCGGCCCGTGTTCGGCTGGGGGCCGGGCACCTACATGTTCCAGTACGCGCCCTTCCAGTCCAGCGAGGACCGCACCATCATCAGCACCAACTTCGGCACGGGAGGCAACGCACACAGCGAATACCTGGGCCCCTTGTCCGAGCAGGGCCTTCCGGGCATGCTGCTGATGGTGCTGTTGGTGGCCGTCACCGTGCACACGGCGATGCGGCTGTATCCGCGCATGCCGGCGGGCCCGGAACGCACGCTGCTGGTGGCGGTGTTCCTGGGGCTGGTGACCTACTACCTGCACGGTTCGCTCAACAACTTCCTGGACACGGACAAGGCGGCGGTGCCCTTCTGGATGTTCACCGCGATGGTGGTGCTCTTCGACCTGCGGTACCCGAAGGCGGGCGGCGGCACCGCCGTCAGCGCATCGCGCAGCTGAGCAGGGCGATATCGTCCAGGTAGGGCTGCCCACCGCGGTGCGCCTCGAAGCGCGCCACCACGGCCTCGATCACGGCGGCCGGTCCGGCCAGGCGCACCTCGTCCACGGCACGGCGCACCTGTTCCAGCTCGAAGGCCTGGCCGTGGGCGTCCTCCTGTTCCACCAGCCCGTCGGTGTAGGCCAGCAACAGGCCGCCCGGCCCCATGTCGGCGGTGCCCACCTGCAGAAAGGGCAGACGCGGCATCATGCCCAGGGCGATGCTGCCGGTGCTGAGCTCGGTGAAGCCCTGCGCGGTGCGGAGCAGCACGGGGTTGTGTCCGGCGTTCACATAGCGCAGCGCGCCGGTGCGGAGGTCGAGGTCGGCCAGGAAGCAGGTGATGAACCGCTCGCCGCGCGCATTGCCATACACCTTGTCGTTGAGGTCGTGCACCAGCTCGTCCAGCGGGTCGTCGGAGTATTGCAGCAGGGCGCGGAGCGTCGCCTGGAAGTTGCTCATGAGCAGGGCGGCGGCCATGCCCTTGCCGCTGACGTCGGCCACCACCAGCACCATGCGGTCGCCGAGATGCACCACGTCGTAGTGGTCGCCGCCCACCTGGCGGTGGGGCTGGTACCAGGCGGCGGCCTGGAAGCGGTCGGTGCGGGGCAGTTCCTGGGGCACCAGCATGCCCTGCATCTCGGCGGCGAGCTCCAGCTCGCGCTTGTCGCGTACCTGCTGCAGGGCTTGCGCCGCCAGCCGCTTGTTCTCCAGGGCCACGACGATCAGGTTGGTGAGGGTCTGGATGAAGTTGAGGTGCTTCACCGAGGGGCTCATGCGCTGCTCGTCCTCGTCCAGGTCGCCGATGAACAGATAGGCCAGCGGCCTTTGCTCGTGGAACACGGGCACCACCACATCGAAGCCCGGCAGGCGGTCCTCCTCCTGGGCGGTGGCGAGGTGGATGTCGTCGCCGGCGGCGGCCAGGGCGTCCAGGTCGATGGTCGGGGCGGCGGGCCCGATGCCGTGGCTCAGCGCCAGCTGCCATTGGTCGGTGCGTTCGTAGAGCAGCAGGCGGGTGATGCCCAGCTCCTGGTTCACGATGCCGCTGAAGAGGCGCAGCAGGCCCACGCGGTCCACGTTGCCGTTGATGGCCTTGGTGACCTCCAGGAGGGCCTTGAGCTGGAACTCCTTGAGGCCGAGGCGTTCGTTGAGACGGTCCAGGCGGGTCATGCTCACAGCCCGAGCTTGCGGGCGATGTCCGGCAGGCGCTGGCTGAGGGCGATCTCGCGCAGCTTCTGACGGGCCTCGGTGGCCGGGGAGCCCAGGTAGCTGCGGCCGCCTTCCACATCGCTCATGATGCCGCTCTGGCCCAGGAGCACCGCGCCCTTGCCCACGCGCAGCTTGCTGGGGATGCCCACCTGGCCCCACAGCGTCACCTCGTCCTCGATCACCACGGCGCCGGCGATGGCCACGTGGGCGGCGATCAGGCAGCGACGGCCGATCAGGGTGTCGTGGCCCACCTGCACATGGTTGTCCATCTTGGTCCCCGCGCCGATGCGGGTGTCGGCGCTCACGCCGCGGTCGATGGTGCAGAGGGCGCCGATCTCCACATCGTCCTCGATCACCACGCTGCCGCAGGGCGCCATCTTGTCGTAGCCCGTGGGGCGCTTCTTGTAGTAGAAGGGGTCGGCGCCGATCACGGCGTTGGCGTGGACGGTGACGCGGTCGCCGAGGGTGGCCGGGCCGTAGATCACCACGCCGGGCATCAGCACACAGCCGGCGCCGATATGCACGTCGGGGCCCAGCACCACGCTGGGATGCACCTCGGTGCCGTTGCCGATCACGGGGCGGGCATCGCTCCACGGTCTGCGCGGGCTGAAGTGGCGCACCAGCCGGTTGTAGTCGCCGCAGGGGTCGGCGCTGATCAGCAGGGCCTTGCCCGCGGGCGCCTCCACCTCGCGGTCGATGAGGATGGTGGTGGCCGCGCTGCCCAAGGCCTTGGCGTACCACTTGGGGTGGTCCACGTACACCAGGTCACCGGTGCGCACGCGGTTGATCTCGTTGATGCCGGTGACGGCGCGTGCGGGGTCGCCGAGAAGGCGCAGGCCCAGCAGGGCGGCCAGATCGGCGGCGGTGCGGGGCTCGGGCAGGTCCATCGGCACGAAGGTAACGGCCCGGTGGGCAGGGCGGAAAAAGCGGACCCCGCCGGCCTGCGGATGCAGGGGGCGGGGTCCGCCAGGTCGGCGCCCGGGGCGCCGTTGCTCACTTCTTCACGCGGTCCATGTACTCGCCCGTCTCGGTGTCGATGCGCACCACGGTGCCCTCCTCCACGAAGATGGGCACGCTGATCTCCACGCCGGTCTCCAGCTTGGCAGGCTTGAGCACCTTGTTGGCGGTGTCGCCCTTCACGGCGGGCTCGGTGTACACCACCTTCAGTTCCACGGTCTTCGGGGGGCGGGCGAAGATGGGGGTCTCGCTCTCGAAGCCGATCTGCACCACCATTTCCTCCTTCATGAAGCCCAGTGCGCCGCCGAAGAGCGCCACGGGGATGTACTTCTGGTCGAAGCTCTGCTGGTCCATGCACACCAGGTTGTCGCCCTCGCGGTAGAGGTATTGCAGTTCATGCACCTCCACGCGCAGCACCTCGATGGTCTCGCCGCTGCGCCAGCGGTTCTCGGCCAGTTTGCCGTTGCGCAGAATGCGCATCTTGCCCTGGTAGAAGGCGCGCAGGTTGCCCGGCGTGCGGTGCTGCCATTCCATGATCTGGCAGATGTCGCCGTTGTAACGGATGTAGGTACCGATGTTGACGTCAGCGGTGGTGGCCATTGGACGGTGGGGATGCGGCCTTCGTTCCGGGAAGGCGGGCGCGAAAATAGGGGATCGCCCGAAAGGCGGTGCGCAGGGCGATGCGGCTCATCGGCGGGGCGCGGGTTTCCAGGCCATCACGTCCAGCCGGGCGGTGCAGAGGGCGGTCTCGGCCTCCACCCGGTTGCTGGCCACCACCAGGGTGCGGTCCAGCAGGTGGTCGCGCAGCAGCTCGCCGAACCAGGCGATGCCGTGCGCATCGAGGTTGCTGGTGGGCTCGTCCAGCAGCAGCAGGGGCACGTCGCTCAGCAGGGCCAGCACCAGCTTCAGGCGTTGTCGCATGCCGCTGCTGAACTGGCGCACGGGCTTGTCCAGCTCCCGGTCCAGGTAGGCCGTGCGCGCCACGTCCACCGCGGCGAAGCCGGGGCGGAAGGGCTTGAGGCGGTGGTGGAAGGCCAGGGTGTCGCGCAGGCTCAGGTCCTCGTACAGGCCCAGGTAGGGCGTGGCGAAGGCCACCAGGCGGTACACGGCGTCGGGGTCCACCGTGCGGCCCTCGCAGCGGTGCTCCACCGTGCCGTTGGTGGGTGCGAGGGCGCCGCCGACCACCTGCAGCAGGGTGCTCTTGCCGCTCCCGTTGGGCCCCAGCAGCGCGGTGCGGCTGTGCGCGGCGAACACATGGTCCACCCCGCGGAACACCACCTCGCGGCCGAAGGTCCTGGTGACGGAACGGAAGGCTACCTCCATGTGCCCATGCGGTCAGGTGCCCAGGCGCACAGGGGCCCCGGGGTCATTCAGCGAGGCCACGCATGATGCCCTTGGGGCTGTTGCGGATGAAGTCGAGGATCTGGCCGCGCTCGGGACTGCGGGGCAGCGACTGCTCGACGCTCAGCACGGCGCGATCCACGTTGCTGTTGCGCACGAAGATCTCGCGGTAGATGTCCTCGATGCGCGTCACCTGTTCGTCGGTGTACCCGCGGCGGCGCAGGCCCACGACGTTGACGCCCACGTAGCTCAGGGGTTCGCGGGCGGCCTTCACGAAGGGGGGCACGTTCTTGCGCACCAGGCTGGCGCCGGCGATGAAGCTGTGGGCGCCGATGTGGAGGAACTGCTGCACGGCCACGTTGCCTTCCAGGATGGCCCAGTCGTCGATGGTGACATGGCCGGCGAGGTTGACGCTGTTGGCCACCACGATGTTGTTGCCCAGGATGCAGTCGTGCGCCAGGTGCACGTAGGCCATCAGCAGGCAGTTGCTGCCCACGGCGGTGCGCTGGCGGTCGGCGGTGCCGCGGTTGATGGTGACGCACTCGCGTACGGTGGTGCCGTCGCCCACCTCGGCGGTGCTGTACTCGCCGGCGAACTTCAGGTCCTGGGGGATCGCGCCGATGACGGCGCCGGGGAAGATGCGGCAGCGGCTGCCGATGCGGGCGCCGTCCATCAGCACGGCGTTGGGGCCGATCCAGGTGCCGTCGCCCACCACCACGTCGGCGTAGATGGTGGCGAAGGGCTCGACGGTGACGTCGCGGCCGATGCGGGCGTCGGGATGCACGGAGGCGAGCGGGGAGATGCTCATGCGTTGACCGCCGAGGACGCCGGCGCCGGGTTGTTCGCGGGGGCCTTGTCGCGGGCGATCTGGGCCATCATCTCGGCCTCCATGGCGGGCTGGCCGTTGACGTAGGCGATGCCCTTCATGTGCACGATGCCGCGGCGGATGGGGGTGATGAGCTGCAGGCGGAACACGACCGTGTCGCCGGGGATCACCTTGCGCTTGAAGCGCACACCGTCGATCTTCAGGAAGTAGGTGGTGTAGTGCTCCGGGTCGGTCACCTGGCTGAGGGCGAACACGCCGCCCACCTGGGCCATGGCCTCGATCTGGATCACGCCCGGCATCACGGGGTTGCCGGGGAAGTGCCCCTGGAAGTAGGGCTCGTTCATGGTCACGTTCTTCACCCCGATGATGGTGTCGGCCGTGATCTCCATGATCTTGTCGATCAGCAGGAAGGGGTAGCGGTGCGGCAGCATCCGCGCGATGGCGTTGATGTCGTACAACGGCTCGCGCGACAGGTCATAGTGGAAGCCGGCGGCCCGTTTCTCCTGCCGCATGGTCTCCTTGATGCGCTTGGCGAAGCTGGTGTTGCCGAAGTGGCCGGGGCGGGCGGCCAGGATGTGCCCCTTGATGGGGCGGCCCACAAGGGCCAGGTCGCCCACGATGTCCATCAGCTTGTGGCGCGCCGGTTCGTTGAAGAACTTCAGGTCGGTGGTGTTGAGCACGCCGTTGCGGCGCACCTCCACGTCGCGGTAGGGCTTGCCCAGCAGCTTGGCCAGGGCCTGGAGCTGTTCCTTGGTGGTGCCCTCGCGGTCCTCCAGCACGATGGCGTTGTCCAGGTCGCCGCCCTTGATGAGGCCGGCCCGGGCCAGCTGCTCCAGCTCGCGCAGGAACACGAAGGTGCGGCAGGGGGCGATCTCGTGCTTGAACTCGCCGGTGTGGTACATGGTGGCGTGCTGGGTGCCGAGCACCGGGCTGTTGTAGTCCACCATCACCGTGAGGCGGAACTCGCCGCCCGGGGTGGGCACGCCGAGCATCTCGGTGCCGCGCGGCCCGGTCTCGAACCAGATGGGCTCCCTGAGCACGTACCAGTCCTTGTCCGCCTTCTGTTCCTGTTGGCCGGCCTGCTCGATGGCCAGCACGAAGGGCAGGGCGCTGCCGTCCATGATGGGCACCTCGGGCCCGGTGAGCTGCAGCAGGCAGTTGTCCACGCCCAGGGCGTAGAGGGCGGCGAGCACGTGCTCGGTGGTGTTCACCTTCACCCCGTTCCTGCCCAGGGTGGTGCCGCGTTCGGTGCTCACCACCAGGTCGGCGTCGGCGTCGATCACGGGGGCGCCTTCCACGTCGGTGCGCTGGAACTTGTAGCCGTGGCCTTCGGGGGCGGGGTTGAGGGTCAACGTCACCGGTTCGCCGGTGTGCAGGCCCACGCCGGTGATGGACACCGGTTGCTTGAGGGTGCGTTGCTTGTCACTCATGCGTGCGGCTGGTCCGGGCCTTCGCCGGATGGCCGGCCGAATCTACGGCGCGGGCCCGACAGGGGCGGTTCAGCCCCCCGGACCGGCGGCTTTCCGCAGGGCGTCCAGGGCGCGTTCCAGCTCGGTCACCCGCCGCTGCAGGTCGGGCAGGTTGCGGAACACCACGTAGCTGCGCTTGTACGGGCCGATGGCGAAGGCCGGGCTGCCCTGCACGGTGGCATCGTCCGGGATGTTCTCCCCGATGCCGCTCTGGGCCGCCACCTTCACGCGGTCGCCCACGCTGAGGTGGCCGGCGATGCCCACCTGGCCGCCGATCATGGCGTGGGCCCCCACCCTGCTGCTGCCGGCGATGCCTGTTTGCGACACCACCACGGTGTGCG
>JACTMO010000009.1 GCA_014584605.1 Bacteroidota bacterium | reverse complement strand
CGACAAGGGACCTGAAAACGGTTGAAAACTCGCCATCCCTTTTGTCCATTACCGCACATACGCTCCCAAAACACCATCCCTTTTGTCCATTATACCGAAGTTTTCAACCAGTAGCACCAACTGGCTCGTCGTCGATTATTTTCGACCTGCCGTGCCTGCCGTGAACCACGATCCAAGTGAATGAGGACCGCAGACGTGCGCCGCAAGCGAACGGCTTATGGCCGGATGCTGGAGGCTGGAGGCCGACACAACATCGATCAATGAAGGTAGCTGGCCTGGCCACTACCCCCACGAAGAAGCCCCCGGCGCATGAACACCGAGGGCTTTGGTCACTCATGTCCCTCCAAACTGCGACGTAAGATGAACAGGAGCTAATGTGGTGGCCCCTAAGTTGGTTACCTGAAGATCTGCCCCTATTTCGTCTTCCTGCAAGGCGGGACATGCGCGGCGTAGCGGGAGCTCCTGTGAAAGGTTCCAACGCGGCAGCAAGGCGAAAGAGGGACGGAGATGGTTATTGAGTCGGTGGTCAAAGCTTTGATCGTTGAGTTCATCTCGTGATCCGTCGTCACACCGGTTCACTCGGTCTCCGATCCGATCATTCATCCGCCGGATCTATAAGATGACAACTACCCGTTGAACATCCGGATCGGCCCTCCACCCCCACTGGGCGTCCGTGCAGTCCATCGTTTTGGACATCGAAAGAGGCCACGCACGGCGAAGGGATCAAGCCCCTCCCTTCTTCCATTGTCAAGTGCCCGTTGTTCATGGCTCACGACACCTCAACTATATATGAGATGGCTTTTGTACAACCAGCCGTGGTATTCGGACATGGGTACTGGGCAGACCGAGATCCTGTTGAAGTGCTTCGACACCCATCGGGGGCGTCTTTGGTCGAGCACTTTCGGCAGCCGATTCACCCATGTGGGCCACCTTTCGGACAAAGCATGGCGGCCGGGCGCATGCGATCGGGGTCACAGCCTCGTGCTCGTTCCTGGGGAGGCGCTCTATTGTGCAGGAAGTTCCGGTGGCATCCAGTTCGATGATGCGTGCCCATTCCAGGAACCTCGTGGTGTGAACCCTCGGTACCCTATGCGGCCGCTGCGGATCTGTCCCATGGGTTCGCCGCCCGCTTGAACCTTCAAGAGATCAGCATCGGCGTGCCTGATGATCTTTTCTTGGAAGCGCTCGGCCTATCCTGTTCTCCGAATCCAGCGGGAGATCACGTCCGCTTGAGCTTGGGGAAGAGGGCCTTGGCCCATGAACAGGTGGACCTGGTGGATGCACAAGGCAGGTTGGTGCTGCGGGCACGTACTGATGCGGACGGCACCCTATGGCTACCACCGCTGGGGACAGGGCTGTACAGCGTGGTCTGGCTCGGACCGGACGGCAGCACGCCGAGTTCCGCACGGTTCATCAAGCACTGATCGATGGGCTACTGCTTGCATGGCTGTTTGGCCGCCTTGGTCTTGGCCGCATCCGGCGAACCCCTATGCGCGCAAGTCCCTTCCTTGTTCGCCCCGCTTGGCAACGGTGTACGAGGCTCCGTGCTCTGCATGCAGGTGGACCCCGCAGGGAACGACCTGTACATCGGCGGGGGAGTGCTTGGTCCTTTAGTCGGCCCCTATTCCCCGGGTGTCGTCCGTTGGGATGGTCAAGAATTGCACACCGTAGGCTGCGGCTTCGAGTACGATTGTGTGAGCCCGATCACCAGTGGATCATTAGGTGTACCTGTAATGGCGTTGGAGTTTTGGAACGGTGATCTATATGCCGGGGGCGTTTTTGATGAATCGATCGGTGTGGTCGTGAATCGCATCGCCCGTTGGGATGCGGCTGATTCGTTATGGAAACCCCTACAGAACGGCATTAGCGGCCCGGTGTACAGCCTGCGTTCCTATCCGGACGGGCTCTATGCGGCGGGTTGGTTCGAGTACGCCAACGACACCCTGGAGGTGAACGGCCTGGCCCGCTGGGACGGCAGCACCTGGCATCAAGTACACGACCTGCCCAAGCTGAACCCCAACGACATCAACCGCATCAACGACCTGGCCTACTACCAAGGGGAACTCTACATCGGTGGGGAGCTCGCAGGCACCAACGGCCGGTTGGACATCGCCCAATGGGATGGCACGGCCTGGGTGGATGTGGACGGCGGCTTCCTCGGTGTCTTCAGCACGGTGAACAAGTTCGCGGTACACGACGGGCTGCTGTACATCGCGGGCTCCTTCGCCAACTACCCGCCCTACGGCCACCCGGACAATCCGGCAGCGGCATCGTCACCTGGGATGGCAGCACCTGGGACGACCTGGCCGGGGGCACCTCGGGGTCCAGCAACGCCACCGTCACCCGCATGGTGTGGCTGCGGGACACCTTGCATGTGGTGGGCCTGTTCGGCCGCATCGGCGGGGTGCCTACCGGCCGCATCGCGCGCTGGGACGGCCAGCGGTGGTGCAGCCTGGTGCCACCGGACTACTTCTATCCGGACATCGGCCCCATCGGCGTGTTCCGCGACACCTTGTACGTGGGCGGTTCCTTCACGGTGGCCGGTCCGGACAGCATCAACCGCGTGGCCCAATGGGTGGCCGGCAGCTATGTGGACAGTTGCCAAGTGTTCGTGGGCCTGGGGCCAGAGTACGCGGATACGCACGAACCGAACGGATTGTCGCTCCATCCCGATCCGGCCGAAGAGGTGGTGACCCTCATACAGGGTGGTCGGCCTCTGCCCGGTGTTCCCTATGTGGTACACGATGCGCTCGGGCGTCTTGTGGGGTCCGGCCGAACGGACGTGGTGTCCACCCTGGATGTGCGCTACCTGGTCCCAGGGGCGTATGCGGTCACGGTGTTGAACGACCAAGGCGGCGTGCTCGGCCAGGGGCGCATGATCAAGCACTGAGCGAACGGTCGGAGCTGTCGGATCGTCGATCGTACGTTCTGTTGTTGGCCGGTCGGCCTCGGCGTCCTCTCTTTGCGGCGCGGCAGGCTTCCGAAGAAGCGCTGCGCCCGCGTCCATCCCTGCCCGCATGCCTCCCCGCACCCGCGCCCACCTGGCCCTTTTCGCGGTGAACCTCATCTACGGGGCCAACTACGCGGTGGCCAAGGGCTTGATGCCCGGGGTCATCGGTCCGTCCGGCTTCATCCTGGTGCGGGTGCTGGGCGCGGTGGCGCTGTTCTGGCTGTTGCGGCTGCTGCGCCCCGAGCGCGTGGCGTGGAGCGATGCGCCCCGCCTGGTGCTGTGCGCGGTCTTCGGCGTGGCGCTCAATCAGCTCTGCTTCTTCCATGGCCTGATGCGCACCAGCCCGCTGCACGCCAGCCTCATCATGGTGGCGGCGCCCATCCTGGTGCTGGTGTTCGCCGCGGTGCTCATCGGCGAACGGGTCACCTGGGGCAAGGCCGTGGGCATCGCCCTGGGCGCCACCGGGGCCACCGTGCTGCTGGTGCTGGGGGCCGGGGGCGCCGACGTGGGGGCCACGCTGGTGGGCGACGGCTTCATCCTGGTGAACGCGGCCTCCTTTGCGCTGTACCTCGTGCTGGTGAAGCCACTGATGCGCACCTACACCGCCGTCACGGTCATGGCCTGGAGCTTCGCCATCGGCACGGTGCTGGTGCTGCCCTTCGGCGTGGGTGATGTGGCCGCCGTGCACTGGACGACGTTGAGTGCCGGCATCTGGTGGGCCATCGCCTTCGTGGTGGTGGGCGTCACCTTCGTGGCCTACCTGCTGAACACCTGGGCCCTGCGCGTGGTGGACCCCGGGGTGGTGGGCACCTACATCTACCTGCAGCCGCTGATGGCGGTGGCCTTCGCGTGGGTGTACGCGGTGGGCGGCATCGCCCCGGTGGGTGGTGCGGCGCCCCCGCCGGAGATCCGACCCGTGCACGGGCTCTGCGCGGCGCTCATCTTCCTGGGCGTGCACCTGGTGAACCGCGCGGACCGTCGCACGTGAAGGCGGCCGATACCTTTGGCGAAAACCAGGGGATGCTGCGATCGATGACCGGCTTCGGCCGGGCGGAAGGCACGGTGGGCGAACGCAAGGCGAGCGTGGAGCTGCGCTCGCTCAACAGCAAGCAGCTGGACCTGCTGGTGAAACTGCCCGCTGCACACCGCGAACGCGAGGCCGAACTGC
The DNA here is from genome assembly GCA_014584605.1 of Bacteroidota bacterium. GTDB lineage: Bacteria > Bacteroidota > Bacteroidia > Flavobacteriales_F > PHOS-HE28 > PHOS-HE28. The sequence continues at coordinate 11,683 of JACTMO010000009.1, read as the reverse complement.
GCGCGTGGCTGGCCGAACGGGTGGTACGGGGCAAGGTGGAGCTCTTCGTGAACATCGATCCTTTGCGGCCTGCGGACCGGGCCGGGCTGGACGCGACCCTGATCAAGGCCCAGTATGAGCAGCTGAAGGCCCTGGCCGATGCCGTGGCCCCGGGGCACAGCACCGATCTGCTGGGGATCGTGCTGCGGCAGGCCGAACAGCAGAAACCCGGCGACGAGCCCACGGACCCCGCCGAGTGGCAGGCGCTGCTGGCCCTGGTCCACCAGGCCACGGCGGCCTTCACCACCTACCGTTCCGAGGAAGGGGCCCGCCTCATGGACGACCTGCGCTCCACCGTGGGGCGGGTGGCGGCCTTGCTGGCCGAGGTGGAGGCCCTGGACGCGGGACGCACCGAGCGCGTACGCGACCGGCTGCGCGGCAAGGTGGAGGAGCTGGGCACCACCGTGGACCGGGACCGCTTCGAGCAGGAACTCGTGTACTACCTGGAGAAGTTCGACATCAACGAGGAGAAGGTGCGCCTGAAGGCCCACTGCGCCTACTTCCTGGAGACCCTTGCCGCCCCGGACCAGCAGGGGCGCAAGCTGGGCTTCATCGCCCAGGAGATGGGCCGCGAGATGAACACCATCGGCTCGAAGGCCAACGATGCGGCCATGCAGAAGCTGGTGGTGCGCATGAAGGACGACCTGGAGAAGATCAAGGAACAACTCCTGAACGTGCTGTGAAAGGAGCGGGGCAATGCGTGATCTGCTCGGCGCCCTCCGGTGCCGGCAAGACCACCCTGGTGCGGCACCTGCTGGCCACGGTGCCCACACTGGCCTTCTCCATCTCGGCCACCAGCCGACCGCGCCGTGCCAACGAGGTGGACGGGGTGGACTACCACTTCTTGAGCCCGGAGGACTTCCGGGAGCGCATCGCCCAGGGCGCCTTCGTGGAGTGGGAGGAAGTGTACCCCGGGCGCTACTACGGCACCCTGCGCAGTGAGGTGGAACGCCTTTGGGCGCAAGGCCGGCACATCATCTTCGACGTGGACGTGGTGGGCGGGCTGAACCTCAAGGCGCGGTTCGGCGAACGTGCGCTGGCCCTGTTCATCCAGCCGCCCTCATTGGAGGTGCTCGCGGAGCGCCTGGCCCGGCGCGGCACGGAGACGGCGGAGACTTTGAAGGTGCGGGTGGACAAGGCCGCTCAGGAGCTTCTGGCCGCGCCGCGCTTCGATGCGGTGGTGGTGAACGACGACCTGGACCGCGCCTGCCGGGAGGCGGTGGCGCTGGTGCGCAGTTTCCTGCAGCGATGACCATCGCCTGCCTCTTCGGCACCTTCGACCCGCCGCACCGCGGGCACCTGCACATCGCCCGGTGCGTGCTGGAGGTGCCGGGGGTCGATCGCGTGTGGCTGGTGGTGACCCCGCGCAACCCCTTCAAGCTGGAGCGCACCCTGAGCCCGGACGGCGACCGCATGGCCATGGTGCGGCTGGCGGTGGCGGGCCAGGAGGGTGTGGAGGCCAGCGATGCCGAGCTCGCCCTGCCGCCACCCAACTACACGGTGGACAGCCTGGCCCACTTCCGGGCGCGCTGGCCCGAGCATCGCTTTGCCTTGGTGATCGGCAGCGACAACCTCGCCCAGCTGCATCGCTGGAAGGACCCGGAGGGCATCCTGGCGCATCACCGGGTGCTGGTGTATCCACGTCCCGGCGCCGATCCGCACCACGCCGTGCCGGACCTGGCCGACCGGCCGGGCATCACGCTGCTGGAAGGCCCGGTGATGGACGTGAGCAGCACACGGATCCGTGCGTTGGTGCGCGCGGGCGGCGATCCCGGGGACCTGCTGCCCCCCGCCGTGGCCGGATACATCGGCCGCAACGGGCTTTACAGGGACTGAAGCGTCAGCGGGGCCACGCGTTCGGCGGTGCGGTGCAGGTGGTCGCCCAAGACCTCCAGTGCACGGGTGAGCGCCTGTTCGTTCACCACGTGCAGGTCGCAATGGTGGCGGTAGGGCTCCAGGTAGTTGTGGTAGGCGGGCAGCACGTGGTGCTCCCACTGGTACAGCACCTCCTCGGCCCCGTAGCCCCGTTCCACCCGGTCGCGCTCCAGACGCCGCCGCAGCTGGGTGTCCAGCCGCGCTTCCACGAACACCCGCAGGTCGAACAGTTCGCGCAGCGGCTCGTGGTGCAGCACGAAGAGGCCCTCCACCACGATCACCGGGGCCGGGGCGATCTCGATGCGCCGGGGTTCCCGCCCCTCCTGGTTGAAGGTGTACTCGGTGCGGACCAGGGTGTCGCCTGCCACCAGGAGCTGCACGTCGCGCACCAGCGCGTCCATATCGATGGCCGTGGGCAGGTCGAAGTTCACCCGTCCATTGGCGTCCACGGCCTGCTCGTGCTTGGGCCTGTAGTAATCGTCCTGGGAGACCAGGCACAGGCTGCCGGCGGGGAGCCGTTCGCGCAAGGCACGCACCAGGCTGGTCTTGCCCGATCCGCTGCCCCCGGCGATGCCCACCAGGTAGGCGCCCCTGTGCATGTGGGCAAAGATAACGGAACGGCCTTCCGAAGAAAACATATTGATGCTCAGCAGCTTGCACCAAACGCCCCGGGGTCGATGGGCGTTTGGCACGATGCTTGGGAATGTTCGGGCGTCAACCTGTCCAACAATCATGAAGACCCGCAACGACCGTGTGGAGCGCTTGAAGAAGCAGGCCCGGCGCCTGATGCTGGCCGGGGATGTGACGCGCTACATGAACAAACTGAGAGAGCTGTACGAGACCCGTTCCGCATCGGGCGGGCTCACGATCGCATAGGGCTTGGTCCGGGGGACCGGACCGGGGACCTGGTTTTGGTGAAAGAAGGACGGGGCCTGTGGTGGGCCCCGTTCCTTTTTGCCATGCCCGGCAAGGGAAACGATGCGATCCGACCAACGGCATGGATCCTTTTGGGCGCCCCCGCGTACAAGGTGCCCATGACGAAGAAGGACAAGATAGCCTTCATCAAGAGCAGCAAGCGCAAATCGCACGTGTACAACGATCTGCAGCGCTACTCGGACCAGCAGCTCAACGACCTCATCCGCGAGATCGTGCAGGGCCTGGTGCGGGAGAGCGAGATCATTGCCAACGCCTACATCAACGGCTATCGGTGAACACGAGCAGGATGCGCGCGCCGGCTTGAGCGAAGGCTGGGAGCGACAGGTAACCGGGCCCGGACATTCGTCCGGGCCTTGTTACTTCCGGCGGTCCTTACCGCCTCCGATGCTGAGGCCGAACCCATAGATGAAGCCGGCGGCGCGGATCGAGCTCAGGTAGGTCTCATCGAACATCGGCGTGCCACCGCCGATCTGGTAGCCCAGCATCACATGCACATCGGCGTACGCTTTGCGCAGGTCACCGCGGAACCCTGCGCGCAGTCCGACAGGCACCAGCAGGCGCGACGCTTCCACGGAAGTGGCGACGGCCGTCCCTTCCGTCCAATCGCCGCTGCCGTTCACCAGGGTGCGCCTGGCATATCGGATGCCGAGAAAAGGGCCCAAGTAGGGAGAAGCCTCGTGGTTGCCCAGGAAGAAATAGGAGCTGTGCAGCAGCGCAGTGGCGGCGAACGCCTTGTCGCCATAGCTGAAGGACTCGTTGTTGTACCGCAGGTTGTTCGTCCGTCCGTCCGATCCGCTGATGTCACTGCGAAGCGTCAGGTCAAGCCCGATGGCTGAGTAGGGGGATACGTCGACGGAGAGCCCGATCCCATAGCCGATCGCGATGCGCTCGATCTCATCCACAGGGCTCCGATAGCCATCCGTCGACTTGTCGGCGAACACCCGCTCGAAGCGCGGAAAGATCGCATGCACGCCCCATTGGGCCCTGGCTCCCAGCGTGAGCAGAAGCGTGGAAAGTAGAAGCACACGGGCGCTCATGGTACAAGGCGGATGTTGAGCATGTCCAGCGCGGTGTGCATCGGGATGCCGAAGCCCAGGCCCTCGAGGCCCCTCCCGCTGATCTTGGCGCTGGCCACGCCGACCACATGGCCGTTGGCATCCACCAAAGGACCTCCGCTGTTCCCCGGGTTGATGCTCACATCGGTCTGCAGGAGCTCTCGGCCTTCGATGGTCCGCTTGCCGCTCAGGATGCCTCGGCTCACGCTCTGGCCCAGTTCCGTATCCAGCGGCGTTCCGATGGCGAACAGTTCCTCGCCGACGAGCAGGGCGCTGTCGTTCCCTACGGTGAGCGCGGGCACGTCGGTCACCTCGGCCTTCAACAGGGCCAGGTCGTGGTCCGCATTGGTCTTGACCACCGCGGCCTGCAGGGTGAAGCCTTGGGCGAAACGGACCTTCACTTCCGCGTGGTGCTCCACCACATGCATGTTGGTGAGGATGTGTCCGGTGTTGCTGATCAGGAAACCGCTGCCATGGCCTTTGGGGGTCTCGATGGTCACCACGGCGTTCACCAGCGCGCTGATCATATCCCGCCTTCCTTCGAAAGGGATCGCCTTGGGTCGCGGAACCTCCAGCATGGTGCCCCGGGCCATCTTCAGTCCGGAGCGGTGCACCGAGTCGATGCGCGCATGCAAGCCCGGCTCTTCCAGGAGCCTTCTGGCATTGGCCGCCAGGGCATCATCAACCAGGTCCGATCGCATGGCCTGATAAGGATGGTGCACATCGTTCACGGGCACCACGAACAGAAGGCTGTCGGTGTCCATGCCGCTGTAGAAGCACCAGTCCACGGCCATGCGAAGGGATCCGCTGTAGCGCTCACGCCGTTCCCTCAGGTCGGCCTGTACGGCGGTGATCCGTGGACGCACGTGCACCTTGGCCTTCATTACCATTTCCTTGCCCGTGGCGGTGTTCAGCCTCGCCTGGGGCATCTTCAACCAGCTGGAGCGCAACCCGGATTGCACCGGTGTGAGCAGCTGCTCCGTGCGGCCCAGTTCGCGCGCCACCGGGGCCTCTTCGCCGCGGATGGCCGAACCGTTCACCCGGCCCAGACCGTCCTCCGTGCGCGCGGCCACCTCAACGCCGGTGATCGGGACGGTGAGCGGGCTCACGTCCTTCTCGAGCGGCCGGGTGAGCACGATGGTCCGTTCCACCTCATCATAGCTCCAGAGATGCGGACTTTTCCGGTCCACCAACAACGGAAGGTTGAAGAGCAGGGCGTCCGCAAAGAAGGCCCCCTTGTTCGGCCGGGCCTCCACCCAGCCGGAGGCATCCTCGTACCCATCAAGCCTGATCTGGAAGTCCACCCGGGCATCCCGGTCGGACCGATGGGTGTGGGTGTAGGGCGTTCGTCCGACCACCGCACTGTCCACGAGCACCTCCGCCCCTTCGGGCACTGTGTGCAGCACGAACGTATTGCCGCCACCGGAGCGCAGGATCCCCGCACATCCGGCGGTCAACAAGCTGAAGGCGCCGAACAGGCACGAAAGGCGGACGCTCATGCGGCCAAAGTAGTGCACGGGTCTTTTTGGTCCGCTGTGTACCGGCCTCAGCCTTCCCAGCATGAGGCCCATCGGTGCCGGGGCGAAAGGGGCGGGGCGATACCTTCACGCGGACCAAACCACCGTTCCATGAGAACATTCCTTACCCTGATGACCGCCGCACCGCTGACGGTCCTTGGCCAGTCCCTCGTATCCACGCAGCCGGAATTGCGCACGGCCCTGCTGGAGGACTTCACCGGCATCCATTGCCAGTACTGCCCGGAAGGGCATACGGTGGCCGCCGCCGTGGAAGCCGCGAACCCGGACCGCGTGGTGGTGGTGGGCGTGCATGCCGGGCCCTTCGCCACGCCGGGCACGGGTGAACCCGATTTCCGCACCCCGGCGGGCACCGACATCGACGCCTACTTCACCATCAGCGGCTATCCCGCCGGCGTGATCAGCCGCCACCTGTTCAACGGCGAGGACGACCTGGGCCGCGGCCAATGGGAAGGTGCCGTGAACGAGATCCTGGCCATGAGCTCGCCGGTGAACCTGGGCGTGCAAAGCAGCTTCGACCCCGTTACGCGCGACCTGACGGTGGACGTGGTGGCCTATTACACCGACAACAGCCCCTCGGGCAACGACTTCATCAGCGTGCTCCTCAAGGAGAGCAACATCGTGGGTCCGCAGACCAGCACCGGGGGCAACATCCCCAACTACAACCACCAGCACGTGCTGCGCGCCTACCTCACCCCCACCTGGGGCGATGAGGTCAGCACCACCACCGTCGGCACCACGGTCACCCGCACCTACACCTACAACGTGCCGGTGGACTTCAACATCGCCAACTGCGAAGTGGTGGCCTTCATCAGCGAGGACAAGAGCGAGGTGTACCAGGCGCGCGAGGTGGTGGCCGACGGCGGCACTACCCTGCTCATCGGCGGGCTCGACGGTCCTGCCACCCCCTATGCGGCCGGCACCAGCGGCACCCCCACCGGTTTCGTGGCCACCTTCACCAACGCCCTGGGCGTGGACGGGCCCTTCACCATCACCCTGGCCAGCACCGACGCGCCGGCCGACTGGAGCTCGGGCTTCAGCGTACAGGGCACCAGCTACACGGGAAGCGCCACGGTGACCTTCACCAACGGGAGCCCCGAAGGGATCGACTTCAGCATCCTGCCGGGCGCCACGGCCGGGGTGGCCACCTATGTGCTTTCGGTGGCCTCGGTGAACGAGCCCAACGCCCCGGTGCTCTACGAAGAGGTGCACGTGATCAGCGGCGTCACCGACCTGGTGGTGACCAATCCCCAGGCCGAGGCCCACGACCCGATCTACATGGCCGGGCTCGCCTCCGCGAACCAGACCGGCCGCGCCAAGACGAACCGTGCCCGCTTCCTGGGCTTCGCCGGCGCCGGCGCGCTCACGGGCGTGAACAACCTCTACTGCAACATCAGCTGGACCTTCCCCAGCCTCACCGACGAGGTGGTGGGGCACCTGCAGAGCTTCCTGGACGGCGGCGGCAACCTGATGATCGCCGGGCAGGACATCGGCTGGGACCAGAGCGGCGACCCCAACGCGTATGGCACCCCGGTCACCCAGGCCTTCTACACCAACTACATGCACGCCGATTTCGTGGCCGACGGCAGCACCTCCAACAGCTCGGTGAACTTCGAGGATGGCGACGCGGTGTTCGGCGGGGTGCCGAACTCGAACATCAACAACGTGTTCCAGGGCAACAGCTACCCCGAGGAGATCACCCCGATCAGCCCTGCCGTGCCCATCCTGCGCTACAACAACCCCAACAAGATCGGTGGGCTGCGCGTGCAGACCGGCAGCTACAAGCTGGTGTACTTCGGTGTGGGGCCCGAGCAGATGACCACCGCGAGCGTGGGCGAGCAGATGGTGCAATTGAGCCACGACTGGTTCTACGGCCTGGTGAGCGTCGCGGAGCTGGACGCCGCTTTCGGCGGGTCGCTCTGGCCGGTGCCGGCGGATGCCGTTCTGAACGTAGCGCTGGACGGGCCGGTGCGTGCCTGGCAGGTGTGCGATGCGGCCGGGCGACCGGTGCTGGCACGGCGTGAGGCCACGGCCACCGACCGCCTGACGGTGGACGTGGCGGACCTGGCCGCAGGAACCTACACCCTGATGGTGGAACGGCCGGACGGACAACGCGCGGCGCGCAGCTTCGCGGTGGCCCGCTGACCGGTTCACGGCAGGAGCGGGGCCGGTGGCGCACGCCACCGGCCCCGCCCGTTCCGGACCGGCCCGCGCATGGATCCTTAGCTTCGGGCCATGAGCCGACCCGCGAACATCCGCTGGCGCATGAAGGCCGACCCGGACCCGACGGTCGTGGCCGCGCTGACGCACGACCGCCACCCCGCCCCCCTGGCCCGGGTGCTTGCCCAACGCGGCATCACGAGCCCGGCGGAGGCCAGCACCTTCTTCCGCCCCGACCTGCGCGGGCTGCACGACCCCTTCCTGATGGCCGGCATGCAGCAGGCCGTGGAGCGCATCGAACGCGCCCTCGGCGAGAGCGAACCCATCATGATCTATGGCGACTACGACGTGGACGGCACCACCGCCGTGGCCCTGGTCACCAGCTTCCTGGGCCGCTACACCAGCAGGCTCTCCTTCTACATCCCCGACCGCTACGCCGAAGGCTACGGGATCTCCTTCCAAGGCATCGACCATGCCGCCCGCGAAGGTGTGAGCCTGATCATCGCGCTGGACTGCGGCATCAAGGCGGTGGACAAGGTGGCCTATGCGGCGGAGAAGGGCATCGACATGATCATCTGCGACCACCACAGGCCGGGCGAGGTGCTGCCGGCGGCCGTGGCCGTGCTCGACCCCAAGCGCGACGACTGCGCCTATCCCTGCAAGGAGCTCAGCGGCTGCGGCATCGGCTTCAAGCTCATGCAGGGCCTGGCCGCCCGCAACAACATCCCCTTCGCCGACCTGGAAGTGTTGCTGGACCTGGTGGCCGTGAGCACCGCCTGCGACATCGTGCCGGTGACGGGCGAGAACCGGATCCTATGCGCCGCCGGCCTGGACCGGCTGAACAAGGATCCCCGTCCCGGGATCAAGGCCATGCTGGAAATGGCCAACGTGAAACGCGACCTCACGGTCACCGACCTGGTCTTTGTGCTGGGCCCGCGGATCAACGCGGCAGGTCGCATCGAGCACGGGCGGCAGGCCGTGGAACTGCTGCTGGCGCACGATGCCGCACAGGCCGAACAGTTGAGCGTCCGCATCGACCGCAACAACGTGGAGCGCCAGGGCCTGGACAAGGAGACCACGCGGCAGGCGCTGGAGCGCATCGCCACGGATGAGCTCCTGCGGACCTCGTGGAGCACGGTGGTCTTCGACCCCGGATGGCACAAGGGCGTCATCGGCATCGTGGCCTCGCGGCTCATCGAGGCGCACTACCGCCCCACCATCGTGCTCACCGAGAGCAACGGCAAGCTGGCCGGGTCCGCCCGCAGCGTGAGGGGCTTCGACGTGTACGAAGCCATCAGCGCCTGCAGCGACCTGCTGGAACAGTTCGGCGGCCACACCTACGCCGCCGGTCTCACCCTGGACCCGGCCAACCTGGAAGCCTTCCGCGCGCGCTTCGAGGCGGTGGTGCGCGGCAGCCTGCGCGAGGAGCAGCGCACGCCCGAGGAGGAGGTGGATGCCGAGATCACCTTGCGCGACATCAACGACCGCTTCGTGCGTGTGCTGCACCACATGGCACCCTACGGCCCCGGCAACATGCGTCCGGTCTTCCTCACCCGCGGGGTGGTGGACAAGGGGCGGGCGCGCATCGTGGGCGAGAACCACTTGAAGATGAACCTGGCCGACCCCAACGACCCACGCCGTGAGTTGGACGCCATCGCCTTCCGGCAGGGCCATCACATGGAGTTGGTGCGGTCCGGCGCGCCGTTCAGCGTCATCTACACCCTGGAGGAGAACACCTGGAACGGACGCACCACCGTGCAGATGAACATCAAGGACATCAAGCCCGGCACCGCCGACCTGCTCGTGAACGAACCGTTGGCCAGCGCCGTGGGCGAACCCGCCTGATCGAACCCTCAAGAACCCCCTGCGTCCAACAGCCCATGCGCCACCTGCACACCACTGTGTTCGTGCTGCCGCTTGCGGTGGCGGCGCAGACCCCCACGCCCACATGGAGTGCGGACATCGCGTGCATCGTGTACTCGCACTGCGCACCGTGCCACCGCGACGGTGGTGCAGGCCACTTCCCGCTCACCGGCTACCTGGAGGCCTACCCCTACCGCAACGACATCCGCGATGCCACGCAGCTGCGCCTGATGCCGCCCTGGCCGCCGGACGAGGACTACCGCAGCCTGGCCCACGAGCGCCTGTTGACCCAGGACGAGGTGGACCTCATCGCCGCCTGGGTGAACGGTGGCGCACCCGAAGGGGACCCGAACCTCGCGCCGCCACCGCCGACCTTCAACAGCGACTGGGTGATCGCCCAGCCGGACATCACGGTCCGCATGGAGGACTACGTGGTGCCGCCCTCCACCAACGACGACTACCGCTGCTTCGTGCTGCCGATCAACAACCCGACGGACCGCTTCATCACCGGCTTTGAGGTGGTGCCGGGCAACACGTCGGTGGTGCATCACGTGCTGGTGTTCACCGACGTGACCGGCCAGGCGGCGCAGCTCGATGCGGGCGATCCGGAACCCGGCTACTCGAGCTTTGGCGGCATCGGGGTGGCCGGTGCCAAGCTCGTGGGCGAATGGGTGCCGGGGGCCGAGCCCTACTTCGCCCCGACCGGTATGGGCCTGCCGCTACCGGCCAACGCGGACCTCGTGATCCAGGTGCACTACCCCGCCGGCAGTACCGCCGAACTGGACAGCACCCGCATCAACCTCCAGCTGGCGTCCGGCGGTTTCGTGCGCGAAATGGCCCTGGACGCCGTGCTGGAACACACCATCACCATGACCGATGGGCCGCTGGTGCTGCCGCCCCATGTGGTCCAGACCTTCCACAACCAGTACACCGTGCCCATCCCGGTCACCATCACGGCCATCGGCCCGCATGCCCACCTGCTGTGCACGCGCATGAAGGCCTATGCGGTGCTGCCGGGCAACGACACCCTGCCGCTGATCGACATCCCGGACTGGGACTTCCGCTGGCAGGGGCTTTACGCTTTCCGCAAGCCCTTGTACCTGCCCATGGGCACGGTGCTCCACGGCGAGGCCAGCTACGACAACACCACCGCCAACCCGGACAACCCCAACGATCCGCCGCAGTGGGTGACGCTCGGCGAGGCCACCACCGACGAGATGATGCTCTTCTTCTTCGGGTGGACCCTCGGCTTCCCCACGGACACCCTGATCGTGGTGGACACCACTGCACATTCCGCGCATCACCTGGACTGCGAACCTTTCACGCCGGTGGGCCTGCCGGACAGGGCGGAGGTGGCCGGTCCGCTTGTGCATCCCGTGCCCGCCGACGACCAGGTGTTCCTCTCCGGCCTGGCCGGGCCCGGCACGCTCGAACTGCACGATGCCGCAGGACGGCTCTGCGGGCGCTGGAGCGTGCGCGGCCATGCGCACGCGCTCGATCTGCAGAACGTGAAGAGCGGGGCCTATGTCGCGCTGCTGCGCGACGAACGCGGCCAGGTGGTCCAACGCGTGCGGGTGCTGAAGCGATGATCCAGGTGGGCGGCGACGAGCATTGGATGCGCCAGGCCCTGCGCGAGGCCGAGCGCGCCTTCAGCCTGGACGAGGTGCCTGTGGGCGCTGTGGTGGTGTGCCAGGACCGCATCATCGCCAAGGCGCACAACCTTACCGAGCGGCTCAACGACGTCACCGCCCATGCCGAAATGCAGTGCATCACCGCGGCGGCCACGCACCTGGGCGGCAAGTACCTCGCGGACTGCACGCTGTACGTCACGCTTGAGCCCTGTGTGATGTGCGCCGGGGCTCTGCGCTGGTCGCAGCTGGGGCGGCTGGTCTTTGGTGCGTTTGATGAGAAGGCCGGCTACCGGCGCATCGGGGCGAGCCTGATGCATCCCAAGACCCAGGTGACCGGCGGCGTGCTGGAACCCGAGTGCGCGGACCTGATGAAGGCCTTCTTCCGGCGGAAGCGGGCGTTGTGAGCTCAGGGAGCTGGGTGTGCCTCGCGCAGAGGCGCTGTGGGCGCAGAGCAAGTTCATTGTTGATGACGGGTTGAGAAGGATCGGTCCAGATCATTGCTGTCCGGTTAACTGAAGCTCGAACATGAGCTGAACCGAGCATGGACGCTGGTTCTCGAAAGAAAGAGCGTGGGGCGGATTTGAATCGG
>JACTMO010000042.1 GCA_014584605.1 Bacteroidota bacterium | reverse complement strand
AACGTGGGCAGATTCTTTGCTCATCCTAGCCATCGTCCCCAAACCTATGCCAGTCAAGGGCTTCAGAGGTTCGGACCATCCCTTTTGTCCATTAACCCTCTTTTTTGTAGCCGGGGGCCATCACTTCGAGCTTGAATTCGTTCTCTCGCTCGATGATGTTCACGCTCGGCATGGAGCGAGGAGTGAGATCGGGACCGAACATGTTCTCCATGTCGCGGCCGAAGAATTCCTTGACCAGCGTATTGAACGGGCTCACGTAGCTGGCTTTGGGATGGTACTTCACGATGGTCATGGCTTTTTTGAAGTTTTTACGTTCGTACCTCGGCACAGTCAATCCGGGTGCCGATCAGGAATTACGGACAACGTGGCGCAGTTCGTTGTGCTTCTGCTGCCAGAATGCCATACGTGCGAGGGCGGAGGCCTGATCAAAGCTGGCGGTTCCAGCCCTCCCGGTCTTGGCCGTTCGCCATGCGCATCGCCACTGGGCGCCCGCGTCCGGGTCTGTCGCGACCGGGGGGGCGTTGGTGTTGGGCGTCTTCGACCCGCGGGATGGGCGATGCGGCGCGGACAGGCGCTCGGCCAGGCGGGCTGAAGCCGTCCTTACTGCGGAAGGAAGAGGAAGGTGATCGTACCGGTCTGTTCCTCCGGCGCGGTGGCCGACCGGTCGAAGCGGGCTTCAGCGGCGTAGTCCAGCGCGTACGCCATCATGCAGTCCTCGCTCACGGTGGTGGCCTCCTTGTCCAGGGTGCGCTGGCGCACGATGCCGCTGCGGTCCACGGCGATGCGCACCACCACCCGGCCGCTACCCGTGCACAGGTAGGCCGGCACCTCGAGCACTTCGGCCCGTCGGCCCTTGAGGTCGTAGGACACGGTGGCGGGGCCTTCGACCCGGGCCGGAGCTTCCTGCTTGGGCAGGTATTGTTCCTTGCTCCATTTGCTCGGGTCCAGTTCGGGCACCACCACATCCTTGCCGGCGGCCTGTCGTTCCTTTGCCAGGCGGTCGAACTCGCTCTGTTCCAGTTCGCGCAGGTCGTTCTCCAGCCGCTCGGTGGTGCGTGCGCTCACCGTGGGCATGGCCTGTGCCGCACGGATCTGGGCATTGAGGTCGCTCACCGTGTTGGTCACCGGCGCGGTGGGCAGTGGTGTACCGGTCTCGATGGCCTGCAGGAGCGCTTCGGCCTGAACGGCGTCCAGCACGTCCACCCGCATCTCGTTGCCGTTGTCCGGGCCCGGGCCGTTGTCCATGCGGGAGATGGCCAGGGTGAACAAGACGGCGGTGTGGAGCACGAGCGTGCCGATGATGCCGTACTTGTGACGGTCGAAGCGGTCCAGGAGCAGGTCGAACATGCGGCGCCGGTGTCCGCAAGTTAAACGCCGCTGCGCCGGGTACGGATGCGCCACGGTGCCGGATGGCGGTTGTTCCAGCGGTTGCCGGCGCCCCGACCCCAGCCCAGCCCCAGGCCGGCGCAGCGCACCAAGGCATGGCCACGGGCCTCCCGGGCGGCGATGGTCTCCCCGCGCAGAAAGGCCAGCGCATCGTCGGGGCCCAGGTCCAGGGTGGCGTACGGGAGCTCCTCGCGCAGCAGTTCCAGGGCTTCGGGGCAGAAGGCCGCAGCGGGGTGCGGGGCCGGGCCGCCGGGGGTGTCGATGCGTACGGGCAATGCGCCGCCGACCCGGTCGATCAGGTCGCGGAGGGCGGCAGGCACCGCGTTCCAGCCTGGTGGACGGAGCATCCCGTGTTCCAGCACGGGGCGGCCGCCCGTGTGGCGCGAAGGTGCGACGCCCGGTTTGCGCAGCGCGGCGATGAAGAAACCTTCGGCCTTGCAGCGGTGCGGCATGCAGGTGATGCCGATGGCGCCGCGCACCGGCCCCGGATGCAGCGGATCGATGGGCAGCACCGTGGCCGCGTGGCCTTTCAGGAACCGGTGCAGCAACCCCTCGTCCTCCTCCTCGGCCCAGGTGCAGGTGCAGTACACGAGCGTGCCGCCCGGGCGGAGGGCCTGCCAGGCATGTTCCAGCAGTGCGGCCTGCAGGGTGCTACAGCGCTGCACCAGCCGGGGCGACCATTGCGTACGGGCCACGGGCTCGCGGCGCATGAGGCCTTCCCCGGAACAGGGCGCGTCCAGCAGCACCAGGTCGAAGTGCGGCAGGTCGGCGAAGCGTTCCGCAGGCAGGCGGGTGATGCAGGCGTTCGGCGCGCCCCATTTGCGCACGTTCTCCTGCAAGGCGCCGTGGCGCTGCGCGTTCACCTCGTTGCACACGACCACCGACCCGGGGCCCAGCAGCGCGAGCAGGTGGGTGCTCTTCCCGCCGGGCGCCGCACAGAGGTCCAGGGCCACGGCATCGGTGCCGATGAGGCCGGCGGCGGCCAGGGCCCGCTCCACGAGCATGCTGCCCGCCTCCTGGACGTAGTAGGCGCCGGCGTGCAGCAGGGGGTCCAGGGTGAACAACGGCCGCCGGGGGAGGTGGTGCCCGTTGGTGCACCAGGCGATCGGTTCGCCGGTGGGGCCGCCGGGCTTGCGGGGGTTGAGCCGGACGCTGGTCGGCGAGGGTTGTCCGAGGGCTTCCAGCAGGGCTTCCACCTCGGGGCCGAGGCGGGCGGCCATGCGTGCGACGAAGGCCTCGGGCAGGGGCGGCATCACCGCCGTGGCACCAGCCTTGCGCGGGTCGGGCATGGCCTTCAGAGGGCCGCGACGGCGCTGGACCGCTCGATGGTCTGGCGGCGGTCCGGGCCGGTGGACACGATGCGCACGGGGACCTGTACGGCCTGCTCGATGCGGCGGATGTAGCGTTCCAGGGGCTCGGGGATGTCGTGGCCCAGCGCGCCCCAGCCGTCGCTCTCGGTGTACACGGGTTCGGCGTGCTGCACCGCATAGGGCAGGCGGTCGGTGAGGCTGCCGTTCACCCGGTAGTGGGTGCAGAGCCGCACCTGGTCCATGCCGGACAGCACATCGGCCTTCATCATGGCCAGTTCGGTGATGCCGTTGATCATCACGGCATAGCGCAAGGCGGGCAGATCCAGCCAGCCGCAGCGGCGGGGCCGGCCGGTGGTGCTGCCGAACTCATTGCCGGCCTGGCGGATGCGGTCGCCCACCGCGTCGGTGAGCTCGGTGGGGAAGGGGCCGCTGCCCACCCGGGTGCAGTAGGCCTTGAAGATGCCGATGACCCGGCCGATGCGCGAGGGGGGCACGCCCAGGCCGATGCAGGCACCGGCGCTGATGGTACTGCTGCTGGTCACGAAGGGGTAGGTGCCGAAGTCGATGTCGAGCAGGGTGCCCTGTGCCCCTTCGGCCAGGATGTGCCGGCCCTGACGGAGCGCATGGTCCAGGTAGTGCTCGCTGTCGGTGAGCTCCATGGTGCGCAGGCGCTCCACGGCGTGCATCCACTGTTCCTCGGCCTCGCGGTCGGGGCCTGCCGCATCGTAGAGGGCCAGCAGGCGTTCGTGCTTGCGCACCAGGGCGCGGTAGCGGTCGTGCAGGTCGGTGCGCTCCAGGTCGCCCACGCGCAGGCCGTTGCGGCCGGTCTTGTCCATGTACGTGGGCCCGATGCCCTTGAGGGTGCTGCCGATGCGCTCCTTGCCCTTCTCGGCCTCGCTGGCGGCGTCCAGGGCGCGGTGGGTGGGCAGGATCAGGTGGGCGCGGCGCGAGAGGGCGAGCCTGCCCTGCAGGTCGATGCCGCTCGCGGCCAGGCCATCGAGCTCCCGCAGGAAGATCACCGGGTCGATCACCACGCCGTTGCCCACCAGGTTCATCACCCCGGGGTGGAAGACCCCGCTGGGAACGGTGTGCAGGACATGCTTGCGGCCTTCGATCCACAGGGTGTGGCCGGCGTTGGGGCCGCCTTGGAAGCGGGCCACCACCTGATAGCGCGGGGCCACCACGTCCACCACCTTGCCCTTGCCCTCATCGCCCCACTGGGCGCCGAGCAGGACGTCCATGCGCGCGCCCATCACGCCTTGACCTTGGCCAGGGCCTCGTCCACGCCACCGGTGATGGTGAAGACCGAGTCGAGCTTGGTGACCACGAAGAGCTGGCGGACGCTGGGGGAGAGGCCCGAGATGATCGCGTCGCCACCGGCGTTGCGGGTGCGGGTGAGGACGTTGATCAGGATGTTGAGGCCGGTGCTGTTCATGTACTGCAGCTCGCTCATGTCCAGCACCACGCTGTGCTGACCGCCGGCCAGGCCGTCATCCAGGGTGGCGAGCAGCCGGTCGGCCTGCTGCTGGTCCATGAGCCGACCCTGGAGCTTGAGCACCGGACAGGTGTCCGTGGGGTTTACCTGCAGGTCGAAGGTGGGGCGTTCGCTCATGGGTTGTCTTTCTTGGGGCGGCAGTTGCGGCAGAGGCCGTAAAGATGCAAAGCATGGTGCTCCACCTGGAAGCCGGTGTACTCGGCGGCGGTGGCGCGGATGTGCTGGATGCGGGGGTCGCAGAACTCGGTGACGCGTCCGCAGGCCCGGCAGATCAGGTGGTCGTGCTGGCGGAAGGCGTGGCTGCGCTCGAACTGGGCGGGCGCGCCGGTGAAGCGGTGGCGCTGCACCAGCTCGCAGTCCAGCAGCAGTTCCATGGTGTTGTACAGCGTGGCCCGGCTCACCTGGTAGCGCTTCTGCTTCATCCGGGCGAAGAGCCGCTCGATGTCGAAGTGGCCTTCCTGGTCATAGACCTCCGAGAGGATGGCGAAGCGCTCGGGCGTCTTGCGGTGCCCGTTGCGCTCCAGATACTCGGTGAAGATGGTGCGGACGCGGTCCTTCTGTTCGGCGGTGACCATCGGCGCGAAGGTACGCCACGCGCCGGAGGTCAGTGGTCCACACGCTCCACCGAGCGCACCCCGTTCACGCGGCGGAGCTTGCCGATCAGCGACATCAGGTGGTCGGTGTCCTGCACATAGGCCATCACCTTGCCTTCGAAGATGCCGTCGTTGCTCTCGAAGCTGATGGACCGCATGTTCACGTTGTGCTGGTGGCTGATGATGGAGGTGATCTTGTTGACCAGGCCCACCTCGTCGATGCCCGAGAAGCGCAGGCCGGCGAGGAACTCCACGCTGTCCTTGCCCTTCCACCGCGCCTTCACGATGCGGTAGGCGAAGTTGCTCATGAGCTGCACGGCGTTGGGGCAGTTCACGCGGTGGATGCGGATGCCCTCGCCCACGGTGATGAAGCCGAAGACGTCGTCGCCCGGGATGGGGTTGCAGCAGGGGCTCAGGCGGTAGTCCAGGCGCTGCAGGTCGTCGCCGATCACCAGGGCGCCGGAGGCCTTGCCGCGGATCTCGGCCACCACGTCCTCCAGGGAACGTTCCTCCTCGCGCGGCACGGCCTTGGGCAGCACCAGCCGCCCGGCCTTGACGGTGGGGGTGCCCAGGGTGTCCAGGTCCACCCGGCCGCGCGCGATGCGGTAGAACAGGTCGGTGGGCGAGGTGGCGTGGAAATGCTCGGCGAGGGTGGCCACGTTGCGGTCGTCCACCCGGGCGCCCCATCCGCGGAGCTTGCGCTGTGCGGCCTCGCGCCCCACCACGGCCAGCTTGCGTTTCTGCTCGCGCAGGGCCTGCTTGATGTTGTGCCGGGCCCGCGCGGTCACCACGTAGGTGAGCCACTCCTCCTTGGGCTGCTGTTTGCGCGAGGTGATGATCTCGATCTGGTCGCCGCTGCGCAGGGTATGGCTCAGGGGCACAAGCTTGTGGTTCACCTTGGCACCGATGCACTGGCGGCCCACCTGGCTGTGGATGTCGAAGGCGAAGTCCAGGGCCGTGGCACCGGCGGGCAGGTTGCGCATCTCGCCCTTCGGGGTGAAGACCACGATCTCGTCGCTGAAGAGGTTCAGCTTGAAGTCGTTCACGAAGTCGATGGCGCTGGCCGTGGGGTCCTCCAGCACCTCGCGCACCCGGTTGAGCCAGGCGTCCAGGGCACCGGCGTGTTCCTCGTCGTCCTTGTAGCGGTAGTGCGCCGCCAGGCCCATCTCGGCGATCTCGTCCATGCGGCGGCTGCGGATCTGCACCTCCACCCAGCGGCCGCCGGGGCTCATCACGGTGGTGTGCAGGCTCTCGTACCCGTTGGCCTTGGGCGTGCTGATCCAGTCGCGCAGCCGGTCGGGGTTGGGCTGATAGTAGTCGGTGACGATGCTGTACACCTTCCAGCAGTCGGCCTTCTCCAGCTCGTGCTTGGTGTCGATGATGATGCGGATGGCGAACACGTCGTACACCTCCTCGAAGGCGACGTTCTTCTTGAGCATCTTGTTGTAGATGCTGTGGATGCTCTTGGGGCGCCCCTTGATCTCGTAGTCGAAGCCCTCGCGGTCCAGGGCCTCGCGGATCGGCAGCATGAAGCGGCTGATGAAACGCTTGCGCACGGCCTCGCCCTTCTTGAGGCGCTGTTCGATGTCGGCGTACACCTCGGGCTCCTGGAACTTCAGGGCCAGGTCCTCCAGCTCGCTCTTGATGCTGTACAGGCCCAGGCGGTGGGCCAGGGGTGCGTACAGGAAGAGGGTCTCGCTGGCGATCTTGAGCTGCTTGTCCCGCGCCATGCCTTCCAGGGTGCGCATGTTGTGCAGCCGGTCGGCGAGCTTGATCAGGATCACCCGCACGTCCTGCGCCAGGGTGAGCAGCACCTTGCGGAAGTTCTCGGCCTGAATGCTGTCGGTGCCGAAGTTGAGGCCGCTGATCTTGGTGAGGCCGTCGATGATGGAGGTCACCGTGGGCCCGAAGAGGTCGCGCACGTCCTCCAGGGTCAGGTCGGTGTCCTCCACGGTGTCGTGCAGCAGGGCGCACACCACGCTGGTGGTGCCCAGGCCGATCTCCTCGGCGCAGATGCGGGCCACGGCCAGCGGGTGGTAGATGTAGGGCTCGCCGCTCTTGCGCCGCTGGTCCTTGTGGGCCTCCAGGGCGATGTTGAAGGCCTTGCGGATCAGCCGCGTGTCCTCCGGGGTCCGGTCGCCGCGGATGCTGCGCAGCAGGCTGCGGTAACGGTACAGGATCTCCTCCTTCTCCCGCTCGCCATCGGTGGCCGCCTGTGCCGCTGCCGTTGCCTTCTCCGCGTTCATGGCCCTGGCCTAAAGGTAGGGAAGCGCCGGCAGCACCGTGCCGCGCACCTCGCCGAACCCGATGCGCACCCCGTGCCCCGCAGCATGTCCGCGCAACACCAGGCTGTCGCCGTCCTCCAGGAACTTGCGTTCGCTGCCGTCGTGCAACGCCAGGGGCCGGGTGCCCTTCCAGGTGAGCTCCAGCAGGCTGCCGAAGCTGCCGGGGTCCTCGCCGCTGATGGTGCCGCTGGCCATCACATCCCCGCAGCGCACGTTGCACCCGTTCACCGTATGGTGCGCCAGCTGCTGCGCCATGCTCCAGTACTGGTGCCTGAAGTTGGTGCGACAGATCACGCTCTCCCGGCCGTCGGCCGTGGCGATGGCGGCCTCCAGGGCGATGTCGAAATGGTGCGGGCCCTGCTGGCGCAGGTAGGGCAGCACGGGAGGGTCCTGCGGGGGCGATGCGGTGCGGAAGGGCTCCAGCGCGTCCAGCAGCACCACCCACGGGCTCATGCTGCTGCCGAAGTTCTTGCCCAGGAAGGGACCGAGCGGCACGTATTCCCACGCCTGGATGTCGCGCGCGCTCCAGTCGTTGAAGAGCACCAGGCCCAGGATCCGGTCCTCGGCGGTGGCGGTGCTGATGCGCTCGCCGAGCGCGTTGCCCGCGAAGGTGATGAAGGCCACCTCCAGTTCCATGTCCAGCTGGTGCGTGGGGCCGAAGACCGGCGCGGCGTCGGGCGCGGGCCTGTACTGGCCCATGGGCCGGCGGATGGGCGTTCCGCTCACCACGATGCTGCTGGCCCGGCCATGGTAGCCCACGGGCAGATGGAGCCAGTTGGGCAGCAGGGCGTTGGCCGGATCGCGGAACATGCAGCCCACGTTGTAGGCGTGCTGCCGACTGCTGTAGAAGTCGGTGTAGTCGCCCACCGCCACGGGCAGCTGCATCACCACCTGGTCCACGGCCGGCAGGGCTTCCTCCCGCAGGTCGTTGTTGTCGCGCAGCACGGCGTTGTCATGGCGCAGCAGCTCGCTGAGGCGACCCCGCAAGGCCCGGACCCCTTCCTTGCCGGCCGCCATCAACGCGTTCAGCACCGGGGCGTCGAAGACCGACCGGTCGATGCCCAGGCCGTCCAGCAGCCCGGCCTCGGCCAGCACGCTCAGGTCCACCGCGCGGTCGCCGATGCGGGTCAGGGGCACCGGAGGGCCTCCGTTCCAACTGCCGATGCCCAGCGGCAGGTTCTGGATGGGGAAGTCGCTGTCGGCGGGCACGGGCACCCAGGAGCGCAGGGCGGGGTCGTTGGCGGGGAGGGTCATGGACGGCAAAGGTGGCAAAGGCGGCGTGCCTGCCGATCGCCATCTTCACGGCGCCATGGCCCGCCTGCCCCGCCTCCTGCTGCTGGTGCTGCTCGGCATGCACCTGGTGCTGCTGGCAGCCTATACGGGTCCCGCGCGCTGGGTGCCCCCGGTCCTCCGGGCGTGGTCCATGGCCTATGTGCGGCCGCTGTTCCATCAAGGCTGGGACCTCTTCGCCCCCGACCCGCCGCGTTGTTCCTGCACGCTGCACGCCAAGGTGGGCGATGGGCCGTGGCGTGCGCTTGGTGCGGAGGGAAAGGGACCGATGGGACGACGCCTGGCCCGGCACCTGGCGGCCTACCTCGGGGGCGGCGCCCCGCTCCCGGACACGCTCCTGATCGCGCCCCGGTGGATACCAGCGCTGCGCGCCCTGACGCCGGGCGATGGACCGGCGGCCGACACGGCCACCTACCGGGCGGTGCAGCGCTGTGCCGAGGGACCGACGGGCTCCTTCCGGGTCGCGGAGCGCGTGGTGCCCGTCACGCTGATCGAGCCATGAATGCCAGCGTCGTCCGCCTCCTGCAATGCGCCGTGCACCTGTGGCTGGCAGGCTACGTGCTCCTGGGCCTGCCCACGGCGGACCTGTTGTGGGGGCGGCCGCTGTCGCCCCCGGTGCAGGGCGCCTGGGCGGCGGACCTGCTGACCGCCCTGCCGACCTGCGGGGGGTGGACCGGGCTCTTGGCCGCCCTGGCCTTGCTTGTGCTGGCGCTCCACGGCATCTGGCGCGAACCGCCGCGCTGGGCGGCCCTGTTCACCGCCCTGCTTTTCGCCGCGCTGGTCCAGCGTTCCTGGCTGGCGGCCACCGGTGGGCACTGGCTGATGACCAACGTGCTGCTCTGGATGGTGCTGCTGCGGTCCGGTGCGACCGGTGCTGTGGCCGTGTGGGCCTCGCACCTGGCCTTCCTGGCCGTGCGGCTGCAGTTGTCCTTGGCCTACGCCATGGCCGCGGTGAACAAGCTGTCCGGCACAAGCTGGATGGAGGGCGGCGCCCTCCTGCGCGTGGCGGCGGACCCGGACTTCGGCCCTGCGGTGCTGCTGGAGCACCCAACAGGGGCGGCGGTGCTCGGTCAGCTGGTCCTGCTGATCCAGCTGGTGCTGCCTGTGGCCCTGTGGGTGCCCGCCCTGCGGCGTGGGTCCCTGGTGGCGGCGCTGTGCTTCCACCTGGCCACCGCCGTGTGGTTCGACATCCCGGACATGGCGCTGGCCTTCGTGGCGGTGCTCACCATCTGGACCTCGCCGCAGGAAGCTGTGGCCCTGCTCGGAGCGGTACGAAGCTGCGGGCGCCGCGTGGGCCTGCGCACCGGCGGGGAATGAACCATCCATGGCCGCGATCGGGACAATGCGGGGGCCGGTAGCTTCGTTGCCCGAACGTTCGATCCATGCACCGGAACCTGATGCACCTGCGCTGTCCCCTGCCCTTCCTCGGAGCCCTGGTCCTGGCGACCGGCCTGAGCTCCTGCGCCCTCACCAACAAGGGCCAGGCCCGGCTCTACGAGAAAGCCCGGGCGTCGGCGCCGTACGATGCCATCGTGGTCCCGGGCGTTCCCTTCGAGGGCGGTCAGTGGCAGGACCTGATGAAGATGCGGGTGCACTGGGCGGTGAAGCTGTACGAACGCGGCATGACCCGGAACATCATCTTCTCGGGGGCGGCGGTCTATACCCCCTACGTGGAAGCCACCATCATGGGGCTGTACGCCGAGCAGCTGGGCGTGCCCCGGGAGCACATCCTGTTGGAGACCCGGGCCGAGCACAGCACGGAGAACCTGTTCAACGGTTACCTGCTGGCGCGTGAGCGAGGCATGCGGCATATCGCCTTCGCATCGGACCCGGTGCAGTCCTGGTTGCTGGGCGGCCTGGCCAGGCGGATGCGGCGACGGCTCGGCGCGGACATCGACATGGTGCCGCTGGTGTTCAAGGACATGACCGTCAGCAACCTGTCCACCCCGGTGATCGATCCCACCCCGGCCTATGTGAGCCCCTTCGTTCCGTTGCCCGAGCGGGAGGGGGCCATCAAGCGTTTTCGGGGCACCGGTGGGGCCAACCTGGACTGGGACCGCGCGCGTGCCGGGAGCGAGGGGGAGGGCGGGGTGGGTACCAAGGACTGAGGCCTGTGGAAGGACGGGCCGCAGGCTGGCGCCCGATGGTGCGCAGCCTTTGCGTCGGATCCATGCGCACCGACATGGCGTGCATTGGACGGTGCCTCGAGCGGCGCCGATCAGCGCGACGTCTCCTTCATCCCGTCCACGACCGCGTCGGCCATGGCTTCGGCGATGCGCTGATATCCGGGCGCGGTGAAGTGGCAGCAGTTGTCGCTGTACCTGGCCCGGGGTTCGGTGCGGAACAGGGCGGTGAGGTCGTGGAAGGCGACGCCTGATGCGCGCAGTCTTTCGCCGCGATCGAGGAGCAGGGGATAGCCCCGCTCCACGGCATCGCGGTAGCAGAAAGGCCCTTGCGCCAGGGCCACGGCCGCCTCCTTGGGCCCCATCGGCTTGGAGCCGGGGACGTACTGGTTCGGCTGCAGGAAGTGGAAGTAGGCGGCGCCCTGTGCTTCGGTCAGGGCCTTCACCTGCTGGGAACAGCGCATCCACAGATCGGCCTGTTCGGCATAGTAGGCGGCGGTGTCGGTCACGGTGCTCACCGGACCGGTCACTTGCAGGTCCTGTCCCGCCGTGCTCATGGCGGTGCGGAGCCGTTGCTCCAGGGCTGCGAGGGTCATGGCATCGCGTTCGTCACGGGTGCGCCAGAGCAGGAGGGCGATGTTGCTGTGGCGCAGGAAGGACCCGGCCAGCTGCTTCCGGCGCTCCGCGCGGCGCTCGTCGAGGGCGAGCCGTTCGGCCAGGATCCGATGCACCTTGGGATCGAGCCGCTTGCGGGCGTACATGTTCCAGTGGCGCGGATAGCTGGGCAGGATGCCGAAGGGCAGGTTGTCGCAGACCGGCAGCACGATGTCGTTGAAGCCGTCCAGGGCCAGCACCAGGTCCACCGGCGCACCTTGGGCCATGAGCCAGTTGAGGGCCATCAGCGGCTGGGGCTGTTTGTAGCCGCCCAGGGCGAGGACGGTGACGCGGAAGCCTTTGCCGCGGTACGCGGGCACGCGCTGCAAGCCGCGCAGCAGGGTCTCCTCGCCGAAGGTGTGCAGGCCCATGGCCACCGACCCGCCCATCAGCACCACGTCCACGGTGTCCGGCGAGGCCGGGCGCAGCGGCTCGGCACCGGGCAGGCCGAAGCGGTTGCGGCCCGGGAGGGGCAGGCTCACAAAACCGAGGTAGGGGTGCAGGTAGTGGTCGCCCAGGTACTCCTCGTATGGCCGTTCGGCCTGGCTGGTGTCCGCCGACAGGACGGTGCCCAGGGCTACCGTGGTAGCGGCACGGTCGTAGGGTCGGCCCAGCACCAGGCCCAGCAGCCAGGGACTGGCCTCGGCGGCGGCCAGGGAGAGCAGCAGCACGAGCACGCCGGTGCGCCAGGGCGAGCGACGGTCGCGGCGGGATCGGCGGCGTCGGCCGGCCATGCGGGGTCAGGCGAAGAGGGGGCGCAGACGCATCATGCCGTTCACCTGGAAGCGCACGCGGTCCACCTCGGCGGGGTCGTTGCGGTGGGTGAGCGCCGCGTCGATCAGGTGCACCACCTGGCGGCATTCCGCCTCCTTGAGGCCGCGGGTGGTGATGGCCGGCGCGCCGATGCGGATGCCGCTGGTGACAAAGGGGCTCTGGGTATCGAAGGGCACCATGTTCTTGTTGACCGTGATGTCCACGCGGCCCAGGGCCTGTTCGGCATCCTTGCCGGTGATGCCCTTGTTGCGCAGGTCGATGAGCATGCAGTGGTTGTCGGTGCCGCCGCTCACCACGTCGTAGCCCTTCTCCATCAGGCCCTCGGCCAGGGTGCGCGCGTTGGCCACCACCTGCCGGGCGTGGTCGGTGAAGGCCGGGGAGAGGGCCTCGCCGAAGGCCACGGCCTTGGCAGCGATCACATGTTCCAGGGGGCCGCCTTGGGTGCCGGGGAACACTGCACCGTCCAGCACGCTGCCCAGGCTGCGTGTTTCGCCCTTGGGGGTCTTCAGGCCCCAGGGATTGTCGCCGTCGCGGCCCACCATGATCAGCCCGCCGCGCGGCCCGCGCAGGGTCTTGTGCGTGGTGCTGGTCACCACATGGCAGTGCGGCAGCGGGTCGTTGAGCAGGTGTGCGGCGATGAGGCCGGCGGGATGGCTGATGTCGGCCAGCAGCACGGCGCCCACCTCGTCGGCCACGGCGCGGAAGGCGGCAAAGTCCCAGTCGCGGCTGTAGGCGCTGGCCCCGCAGATGATGAGCCGGGGCTTCTCGCGCCTGGCGATGTCGCGCACGGTGTCCATGTCCACGCGGCCGGTGGCCTTGTCCACGCCGTAGAAGGTGGCGCGGTAGAGCTTGCCGCTGAAGTTGACGGGGCTGCCGTGGGTGAGGTGGCCGCCATGGCTCAGATCGAAGCCCAGGATGGTGTCCCCGGGGCGGAGCGCGGCGAGCATCACGGCAGCATTGGCCTGTGCGCCGCTGTGGGGCTGCACATTGGCCCAGGCCGCGCCGAACAGGCGCTTCACCCGGTCGATGGCCAGCTGCTCCACCTCGTCCACATGTTCGCAACCGCCGTAGTACCGTTTGCCGGGCAGGCCCTCGGCGTACTTGTTGGTGAGCACCGAGCCCATGGCCTCCATCACCTGGTCGCTCACGTAGTTCTCGCTGGCGATCAGCTCCAGGCCCTTGGTCTGGCGCCATTTTTCCTTGTCGATGATCTCGAAGACCTGTGGGTCGCGCTCCATGGTGGGGTGGGTGAGCGGCGAAGATAACCGGGCGCGGTGCCTTCAGGTCTGTCGCCGGTCGGTCCGGGGGAGCACCAGCAGCAGCACCAGCAAGAGCACCGGGTATTGCAGGGCATGCAGCAGTTTCACGGCCACGCCCTCCAGGGGAGGCAGTGCACGGGCGGCCAGGTGCAGCAGCAGGGCGGCGGCCGTCGCAACGGCCGTGCCGACCACCAGAACACGGCGGTGGCCGTGGTGGCCCGTGAGGTTGTGCGCCAGCAGCACGGCCAGCCCGAGCATGGCCCCCACGAAGGCGACGGCCAGCACCCACTTGAGCAGCAGCAGGTCCCCGAGGTCGGCGTCGGCGGTCCACGCCTGGAAACGCGAGTGGGCGTAGGAGTATGGGGTGGCGCGCCGCAGGTGGTCGATCTGGTAGTTGAGGTTCAGGAAGAGGAACTCGCGCAGGGCGCCCAGCAGCACCCCCACGGCCACGAGCAGGCCGGCGGCGAGGCGGCGGTTCATGGCGCCGGGGCGGGGTCGGTGCGGGCGAACCGCTTCACCCACAGGTACCACAACAGGAAGACCCAGCCGTACACCACCACATAGAAGGTGTAGTCGTGGTTGAAGTTCAGCAGCTCGTAGTCGATGGAGACCACGATGCACAGCGCAGCGATGCGCACCACGTTGATGAGGTGGATGCTCAGCAGGCCCAGGGGGATGAACCAGAGCTTGTGGCGCCAGGGGCCGGGGTAGGTGATCAGAAAGAGGGCGAAGACGGCGAAGAGGCTCACCCCGTTGCAGGGGTCGCCGATCCACAGCAGGTGGCCGCCCTGTACGCCGATGGTGCGGATCATCTCGGCGTTGGCCGGTTCGGGCAGCAGGGTATGGCCCAGGGCCGTGAGCAGGGCACCGCTGAGGTCGATGAGGTTGTTGATCACCGCACGGTCCAGCGCGCCCCAGGGGTGAAGCACCAGCTCATACAGCAGGTACCAGCCCACGAAGAGGATGCCGGCGACAGCGAGAAAACGGACGAGGGGGTCACGCCAGAGCGGGCGGGACGATGCCGGTGGTCCGGCCATGGATCACTGACCGTTGCGGCGACGACGCAGCGACAGCGCGGTGCGGCCACCGATGACGGCGCCTGCGGCCATCAGCAGGCCGACACCACCGTCGATGGGGATGCAGGGCGGGGGCCAGCAGGGGGGAGGGCCTCCGACGGGCGGCTGCGCCAGCAGCCCACCGGCCAAAGGCAGCGCGACCAGTACGAGGAGGGCGGCGATGCGGTGAAGGGACATCCTGAGCGGGGCGGTTCGGTCGGGGGGCAAATGTAGCGTTCCGCGTCGAACAAAGTGCGGTTGGCGAAGATGAACATTTCCGATCGATCGGCAAAGCCGCGCTCTTTGCCGATGGGCGCAGGCCCGATGGGCGGACCATCGCATCGGGCATGTATATTTGCCGCCCTTGTTCCGGAGGCCGGGGCCGCATCATGGTGTGCGCCGGACCGGGACGCGTTGCACAGCGATGGCCACTCCCGGAAGTCAGGCGAAAGGCGGCATCATCGACGTCAACGACCTGCGGTATTTCGCGCGGATCTTCTCCAAGAACTGGTACTTCGTGGTGGTGGCCTTGGTGCTCTCCGCCGCCTTGAGCTACCTGTACTCCTACAAGATCCCCGAGGTCCACGGCGCCAGCGCGCAGATCCTGCTCAAGGACCGCGAGGTGTACAACTACCAGACCCAGGTCTACCAGAGCATCGGTTACGTCGCGGCCTACAGCGACATCGTGAACCAGAAGCGCGTGCTCACCTCCTACGACCTGGTGGACAAGGCGCTCAGCAAGCTGGACTTCGACATCTCGTACTACATCATCGGGCGCTTCAAGGTGACCCAGGTGTACGGGTCGCTGCCCTTCACGGTGAAGATGGACCTGTTGAACCCGCGGTACTACGAACGGCCGTTCGACCTGCGCGTGGTGGACCCCGATCACTTCGAGCTGAGCTACGACGGGGGCTCGGGCATCGTGTCCAAGGTGTACCGCTTCGGACAGGACGTGGTGGAGAACGACTTCCTGCTGCGGGTGGACAAGAGCGCGCAGTTGACCTCCAGCAGCTTCGAGAAGGTCACCGCCAGCGACTACCAGTTCGTGCGCCACAGCCGTTCCTGGCTGGTGAACAAGTACAAGAGCGGCATGCAGGTGGAGAACCTGGAGTACACCACCATCCTGCAGGTCACCGTGGAGGACGAGATCCCGGCCCGGGCCAAGATGTTCCTGGACACCCTGAGCCGGGAGTACATCACTTACACCCTCCAGAGCGAGTTCGACATCAACCAGAACACGCTCAACTACATCGACAAGCAGCTCGAGGAGGTGACCGTGATCCTCAATCGCTTCGAGGACGAGCTGCAGCACTACAAGGAGAACCGGAACATCCTGGACCTGAGCCGTGAGGAGGACCGCTATTTCAATGAGCTGGTGCGCTTCGACAACGAGCGGCGCAAGCTGGAGCTGAAGATCCAGTCGCTCAACGACCTGGAGAACTACGTGCTGGGCCTGGGCGACGAGAA
This sequence comes from Bacteroidota bacterium, assembly GCA_014584605.1. GTDB lineage: Bacteria > Bacteroidota > Bacteroidia > Flavobacteriales_F > PHOS-HE28 > PHOS-HE28. Next base: position 60,835 of record JACTMO010000042.1, on the reverse strand, counting down.
GCTGCTGCCGCCCTCGTTGTACATCCTGGAGGACGATGTGTTCCTGCGCAGCACGCTGAGCGAGCTGTACACCATGCAGATGAACCGCAACAGCATGCTGTTCGACGCCACGCCGGAGAACCTCAGCGTGAACCGGCTGGACAGCACCATCATGCTCAACCGCGGCAACCTGCTGCTGTACGTGAAGAACTCGCGCGAGGCCATCCGGGCCAAGATCCAGGATGTGCAGGCGCAGATGGACGACTACGAGCGCCTGATCCGCACGGTGCCGTTGAGCCAGCGCGACATCCTGAACATCGAGCGGCGCCTGCAGGTGAACGAGAAGCTGTACATCTTCCTGCTGGAGAAGCGGGCCAACACGGTGATCGCCCGGGCCGGCATCGTGCCCCAGACCAAGGTGATCGAACTGGCGCGTTCCATCGGGGTGGTGCGGCCGGACAAGGTGAAGATCCTCTATGCCTTCCTGGTGGGGGGCATGGTGGTGTCGCTCGTCATCGTGTTCATCCGCGTGATGTTCTACGACCGCATCGAGAACGCCGACCAGCTGAAGGCCATGGTGCACATGCCGGTGTTCGGGGAGATCATCGCCAGCGACAAGGCCGAGGAGAACTACGTGGTGGTGGACAGCGACCCCAAGAGCGCCATCACCGAGAGCTTCCGCACGGTGCGCACCAACCTGGAGTACCTGCCCGGGCCGGAGCGCACCGGCCGCGTGGTGCTGGTCACCAGTTACCGGCCCAACGAGGGCAAGACCTTCTGCAGCGTGAACCTCAGCGCCATCCTGGCCAAGGCCGGCAAGCGCGTGCTGCTGCTGGAGCTCGACCTGCACAAGCCCAAGGTGGGCAAGGGCCTGAACATGACCTCGGCACAGGGCCTGAGCAACCTGCTGGTGGGCCACGTGGAACCGGCGGCGGTGGTGCTGCCCACGCAGGTGGAGAACTTCCACGTGATCCTGAGCGGCCCCACACCGCCGAACGCCTCGGAACTGGTGCTGAGCCGCCACCTCGAGGAGCTGTTCCTCTTCGGCCGCCAGCACTACGACTATGTGCTCATCGACACCCCGCCGGTGGGTCTCATCACGGACGCCCTGGTGATGATGAAGCACGTGGACGCCACTCTCTTCGTGGTGAACACGCGCTTCGCGAACAAGGACCACCTCAGCAGCGCCATGGAGGTGATCCAGAGCAACCCGGTGCGCAACTTCGGCTTCATCCTGAACGGCGTGCGGATGAAGAAGAGCAAGTATTACTACAACACCAACTACGGCTACGGCTACCGCTACGCCTATGGGTACGGCAGCGGCTATGGTTACGGCTATGGCTACGGCTATGGGCGTCGCAAGCGTGGCGGCAAGGCCGGGGGCGGTGCGGACACCGAGGCCTGAACCCGTGCCATGAGCGCGATCCCCAACGCGACCGCTCCGGACCCCGAGGGCGGCTTCACCACCGAGATCGGCCCGCAGCGCTCGTTGCTCGCCATCGACCTCCGCGAGCTCTGGCGCTACCGCGACCTGGTGCTGCTGCTCACCCGGCGCGACATCGTCACCGTGTACGCCCAGACGCTGCTCGGGCCCCTCTGGGTGCTGTTGCAGCCCCTGATCACCACCTTCACCTTCGCGCTGGTCTTCGGCAAGGCCGCAGGCCTGGCGCCGCCCGGCATGCCCGGCCCCCTGTTCTACATGTCCGGCCTGGTGCCCTGGTTCTTCTTCAGCGGCCAGGTCACCAAGACCTCGCGCACCCTCACCGGCGGCGCGCACGTGATGACCAAGGTCTATTTCCCGCGCCTGGTGATGCCCATCAGCACCACCCTCAGCAACGGCTTCACCTTCCTGGTGCAGTTCGTCGCCCTGGCGGTGATGATCGCCGGCTACGCCCTCGCCGGCGGCATGGCCTGGTCGCCCGGGCCGCAGCTGCTGGGCCTGCCGCTGCTGGTGCTGCTGATGGGCGCGCTCGGCCTGGGCACCGGCATCCTCATCTCGGCGGCCACCACCAAGTACCGCGACCTCAGCTTCCTGGTGGGCTTCGGCGTGCAGCTGCTGATGTACGCCAGCCCCGTGATCCTGCCCCTGAGCCGCCTGCAGAAGTTCCCCACCCTGCTGCGCGTGTTCGAGCTCAACCCCATGACCGCCGTGATCGAGGCCTTCCGCGCCATGCTCTTCGGCGGCGCGGTGCCCTGGGACGGGCTGGCGTACTCCGCGGCCGTCACCGCGGTGGTGCTGCTGGTGGGGATGATGACCTTCAACAAGGTGGAGCGCTCCTTCGCCGACATCGTATGAGCCAGGGACCGGTGGTGATCAGCGTGGAGGACCTGGGCAAGAGCTACCGCCTGGGCGCCATCGGCGGCGGTACCATCGCCGATGAGCTGCGCCGCGGTTGGGCCCGCCTGCGCGGCCGGCCCGACCCCGATGCCCCGGTGGACACGGCCTCGCCCGGGCGCGCACAGGGCCGCACCTTCCATGCGCTCTGCGGGGTGTCCTTCCGGTTGCGCGAGGGCGAGGTGCTGGGCATCATCGGCCGCAACGGCGCCGGCAAGAGCACCCTGCTGAAGCTGCTCTCGCGCATCACCACGCCCACGCAGGGCCGCATCCGCATGAAAGGCCGCGTGGCCAGCCTGCTGGAGGTGGGCACCGGCTTCCATCCCGACCTCACCGGCCGGGAGAACATCCACCTCAACGGCGCCATCCTCGGCATGCAGCGCCGCGAGATCGCCGCCAAGCTCGATGAGATCATCGCCTTCAGCGGCATCGAGCACCACATCGACACCCCGGTGAAGCGGTACAGCTCGGGCATGAAGGTGCGCCTGGGCTTCGCCGTGGCCGCCCACCTGGAACCGGAGATCCTGATCGTGGACGAGGTGCTCGCCGTGGGCGATGCGGAGTTCCAGCGCAAGTGCCTGGGCAAGATGAAGGACGTGAGCTCCAGCGGGCGCACCATCCTGTTCGTGAGCCACAACATGACCGCCGTGCTCAGCCTGTGTTCGCGCGTGGTGTGGATCGATGCCGGGCGTGTGGCGGCCGATGGCCCGCCCGAGGAGGTGGTGGCCGCCTACCTGGGTTCCTACGCCCAGAGCGGCGACGAGGTGGCCTGGGCGCCCGGCGAAGGCCCGGGCACCGACCTGGTGCGCCTCACCCACGCGGCGGTGCTGCCCCAGGACCCGGGCGCCCCGCTCACCATGCGCAGCCCCTTCGGCATCCGCATCGGCCTGGAGAACATCGGGGTCAAGGACGACGACCTCAACATCGGCCTCCGCGTGCTCAACGACCACGACCTGGTGCTCTTCGCCAGCACCCAGGCCGACGCCGGCACCGACCGCCCCCCGGTGCCGCACGGTCGCTTCGAGGTGGAATGCCGCATCCCCGGCGACCTGCTGAACGAAGGCAGCTACCACGTGGTGGTCACGGCCTTCCGCGGGGCGCGCCTGCACTTCATCACCGAACGCGTGCTGAGCTTCACCGTGCACGCGGGCGAACGCCGCGGGGCCTGGTTCGGCAGGCAGGCCGGTCTGGTGCGCCCGCGGCTCAGCTGGAGCATCGGACCCATGGACCAGGCGACATGAGCAGCTTGTTCCAGCTGGCCAAGAGGTTGGCCGCACCGCTCCGGCCGCGCCTGCTGCCCTCCATCGTGATCGTGGGGGCGCAGAAGGCCGGCACCTCGGCGCTGTTCAGCATGCTGGTGCGCCACCCCCGGGTGATCGCCCCCGTGGAGAAGGAGCTCACCTTCTTCGGCAACGACAACACCTACGCCCTGGGCATGGCGCACTACCGCCGCATGCTGCCCCTCCGCCCCTTGCGCGGATCGGGCTGGGCCACCCTGGACGCCACGCCCAACTACCTCTACCGTCCGGCCGCGGCCGGGCGCATCCGCAGGCACCTGCCCGGCGCGCAGATCGTGGCCGTGCTGCGCGACCCGGTGAAGCGCGCCCGCTCCGACTGGAACATGTTCCACCAGTTCCAGGCCCATCCGCGCTACGCGCACCTGTACGACCCGCGCTCCTTCGCCGAGGCCATGGCCGACGAACTGGCCGACCCGCCGCCCTTCGGCTATCTCGCCCGCGGCCACTACGCCCCGCAGGTGGAGCGCTACTTCAGCCTCTTCGGCCGCGACCGTGTGCTCATCATCGGCTACCCGGAGCTGAAAGCATCACCGGAGGCGGTGCTGCGCCGTATCGCCGGGGCTGCGGGGCTGGACCCCGGCCTCTTCCCCGATCGCATCCGCGAGGTGAAGGCCAACGTGCGGGCCTATGCCGAACCCGTGGACGCGGCGCTGGAGGAGCGCCTGCGCGCCTACTACGCCCCGCATCTGCGCGAGCTGGACGAGGTGCTCGGGGAACCCCTGGACCTCCGGGAGGGGCGGTGATGCACGCGGAGGCCATCCATGTACATTTGAACGATCATGAGGGAGCGGCGGGTGGATGGAACGGAAGGGCGCTCGAAGCCCGCGGTCCCGTCGGTTTTCGTCACCCGCACCTTTCTGCCCGGGATCGAAGACTACGCGAAGCTGCTGCGAGGTATCTGGGACCGTGGGCAGGTGACCAATAACGGACCGCTCTGCCAGGAGCTGGAGCAGGCGCTGCTACCGTACCACGGTACGCGCCATGTGTTGCTGATGGGCAACGGTACCATCACCCTCCAGATCGCCATCCGGGCCCTGGACCTTGACGGCGAGGTCATCACCACCCCGTTCAGCTACGTGGCTTCCACCACGGCCGTGCTGTGGGAGCGCTGTGTGCCCGTCTTCGCGGATATCGCCCCGGACGGCTTCAACATCGATCCGGCTGCGATCGAAGCGGCCATCACCCCGCGGACCACGGCAGTGCTCGCCACGCACGTGTACGGCCTTCCTTGCGACGTGGATGCCATTGAACGCATTGCACAGCGCCATGGGCTCAAGGTCATCTACGATGCGGCACATGCGTTCGGAACCATGTTCCGGGGCCGACCGTTGCTGTCGTACGGCGATGTCAGCTCCTGCAGCTTTCACGCCACCAAGATCTTCCATACGGTGGAGGGCGGCTCGGTGGCCTGCAACGACGATGCCCTCCATGAACGCATGCGGCTGATGCGCGCGTTCGGGCATGTGGGCGACGTGCATCACATCCCCGGGATCAACGGCAAGAACAGTGAGATGCATGCGGCGATGGGACTTTTGGTATTGCGCCGGTTCGAGGAGGTCCTGGACCGTCGTCGCGACCAATGGATGAGGTATGCCGGGCTGCTCGCGGATGTGCCGGTGCGTTGTGCAACGGTCCCTGAGGGAACGGTGTACAACCATGCGTATTTCCCCGTTGTACTACCGTCGGAGGCCCGGTTGCTCGCCGTGGTGGAGGCTCTGGGAAGGATCGGGGTGCTGCCCCGGCGCTATTTCTATCCGGCCTTGAACACGCTTCCCTATGTGGCCCGAGCCGGGAGCTGCCCCGTGGCCGAGGACGTGGCTTCCCGCGTATTGTGCCTGCCGTTGTACCATGACCTGGAAGATAGTTGGATCGACCGGATCAGCGAGATCGTGTCCCGAACGCTTCGCTGAGGGACGGACGGCCCAGAGGATCGGACCCGAGATGAGAACCAGGAACCGCTGCACACTGGACCAGGTGCTCAAGGCGCTGAGGGCACTGGACGTTCGGCACGAACTGATCGGCCCGGCCCGGCCCGTGAACAAGGTGTGCAGCCTGCTGCACAAGGAACCGAACGGGCTCTACTACTATACCGGTGATGCTCCTGGCCCGTTCGATGCACTGGAAGGCTCCGTGGTGATGTGCCGGCCTGAGGTGGCCCGTTCCACGGCTTCCTGTTCCGCGATCGCCACGGAAGGAGATGTACAGATCGCCTTCTATCGGCTCTGTGCACATCTGTTCGGAGAAGAACCGGCCGGTTCCGTGCATCCCACGGCGGTGATCGATCCGGATGCGGTGATCGGTCCGGGTGTTCACATCGGGCCCTACGCGGTCATCGGCGCATGCGAGATCGGGGAGGGCACCGTGTTGGAGGCCCATGTGGTGGTGATGGACGGTTCGGTGATCGGCAGGCGCGTGCGGATCGAGCCCAACAGTTGCATCGGGGCCACCGGCGTGGCCTGGGTCTGGGACGCCGACGGGAAGCGCATCGTCCTGCCGCAGTTGGGTGGAGTGCGCATCGGGGACGACGTGTTCATCGGCACGGATGTGACGGTGGTCCGCGGGATGATCAACGAGGAGACCACCATTGGCGAGGGATGCATGGTGGCTCATGGGAGCAAGATCGGGCATAGTGCCGTGCTCGGGCCGCATTGCCACCTGGCCAACAATGTGAGCATCGCAGGTTCGGTGCGCATCGGGGGGCGCTCCTTCCTGGGCGCCGGATGCAGCATCCGGCCGCACACTGTGCTGGCCGAGTCCACGATCGTGGGCGTTGGCGCGGCCGTGGTCGGCGATTCCTCCGCACCGGGCGCCATCCTGGCCGGGGTGCCCGCCAGGCGCATGCCGGACAAGGAGCGGCCTTCCGGCATGCCCCGCCCGCAGCGATGAGCTCCGCCTACTGCTCGAAACCGCCCTCCACGAAGTCCTTGCTCTTCCAGTAGTCCTTCTGCCGGAGGGGCTTCACCGGCACACCGACGTAGATCCCACTTTCGGTGAGGTCCTTGTTCACGAAGCCCATGGCGCCGATCGTGATGTCGTCACCGATGGCCACGCTGGCGGCGATCTTGCTGCCTGCGCCGATGTAGCAGCGCTCGCCGATCACCGTGCCGTGCTTGGTCTCGTGCAGGTGCGTGCTGCCCAGCGTGATCACGTTGGGGCCCAGGAAGGCCTTCTTCTTGATCAGCACCTTGCTGGTGAGGATCGTGCCGTACTTGAGCGTGGCCTCGTCCTCGATCACGCAGCCCTCGGCCGTGCGGATGCGGCCCTGAAGGACCACGCGGTTCCCCGCCCTGAGCCCGCTGCCGATCTCGCAGTAGTTGCCCACCACGCTGCCGTCGCCCAGATGCACGTTGTCGCCGATCACCGCATGACTACCGATGGTGACGTTGTCGCCGAACACGCAGCCCTTGCCGATGATGGTGAAATGGCCGATCTTGAAGTTGGCGCCCGTGCGGAGGTCGTCCGCGAGGATGTTGTTGCCCATGGATGCCGGGTGTTGGTCCGCTAAGATAGCGGCTCGGAGGGCCAAGTCGCATCTTGTGGCCACCTTCGCAGGCGCATGATGGCCCCCTTCCAAGAGCCCCTTCCCACCGTGCGGCCGGCGGTGAAGGACCCTCTGGTCTCGGTGCTGGTCTGCACGTACCAGCACGGTCCGTGGATCGCCGGATGCCTGGAGAGCATCAAGGCCCAGCGCACCGACTTCCCCTTCGAGGTGCTCGTGGGCGAGGACGGGTCCACCGACGACACCGGGAGCGTGTGCGACCGCGTGACGGCGGGAGATCCGCGTATTATGGTGTATCACTGGGGTGAAGGCCGGCGCTGGTGCATCGAAGGCTGCCCCACGGGGCGGCGCAACTTCATGCGGCTGTACGCCATGGCCCGTGGCCGCTACGTGCACTTCATCGACGGCGACGACGGCTGGCTCGACCCCATGAAGCTACAGCGCCAGGTGGACCTGCTGGAGGCCGATCCCGCGTGCATGGGCAGCTACCACCAGACCGCGGTGAAGGACGGGTCCGGTGCATTGACGGATCCCTGGCGCGACCAGCTGCCCGAAAGGATGGGCATCGAGCAGGTGGTGGGCCTTCGCGCCCCGTTCCATCCCGGCAGTTTCATCTGGCGCAACACCCCGGCGGTCCGCGCCATGATCACCGGTGCGGAAGGATGGAAGGCCGGGAGCGGGGACATGTGGTTCTACGCCAGCGCCGCCGCACAAGGCCCCCTGCGGAGGGTGGACGGGCTGTTGAGCTATTACACGCGCCATGGGCAGGGCCTTTCGTCGCGGGGCCTGTTCGCGCGCACCAACATCCACCGGCTGCGCATCCTGCAATGGCAGCGGTTCGACCGGCTGACGGCGGGCCGTTGGCGCAGCCACATCGATGGCCTGTGCGACAAGCACCTGGACCAGGTGACCGGCCAGGCGATGACCGGGACGGACCGGCGGCGCTGGTGCCAGGCCCTGGTCGAGGCGCCGCGCTACTTCCTGGGCCGGAGGCGCTGGGCCCGGGTCCTCGGCGCGGTGCGGTCGGCGCCCACGGCCTGAGCGTGCCGGGAAAGCCGCCCGCCGGCGTGGAGGGCTTCGTGCCACAATGCCGAACTTTCCGGCCCGATGGCCGATCCCTTCCTCAACCTGCCGCTCACGGCCGACACCCAGGACCTGTACGCGGTGCGTACGTCGATCCGCCAGGCCTTGCGCAGCCAGCTGCACCGCTTCCACGGTACCTTCCTCGATATCGGCTGCGGTGTCCAGCCCTATCGCGCGCTCCTGAGCGCCCCCCCGTCCAGGGTGGACCGATACCTGGGCATGGACCTGGAGGCCAACGCGGTGAAAGGTTACTTATCGGTGCGGCCCGACCTGACGTGGGACGGCCGACGCATCCCGCTCGAGGCCGCGAGCGTGGACAGCGCGATGGCCACCGAGGTGCTCGAACACTGCCCCGATCCGTCCGCTGTGTTGCATGAGGTGTTCCGCGTCCTGCGGCCCGGAGCACCCCTCTTCATCACCGTGCCTTTCCTGTGGCCGCTCCACGATGTGCCGTACGACGAGTATCGGTATACCCCGTTCGCCATGCGTCGGCTGCTGGAAGGGGCGGGCTTCACCGACCTTGCCATACGGCCTCTCGGTGGTTGGGATGCGAGCCTGGCCCAGATGATCGGCCTGTGGACCCTGCGGCGCCCGATGCCCGGGTGGAAACGCAGCCTCACCAAGCGCATCACCCTGCCGGTGGTGCGATGGTTGCTACGGCACGACCACCTGCCCGACCCGATGAGCGCGCCGATGATCACCGGGTTGATGGCCGTGGCCCACAAACCCCGCGCATGACCGCCGCGCGCCTCTGCATCGTTTCCCCCAACCGCGACGCCTGGAGCGAGACCTTCATCGCGGCGCACCTGCGGCACCTGCCCGGTGCGGCGCTGGTGCTCACGGACGGCCATCTGCCGCGCCGCGATGCCGGGGGGGCGCTCCTGCTGCCGCCCACGCTGGCGCGGCGCGTGGCCTCGCGCCTTCTGGGCGCCTCGCCTGTGGCGTTGCTGGAGCGGCGCATCGCGCGGCAGCTGCAGCGGCATCGCATCCAGGTGCTGCTCGCCGAGTACGGACCCACCGGCGAGGCCATGCTGGAGCCCTGCCGCCGCGCCGGCGTTCCGCTCGTGGTGCACTTCCACGGGGTGGACGCCTTCCACGTGAAGCTGCTGGAGGACCACGCGCGCTACCGGCGCATCCTGGAACATGCCGCCGCGGTGGTGGTGGTGAGCCGGGAGATGGAACGGCAACTGCTCGACCTTGGCGCCGACCGCGCCCGCCTGCACTACAACTGCTACGGCATCGATGTGGAGCGCTTCCGCGCCGGGCGGCCCGACGAGGCGCCGCCGCACTTCCTGGCCGTGGGGCGCTTCGTGGACAAGAAGGCGCCCCATCTCACCCTGCTGGCCTTCCATCAGGCATGGCGGCGCGACCCCCGCATGCGGCTGACCATGGCCGGCAACGGACCGCTGTGGGACAGCACACGGCAGCTCGTGGCCGCCCTGGGCCTGGAGGGTGTGGTGGACCTGCCCGGTGTGCTCACCCCCGAGCAGGTGGCCGGGCGCATGGCCACCGCCAGGGCCTTCGTGCAGCACAGCGTCATCACCGCGGACAACGACCATGAGGGCACCCCGCTCAGTGTGCTGGAGGCCATGGCCAGCGGTCTGCCGGTGCTGTCCACGCGGCACGCCGGGATCCCCGATGTGGTGGAACATGAGGTGAGCGGGCTGCTGTGCGCCGAGCGCGACCTGGAGGCCATGGCCGGGCACCTGCTGCGCATCGCCGCCGACCCGGCCCTGGCCTTGCGCATGGGGCAGGCCGGGCGCACGCACGCCGAGCAGCGCCACCGGGTGGAGGACAGCCTGGCCCGTCTGGCCGCCATCCTCGCCGGGGCGGCGCGCCGGTGAACGGTACTTTCGCCGGCGACCATGGCCGTCCCCGTCCCAGTCGCCTACATCACGCACTACCCCGAGCTCTACGGTGCCAACCGCAGCCTGCTCGACCTGATGCTCGAGCTGCGCGACCGCGGCGCGGTGCGGCCCCATGTGCTGCTGCCGCGCGAGGGCGACCTCGTGCAGGCGCTCCAGCGCGAAGACATCGCCCACGCGGTGGTCCCCTTCCGCCCGTGGATGAGCGAACGCCATTACAGCGGCCGGCTCCATCACCGCATCCGGCAGTACTGGCAGCAGGAGCGGCAGGCACGCGAGCGCGCGGCGGCCAACCGCGCCATCCTTCCCGCGCTGGTCGAGCGGGTGCGCGGCTGGCAGGTGCAGCTGCTGCACGCGAACAGCGCCGTGGTGGGCGTGGCCCCCGCGCTCAAGGCCGCCACCGGGCTTCCGCTGGTGTGGCACATCCGCGAGATGCCCGAGCGGCAATATTTGTTGCACCTCGATGCCGGAACGCGCGCCTATGGGCGGGCCTTGCGCCGTGCGGACCGGATCATCGCCATTTCCCAGGCCGTGCGCGAGGACATCCTGCGTTATACAGGTCCGGGCGCCAAGGTCACCGTGGTGTACAACGGCGTACTGCGTGCTGCGCGCTACGCCGAGCTCGCCCGGGACCTGGGGGCGCGCTGGTCAGCCACCGTTCCGTTCACCTTCCTGCAGGTCGGTCTCATCCATCCCTCCAAGGGCCAGGTGGAGGCGGTGGAGGCCCTGGCCCTGCTGAGGCGGCAGGGGCATCCGGTGCGTCTGGTGATCGTCGGCGACGGTCGCGACAGCGCCCTGCGGCAGCGGATCGCCGAGCTTGGCGTGGACGATGTGGTGGACCTGAAGGGCTTCGTGAAGGACCCCTTTCCGTTGTTCCGCGGAGCGCACGCCCTGTTGATGTGTTCGCGGAACGAGGCCATGGGCCGCGTCACCGTGGAAGGCATGGCCTGCGGGCTCCCGGTCGTGGGGCATGCCTCGGGCGGCACGCTCGAGCTGGTGAACGATGGGGTGAACGGGCTCCTCTATCCCGGTGGCGCTGAAGCCCTGGCGGAACGCATGGCCCGGCTCGTGACCGACGGCGGCCTGGCACGGCGGCTTGGCAGCGAGGCGGCCCGCAATGCCGCAGGTCGGTTCAGTGTGGAGCGCTATGCCGACGAAGTGCATGATGTGTACCGTGCGGTACTTTCGGACGCGCGCTGACATGAAGCTGCCCCTCATCTCCATCATCACGCCGAGCTTCGGGCAGGCCGCCTACGTGGAGGAATGCCTCGCTTCGGTGGCCGGCCAGCCCGTGCCCGTGCAGCACATCGTGGTGGACGGCGGCAGCAGGGACGGCTCGAAGGAGTTGATCGCGAAGCACGCCGACCGTTTGCACTGGTGGTGCAGCGAGCCCGACCGCGGGCAGAGCGACGCCATCAACAAGGGCCTGTCCCACGCCACCGGCACCGTCCTCAACTGGCTCAACAGCGACGACCTCCTGCTGCCGGACGCCCTGCACCATGTGGCCGAGGCCTTCGCTGCGGATCCGGACCTGCTGGTGTACGGAGGCCGGGTGCGGCATCGCACGGCCGGGGGGGATCGTCCCTTCGAGCGCCAGAACGATGCGGACCAGGAGCAACGGCTTTTCCGCGATCCGGTCATCAACCAACCGGCCACCTTCTATCGCAGCGACGTGGTGAAGGCCCTGGGCGGGGTGGACCCGGCGCTCCGCTACGTGATGGATGTGGAGCTCTGGTGGCAGGTGCTGTTCCGTCACGGGGCCGCGCACCTGCGCTTCGAGCCGCTGGACCTGGCCGTGTTCCGTCTGCACGAGGAGAGCAAGACCGTCACCGCCCACCACGGTTTCCTCGACGAGCTGGCCAGCCTGCTGCACGGCCTGTGCCTGGCCACGGGGCAGCCCGAGCTGGCCCGGGTGCTGGCCATCGGGCACCACATGCGCGAGGGTTTGCGCGGCATCCCGGTGGATGCCGCCCACCGCGCCACCGTGCGCGGCATGGTGCTGCACTTCCTGCTGAAGTGGCACGGCACCATCCATCGCCGTGAGCAGTACCGCATGATGAAGGCCCTGAAACGTGTGGTGGCCCTGCGCGACATGAAGGACCTCGACGACATGTTGCTGCACCGCTGGGCCCAGCTGGACACCCAGCTGAGGGCACCCACCTGGTGGACCTTCCGCCTGCGGCGCAAGTGGCGGCACCTGCGCCCATGAAGGTCAGCGTGCTCATTCCCGTGTACAACAAGGCGCCCTTCCTGCGGGAGTGCCTGGACAGCGTGTACGCCCAGGGTCATGCGGACCTGGAGGTGGTGGCCGTGGACGACCACAGCACGGACGGCAGCCTGGACCTGCTGCGCGCCGAGACCGATCCGCGGCTGCGCATCATCGCCCTGCCGGAGAACCGCGGGCCGGCGGGCGCCGCCAACGCCGGGCTCGATGCGTGCACCGGCGCATACGTGGTGCGCCTCGATGCCGACGACCTGATGGTGCCCGACCGCATCGAGCGGCAGGTGGCGTACATGGAGGCCCATCCCGAAGTGGGCGCCAGCGGTGGATGGCTGCAGCTCTTCGGTGCACGCGACCGGACGTGGAAGTTCCCGCTGCACGACGCCGCATGCAGGGCGCAGCTCCTGTTCGGGGTGCCCGTGTCGCAAGGCGCCTCCATCCTGCGCCGGTCGGTGCTGGAGGCCCATGCGTTGCGCTACGACCCGGCCTGGCCGCGGGTGGGGGAGGACTGGCTCTTCTGGACGCGGCTGGCCCGGGTGTCGGCCTTCGGCAACCTCGATGCGCCGATCACCCTGTACCGGCGCGGCGAGCAGAACATCAGTCACGGGCGCGACAAGCACGCCGACCACGATCATCTGGTGCGCGCCGTGTTCGCCTGGTTCCACGTGCCGCACACCGATGCGGACGTGCGCCTGCACCTGATGGCGCTCCGCCTGTTCGACGGCACGCCCACGGCGGCCGACGTGCGGGGCCTGCGGGCCTGGCTGGACCGGCTGCTGGCCTGGAACGACCGGGAGCGCACCTTTCCGGCGGAGGCCTTCGCCGCGCGCGTCAGCCAGGCGTGGGACGGCCTGTTCCATGTGCTGGCCGACCGCGACGCACGCGCCGCCTGGGCCCACTTGCGCCTGAGCCGCAGCTGGGCCCCGGACCGCCTGTGGTACCTGATGCGCAAGGCCACGGGCACACGCCCACCAGCCCGTCGCGGATGAAGGAGCTCTGGCTGTTCACCACGCGCTTCCCTTACGGGCAGGGCGAGCCCTTCCTGGAGAACGAGCTGCCTTTCCTGGCGGAACGGTTCGCGCGCATCCGCTTGATCCCCTTGGTGCGCGACCAGGGCATCCGGGTGCTGCCACCGAACGTGGAGGTGGTGGAGCCCCCGGCCGATCCTTACGCCGTGGCCCCGCCGCTGCGGATGCTGGCCTACGCACGCACCTGGTGGCGCATGCGGCGGGTGGTGCGCGCCTCGGCGCCCGATGCGGCGGTACGTCGGCGCCTGTGGCCCGACGTGCGTGCGGCCATGCGGCAGGCCCTGGAGCGCATGCACCGCTACCGGACGGGCCTGTTCCGCGACTACGATCCCCGACGCGTGCTGCTGTACAGCTACTGGATGGCCGACCACGCCACGGCGCTGGCCTTGCTGCACCTGAACGATCCGCGCATCGGCTTCGTGGGCCGCATGCACGGCTTCGACCTCTATGCCCACCGCTGGCCCGGCGATTGGCCTCCCTTCCAGGCCTTGCAGATGGCGCATGTGCAGCGGCTCTTCCTGGTGTCGCAGGCCGGGCTCGACGACATCAAGGCGCGCCATCCGGCGCAGGCGGCGCGCTGCGAGCTGGCCCGTCTGGGCACCCACGACCATGGCCCGGGCCCCTGGTCGCCTGCGGAAGTGCTGCGCATCGTCTCGGCGTCCCACCTGGTGCCCATCAAGCGCGTGGGGCTGCTGGTGGAGGCCTTGCGGCTGGTGCGCAGGCCGGTGCGCTGGACGCACTTCGGCGAAGGTCCCGAGCGCGCCGCCCTGGAGGCCGCCGTGGCCACGCTGCCGCCCCATGTGCAGGTCGGGATGCCCGGCAACATCGCCAACCGGGACCTGCTGGCCTGGTACCGGAGCACACCGGTGGACCTCTTCGTACATCTCAGCAGCACGGAGGGCGGCGTGCCCGTCGCGCTGCAGGAGGCGGCGAGCTTCGGCATCCCGCTCCTGGCGGCTGATGCTGGTGGCGTGCGCGAGATCGTGGGCCCGGCGACCGGTGTGCTGCTGCCGCACCGGCCGGAGGCGGCGGTCGTCGCGGCGCATCTGGAGCACTTCCCCGAAGGTCCGCAGCACACGGCCGCCTTCCGCGCCGGTGTGCGCGCGGCATGGGCGGCGGGCTTCAAGGCCGAGGTCAATTTTGGGCATTTTTGCGACCGCCTCCTGGGCGCCGCCGGGCGTGCGCGCTGAGCAGGACACCGGATGCTCTTCAACTCCTTCGCGTTCTGCTTCGTGTTCTTCCCGCTGGTGACGGTCGGCTATTTCCTGCTGCCGCATCGGTTCCGCTGGGCCCTGTTGCTGGCCGCCAGCTGCTGGTTCTACATGACCTTCGTGCCGGCGTACATCCTCATCCTGGCCTTCACCATCGCGGTGGACTATGCGGCGGGCCTGCTGATCGAGGGCAGCAGCGGGCAGCGGCGCAAGGCCTGGCTGGTGGCCAGCATCGTGGCCAACCTCGGCGTGCTGGCCTTCTTCAAGTACTACGCCTTTCTGGACGGGACCATCGCGGCCCTCATGCAGGCCGCAGGCATCGCGTACACGCCCACCGACCTCGGCATCCTGCTCCCCATCGGGCTGAGCTTCCACACCTTCCAGAGCCTCAGCTACACCATCGAGGTGTACCGGGGCCACCAGCGGGCCGAACGCCGTCCGGGCATCTTCGCGCTCTACGTGATGTTCTATCCCCAGCTGGTGGCCGGCCCCATCGAACGGCCGGGCAACCTGCTCAACCAGCTGGACCATGTGCATCGGTGGGACCATGCGCGCGTGGTGCACGGGCTGCAGCAGATGTTGTGGGGCTTCTTCAAGAAGCTCGTCATCGCCGACCGCTGCGCCGTGGTGGTGGACCACGTGTACGCCGACCCGTCCGGCTTCGGCGGCGTCGCCACCCTGCTGGCCACGAGCCTGTTCGCCCTGCAGATCTACTGCGACTTCAGCGGCTACACGGACATTGCCCTGGGCGCGGCGCGGGTGATGGGATTCAACCTGATGGTCAACTTCCGCACGCCCTACCGCTCGGCCTCCATCAGCGAGTTCTGGAGCCGCTGGCACATCAGCCTCAGCAGCTGGTTCCGCGACTACGTGTACATCCCCCTGGGCGGCAACAGGGTGGTGAAGTGGCGCTGGTACATGAACCTGCTGCTGGTGTTCCTGCTGAGCGGGCTGTGGCATGGGGCCAGCTGGACCTACGTGGCCTGGGGCGGGCTCCACGGCCTCTACCTGGTGGGCGCCCTTGTGCTGGCGGGCCCGCGTGAACAGTTGCGCCACCTCCTGGGCCTGCACCGCCGACCCGGGCTCGACCATGCGCTGGCCGTACTGGTCACGGTGCTGCTGGTGGTGGTGGGCTGGGTCTTCTTCCGCGCCACCACCTTCGCCGATGCGTGGGCGGTGCTGGGTTCGTGGGTGAGCCCCGAAGGATGCTGGAAGGGCTTCAACGGCCTTTTGCGTGAGCTGGGCGCCGGCATGGTGCTCACCACCGTGCTGCTGTCCGTCGCCTTCCTCGGCCTGGACCCCTGGGCGGACGCCGTGGCCAAGGGCGAGCGGCGGATCGCGCGGCGGCCGTTGCGCTACGCCTACTTCGGCACCCTGCTGGCGGCCAGCCTGGTGCTGGGCCAGTACGGGGCGGCCATGTTCATCTACTTCCAGTTCTGATGCGCCGCTTCCTCACCGCCACCCTGCTGCTGGGCCTCAGCTTCGCGCTGGCCTATGCTGCGGCGATGCTGGTGCTTTGCCGGGTGGAGGTGGGCGGGGCCCCGCTGATCCATCGCACGGGCGACTATTTCAAGCTCAAGGGCGGGAACAGTTACCGCAAGTTCCGCGAGTTCAGGGCGGACAGCGTGTACGACGTGGTCTTCATCGGGTCCAGCCACGCCTACCGGGGCTACGACCCGCGGATCTTCACGCAGCACGGGTGGAGCGCCTTCAACCTGGGCACCAGCGGCCAGGGTCCCTTGAACACCTACCACATCGTGCGCACGCACCTGAACGCCCGCAACACGCGGCTGCTGCTCCTCGATGTGTACGAAGGGGCGATGGAGCGCGACGGCCTGGAGAGCACCTCCGACCTGACCCGGAACCTGGTGGACGACCGCGCCGCGGTGGCCATGGCACTGGCCTTGAAGGACCCGCGCGGGATCAACATGCTCGCGCTCCGCTTCCTCACCCGCGACAGGCCGCCCACTTTTGTGGACAGCACCTACCGGCCCGGCGGGTATTCGGTGCGGACCGACCGGGTGGAGAAGCCGCTGCATTACGTGCAGGGCCGACCTCTGAAGCTGGACCCGGACCAGTTGTGTTTCTTCGAACGCACCCTGGAGCACTGTGCCAAGGCCGGCATCCCGGTGGTGCTGGTGAACCATCCCTATCCCTGGCAGAGCGACCGCGCCAAGCACGCGGCGTTCAACGCCGAGCTGGGTGCGATCGCCCGGCGCTTCCACGTGCCGTACCTGGACTTCGCCTACCGCCACACGTTGGATGACGAGGACCATTTCTACGACCACAACCACTTGAACCAGGCCGGAGTGGAGCGCTTCAACGCGACCCTGCTCCCCGAACTGGAGGCCATGGGCCTCCTGCATCGGCAGGGCCAGTAGTTTCGCGCCGATGCGGGTCAGCGTCGTCATCCCCTGCCACAACGTGGCCGACCTGGTGGGCCGGGCGCTCGATTCCGCCCTGGCGCAGGACCATCGCGACCTGGAGTGGACCGTGGTGGACGATGGGAGCACGGACGGTACAGTGGACGTGCTTCGCCGGCATCCGGCGGTGGCGGACGGGCGCGTGCGCCTGCTGCAGCAGCCCAACCGCGGGGCTTCCGCAGCGCGCAACGAGGGCTTGCGCCATGCGACCGGGGTCTATGTGCAGTTCCTGGACGCGGACGACCTGCTGCTGCCCGACAAGATCTCCGGGCAGGTGGCGCTGGCCGGGCGCGAGGGCCTGCCCGAAGTGCTGGTGGGCGACTACCGCGCGGTGCAGCCCAACGGCCTCATGGACCGCGTGCAGGCGCTGTACGGCAGGCCCTGGATGGCCCTGGTGCGCACACGCATGGGCACCACCAGCGCCAACCTGTGGGCCCGGGAGGCCTTGCTGGCCGTGGGCGGCTGGCCCGAGGAGCTGGCCAGCAGCCAGGACTACGCGCTGCTGTTCAACCTGCTGAAGCACGGGGCTCGCGTGGCCTGGGACGGGCGCGAGCGCACCGAGGTGCTCAAGCGTGCCGCAGGGAGCATCAGCCGCACCGATGTCCGCGCCAACTGGGAGCGGTACGTGGACCTGCGCCGGGCCATCAAGCAGCACCTTGTCGCGCAGGGCAGGGATCGGTACGCGGACGAGCTGGCGGCGCTGGACCAGTACCTCTTCATGGCCCTGCGGATCCTGGCCACCTACGACCTGCGGGATGCCGTGAAGCGCTACCGCACCTGCATCGGCCGGGGGTTCCGTCCCGAGGTGGGGCCGGCCATCACCGAGCGCTACGTCGCGCTCTTTACCTTGCTCGGGTTCGCCGGAGCGGAGCGGGTCCTGAGCCTGGTCCACAGGCACCGGCAGGCCACACTATGATCCGTTCGCACAAGGAGTACCTGGAATACCTCGAGGCCGACCGCATCGCCCTGCGGCGCGGGGACCGGGTGCTGTGGTTCGACGAGGTGTGGCGGTTCCAGCGGGCGCTGCGCCGCGTGGAGTACCTCATGAACTGCCGCAAGCACCAGGGGCCGCTCTGGCGGTTGCGGTACATCATCGCCACCTTCCGCCTGCACCGCCTCTCGTTGCGCTGCGGCTTCGACATCCCGCCCAACACCTTCGGGCCCGGCCTCAGCATCGCCCACAGGGGCACCATCGTGGTGCATCCCGATGCACGCATCGGTCGCAACTGCCGCCTGCACGTGGGGGTGGTGATCGGCACCCGCCCGGGCCCCTTCGAGCTGGTGCCCACCATCGGCGACAACTGCTACATCGGCCCGGGGGCCAAGGTCTTCGGCGACATCGTCATCGGTCCCAACATCGCCATCGGCGCCAACAGCGTGGTGAACCGCTCGTTCACCGAAGGGCACATGACCATCGCCGGCACCCCGGCACGCAAGGTGAGCGACACCGACTCGCGCGAGTTCATCATCGCCACCCGCAGCCCCCTGAAATCCCTCGGATGAAGAAGATCCTCATCGTCGTCGGCACACGCCCCAACTTCATCAAGGTCACACGCTTCAAGCAGGTGGCCGCGCAGCGCGGAACGGTCGCGGTGCGCATCGTGCACACCGGCCAGCATTTCAGCGCCAACATGGCCGATGTGTTCTTCGAGCAGTTCGGCCTGGTGCCCGACCGTTTCCTGAACATCGGCGCCGGAAGCCCCAACACGCAGATGGCCCAGGTGATGCTCGGGCTGGAGGCGGTGATCGCCGAGGAGCGGCCCGACCTGGTGATGGTGGTGGGCGATGTGAACAGCACGCTGGCGGCGGCCATCACCGCCAACAAGATGGGCGTGCGCATCGGGCACCTGGAGAGCGGCCTGCGCAGCCACGACCGCACGATGCCCGAGGAGCACAACCGGGTGCTGGCCGACGCCCTGACCGACCATTTCTTCATTACCGAGCAGAGCGGACTGGACAACCTGCGGAAGGAGGGGCGGCCCGGGGAGGCGCTCCATTTCGTGGGCAACACCATGATCGACACGCTGGTGGCCTTCGAGCCGCAGGTGCAGGCCTCGCCGGTGCTGGAGCAGCTCGGCCTGGGCGAGGGCGGGCACGTGCTCATGACCATCCACCGCCCGGCCACCGTGGACGTGCCCGACCGGCTCTCGGCCTTGCTGGACCTGATCGCGGACGTTTGCACCTCCGGTCGCAAGGTGGTCTTCCCCATCCACCCGCGCACGGTGAAGCACATCGAGGCCTTCGGGCTGAAGGTCAGGGCCGACGCGATCCGGGGCCTGGTACGTACCGAGCCGCTGGACTACTTCGCCTTCCAGAAGCTGGTGGCCACCTGCGGCTTCATCCTCACGGACAGCGGTGGCATCCAGGAGGAGAGCACCTATCGTCGTGTGCCCTGCCTCACCCTGCGGCCCAACACCGAGCGCCCGGTCACCATCACCCTGGGCAGCAATGAACTGGTACCGCTGGACATGGATGCCGTGCGCGCCGCCATCGCCCGGATCGAGAACGGCACCTTCAAGAAGGGTACGGTACCGCCGTTGTGGGACGGGCACGCCACCGAGCGGATCCTGGAGGTGCTGGAGCGGGTGCTGTAGGGCGTTCAGGGGTGGCCTCCTTCCTTTGCACCCTGGTGCTGCTGCGTGATCCCCATGCTCCTCTACCTCACCTACAACGACCAGCCCAGCGGCGTCTACTGGAGCCAGGTGACCGACGTGGTGGAGCACCTCAACGGCCTCGGTGGTCCGAAGGTGAGGCTG
Organism: Bacteroidota bacterium; assembly: GCA_014584605.1. Lineage (GTDB taxonomy): Bacteria > Bacteroidota > Bacteroidia > Flavobacteriales_F > PHOS-HE28 > PHOS-HE28. Next base: position 41,137 of record JACTMO010000042.1, on the reverse strand, counting down.
GTGGCCCTGGTGAGCGGGCGTGACTTCCTGGCCACGCGGCGGAGGATCAAGGCGTACAGCCCTTCGGCCTGGGTGCTGCCCATGGTGCCCACCATGAAGCGCTGGAAGCGGAACACGGCGCTCCTGGCCTGGGTCTGCCGGCTGTTGCGCCCCACCGGCATCGTGTGCCGGGGCCCCTTCGCGGCGTGGATGGCGCTGCGCATGCGGGAACGCGGGCTCACGCGGAAGGTGTGCTTCGATGGGCGCGGCGCCTATGCGGCCGAATGGGAGGAGTACCGCATCATCGACGACGATGCCTTGATCGCCCAGTTCCGCCCGCTGGAGCACGAGGCGGTGAACGCCAGCGACATGCGCATCGCGGTGAGCCAGGCGCTGGTGGACCACTGGCGGGAACGCTACGGATACACGGGCGATGCGCATGTGGTGATCCCCTGCACCCTGGGAAGGGAGGTGGAGCGGTCCGCGGTGCCCGCCGTGGCACGCAGGGATGGAGCGGTGCGCCTGGTGTACAGCGGCAGCACGGCGGGCTGGCAGTCCTTCGACCTGCTGAAGCGGTCGCTGACGCAAGTGCTCGACGCGCGGGCCGATGTGGAGGTGCTCTTCCTGAGCCGTCGGGATGCGAACAACGGCGCGCTCGAGGCCGCGTATCCAGGGCGCGTGGCGGTGCGCTGGCTCGACCACGCCCAGGTGGCCGCCGCCCTGGCCGGATGCGACTACGGGATCATGGTGCGGGAGCGGACCCTCACCAACCGCGTGGCCAGCCCCACCAAGTTCGCGGAATACCTGGCCAGCGGCCTGCGTGTGATCACCAACGAGGGCCTCGGCGACCTCAGCGCGCTGGTGAAGGCGAATGACCTCGGGTTCGTGGTGGAGGAGGGGAGGCCGCTGCCGGAGTTCCATGCGGTGCCGCCGGAGGAGCGTGAGCGCCTGCGGGCCTTCGCGTTGCGGCACTTCACCAAGGCCGTGCACGATGCGAGCTACCGCGCGGTGTTGCGTGCGCTCGGTTGAACGACGGCCCGGTCCGGCGCGCACCACCGGCTTCCCGCCGTGGTGATCCGCGCGGTCGTGCACGCCGGGCGGCCTCGTGGCCCCCCGCGGGAGATCGGGCCTTCAGCAGGCTTCGCCCTATTTTCGCGGTCCCATGGCGAACCCAGCCTTCGCGACCGCTTCGGCGGGCACAAGAAAGGTCCTGATCACCGGTGGCGCGGGCTTCATCGGTTCGGCCCTCAGCAGGCATCTGCAGGAGCTGGGCCACGAGGTCTTCGTGCTCGACGACCTGAGCTTCGGCCGCAGGCCGCTGGCCGGCGTGCCCGATGCGTGCTTCTTCAAGGTGGACATCCGCGACCGCCGGGCCACACAGGAGGTCTTCGCGGCCACACGCCCCGCATGGGTGCTGCACCTGGCGGCGGTGCATTTCATCCCCTACTGCAACGAGCACCCCGCCGAGGCCGCCGACATCAACATCAACGGCACGGTGAGCGTGCTCGACGCCGCGCAGGCCACCGCCGGCGTGGAGCAGGTCTTCGTGGCCAGCACCGCCGCGGTGTACCCCATCGCCGATGGTGCCATGGCCGAGGACCATGAACCGGGGCCGATGGACATCTACGGCACCACCAAGCTGGCCACCGAGAAGCTGGCGAGCGAGTTCCACCTGCGGACGCGGATCCCGACCATCGTCGGCCGTTTCTTCAACGCCTTCGGCCCCAACGAGACCAACCCGCACCTGTTCCCCACCATCCAGCGGCAGGTGCTCGACGGGGCCCGCACGCTGAAGCTGGGCAACCTGGACCCCAAGCGGGACTACATCCACACCGAGGACATGAGCCGCGCCATGAGCGCGTTGCTCGGCGCCGGGGTCGCGGGTTTCGACACGTTCAACATCGGTCGCGGCATCGAGTACAGCGTGCGCGAGGTGGTGGAGGCCTTCGGGCGCCAGCTGGGGGAGGAACTGCGCATCACGGTGGATCCGGCGCGCGTGCGCAAAGTGGAGCGCATGCACCTGCTGGCCGATGTGCGCAAGTTGAAGGCGGCCACCGGCTGGGAGCCCCGCTGGGGGATCGACGAGGGCGTGGCCACGCTGCTGAAGGAGCATGTAACGACCTGAGCCCGCGGCCGCACCCTGCGACCCCGCCGGGCTTCCCGATCCCTGACCCGACCCGCCTTGCGCCCCGCATCCCGACCGCCTGTGCATGTGGCCCTCTGCACCGACGGTGTCTTCCCCCAGGCCATGGGCGGCATGCAGCGGCATTCACGGCTCCTGGCCGAGCACCTGGCGCGCAGTGGCAGGGTGCGGCTCACCGTGCTGCACCCCCATCCGGTGGGCATCTTCGATCCCGCGCTGGGCATTGAAGAGGTGCATGTGCCGGACATCGACAAGGGGAAGCTGTACCTCCGTGAGCTCTGGCGCTACAGCGCGCGGGTGGGGAGGGAGCTGGAACGCATCCGGCCGGACGTGGTCCTGTCGCAGGGCTTTTGCGTGTGGGAAGGCATCGCCCGCTTCAGCGACCGCTTGATCGTTCACCCGCACGGACTGGAGATGTTCCAGATGCTCACGCCCAGGGAGCGCCTGTTGGGCTGGCCGTTCCGGGCCGGACTGCGGTACATCGTACGGCGCAGCGCGGTGGTGGTCAGCCTGGGGGGCAAGCTCACCGGCATCCTGAACGGTCTCGCCCGGGGCAGCGGCTGCCAGGTGGTGGTGATCCCCAACGCCACCGACGTTCCACCGGCACCACCCTCACCACTCTCACCACCCTCACCACCCTCACCACTCTCACCACCCTCACCACCCTCACCACCCTCACCACCCTCACCACCTACCCCGCTCCCGATCCTCTTCGTTGGTCGTTTCGCCTTCAACAAGGGGCTCGATGTGTTGCTGGGCGTGGCGCGGCGGCTGGTGGCCGAGGGGCGTGGGGAGCTGGTGCGTTTCCAGTTGGCCGGTGATGGTCCGTTGCTGGAGGACCTGAAGCGCGACCTTCCGTGGAACGTGGAGCTGCTGGGCCGCGTGGACGATGCCCGGCTGGACGCGCTGTACGCGGAATGTGCCGCGCTGGTGCTGCCCACGCGCTTCGAGGGCATGCCCACGGTGGTGCTGGAGGCCATGGCCCGTGCGAAACCGATCATCGTGAGCGATGTGGGCGCCAGCGGCGAGCTGGTGAACGCGCACAACGGCCACCTGCTCCCTCCCGGGGATGCGGAGGCGCTGCACCGGGCGGTGGTGGCTTTCGCGGAACAAGCGCCCGGGGAACGCGCGAGGATGGGCGCCTGCAGCTACGACCGTGTGCGGGAGCGGTTCAGCTGGCCGGTGGTCACGGAACGGTTCCTTCAGCTGTTCAGCGCGGTGGCCAGCGGTATCAACCAGTGATCGCGTCGGGCGGCACCCCCAGCTCCACGAGCATGGTGTCCAAGAAGAACTTGGTGCCCCATTCGATCAGATCGCCGGGCTGGTATGTGCCTCGCACTGGATGGGAGGCCGGCAACACACCGTTCATCAGAGGTTCCTTGAAACCGCGCAGTTGGAAGTGCCTGGTGGCTTCGATCAGGCGGCCCGCCCAAGCGCTGTGTGCTTCGCCGCGATGCTCCTCGGGCAGCTTCAGGATGACCAGGCTTAGCTGGCTCATGCCCGTGATGCACAGTTCGTTCAGAAAGCTGCCATCCGCGCGGTAGTGCGACGGGACAAGATCGGGATACGCGAAGCGCGCCCGGTTAAAGCTGGCCAGCCGGTCCAGCGCACGGCGCACCACTGCGAAGTATCGCGGGTCTTCAAGGCCATGGCCGGCCTCCACCAGGCCGCGCAACGTGTAGGCGATGGTGTGCAGCACGGCGAGGTCCTCGTCGAAGCCCCAGTGATCGATCCACCCATCCGGGCGTTGCTGGTCGGCCACCCAGTCGAAGTGGCGTCGAGCCGCGTCGAGCAAGCGCCCATGGCCGGTGACCTGCCCGGCGCGCATGAGACCGTAGGTGGCGCGGCTGTAGTAGGTGCGCACCTTGTTGCGGAAGCTGTGCGCCGGGTCGTAGGGACCGGCGGTGGACACCTGGTCGGCCAGGAAGTCACCGGCACCGTTCACGGCCTCGCGCAGGCGCTCCACGTCCAGCTGCCAGGATGCCGGTGGTGTGTGCGTGGTGCAACGCTCCAGTACGGCGCTCAGGCCCAGAAGGATCTGGCCTGTGTTGAAGATGCTCGGTCTGCCATAGTTCCGCAGGTTCCTATGGCCACCGGTGAAAGCGCCGTTCGGCAGTTGCTCACCCAGAAGGAACCGGGTGCAGTTCCCGATCAGCGCGTGCAGCCGCTCCTGGTCCAGACCGAGTTCCTGAACGCGCGGAAGTGCGGCCAGGAAGGTGTTCAAGGTGTAGCCGGTGGTCTCTGGATAGGGCACGCCCACCCCGTATTGCGGGCCGATGGAGAACTTGGTGGGCAGGCCCTGGCGGTCCACGGCCAGGTGGGCGTCCCACATCCATTGCATGCCCAACTGCAGATGGGTGCGTGCATCCAACGCCTCGAAGGGCAGCGGTCTTTGTGCCAGTGCGGTCAAGCGCCGCAGGTCAGGGTTGATGCGCGGACGCACCTTCATGTCGTAATGGAAACGAAGCTTGCCTATCAGGTCCATGGCGGTAAAAGTAGGGGCGGCCCGATCCCGCGTTACTTTGCCGCTCCGCCATGGAGCTGCGGCACCTCCTCTTCACCTTCGATCACGAACTTTTCCTGGGCCGGCGCAGCGGCTCAGTGGAGCAGTGCATGATCCGTCCCGTGGATCGCGTGCTGCCCATCCTGGAGCACCACGGCCTGTCGATGACCTTCTTCGTGGACACCACCTTCCTGCTGGAACTGGAACGGCGGTCGGCCACCAATGTGCGGTGCCGTGCGGACCTGGACCGCATTGCACGGCAGCTGCGCGAACTGGTGCAGCGCGGGCATCATGTGTACCCGCACATCCACCCGCACTGGGCCGATGCCATCTACGACGAGGCCCGGCATGAGTGGAACCTGCAGGAGCTCAAGCGTTACCGGTTGTCGGCGCTGGACGGGGCCGCGCGCATCGCGGTGTTCGACGGTTCGGTGGACCTGTTGCGCCGCATGCTGGCCCCGGTGGCGCCGGCCTACCGCGTCTCGGCCTACCGGGCCGGTGGTTGGTGCATCCAGCCTTTCACGGATTTCCTGCCCCATTTCGAACGTTGCGGCATTGACCGGGACATGAGCGTGCTGGCAGGTATGCGCCGGCACAGCAATGCCGTGGATTACGACTTCACCGCACCGCTTCCCGGACCGGTGTACCGTTTCTTCGACGATGTGATGCGGCCGGACCCGGCGGGTCCGTTCACCGAGGTGACCATCTCCAGCATCCCTACGCGACCGCGAGGACCGGTGGGCGCTCTGGTGGACAAGGTGTTGTGGCGGATCCCCTACGGAAGACAGATCGGCGACGGCATGGGCGTGGCCTTCGTCGACGTGCCGGGGCCCGATGGCAGCATGGGCACCAAGGACCGCGAGATGGTGGCCATCGAACTGCTCACCGTGATGCGGTACAGGGCTTACGCCGACCTCATCGACCGCAGCCCGTTCGTGCAGTTCATCAGCCACCCCAAGATGATCTCCCGGCATAACCTGCACATGCTCGAGCGCCTGTTGGACCGCTGTGCGGCCCGCTACCGCTTGAGCTCGGACCTGGGGGCGTTGCTGCCCCGGACCGGGGTTGCGACGGCCTGATCAAGCCGAAAGCAGGTCGTGTTCGAGGCCTTCGGCGATCCGGTCGAGCAGGTGGGGGCTTAGGTCGTAGCCCGTGTCGATCGTCACACGCCTTGCCCCGATCATCAGTTCCGGGAGCCGCGCGGCCAGATCCTCCACCCGGATCGACACGCCCAGGCGGTTCTCCTCGATATGGCGGCTCACCAGGCCGGCATCGCCCACGTGGATCACCGGTCGCCGCAGGTGGAACACCTCGGTGAACTTGGTGCCGAGCACATCCTTGTTCATGCTGGGGATGAAAAGGAGCACGGCGTCGGCGGCGGCGATGCGCGGAAAGATGGCCTTGGCCGGCAGCGGGGCGTGGAAACGGATGTGCTGTTGCAACCCGCGGGCCTCCACCAGCTGGCGGTGGCTCTCGGTGCCGTGGCCCGTGATGTACAGGTCGAGCGAGGCTGCCGCGAAGGCGGCGGGTGCATCGTCGCGCAATTGCGCGAAGGCGGCGAGCACCTGGTCGAAGTAGCGGTCGGCCTCCTGGGCGCCGTACATGCTGCCCGCGTAGATCAGGCGCCGCAGTGCGGGGGATGGGTCCGGACGAGGCGGTCCCAGCTCGTCCGGGTCGATGGCATGCCCCAGCAGGCGCACCTTGTCGGCGAACTGCGTATAGGTGCGTTTGAGGTGCTCCACCACAGCGGGGTGCGGGGTGCTGATCCGATCGCTGCCCGCCATGACCGCTTCCTCCAGGCGGCGCTCATGGGCCTTTCGCTCCGGGCTGAGCAGCGCGCCGCCGTAACCGTCCTGCCAGGTCCAGGTGTCGCGCAGGTCGCTCACCAGATGGATGGGCCGCCGTTCCTTCAGCAGCGTGCCGAAATATAAAAGCCGGAAGGGCGCACCGGTGATGAGCACATCGCGGATGCCGTGACGGTCGATCAGCGCGCAGGCGAGGTCCAGGAAGGGACGTTCCCAGAACACCGCCTTGTCGAACCAGTTGCCGCGCACCAGCAACGGCAGCACACGGCACCACACGCGGTACATCACCTTGTCCAGCACGCGCGTCAGCGGCCGCTTGAAGAGCACGGTCGGGTAGCGCTGGGGTAGCGGATGGCAGGTGATGCCGGGGGTGGCCAGGTCATCGGCCCACGGCGAGCCCTTCAGCTCCTCCGGTCCTGCGCTGTGGATCACGTGCACGGCATGCCCGCGACGGGCCAGGGCCTTGGCGAACTTCATCCAGCGTCTGCCCCCGATGCCCTTGTAGGGCGGAAAGGTGTGGGAGACGATGAGCAGGGGGCGGGGCATGGGCTGGGCGAAGGTATCGGCCCGGGCCGGTTAGCTTTGCGGGCCTTTGCGCACCATGGACAGGCACGTGCTCATCACGGGCGGGGCGGGCTTCATCGGAAGCCACCTCGTGGACCGGCTGCTCGCCGAGGGCGGCTGGCGGATCACCGTGCTGGACAACTTCGACCCCTTCTATCCGCGGGCGGTGAAGGAGCGGAACCTGGCGGGGGCGCTGGGCCATCCCCGGCTGCGCCTGGTGGAGGCGGACCTGTTGGCGTCGGACCTGGAGGACAGGCTCGGCGACGATCGCATCGACCTCATCGTGCACATCGCGGCCAAGGCCGGGGTGCGGCCCAGCATCGCCGACCCCATCGGTTACCACAGGGTCAACGTCACCGGCACCCTGTCCCTGCTGGAGATGGCGCGCCGCCGTCGGGTGCCGCATTTCATCCTGGCCAGCAGCAGCAGCGTGTACGGCGAGAACCCGAACGTGCCCTGGAAGGAGAGCGAGCGTGGACTGGTGCCCATCAGCCCCTACGCGGCCACCAAACTGGCCGCCGAGCAGTTCGCACGGGTGCACTCCGACCTGCACGGCATGCAGGTCACCGTCCTGCGCTTTTTCACCGTCTATGGCCCGCGCCAGCGGCCCGACCTGGCCATCCACCAGTTCTTCCGCAAGGTGGCCGCCGGGGAGGTGGTCCTGCAGTTCGGCGACGGTACCACACAGCGCGACTACACCTACGTGGACGACATCGTGGCGGGCGTTCGTGGGGCGATGGACCGAGCCCGGGGCGGCCGCTTCGAGGTGTACAACCTGGGGAACAGCGGTACGGTGATGCTGCGCGACCTGATCACGGCCATCGAGCACGAGGTGGGGCGAAAGGCGGTGGTGGATCGGCGGCCCGAGCAGCCTGGCGATGTGCCGCGCACCTTCGCCGACGTCAGCAAGGCCGCCCGCGACCTGGACTTCCATCCGGCCACACCGCTCGCCCAGGGGCTGGCGCGATTCCACGCGTGGTTCCGCAACGAGGCGGTGGCCGCCCGCTGAGCCATGGGCACGCGTGTCATCGGCATCTCGCACAAGACCCGCTATTGGCAGCACTACGTGTTCAGCCATCCTCCGGAAGGCCACCGCTATTCGCGGATGGTGGACTTCCCGTGGCACATGACGGGCATCGTGAGCGCCTTCCTGTGGCACACGCGGTACTTCTTCCCGGTGAAGCGCTGCGACCTGTTCCACACCTACAACTGCATCGTGGCCAACCGGCATCCGTGGGTGGTCGAGGTGGAGAGCTACCTGCCGCGCTACAAGCCCATGCGCGAGGACCATCTGCTGTTCCGCTGGGGGCTCGCACGCCTGGCCTCGAAGGATTGCCGGGCCCTGTTCTACACCAGCGAGCACACCTTCCGCATGAACCGGGACAAGCTGGTGGCCGCCGGCGTGGACCCGGCCAAGATGCACGTGGTGTATCGGGCGGTGGAACAGTACACGCGGGCCCGGAAGGACCCCGACACCTTCACCATCCTGTTCGCCGGCAACGGTTTCTACCGCAAGGGTGGCATCGAACTGCTGAAGGCTTTCCAACGGCTGGGTCGGCCCGAGGCCCGGCTGGTGATCGTCAGCGGCCTTGAGGTGGACTGGGGCGTGTTCCCCACGGACGCCGACCGGCAGTGGGCTGAGCAGCGCATCGCCGCCGATGCGCGCATCACCCTGCACCGGGGCCTGCCCCACCAGGAACTGCTCCAGCATATGCGCAAGGCCGACGTCTTCGTCAGCACCACCTTCGCCGACCCGTTCAACAACACCATCCTGGAAGCCATGGGCGCACAGCTGCCGGTGATCGGTTCGCGCATCAGCTCCCTTCCCGAGATCGTGCAGCACGACCGCAACGGCTGGCTGCTGGAGGTGGAGGGCCGCGACAGCGACAGCATCGCGGACGACATCGTGCTGCACCTTCGCCGGCTGATGGACGATGCCGCGCTGCTGCTCCGCATGGGCGATGCCTCCCTGGAGGTCGTCCGGGAGAAGTTCGACATCCGCGTGCGTAACGCCCGCCTCATCGAGCTCTACGGCCGGGCGCTCGGCGGCTGAACGCCGCGTTGCAGCAGGGCCTCCACGCTGTCCGCGACCAGGGGGGTGAGCTCCGCCACACCGCGCGCGTTCAGGTGCTGCGAGTTGTAGAAGAAGCTGCGGTCGTGGCAGAACGGGGCCTGCGAGAAGTCCCAGAACGGCACGCCTTCCTCGCGCGCCACGCGGACGAAGGTCCCCAGCACCGAGGCCCGGTTGAGGGTGATGCGCTGGTTCTCGACGAGCTCGGGCGTGTAGCACAGTGCGACCATGGAGCCCGCCTCGCGGGCGCTGCGGATCAGCGTACGCAGCGTGGCCACGGCGTGCGGGCTCTCGGGGTAGCGTACGCCGTCGGGATGGTCCTTCAGGAAGTTGTCGAACGAGCCCTCCCACTTCCAGTCGCGCAGCTCGAAGCCCAGGTGAACGGGGTCGTGCAGCGTGTCCTCCAGCCCCAGCAGGCCCTGCACGGCCAGTGCGGTGAGGCCCGGCCCGTGCCGCATGAAGGGGTACAGCGGCAGCCAGCGGTCCTTCCAATGGTCGGGGGCCACCTTGCGCACGGCCTCGTACACGGCGGGCTCACCCAGGTACGGCGCGTACTGCTGCGCGAAGTAGAGGCCGCTGTCGGGCTCCAGGCTGATGATGTCCACCTCCTGCACCACCAGGCGCGGGGCTGGATGATGGGCCAGGTAGGTGCGCAGGCGGCCCAGCTGCAGGTCGAGCTGGGTGCCGTCCATGCCGATGTTGTAGCAGCGAAGGCCGGTGCGTGCGGCGATGGCGGCCGCGTCGAAGTGCACCAGGCTGCGGCTGCTGCCGGTGAAGAGCACGTCGGCCCCGGCACGGCCGTGCACCACATCGTTCCACACGCCGAACACGTCGGTGGTGCGGCGGCGCAGGCCGTGCATCAGCAGCGCGTCCAGCGCCAGCGCCAGCGCCGCCACGAGCAGGGCGGACCACAGGAAGCGACGAAGGAAGCGGGCCATGGCTCAGAACTGGAAGTAGATGAACTGCTGTTCGCCATGATCGCCGGCGAAGACCACGGCGGCCAGCACGGCCAGGTAGATGGCCCAGCGCAGGGGGCGCTGCACCGGGAGCCGTTGCAGGCCATGGGCCTGTTCGCGTTGCACCCACTCCACGGCGAAGAGCCCGACGGCGCAGGCCATGGCGGGCGCCAGCAGGAGGTGGTCGACCAGGAAGGCCGCGCTGCGCTGCCAGGCCCCGGGACGCAGCCAGCCGTCGGTCATGCGGGCCAGGTGGCGGAAGGCGTGGTCCAGGTCCGCTGCGCGGAAGAAGACCCATGCCAGGCACGTGAGCGCGAAGGTGGTGACCATGCGCAGCGCATCACCCGCCGAGGGCAGCGCCCGGCCCGGGGCCACGGTGCCGAGGTTGCTCCGGTGGCGCCCGCCCAACAGCAACGGCAGGAAGTAAAGGGCGTTCAGGAAACCCCACACCAGGAAGGTCCAGTTGGCGCCGTGCCAGAAGCCGCTGAGCAGGAAGATGGCGAAGGTGTTGCGCACGCTCATCCATGTGCCGCCACGGCTTCCGCCCAGGGGGATGTACACGTAGTCGCGGAACCAGCTGCTGAGGCTGATGTGCCAGCGCCGCCAGAACTCGGCGATGTCGCGGCTGAAGTAGGGGAAGGCGAAGTTGCGCATCAGCTCGAAGCCGAAGAGGCGTGCGCAGCCGATGGCGATGTCGCTGTAGCCGCTGAAGTCGCCATAGATCTGCAGGGCGAAGAGCACGGCGCCCAGGGCGAGCACGGGGCCCGGCAGATGGTCCGTGCCGGCGAAGATGCGGTCCACCAGCGTGGCGCAGTTGTCGGCCACCACCACCTTCTTGAACAGGCCCCACAGCATCTGGCGCAACCCGTCGGTGGCCTGGTCCGGCTCGAAACGCCGTGGCCGGGCGAACTGGGGCAGCATGTGGCTCGCGCGCTCGATGGGGCCGGCGCACAGCTGCGGGAAGAAAGTGATGAAGGCCAGGTAGGTGGGCAGGTCGCGCACCGGTGCGATGCGGCGGCGGTACACGTCGATGGTGTAGCTCAGCGCCTGGAACGTGTAGAAGCTGATGCCCACGGGGAGCACCACGTGCAGGAGCACGGGCTGGGTGGCGATGCCGACCTGGGCCAGGGCGTCGGCCAGGGAGGAGGCGAAGAAATCGTGGTACTTGAAGGTCCCGAGCGTTCCGAGGTTGCCCAGCAGGCTCACCCACAGCCAGGCCTTGCGCTTGCGCGGGCTCTCCACCCGGTCCATCGCGATGGACACACCGTAGTCCGTCATGCTGGTGGCGGCGAGCAGCAACAGGAAGCGCCAGTCCCACCAGCCGTAGAACACGCATCCGGCGGCGATCAGCAGCAGGTTGCGGGCGGTCACCGACCGGCATACGCCCCAGTACAGGGCGAAGACCACCGGCAGGAAGAGCGCGAAGGTGAAGCTGTTGAACAGCATGGGGCGGCGCGCGAAAATGCGAGATCGCTGCGGGCCTCAGTGCCTGAAGCAGCAGCGGAAGTTCCGCGCCGGAGGGTCCAACGCCCCGGAGGTGGCCGCGACGGTGCAGGAGGAATAGCCGACCACCCGCACGCCCATGTCCGCATTGGCCGAGTTGTTGGTCCATTCCCAGTCCCCCGTCATGTCGTTCAGGCCGAGCTGTGCGGCGCGTGTGCACGCGGTGTAGAACTCGCCCCAGGTGCACAGCCGGGCGCCCAGGGCGCCGCATGCCATGGCGGCCTCGCGGAAGTCGAGCGTGTCGCGCTGACCGGGCTCCATGCAGAACTGGTCCGTCACGGCAACGAAGCCGGAGGGGCAGGGGCGGGTGCGGGAGGGGCGTCCGTTCATGAGCTGGAAGGCCGTGCCGTCGAAGAGCAGCCGGGCCATCAGGCCGGCGGGGACATCGGCGCTGTCCAGCGGGTCGCCCGGGGCCTCCTCCACGGCGAAGGGCCCGAGCCCATCGATCGTGAGGGTGACCGCCGTGGTGTTCGAGGCCGGGATCCGCAGCAGCAGTTCGGAACCGGCGGGGAGTGTGTCCGTCAGGGCGGGCGCCAGGGCGATGGTCCAGGCATCGGGCGTTCCGCCTGCCGTGGCGGTCCGGAACCGGCCCATCGCAGCGGTCCGGAGGTTCAAGGCTTCCGCCTCGCTGGTGGCGTCCGCAAGGCCCGTCACGCGGCGTGCGCTGTCCACAGGTGCGGTGAGCCGCACGGAACGGTCCACCTGGACCTGGGCCAGGGCCGGCGAGGCCAGGAGCACGGTGGCGAGCAGGGGGCGTGCGAAGGGGTTCATCGGATGCGGTGGCAGCAGCGCACGCGGCCGTTCACGTTGGTGGGTTGCGACCGTTGCTGGGCACAGAAGTAGCGCCCGGCCTGGTTGCCGGTGTGGGTGTGGTCGCTGGTATCGTCGATCCACTCCCAGTCGTCGAACAGACCGGTGAGCTGGCCGTTGAGCAACGTACAGGCGTAGAGGTATTCGTCCCAGGTGCACAGGCGTGCGCCCCGATCGGCACATTGGCGGATGGCGGTGAATACCGTGACGTTGGTGCCCTGGTCCTGCTGCAGGCAGAGGCCGTCATGCACCTGAAGGAAGCCCTGCGGGCATCCGTCCACGGGGCGGGGCACCAGCCGGAACACGCTGTCGCTCCACACCACTTCGGCGAGGCGTCCGGGCACCAGGCTTCCGGCCGATGGTGGAGTGAGCTCCGGACCCAGCACGGGCACCGGGCCGAGGCCGTCTACATTGATCGTGGGTGCTGCTCCGGCGGAGACCGTGGGAAGGAACCGGAGCCGCAGCCCCTCGCGGTATGCCGTCACCGGCGGGCGTGCCGCGAGGGTGATGGCGTTGGCCGTGCCGCCCGCTGCGGCCCAATGCACCGTGCCCGTTCGGGCCGTGGCCAGGTCGATCAGGTCCGTTTCCGCGTCGGGCGCGGCCAGGCCGTCCACCTGGCGAAGGTTGCTGTCCGTCGCGGTGAACCGAAGCGGCGCGGAAAGGTCCACCTGGGCCGGCAGCGCGGAGGCCACCAGCAGTGCGGCCATGGCCCATCGGGTCCTCATCGGTCGGAGCAGCATCGATAGGAGAGCACGGTGAGGGGCACGCGGGTCCCGCCGGATAGGCAATCGGGCAGGAAGGTGTTGTTGTTGAGCCCGATGGACTTGGCGTCATTGCCGCTGTTGGCGGCGTGGTCCACCCATTCGTAGTCCACGATGCTGTTGAGGAGGATGCCGTTCGGCATGGTGCACGCAGCGATCCACTCACCGAACGTGCACATGCGCCGTTGCCGGTTCGCGCACCCGTTGGCGGCCGCGTAGAAGTTGGCCGAATCCGTGGGCTGCCGTTCGATGCAGACATCCCGTGAGGCCGGGAACATGCCGGGCGGGCACGGACGCGGAAGTGGTGAGATGACCTGCCAGGCCGTGCCGTCGAACGCCAGGTCCACGGGAAGGCCGGCGGTGAGGTCGGCGCTGTCCAGGGGGGCGGTCGCGTATTTCACGACGGGAACCGCACCGGTCCCCGGCAGCGACAGGGTCACCGGCCCGGTATTGGTGCTGTCGGGCACCACGGTGATCAGCGGATGGTCGCCCGCCAGGGGAAGGGGCACCTGCGGCCAGTCGCCCGTCAGCGCGTTCACCCCGTGTGCGTGGACCCAGGTCGCCTGCTGTTCGCGCAGGACCACGGCAGCCGCCCCATCGGTGGCTTCCAGCGGTGCGGCCAGGCCGGTGATGTGGCGGTCAACGACGCTGTCACCCGCGAGCTCCAGCCGCACGGGCAGGTCCCACTGGCCCCGGGTCAGCGAGACCGGGAGCAGCGACAGGGCGAGGGCGAGGGCTCGGGTCATCGATGCATGAATCGCAGGCTGCGGCCGTCGTCGGTGCGCAACAGGTGAAGGCCGGAGGCCAGACCGGACAGCAGGATGCGGTGGCGCTTGGTGCGATGCGGCAGGCGTTGGCGAAGCAGCACCCGGCCGGCGGCATCCATCACCACCAAGCCGCTGAACCCCGGGCCGCTGTCGTTCAGCTCCAAGTGGTCCGTGGCCGGTATGGGCCCGGCGTGCAGCCCGGCATGGGGCGCCGTGGCATGCGCCGCCGTGCCCAGGCTCCCGTCGAACAGGGTGAAGGTGCCCAGGCTGTCCAGCGCGATGGCGGATACGGTGGTCTGGGGCATGTTCACCGCGCTGGGGATGCCCAGCCAGATGCTGTCGCCCGGATGGGCCGTGTAGATCATCAGGACCGCTTCCGCGATGCCCTGCAGCTCGGTCAGGTCGTAGCGCAACCCGATGGCGGCGGCCAGACCACTGTTGTTGCCGGCGGTGACGCGGTACCAACGGGCGATCCCCGAGGCCCCGCTGGTGTCCGTGAGCACGGTGTGTCCGCGCAGCACCGTCAGGCTGTCCGGAGCGATGGCCGCATCGATGCGGAAGCCGAGGCCGCCGGGCTCCAGGCCCACGGGCGGTGCCGCTACCAGCAGGTCGATCCGTTCGGTGCCCAGGCCCGTGATGGGCGACCCAGGCGCCTCGATCACGGTGGCCGTGGGGGCCAGCACCACGGTCCCGTCGTTGACCAGCGATGCACCGGGTTCCACGCCAAGGCTGAGCCCGTCCGGGACGTGCAGGGTGGTGCCCGGGAGCACCTGCAAGGTGGAGCCCGAGCGCAGCACCGCCTGCGCAGCCAGCTCCCCCGACCACAGGGCGACGAGCAGGAACACGGTCACCGCGGTGCGCATACGGGCAAAAGTAGCAGGGCCACCAGATGCCCTGTGCAGTCCCGGCCAGTACCTTCGCCGCAACGCTACTGCCATGGATCTGATGGGCCTGCTCGCCGACCAACTGGGTTTTTTCACGCCACAGGACCTGCCGGGCCTTGTGCTGGCCGTGCTGCTGGCCACTGCCATGGCCTTCGGGGCGGCACGCCTGGCCGGGGCCGGCACCCGGGAGGCCAGGCAGCTGGCGCTCTGGGCGGCGGTGGCCGCTTTGGGCGTGGCGCTGGTGAAAGGTTCCGTCCCCTTCAGCATCGCGTTGGTGGCGCTGGCGCTGTTGGTGCGCGCCGAGGCGGGAGCGGATCCGCGCCAGCGGCTGTTGAAGGCCCTGGCCGTGGTGGTGGGCGGTGGATGCGGCACGGGCGCGGCCCTGCCGGTGCTGGTGGGCCTGGTCCCCGTGGCGCTCATCGCACGGTGGGCGTTGCGTGATGCCCCGTCGGCCCGATGAACGGCACGGCCCTCCGTCCCTTCCTCCTTTGGGCCGCGTTGGTCGCCGTGGTCGCCGGTTGGCGTGCGGCCCTGCCCCGGGCTCTTCCCACCTTGCATTCCCCGACCGCCCCGGCGGTGCCCGTGGAGGTTGAAGGCGGGGCCTTTCGCATCGGGACCGTGGACGGGGCGACCGTTCATGTGACCCGCGATGGTGGCGTGCCTGCTGCGGACGATCCGGTGGAGACCGGTGTGTTGCGGCCCGGGACCGATGATCGGAACGCCCATGCCCTGATGCGGATCCCCACCTCCGTTCAATGGCGACCTCCGTTGCCGGGGCTGCCCACGGCGGCGGTGGTGCGGGCCAGCGCCTGTGCGGACCGGATCTGCGGACCGGTGACCACGCGGACCCTGCTGCGGCATCCACATCCCCTGCCGGTGCTCGCGCTTACAGCGGACCCGGGCGCGTTCTTCGACCCGGACACGGGCATCTACGCGATGGGGCATGGGATCTTCCGCACCGATGAGGAGGCCGTGCAACGGTTCCCGGGCGACCACCGCTGGTGGAAGTACCCGGGCAACTTCCAGTTCCGCGGAAAGGACTGGGAGCGCCAGGCCCACGCCGAGCTTTTCGCCGTGGGCGGCACCCCGCGCTGGTCGGGGCCGGTGGGGCTCCGCATCAACGGCAACAACACCCGGGGCTTCCCGCAGCATGCCCTGCGGATGAAGCTGCCCCCTTCCGCAGTGCCCTGGACCGGGGAGGATCGCGGAACGGGCCACCGCACCGTGGTCCTGCGTGCCGGAGGCAACGACCAGGCCGACAGCTTCATGCGCGATGTGGTGCAGCACCGGCTCTGTGCGGCGCTGCCTTTTCAGACCATGGCGGGCAGCGCCGTGGTGCTGTACATCAACGGCGCCTACTGGGGGCTCCACCACGTGCGCGAGCGTATCGACGCCGATGAACTTGCCCGCCGGCATGGCGGCGGCCCCAAGAGCTACAGCATCCTGGAGGACCGCCTGCTGCTGCACGACGGCGACCGGTCCGAGGTCAAGCGCTTTGAACGCCTCATCACCATGGCCGAACGCTGGGACCCTCAGGCCCCGCACTATGTGGACAGCCTGGAGCGGCGGCTCGATGTGGAGGGCTTCCTGACGTACATGGCCGCGCAGATGATCCTGGGCAACCTCGACTGGCCGGACCAGAACGTCAAGTACTGGCGATGGACCGGCACGCGGGACACCCTGGGCCGCCCGCACGACGGGCGCTGGCGCTTCATCATGGGCGACAGCGACATGGGTATGGGCTATGCCGCTCCCGCCACGGCGGATCCCTTCAGCCATGTGGAACGCCACGCGGGGCCGGTGGCCCAGCTGTACGAGGCCGTGCTTCGTGCACCTGCGCTCCGCGCACGCTTCCGGTCCATCGTGATCGGGTTGTTGGAAGGGGCCTTGTCCGAGGCCGCCATGCGTGCGGTCATCGATGCGGAGGCCGCCACCCTGGGGCCGGAGATGGCGCTGCACGTGGGGCGCTGGAGACGGCCCGCCTCCGTGGCCGAATGGGCCGACCGGGTGGAGGAGCTCCGTGCCTTCGCGAACGCCCGTCCGGCCGCCGTGCGCGCCCATCTGGACCGTCATTTCCCGGCCCGCTGAACCATGCTGGGATTCCTCCGCAACGAACTGCAGTTCATCCTGCTCGCCCTGATCTGGGTGCTGGCCACCGTGTACGCCGGTCCGGCCATCTACGCCCTGCTCCCGCTCACCGTGTTCCTGTTCTACCGGCGCGAGTCCTTCGGCGACATCCTCTTCGGCTTCATCCTCATCCTGGTCCTGTCGGACATGACGCCCGATGTCTTCAGCATGCGGAAGATCAAGACGGCCAAGTACGCATACATCATCGCGCTCTCGCTCATCCTGCTGGCCGAGCAGCATCGCTTCGCGCCACTGGCCGGCGTGTTCAAGGTCTTCCTGCCCTTCTTCGCCTACGCCTTCTTCCCCCTGGTGTTCGGCAACGATCCCATCACCGGCATCCAGAAGACCCTGAGCTACGCGCTGCTGTACCTGGTGGTGCCCAATTACATACTGCTCAACTACCGCCAGCGGGGCTGGGATTTCTTCCGCGACCTGGTGCGGTTCCTGGTGGCGCTGCTGGTGGTGATGTGGCTGATGAAGTTCATCCGGGTGGTGCCGGTCTTCATCGCCGGGCGCTTCCGCGGCCTGTTCGGCAACCCCAACGGCCTGGGCATCTTCACCTTCCTGGTCTTCACGCTGTACACCATCCTCAATCACCTCAAGAAGGATCTCTTCCCCTTCCGGCAGCGGATGATCAACTATGCGGTGATCGTGTTCTTCCTGGTGCTGTGCGGGTCGCGCACCTCCCTGGTGGCCACGGGCATGTTCCTCGTGTTCAGCCGCTTCTTCCGCTTGTCGCCCTTCCTCGGCTTCATCGGCTTCGTCGCCTTCCTGGGCGTGGTGGAAATGGTGAGCGCCAACCTTTCGGCCATCGTCATCAGCCTGGGTCTGCAGGAGTACTTCCGTGTGGAGACCCTCGACGACGGGTCCGGCCGCTACATCGCCTGGCGCTTCGCCTGGGGCAAGATCCAGGACTACTTCATGCTCGGTGGCGGCTTCGGCAACGACGAGTACATCATGCGCCACAACTACGCCTACCTCCGCACCCTGGGTCACCACGGTGGGGTGCACAACAGCTACCTCACCATGTGGTTCAACGTGGGCATCGTGGGCATCCTCATCTATTTCCGCAGCTACTTCCTGATCTTCTTCAAGGCCAGCAAGCGCGTGCCCATGGCCTTCGCCGCCATGTTCGCCGTGATGTTCAGCGTGCTTTACGAATCGTGGCTCACCGGTTCGCTCAACCCCTTCACGATCATCCTGGTGGCCATCATGACCGTGGTGACCGAGCCCGAGATCGTGGAGCACGAAGAGCGCGAGCGGGCCGCGCTCGATGCGGAGACCGCGCTGCCGGACGACGAGCTGCGCGTGCTGCACCCGGGGTCCGGCGACCAGGGGCTTACTTTGCGCCCTTCATGAGCAAGCGGTTGAAACGTTGGCTGGCCGTGGCGGCCGTGATGGTCGCCCTGCTGGCCGCAGCGGCGTGGGGTGCGCATCGGGCACTGGTCCACCGGGGCCATCCGGGCCTTGCGGTCTTCCTGCGGCAGTGGGCCGTGAACTACCCGGCCAGCTTCGCCGTCGAGCCGCCCGTGATCGCCATCGAGGTGGACGAGGCGGAGATGGCCCGGCTGACCGATGTGGTCCGGCTGGCGCGCGAACGGGGCGTCATCATGCCCGAGGGCAACGATCCGGTGGAGGCACGCTTCACCGTGGACGGCCGCACCTTCAAGGGGCGGGTGCGCATCAAGGGCAAGCTCAGCGACCACGTGCAGGGCGAGAAGTGGAGCTTCCGCGTGCTGGCCCGCAAGGACGGCGGTTTCCTGGGCATGAAGCGCTTCAGCCTGCAGCACCCCGGCACGCGCAACTACCTCTGCGACTGGTTCTACCACCGCTTGATGGCGGGCGAAGACCTGATCGCCTTGCGCTACGGCTTCTGTCGCGTGCTCTTCAACGGGGAGGACCTCGGCGTGTATGCCTACGAGGAGCATTTCGAAAAGGAGCTCGCCGAGAACAACGGACGGGCGGCCGGTCCGCTGCTGCGCTTCGACCCCGGCCTGTTCTGGCAGCACCGGCTCAACGGCATGCAGGGCCTGCCCCTGGACGAGGCCTACGCCGCCTACCAGGCCGCCGAGCTCGACGCCTACGGCACCAGCGACCTGGCCGCCGATCCCCAGGGGCGACGCCTCTTCGAAGAGGCCCTGGCCCTGGTGGACGCCTTCCGCCGGGGCGAGCGGCCCGCCTCGGCCGTGTTCGACGCCGACCGCACCGCCCGCCGGCTGGCCCTGCTCGACCTGGTGGGCGGCCACCACAGCATGGACTGGAGCGACGTCAAGTTCCACTTCGATCCCGTGCTCAAGCGCCTGGAACCGGTGAGCTACGAGAGCTTCAGCGCCTTCCGCATCCGGGAGCTGGCCGGTGCCTATCGATACCGCCTGCGGATGCGCGAACAGGACGAGCTGCACACCCAGTTGTTCAGCGACACGCTGATCATGGCGGCCTACGTGCATCACCTGGAGCGCTACGCCGAACCCGCCTTCCTGGACAGCGCCTTCGCCGCGCTGAAGGGCCCCCTGGACACCGCCAGCGCCACCCTTTACCGCGAGTTCCCCTACAAGGAGCTCGACCGCTCGATCTACCGCGCCAATCAGCGCGCCATCCGTGCGCTCCTCGACCCGCCCAAGCACGCCCATTTCCACCTGGGCCGCCGCAACGGCGACACGCTGGAGCTGGTGGCCGTACCGTTGGAGGCGCTGCCCGTGCAGGTGGACAGCCTCCTGCTGGCCGACGGTCGTCGCATCGCCCCGGTGGGTTCGGCCCTGCTGCCGCCCCGGCCCCGCGGTGGCGTGGGCCGACCGCGGATCCTGCGCTTCGTCGTGGGTGCCGTGAACGACAGCGCCCTGGCCGATGCTGCGGTGCGCGCGGGCTTCCTGGGAAGCACCCGGCGCAAGCCGGCCCCGGTGTCGCCCTTCGCCCTGTTCGCCCTCAGCGCCCTGGACCTCGATGCACTGGCCGCGCCCAACGTGGAGCGTTTCCCCTTCCTGGTGCGCGATGAGGCGCAGCGCACCATCACCTTCAAACCGGGCCGATGGTCCATCACCGAGCGCATGGTGCTGCCCGCAGGCTACACCGTGGTGGCGCTGCCGCCCCTGCGCCTCGACCTCACCGGCGGTGCCGCCATCGTGAGCCGGTCGCCCCTGCGCTGGACCGGCACCGCCGACCTGCCCATCGTGCTGGCCAGTCCGGACAGCAGCAGCAGGGGGGTGCAGGTGCTGGAGGCCGGTGGGCGCTCCGAGCTGGACCACGTGCGGTTCGAGGGGCTCACCAGGCGCCAGGCGGACCCGCGTGTGCAGGCCGACCTGATCCTCCACCGCTCGCCTGCCACCATCGGCCACGCCGTGTTCAGCGGAACGGGTGCGGCCCTGCTCGCGGTGTCCGAGGGGGAGCTCCAGCTGCGGCAGAGCACCTTCGTCGGCGGTCTCGACCAGTTGCAGTCCGTGCATGCCGCGGTCCAGGGCTCGGAGCTGCGGTTCCTCGGGGCCGCCGACGATGCGGCGAGCTTCCACGGGGGCGGTGGGCACTTCACCGGGGTGCGGATCGAAGGCGCGACGGGGATGGGGGTGAAGGCCACCGACCGGGCGCAGATGCAGCTCAAGGACCTCACCATCGCCCGTTGCGGAACGGGTGTGGAGGCGCGCGAGGGCTCCACGGTGGCGGTGGTCGCCGGCCGGATCGACGCGGGCCGTGCGGCGCATGCCGGCAAGGATGAAGTGCGGTACGGTCCGGTGAGCATCGAGCTGCAGGAGGTGACCGTGCCCGACGACGCCGCGTTCAAGACCGGCCAGGGCAGCAGCATCCGCCTCAACGGCCGGGCGGTGGGCAGCACCAAGGCCGCTCTGGGCACATGAGCCAGGCGGGAGCGACCCGGAGCGAGCGCCCCCATCGCCTTTTGCGGAGGCGGGCCTGGGACCGCGAGGGTCACCGGTCCATGCTCCTCTTCCTGGGCGTGCTGCTGCTCACGGCGACGGCACACGCGCAGCGTTCGCCCTTCAACGGGCTGGAGGTGCCGCCGGCGGACAGCGCGGGTCATCACCGCATCCTCATCGGCGGTCATTTCCACGGGGAGAGCAGCAACCGCAGCGGCTACCCGGCGGCCACGCTCCTGGCCAGCATCGACACCCTCAACCGCCTGGGCGCGCACCTTCTCCTCAGCACCGGCGACCTGTTCATGGACCCGGTGGCGGACCTGCCCCGCTACGGGCGCGCCCTCTTCCACAAGCTGCGGATGCCCCTGTTCAACGCCCCGGGCAACCACGACCTGGCCGGGCGGGACGCCGGGGGAACGGTGCTGGCCGAGGGCAGGCACGGCCCATGGGCGTTCGTCATCCTGGACACCGAGCGGCAGGACGGGCGGCTGGACGCCGCGCAGCTGGCCCGCGTGGAGGCCGCCGCCGAAGGGGTGAAGACCCTCTTCATCGTCTCGCACCGCCCCATCTGGGCCGAGGAGGATCCCGCGTACAGCGACCTGTTCAAGGACAACACGCGCTCCGCCTTCGGCACCGGTTTCCAGAAGGAGGTGCGGCCCGTGCTCGAGCGGATCGCGCGGCACACCCGGGTGTACTGGGTCAGCGGCAGCCTGGGCGGAAGTGCGCCGAGCAGCATCTTCTTCCAGCCCCATGCGCCGAACATCACCTTCATCCAGTGCGCCATCCGCAACGAACCGCGCGACGCCCTGCTGATCGCCGATGTGTACCCGGACACCGTGCGGTGGAGCGCCCTCTCGCTCACCGGTGGGCGGATGGAGCCCCCACAGGTCTACGATGCGGCCTGGTGGCGGGCCCGGCGGGGCGGAACCGGGGGCTTCAACTGGCGCCTGCTGCCGTACTTGATCAAGGCCACCGTGCGCCACCGGGCCTTCTGGTGGGGGGCGGGCCTCATGCTCGTGCTGCTGTGGCTCGTGCGACGCATCCTTCGGCGCTGAGCATCGTCCATCCATCGGGCGCACGTAGCTTCGCCGCCCAACATGGCCCGGATCCTTGTCACCGGCGGTGCCGGATTCATCCCCAGTGAACTGGCCGCACGCCTGTCCGCCGACCCGACCAACGAGGTGGTGGCGGTGGACAACCTGCTCACCGGCGACCTGCGCAAGCTGCCCCTGGACGGGCGGCCCAACCTGCACTTCATCAAGTGCGACGTCAACCGGTTCGAGGACATCAGCAGCGTGTTCTACGCCCACCACTTCGAATACGTGTTCCACTACGCCGCCGTGGTGGGGGTGAAGCGCACCACCGACAACCCCGTGATGGTGCTGCGCGACCTCGACGGCATCCGCAACGTGCTCGACCTGAGCAAGAACACCGGCGTGAAGCGCGTGCTCTTCAGCAGCAGCAGCGAGGTGTACGGCGAGCCGGTGGAGATCCCGCAGAACGAGCGCACCACCCCGCTGAACAGCAAGCTGCCCTATGCCATCGTCAAGAACGTGGGGGAGGCCTTCCTGCGCAGCTACCAGCGCGAGTACGGCCTGGACTACACCGTGTTCCGCTTCTTCAATACGTACGGGCCCAAGCAGAGCAAGGATTTCGTGGTGAGCAAGTTCATCCGGGCTGCGCTGCAGGGTGAGGACATCACCGTTTACGGCGACGGCGGCCAGACGCGCACCTTCTGCTACATCGACGACAACATCGAGGCCTGCGTGAACGCGTTCACCCGGGGCCTGGTGGTGAACGATGTGGTCAACATCGGCAGCGATGTGGAGATCAGCATCCTCGAGCTGGCGCGGCTCATCATCGAGCTCACCGGGAGCGGCAGCCGCATCGTGCACCTGCCCCCGCTGGAGGAGGGCGACATGACGCGGCGGATGCCCGACATCAGCCGCATGCGGCAGTTGCTGGGCCGTGAGCTCCTGCCCTTGCGCGAAGGCATCGGCCACATCCTGGCGGACACGCGCTTCATCCAGTAAGCGCCGTCCGGCCATGTGCGGCATTGCAGGCATCGCAGGACATCCCCGGCCGGAGGAAGCCGCTGCGGCCGTGCGCCGGATCAACGCCGCACAGGCCCATCGCGGGCCCGATGCCGATGGCCTGTGGTCCGATGCTAATGTGGCCCTGGGGCACCGCCGCCTGAAGATCATCGACCTGAGCAGCGCGGCGGACCAGCCCTTCCACAGCGCCGACGGCCGCCACGTGCTCGTGTTCAACGGCGAGATCTACAACTACCGCGAGCTGCGCGCCGAGCTGGAGCGCCTGCCGGCGGTCCCGCCTTTCCGCACCGGGTCCGACACCGAGGTGCTGCTGGCCGCGCTGGTGGCCTGGGGGCCGGGCGCGTTGGACCGCCTGCAGGGCATGTTCGCCTTCGCCTGGTGGGACCGCACCGAACGGCGGCTGTTGCTGGCCCGCGACCGGCTGGGCATCAAACCGCTGTACCTCCACGAGGACGGCGGCCGGCTGGTCTTCGCCAGCGAACTGCGCGCCCTGCTGGCTTCGGGCCTGGTGCCCAAGGCCCTGGATGCCGAAGGCCTGGTGGACCACCTGCGCTACCAGACGGTGCATGCGCCGCGGACCCTGGTGGCCGGGGTGCGCATGCTGCTGCCGGGCCACTGGCTCGCGTGGCACGACGGCCGCATCGAGCAAGGCCGGTACTGGGACCTGGTGGGCCATGCGCGCGGCGAAGCGGCCGGCCTCTCGCTGGAAACGGTGCGGCGCGAAGTGCGCGAACGCCTCACCCGCGCGGTGGAGCGGCGGCTGGTGGCCGATGTGCCTTTCGGCGCCTTCCTCAGCGGCGGCATCGACAGCAGTGCCGTGGTGGGGTTGATGGCCCAGGTGAGCAGCGCGCCGGTGAGCACCTTCTCGGTGGTCTTCGACGAAGAGGAGTTCAGCGAGGAACGCTATGCGCGCATCGTGGCCAAGCGCTTCGCCACGCGCCACACGGCCATCCGCCTCCGCCCGGACGACATGCTGCGGCTGCTGCCGCACGCGCTGGCCGCCATGGACCACCCCAGTGGCGACGGCCCCAACACCTACGTGGTCTCCAAGGTCACCAAGGAGGCGGGCATCACCATGGCGCTCTCCGGCCTGGGGGGCGACGAACTGTTCGCCGGCTATCCCGTGTTCACGCGCTCGGCGACGCTCTGGCGCTGGCGGGCGCTGGGCCTGCTGCCGCCTGCGCTGCGCGGGCTGGCGGGCGATGTGCTGGCGTGGGCGCGCCCCTCGGCCGCCACGGCCAAGCTGCCCGGCCTGTTGGGTGCGCCCGGCCTGGGCGTGGCCCACAGCCACCCCTTCTCGCGCATCACCTTCCTCGACCGCGCGCTGCTTCGCCTGGTGGACCTGCCCAAGCTGCCGCCCAATGCGGTGGCCGCGTCCCTGGCGGCGCGCTTCCGCGACGGGGCCGGGGAGTTGCCGCTCCTGTCCCAGGTGAGCGTGGCGGAACTGGACACCTACCTGCCCGATGTGCTGCTCCGCGACACCGACCAGATGAGCATGGCCCACGCCCTGGAGGTGCGCGTACCTTTCCTTGACCACGAGCTGGTGGAGTTCGTGCTGGGCGTAGCCGATGCCCACAAGTACCCGCACAGCCCCAAGAAGCTGCTGGTGGACGCCCTCGGCGACCTGCTGCCCGAGCGCATCGTGAACCGGCCCAAGATGGGCTTCACCCTGCCGTGGGAGCACTGGATGCGCAACGAACTGCGCAGCTTCTGCGAGGCAAGGCTCCGCAACCTGGGCACGCGCCCCATGTTCCGCCCCGCGGGGGTGGAAGCCCTGTGGAAGCGTTTCCTCGCCGGCGACCGCCGCGTGAACTGGGCCCGTGTCTGGGGCCTGGTGGTGCTGGCCGACTGGCTGGATACCAACGACATCGCTTGAAATGCGGAACGGGGACCGAGGTCCCCGTTCCAAGGCGCAGTGCGCGGCCCGCTTAGAACTTCGCCCGGCTCTTGCGACCGATGCGCTTCTTGCCACGGATCCAGCTGTAGC
The DNA here is from genome assembly GCA_014584605.1 of Bacteroidota bacterium. Classification (GTDB taxonomy): domain Bacteria; phylum Bacteroidota; class Bacteroidia; order Flavobacteriales_F; family PHOS-HE28; genus PHOS-HE28. The sequence continues at coordinate 16,360 of JACTMO010000042.1, read as the reverse complement.
GCTGGCGGTAGAAGTTGGACTGGCCCTTCAGCACGTAGCTGTACGTCAGCGTCATCGTCAGGTAGCTGTCGTTGTGCGTGGGGTCGCCGCGCTTGTTCTCAGGTTTCTTGCTCGGGCCGTCCGGGTCCAGTACCGGATAACCGTATTGCACGGCCCCAGGTACTGTCACCACGTCACCGCTGGTGGTCTGAACCTGCGTTCCTTCGGCCACCAGGTCCACATCGTCCAGGTAGGGATGCTGATCGTACAGGGCCGTGGCCAGCGGGTCTCCGCGCGACGGCACGTCCACGTAGATGGTGCTCGCGTCGTCCAGGTAGTCGGTGAAGGTGGTGCGCCAGCCGAAGTCGAAGCCGAAGCGGTGGCGGCGCTTCTTGGTGATGTGCATGCCCAGGCCCACGGGCACGGCGAAGCCGAACTTGGAATAGGACACGCCTTCGGTCTCCAGGGGCTGCAGCGCATAGAAGGCGCCCTGCCGGTTGATCTGGGCCATGGGGTTGTGGTAGAAGAGCGCGGCACCGGCATAGATGAACAGGCGGAAGTCGGTGCGGTAGCGGCCCTTGCCCCCGATGTCGTTGTCCTGGAACACGGTGAACTCCGGCCGCAGGTACAGCTCGAACATGTCGTTGCGGAAGTTCAGGTTGCGCCCCACGCGCTCCCGGTTGGTGCTGAGGGCATCGGCGCCTTGCAGCCGCAGGTACATCAGACCCGCGCTCACCGAGAAGGAACGGTTGAGCTTGCGCCTTCCGAAGACCCCGACGCTCCAACGCGTCTGGCCCAGTTTCATGTCCCAGATGAAGTCGCGGCGGGTCTTCTCCTTGCCGCCCATCTCACCCAGATAGTTCGCACCGCCCAGGTGGACGCCGATGTCCCAAGCGTATTGGGCCCTGGCTTGGAAGGCCATGACCAGCACAAGGAGGGCCAGTAGGGATCTTTTCATGAGGTTCTGCAAGCGCGGTCCGGACCCGACGTGGATCCATCGGGCAAACATAACAAAGTTCGGCGGTCTTCTACGAAAGGTCCAAGGTGTTGGATATCAACAAGCTGCCCACGATCCCGACCGGGCGGGCGGCCTATCTTCGCCGCCCTTTCCCTCCGCGTCTTGGCCGCCGCAGGTTCCAGCCCCCTTTGCAGCCTTTTCGGCATCCGCTACCCGCTGGTGCAGGCGGGCATGATCTGGTGTTCGGGCTGGCGCCTGGCGGCGGCCGTGAGCAACGCCGGTGGCCTGGGCCTCATCGGGGCCGGGTCCATGTACCCCGAGGTGCTGCGCGAACAGGTGCGCAAATGCAAGGCGGCCACCGACAGGCCCTTCGGCGTCAATGTGCCGCTGCTGTACGCGGACCTGGACAAGCATCTGGAGGTGGTGCTGGAGGAGGAGGTGCCCGTGGTCTTCACCTCCGCCGGCAACCCTGCGGCGCTGACCCCACGGCTGAAGGCCGCAGGCCGCACGGTGGTGCACGTGGTCAGCAGCGTGAAGTTCGCCCGCAAGGCCCAGGATGCCGGGGTGGACGCCGTGGTGGCCGAAGGCTTCGAGGCCGGCGGGCACAACGGCCGCGAGGAGACCACCACCCTGGTGCTGCTGCCGATGGTGCGCGATGCGGTGCAGGTGCCGGTGATCGCCGCCGGAGGCATCGCCGACGGCCGGGCCATGCTGGCCTGCATGGTGCTGGGGGCCGATGGCGTGCAGGTGGGCAGCCGCTTTGTGTGCAGCGAGGAGTCCAGCGCGCATCCGGCCTTCAAGCAGGCCGTGACCCGCGCCGAGGAAGGCGGCACCATGCTCACCCTCAAGGAACTGGCCCCGGTGCGGCTCCTGAAGAACGCCTTCTTCCAGGAAGTGCAGGCCGCGTACGCCCGCGGGGCGGGCGTCGAGGAGCTCCGGCAGGTGCTCGGCAGGGCGCGGGCCAAGCGCGGCATGTTCGAGGGCGACCTGGACCAGGGCGAGCTGGAGATCGGCCAGGTGAGCGCGGCCATCCGGGAGGTGCTGCCGGCGGCCCGGATCGTGCAGGAGCTGGTGGAGGAGTTCCATGCCGCGGCCGCAAGGATCGGCGTCGACGGGCGTTCCATGGTGGCGCCGTGGCAACAACCCGGCCCCGGCCAACGTCTCTCCGAGTGAAACACATGCCCATGCGGATCCCGGACCGAGCCTGCGGCCTGGCACTGCTCCTGGCAGCCACCCTGGCCCCCGCACGTGCCCAGGTGCTCGACGCACCCGCCTTGCGCTGCGCCTCGGTGAACGTCTCCGGCGACGTCACCCTCAACTGGCTGGCCCCGCCCGACCCCAACGGGATTTTCATGCAGTACGAGGTGTACCACGCCTCGGCCCCCGGCGGACCCTATGCCCTGGTGCCGCCGGCGATCCCGGTGTATGGCACCACCAGCACGACCCATTTCGGCGCCTCGGCGCAGCTGGCCCCACAGTACTACTATGTGGTGGCCGTGTCCACCGCTCCACCGCCGAACGCTTCGGCCCCCAGCGACACCTTGGCCACCCTTTTCCTCGACGTCACCCAGAGCAGTCCCCTGGGCAGTGCCGTACTCGATTGGAACCCGCAACACCAGCCGGCCCTGGCCACGGCGGACACGGTGTACAACATCTGGATGGAACACCCCGTGGGCAGCTGGCAGCTGGTGGGTTCCACGACCCTCCCCACCACCCATTACGAGCATGTGATCAGCATCTGCGAGGACTCGCTCACCTTCCGCGTCAGCCAGTCCAACGGCACCCTGTGCACCTCGTTCAGCAGCAGGGATGGCGACATCTTCCGCGACGACACGCCGCCCACCTCGCCGGTGGTCACGGCGGTATCGGTGGACACGGCCACGGGCCAGGCCACCATCGACTGGGGCGCCAGCCCGGAAGGCGACACCGACGGGTACATCGTGGTGCTCATCGACGGCATGGGCAACACGATCATCGATACCGTGTGGGGACAGGGCAACACCTTCTACCAGTACCTGTTGAGCGATGCGGCCACAGTGCCGGAGTCCTTCACGGTGGCGGCCTTCGATACGTGCTGGTCGGGCAATCCGCCAAGCCCCAACACGAGCGCCACGCTGGACCCTCACACCAGCATCCATGCCTCCACGGTGTACGACGAGTGCGCCGCCACGCTCACCGTGAACTGGACGCCTTACGGCGGATGGCCGGTGGCCCACTACGAGGTGTACGCCCAGGTCGCCGGTGGCTCGTGGTTCCTGCTGGGCATCCACAACCCCTCGGCAGGCTCGGCCCTGCACGAGAACGTGCTTCCCTTCACCACCTATCAGCATGTGGTGAAGGCGGTCGGGGCCAACGGCTCGGACCGGTCGTTGAGCAACAAGGTGGTCAGCCCCACGGACTACCCACCGGTGCCCCAGTCCAACTACATCCGCACGGCCACGGTGCTGGCCGATGACCACATCCAGGTCACGGACACGGTGGACGCATCGGCCGTGGCCCGGCGCTATCTGCTGGAGCGCAGCGCCAGCGGCGAACCCTTCGAGGTCATCGCCGTGCGCCCGGGCAACGCGGTGAGCGGAGGCCTCCTGGTGTTCGACGACCACGAAGTGGAGGCCGACCGCCGCAGCTATGCGTATCGCGTGCAGGTGGAGGACAGCTGCGGCAGCTTCGCAGTGACCTCGAACACGGCGGCCACCATCCATCTGCGGGCCGAGGCGGACCTGGAGGGCATCAGCCACCTGACGTGGAACGGATACGGCGACTGGGCCGGAGCGGTGGGCTCCTACACCGTGTTCCGCAGCATCTCCGGCGGGCCGTGGGAACCGGTGGCCACGCTGCCGGCCGGGCAATGGACCCACAGCGATCCGGTGCAGGACCTGATCGGCACCGATGGCGGCTTCTGCTACTACGTGGAGGCCTACGAGGTGGGGGATCCCAGTGGTGTGCAGGCCAGCAGCCGCAGCAATGTGGCCTGTGCCGTGCAGGAACCCCGCTTCTGGCTGCCCAATGCCTTCATCGCCGGCAGCGCCATCGAAGCCAACCGCGAGTTCCGGCCGGTGACGGCCTACACGGGGTTCAGCAGCTACCAGCTCATCATCTACAACCGCTGGGGGCAGAACATCTGGTCCAGCAGCGACCCGGCCCAGGGCTGGGACGGAAAGGTGGGCGGCAGCTACGTACCGCAGGGGGTGTACGGCTACTACTGCGCGTTCGAGGACGGGCGGGGTCGCAAGATGGACAAGCGCGGAACGGTGACCTTCATCTGGGGCCGGGAGTAGCAGGCCCGCAGCGCGCGTGGAACCGTCCGCAGGGACCGGGGGGCGTGCAGGCCTGTGCCTCGGGATCCGTTCCAGCATGCTACCTTTGTGCATGGAACGATCCTCTGCCGGTGCCGTGGCCGAAAAGGCCCCCCGGAGATCCAACGATCAACACAGCGGGAAGTTCGTGGGCGAAGGGCTCACGTACGATGATGTCCTGCTGGTGCCGGCCTACAGCGAGGTGCTGCCCCGCGAGGTCACCATCCGCAGCCGGTTCACGCGCCGGATCACCCTCAATGCCCCCATCGTCAGCGCCGCCATGGACACGGTGACCGGCGCTGAGCTGGCCATCGCCATCGCGCAACAGGGCGGCATCGGTGTGGTGCACAAGAACCAGCCCGTGGCCGCCCAGGCCAATGAGGTGCGCCGTGTGAAGCGCAGCGAGAGCGGCATGATCCTGGACCCGGTGAAGCTCGACGAGAAGGCCCTGGTGGGCGACGCGCTCAAGCTCATGGCCGAGCACCGCATCGGGGGCATTCCGGTGGTGGCGCACGATGGTCGGCTGGTGGGCATCGTCACCAACCGCGACCTGCGCTTCGAGAAGAGCATGGGCCGGCCGGTGTCCGAGGTGATGACCAAGGACCGCTTGATCACGGCCCAGCGCAACACCTCCATGGGGCAGGCCGAGGAGATCCTGCAGGCCCACAAGATCGAAAAGCTGCCCGTGGTGGACGGCGAGGGCCGTCTGGCGGGCCTCATCACCTACAAGGACATCCTGAAGCTCAAGCAACGCCCCAATGCGTGCAAGGACCAGTTGGGCCGGCTGCGGGTGGCCGCTGCCATCGGCATTGCCGCGGACAGCCTGGAGCGCGCCCGGGCCTTGGTGGACGCCGGGGTGGACGCCCTGGTGATCGACACCGCGCACGGGCATACCCGCGGTGTGATCGACATGCTGCGCCGCATCAAGCAGACCCACCCGGAGGTGGACGTGGTGGTGGGCAATGTGGCCACGGCCGAAGCGGCACGCGCACTGGCCGATGCCGGGGCCGACGCGGTGAAGGTTGGCATCGGGCCCGGCAGCATCTGCACCACCCGCGTCATCGCCGGCGTCGGGGTGCCCCAGCTCACCGCCGTGCTCGATTGCGCTGCGGGCCTCGTGGGCACCGACGTGCCGGTCATCGCCGATGGCGGCATCCGCTATACGGGCGACGTGGTGAAAGCCCTCGCCGCCGGGGCCAGCACGGTCATGGTCGGCAGCATGTTCGCCGGTGTGGAGGAGAGCCCCGGGGAGACCATCATCTATGAGGGGCGCCGGTTCAAGGCCTACCGGGGCATGGGCTCCATCGAGGCCATGCAACAGGGCAGCAAGGACCGCTACTTCCAGGACATGGAGGACGACATCAAGAAGCTGGTGCCGGAGGGGATCAGTGGGCGGGTGCCCTTCAAGGGCCGCCTGGAGGAGGTGATGCATCAGCTCGTGGGCGGCCTGCGCGCCGGCATGGGCTATTGCGGTGCGGCGGACATCGGGGCCTTGCAGCGGGCCCGGTTCATCCGCATCACCACGGCCGGGGTGCGCGAGAGCCACCCCCACGACGTGTTCATCTCCCGCGAGGCGCCCAACTACAGCCACATGTAGTTCCGATCGCCGAACTTCGTTCCATGGCCCCCGTCCGCATCCTGGTGGTGGACGCTCTGGAACTGGTCCACGAGGGCCTCAAGGCCCGCTATGCGAAAAGCCTTGAGCTCGACCTGTCCGCCTATGCCCCGACCGGCGAGACCATGCTCCTGCACGTGGCTGCAGCCCCGCCCGATCTGGTGCTGCTGGACGTCTCCCTGCCGGTGATGGACGGCATTGACGCCATGCGCGCCCTCCACGCGCGGCATCCACAGGTGAAGGCCCTTGCCCATTCGCTCCTGCACGGCATCGAATACGTCAACAGCATGTTGCTGGAAGGCGCCTCGGGCTACCTGGTCAAGAACGGTCCGCCCGAGGAACTGCCGCAGGCGGTCCGGACCGTGATGGCCGGCGGCAGGCACCTCAGTCCGTCCGCCCGCGAAGCGGTGGACAAGGGATACACGTACACCGAAAAACGGCCCGATGGGGAGTACATCGGGCTCACGGCCCGCGAACGCGAGATCATCCGCCTGGTGGCCCTGGAACGCACCAACGCCGAGATCTCCGCCGCGCTCTTCATCAGTGAGGACACCGTGAAGACCCACCGGCGCAACCTGATGACCAAGCTCAACGTGCGCAGCACTGCGGGACTGGTGCGCTACGCCGTGGACCGATGCTGGGTGTAGCCGGGTTCCAGGCACCAAAACCCCCTCTTGTGGGTATTGATGCGGGCCTGCCGTGCGCCCACTTTTGGACCAACAATACCGTGCGCCATGAAACCCCAGATGCCCCTCCGCCTCCTGTGCGCCATCGCACTGCTCGCCGCGCCCTTCGTCGGCCATGCGCTGGAGTATGTGATGATCAGCGGATGGCTCACCGGGTCCGAGGTGGACCAGCACGAGAGCGTGCTCTCCGTGGAAGTGGAAGGAGAGACCTGCCTGTACGCGCTGCTCGAGCCCGACGGCTATTTCGCGTTCAGCGTACCGGTGGACTCCCGGACCGAGCTCTACTTCCACAAGCCGGGCCATCTGTCCAAGCGCGTTGCGGTGGACACCCACAATGCCGACAGCAGCGCCAAGGCGCGGCGCGTGAACAAGAACGTCCGCTTCGAGGTGGTGATCGAGGAGGCCGGCAGCCGACCGGCGACCGCGGACAACCGGCTGGTGGGCAGCATCTCCTTTGTGAAAGGGACCGGTCTGATGAAGGTGCGTTACCACGACCGGGCCTGCGACCGGCGGTCGCTGCAGCGCTGAAGTAGAGCGATGGTCCGTCGGGACGGCGGTACCTGCGCGGAACGGCAAGGGAACGGACGAGGACAAGGGTAGGAGCGAGGATGGGCAGGGGAGCGATGCATGGACGCTCCATCCGCCCATCCTTGCGCATTGGCCTCAAGCCATCCCGCTGCCCAGGGGCGCCTCCCTGCTCCGTCGATGGCCCGCCGATGAACATTCCGGTTGAACCGGTCCGGGAGACCCGGGGAACCTGGGCTGCCGATGCGCCGGCAGGCTGCGGAAGCTGGCGGAAGGTCCCTGGCTGGCCCGATCCAGCTGCACCAAGGACGCCCCCGCACCGGTCGCCGGTGTCTTGTTCAGGTTTTTTTGCATGCAGAACCGGGTGTTCCCTGAGGCGAACCGGTTACATTTGCGACCCTTCAACTGTGATGCATACTGTGATGGAAATGAGGAAGTTCGTACTGATCACCGGCCTGATGCTGGCCGGTGCGGCAATGGCGCAGGACGGCTCCGCCGATCCGGTGGTGATGACCGTGGACGGCAGGCCGGTGGGTCGCAGCGAGTTCGAGGCCATCTACAAGAAGAACAACAAGGACGCGCCCGTCACCCAGCAGGCCTTGGACGAGTACCTGGACCTCTTCATCAATTACAAGTTGAAGGTGCGCGAGGCCGAGGTGCTGGGCATGGACACGGTGGCCAAGTTCCGCGCCGAGCTTGACGGTTACCGCAAGCAACTGGCACGGCCCTACCTGATCGACCGGGAGCTGAACGACCAGCTGATCCGCGAGGCCTACGACCGCTCGCAGTCGGAGATGCGCGCCTCGCACATCCTGGTGCAGGTGGGCGAGGAAGCCTCCCCGGAGGACACGGCGGCGGCCTGGAAGCGGATCATGGCCCTGCGGGACCGCGTGGCCAAGGGTGAGGACTTCGCCACCGTGGCCAGGAGCAAGGGCGGCAGCGACGACCCCAGCGCGCAGAACAACGGGGGAGACCTGGGCTGGTTCAGCGCCCTACAGATGGTCTATCCCTTCGAGACCGCAGTGTACAACACGCCCGTGGGCCAGTTGAGCCAGCCGGTGCGCACCCGCTTCGGCTATCATATCATCAAGGTCGTGGACAAGCGGCCGGCACGTGGCCAGGTGAAGGTGGCGCACATCATGTTGCGCTCCGCCAGCGACGCCACCCCGGAGCGCCAGGCCGATACCGAGCGCCGCATCCGCGAGATCCACCAGCAGGTGACCTCCGGCGCCATCCCCTTCGCCGAGGCCGCACTGAAGTACAGCGAGGACGAGAGCTCCAGCACCAAGGGAGGCGAGCTGCCCCAGTTCGGCACGGGCAAGATGATCGAGGAGTTCGAGGACGTGGCTTTCAAGCTCAAGGCCAACGACGAGGTGAGCGCACCTTTCAAGACCCGCTACGGCTGGCACGTCGTCAAACGGCTCGATGCCGTTCCGCCGCCCACCTACGACCAGGCCAAGGCCGACCTGAAGACCCGCATCAGCCGGGACAGCAGGGCCGACATCACCCGCCGCGCCTTCCTCAGCGAATTGCGCAGCACCTATCACTACAAGGCCGATCCCAAGGCCGTGAAGGCCGTGACGGCCCTGCTGGACAGCACCATCTTCCGCAAGGGCGCACAGGTCCTGGACACCCTCATCCGGAAGGATGTCGTGGAAGGCCCCCAAGTGCGCAAGGACGGCCGTTACAAACGCGAGATCAACGGCACCATCAAGGACGGCAAGCTGGTGAACGTGCGCAGCCGCAAGCACGACGACCTCGCCCAGACCCCGTCGGACACCGTGGTGGTGCGTGATGTGCATGAGGGCTGGAGCCCCGATCCCGCCAAGGCCGCCAGGCTCACCAAGCCGGTGTTCACCATCGATGGCCGCTCGTACACGCAGGCCGACTTCCTGGCCTACCTCAAGGACAAGCAACGCCGCGAGGCCGGTCGCTCCTTCGCGGACTATGTCGAGGAGCGCTTCCAGCAGTTCTCCGACGACAAGCTGATGGAGTTCGAGGACGGCCGGCTGGAGGAGAAGTATCCCGAGTTCCGCCTGTTGATGAAGGAGTACCGCGACGGCATCCTGCTCTTCGAGCTCACCGACCAGAAGGTGTGGAGCAAGGCCGTGAAGGACACCACCGGATTGCTGGCCTACCACAAGGCCCACGAACGCGATCACATGTGGGATACGCGGTACAAGGCGGACCTGTACTCCTGCGCCAACGCCGAGGTGGCCAGGAAGGCCCGCGCCCTGTACAAGAAGGGCAAGCGTGGTGCCGATATACAGGCCGAGCTCACCAAGGCCTCCGCGCTCGACCTGGAGCATGTCAACGGCGTCTGGACGGCCGAGGAGAAGCCCTTCCTCAAAGGCATCGTCAACGTGGGCCTCTCGGACAACTTTAACGTGGACGGCCGGGTGCTGATGGTCGATCTGCAGGAGGTGCTGCCGGCCACGCCCAAGACCATGGACGAGGCGCGCGGCCTGATCACGGCGGCCTACCAGGACCAGCTGGAGAAGGATTGGATCAAGGAACTGCGGGGCAAGTACGAGGTGCGTGTCAACAAGGACGTGCTCTATTCCATCCGCTGACACTTGCACCGTCGCACCCGCCTTGCGCTGCATGCCGTGCTGATCTGCTGGGCGCCGGTGGTGGGCTGTGGCCCGGAGCAGGACACCGCCGATCCGCCCGTCGCCGAGGCCTACGGCCACACCTTGTACTGGAGCGACCTGCGGCAGGTGGTGCCTGTGGATGCAGCCCCGGCCGATAGCGCAGCCCTGGCCCGCAGCTTCGTGGACAACTGGCTGCGTGAACAGGTGCTGCTGGCCAGTGCCGAGCGCAACCTGCCCGACGTCCGCATGGACGTGGAGGCCCGGATCGACGACTACCGCAACTCCCTCATCATCTTCGCCTACGAGCAGGCCGTGGTGAAGCAGAAGCTGGACACCGTGGTCACCGAACAGCAGTTGCAGCAGCACTACGAAGGCAACCGCAAGGATTTCGCCCTGCGCGAGGACATCCTGCGTGCGCGCTGGTTCAAGGTCGCCCCGGGCGATCCCCGGGAGCTGCGCCAGGTGGAGCGCTGGTTCACCAAGGCCGGGCCGGACGAATTGCACCAGTTGGAGCTCTGGCTGGCCGGAAGGGACATTCCCATCAACGATCCCGGTCCTGCCTGGGCCACCAGGGAGCAGTTCGCCGCGCAGGTCCCGGTGGCTGCGGACCTTCCCACAAGGGACCTGCAGGCCGGCCGACGGCTGGTGCTGCCCGATAGCAGCGGTACCTTCTTCGTGGAGGTCCTGGAACTGCGCACGGCCGGTGCTGAGCCGCCGCTGGCCCTGGTGGCCGAGGACATCCGCTCCATCGTGCTCAACCAGCGCAAGGTGAAGCTGATCGCCCGGATGCGTGACGATCTTTACCGCCAAGCCCTGGCCAATGGGGACATCCATGCGCACTGACCGGACCCTTTCCGCCCTGGCCACCATGCTGGTGCTGGCGACCGCCGGCCATGCGCAACCCGTGGCCGAGGTGGTGGATGCCATCGTGGGCGTGGTGGGCCGCGAAGTGGTGTTGCTCAGTGATCTACAGGGCCGCCAGGAACAGTTGAAGCAGAACGGCCAACCGGTCACCCGGGCGAACACCTGCGAAGAGCTCCGCGGGCTGCTTTACGAGCGCATGCTCCTGGACCAGGCCATGCTCGACAGCGTGATGGTGGACGAGGGCCAGGTGAATGCCGAACTGGACCGCCGGATCCGCTACTTCATCATGCAGCTCGGCTCGCAGGAGAAGCTCGAGGAGTTCTACGGCAAGTCCATCGCCGAGATCAAGGACGACTTCCACGACCAGGTGCAGCAACAGCTTCTGGTGCAGCGCATGGAGGGGCAGGTGTCAGGCGAGGTCCGTGTAGCCCCCCGCGACGTCGAACGTTTCTACCGGCAGATCCCCCCGGACAGCCTGCCCTACATCAACGTGCAGGTGGAGTTCGCCCAGATCGTGCGCACCCCGCGGGTGAGCGATGCCGAGGACGGCCGCGTGCGGCGCCGCATCGAGGGCTTCCGCGAGAGCGTGGTCACCGGCGAGAAGGACTTTTGCACGCTGGCCGTGCTCTACAGCGAGGATCCCGGGTCGGCCAGCAACTGCGGGGAGCTCGGTCTGGTGCCGCTGGGGGCCATGGTGCCCGAGTTCGATGCCGTGGCCATGAGCCTCAAGGAGGGCGAGGTGAGCCAGGTGTTCAAGACCAGCTTCGGATACCACTTCATGCAGCTCATCGAGCGCCGCGGGGAGCAGTACAACGCCAGGCACATCCTGGTGAAACCCCAGGTGGGCAATGACGATATGATGGCCGCACGCCGCTTCCTGGACAGCCTCGCCACCCTGATCCGGAGCGGGGCGCTGGACTTCGGGGCCGCCGCCGGGGAGTTCAGCGACGACGAGGAGTCCAGGTCGTCCAACGGCATCGTCATCGAACCCGATGGGAACAGCGCACGCTGGTCGGTCGGTGACCTGGACCAGCAGACCTTCTTCGTGGTGGACAAGCTGGCCGTGCAGGAGGTGAGCGACCCGGCGGTGATCACCGCCGAGGACGGCACGCGTAGTTTCCGCATCATCAAGCTGCTGCGCCGCACCGAGCCGCACCGGGCCAACCTGAAGGACGACTACCAGCTGCTGCTGAAGGCCACCGAGGGGAGGCTTCGCACCAAGGCCGTGGACGACTGGGTGCGGTTGAAGCTGGCGGACACCTACATCCGGGTGGACCCGGCCTACGCCGGATGCCCGTTCCTGCAGGAGTGGAACATCGCCAAAGGCGAATGACCCCGGCGAACACGGTACTTTCGCACCCCCCATGAGCACACTTCCCGCGAACGACGTGCAGGCCGTTGAACGGTTCGGTGGCCTTTATTCCCGCCTGAAGGCCGAGGTCGGCCAGGTGATCATCGGCCAGGACGCCGTGGTGGACGATGTGCTCATCGCCGTCTTCAGCCGTGGCCACTGCCTGCTGGTGGGCGTACCCGGCCTGGCCAAGACCTTGCTCGTCAACACCGTGGCCAGGGCCCTGGGCTTGAGCTTCAACCGGATCCAGTTCACCCCGGACCTGATGCCCAGCGACATCGTGGGCAGTGAGATCCTGGACGAGGAACGCCGCTTCCGTTTTGTCAAGGGTCCCCTCTTCGCCAATATCATCCTGGCCGACGAGATCAACCGCACCCCGCCCAAGACCCAGGCCGCCTTGCTGGAAGCCATGCAGGAGAAGGCCGTCACCGCCGGTGGCCACACCTACCGGTTGCCCGAGCCCTTCTTCGTGCTGGCCACCCAGAACCCCATCGAACAGGAGGGCACCTATCCGCTGCCCGAGGCCCAGCTCGACCGGTTCATGTTCAACATCTGGGTGGACTACCCGCGGTATGCCGACGAGCTGGCCGTGGTGAAGGCCACCACCAGCGATCTGCAGCACGAGGTGCGCCCCACGCTCACCGCCGAGGAGATCCAGTTCTACCAAGGTCTCGTGCGGCGCATCCCGGTGCCGGACAACGTCGTGGAGTACGCCGTGAAGCTGGCCACCCGCACGCGTCCGGGCCTGGACGGTGCGCCGTCCATCGTGAACGAGAACCTCGGCTGGGGGGCGGGCCCGCGGGCCTCGCAGTTCCTGGTGGTGGGGGCCAAGTGCCATGCCCTGGTGCGTGGCCGCTTCTCACCCGATATCGACGACGTGCGGGCGGTGGCCAAACCGATCCTGCGCCACCGGCTGGTGCGCAACTACAAGGCCGAGGCCGAGGGCATCACGGCGGACCGGATCGTGGAGGCCATCCTGTGAGGCACCCCTCGCGCTCGGTCGCCCTGGTGGTGGCGCAGTTCGCCCTGCTGGCCGTGCTGGCGTACCTGACCCCCTGGGCCGTGCTGGGTCCCTGGCGGATGGCGTTGCTGGTGGCCTCCCTGGTCCTGGTGATCCATGCCGTACTGGTCATGGGCCGGCGCACCTTCAGCGTCTTCCCGGAGCCCAGGACCGGGGGTGCGCTCGTGCTGCGTGGTCCGTACCGCCTGGTGCGCCATCCCATGTACCTGGCCGTGCTCATGGCCGCCGCCGCACTGGGCTCCACCCCGCCCCTCGGGGGGCACACCCTCTGCGCCGGCCTCCTGCTTCCGGTGATCGTGGCCAAGGTGCGGTTGGAGGAAAGGGCCCTCAACGAGCGCTATCCCGAGCGCATCCGTCGAATGCACGGGCGGGCTCGTCTGTTACCTGGGCTCTGGTAGGGTCCAGGCCGGTCATATGCCCTACTTTTGGAACGCCGGTACAGACCATCGGCAATTCCGAACATGATGCGTTCCATCCTCGCCTCTTTCGCCGTGCTCTTCTCCACCCTGGTCCCGGCCCAGTTGCCGATGGTGGACATCACCCTCGTGGACGACGGTGCCGGTCAACTCGAGGTACGGGTGCGCCCCGATACCGATTTCGACGAGTTCTTCTCCAGCATTGTGTTCACCATCCGGTGGGATGCCGCCTCCGGTGCCAACCTTGACCAGATCGCCCAGGTGGCGCCGGTGAGCCAGTATATGCCGATCATCAAATCGGGCCCTGAAGCGGATGCGGGCGGCTACCGCTACCAGATCTTCGCGGGCTTCGGCACCAATGCCCTGAACGCCTTCGGCCAGAGCTGGACCGCCAGCACCGAGGTGACCCTGATGACCATCCCGGTGATCAACGGCACCTCGATGTTCGAGATCGTCAACGACAGCTGGACCGGCGACATCAACAACAACGGCGACTACTACGTTTCGCTGAACGGCCAGGACCGTACCGGTGTCATCTACCAGTTGAACACGGGTGTACGTGTCGAGGGCGCCCTTTCCGCAGGGATGGCGGTACATCCCAACCCGGCCGCCGGTACGGTCGTGCTGGACCTCACGGTCCCGGTGGACGTGAAGGATGCCGTTCTGGAATGGACGGATGGCAGCGGACGCGTGGTGCGGAGTGAGCGCATCACGGGGCGTGGGGCCGTGCGCCTGGCGACGGACGCCTCCCGACTGGAGCGGGGTACCTATCTGGTGCGGCTCAACGCCGACGGGAAGTTGACCACCGAACGGGTGGTCCTGCGGTAGCCTCGTCCACCCTGCACACCTCGAGCCCATGCTGCTTCGGAACCATCTCCTGGTCCTTGCGGCCGGGGCCCTGTGCACCTTGCCATCCCTGGGACAGACGCCCTGCGTGAACGGATACGCAGGCGCTTACCCCTGCAACAACATCGACCTGCTGGCCCACCTGAGCCTGGCGCAACTGGGAGCAACGGGCACCCAGCCCAACGCCGCCGACCTGTGGGGCTGGACCGACAGCCTCACCGGGCACGAGTACGTCCTCATCGGGCTCAACAACGGCACCGCCTTCGTGGACATCACGGTGCCGACGGCCCCGGTGCGCATCGGCAACCTCCCGAGCCATTTTCCCACCAGCAACCTCTGGCGCGACGTGGACGTGGCCGGCAACTGGTGCTACATCGGCTCGGAGCTGGCGGGGCATGGTCTGCAGGTGTTCGACCTCACGCGCCTGCGGTCGGTGTCCAACCCACCGGTCACCTTCACCGAGGACGGGTGGACCGGCGTGATCGGCAACAGCCACACCCTTTACGCCGACAAGCAGCACCCGTATGTGTACGCGGTGGGCGCGACCAGCACCAACAACGGGGGGCTCACGGTCTTCGACGTCAGCGACCCACAGGCCCCGGTGCTCGTCGGCACCCACACCACCGACGGGTACATCCACGAGAACGTGGTGTACACCTACGCCGGTCCCGATCCGGACCACCAAGGGAAACAGCTGAGCTTCAACTTCCACTCCGGCAACCCGGACAAGATCACCATCGTGGACGTGACCGACAAGACCGACATGAGCACGGTGGCCACCATCACCTATGCCGGGGCGCGCATCAGCCACCAGGGCTGGCTCACCGAGGACCACCGCTACCTGTTGATGAACGACGAAGGTGATGAGGGCTATTACGGGCATGGAACGCGGACGCGGATCTTCGACCTGCTGGACGTGGACGCGCCGGTCTTCCGGGGCGCCTACACCGGCCCCAACCCCAGCGTGGACCACAACCTTTACGTGCATCGCGGTTCGGTGTACGAGGCCAATTACACCAGCGGGCTTCAGGTGCTGGACACCACCGGGGTGAGCGCGGGCACGCTGACGCCGGTGGCGCACTTCGACACGTACCTGGCCAACAACGGGGCCACGTACAACGGTGCCTGGGGCAACTATCCCTTCTTCGGCAGTGGGGTGGTGGCGGTGAGCTCCTTCGGGGAGGGCCTGTTCCTGCTGCGTCCCAAGGTGGCGGTGCGGGTGCATGCCTTTCTGGAAGGGCCATACCAGGCCCTGGACGGCCTGATGCGCGACGACCTGCGGACCCAGGGGCTGATCCCGCTCACCGAGCCCTACACCGGCCTGGGCTACACCCATGCCGGCGGGGGAGGGGGCGAAAGCGCGGCAGCCTCCGTGCTGGCCGTCACCGGGCCGGACGCCATAGTGGACTGGGTGGTGCTGGAATTGCGCGACGCCGATGATCCAGCGACCGTGGTGGCCACCCGGAGCGCCCTGCTGCAACGCGACGGCGATGTGGTGGCCACGGACGGCACCGGCCCTGTGCGGTTCGACGTGGCGCCCGGGCCCTGGTACCTGGCGGTGAGGCATCGTAACCACCTGGGCGTGATGACCGCCCAACCGGTGCACATAGGCATCGGCGAACGCACCTACGACCTTGCCGATGGCAGCATAACGGCATTCGGTACCGAAGCGCTGAAGGATGTCGGTGGCACCCTGGTGATGTGGGGCGGGAACTGCCTGAGCGACGACCGGCTCCGGTATGCGGGCGGCAACAACGACCGCGATCCCATCCTGGTGGCCGTGGGTGGGGCCGTTCCCACCGCCACCGTGAGCGGATACCTGGGCACGGACATGAACCTGGACGGCGAGGTGAAGTATGCGGGCGGGTCCAACGATCGGGACCCCATCCTGGTGAACATCGGGGGAGGAGTGCCCACCGCGACCCGCCAGGAGCAGCTGCCGTAGTTCGCCCCCGTGGGCTTTGCGATAGGACGTAATGGAACGCACCCGTTCACGCTGATCGGGGCGAACGGACCGGAACGGACCCGGAGCCGCCTCGAAGAACGAGTGCCTAAGGCGTGGAATGCACATAGGATATGAGGTTGGTCAGGATCGGCCGTTCCTGATATATTGGTATAATGGACAAAAGGGATGGTGTTTTGGGAGCGTATGTGCGGTAATGGACAAAAGGGATGGCGAGTTTTCAACCGTTTTCAGGTCCCTTGTCGC